>CAZJFH010000020.1:0-76225 GCA_964545205.1 uncultured Rhodospirillaceae bacterium
TGGCGCACCCGACAGGATTCGAACCTGTGACCTCTGCCTTCGGAGGGCAGCACTCTATCCAGCTGAGCTACGGGTGCATCGCCGGAGGGGCAGATATAGCGTGGGGGCGCGTGCGGCGCAACCGGGTCTTTGGGAGGGGCGGCGCCAAGTCTTGGGATTGTCGGTCAGCGGGGCCGCCGTTCGGGGGCCGCCTGGAGCGGTTGCGGTGCGGCGGGCGTGCGGTCGCGTCGCTCGCCGGCTCGCCCGGCCGGGGCCGGCCGCTGGTCGACGAACTTGCCGTCGGCGGCGAACGCCGCGCCGAGCCAGCGGCTCGCCGCGATGAAGCGCTCTCCCTGCGCGGTGAGGCGATAGCCGTCTCCGGCCGCCGTCACGTTGCCGCTGGCCCGCTGTTCGGCGATCCGGCGCTCGACCTGGGCGAAGTCGCGGACATAGCGGTCCATCAGCACCTCGGACAGGCCTTCGGTGGTCCAGACCCGGTCACGCTCCGCGGCCATCGCACCCAACAGAAACACGCTGACCGAGCGGTCGATGGTCACCGGCACCAGCACGAAGAAGGCCAGCGTCAGCCCGGCGCCGAACAGCGATGCCGGAACGACGTCGCGCCCGCGGCCCCATCCCGCGCGCGCCAGGAGCGCCAGCGCCAGCGCGGTGGCCGCGGTGGCGGCGCCCAGGCAGATCAGCCCGCGATAGAAATAGACGCTCTGCCAGCCGCCGAACCCGAGCTGCAGCAGCGCCGCCAGCAGCAGGCAGCACAGCGCCGCGGCACCGACGAACACCGCCACGCTCGAGGCAAGCTCAACCAGAACGTCTCTCGGCTTGGTCATGGCCGCGGCGTCACTCCCCGTCCTCCGCCGGGGCAGTAGGCCAGAACGGCCGGAGGCGGTCAATGCGCGACGGCATGCGGACCAGGCTGGCCAGGGGCGCCTGCACGGGCGGCGGCGTCGCGATCTTGCATCGCCGCCCGGGCCGTGCTCCGATTCGGAGGCGGCGGACGAGAGGAGGCGGCGATGGCAGAGGCGGTACCGGTCGCGCAGGCCCTGGCCCTGGCCGTCGAACGCCACCGTGCCGGGGCGCTGGCCGAGGCCGAGCGGCTGTACCGCGACGTGTTGCGCCGGGCGCCGCAGCATCCCGCCGCCAGCCGTCTGCTTGGCGCCCTGGTGCTGCGGGCCGGCCGCCCGGAGGAGGCGCTGGTGCTGCTGCAGGACGCGGTGGCGCTCGCCCCGCGCGACGCCGACGCCCGCAACGACCTCGGCCTGGCGCTGCGCCGCCTCGGCCGGCCCGACGCCGCCGCCGAGTCCTGTCGCGGCGCGCTGGCGCTGGCGCCCGATCACCCGCAGGCCTGGCTCAATCTCGGCAATGCCTTGAACGACGTCGGTTCGACGGCCGAGGCGCTCGCCTGCTACCGGCGCGCGGTGGCTCTGCGCCCGGCCTGGGCCGACGCGCACCGCAACCTCGGGCTGGCGCTGCAAGCGGTCGGCGATCCCGTCGAGGCCGCCGCCCACCTCCATCGCGCCCTGGCCCTCGGCGCCGAAACGGCGGCGTCGCGCAACGCGCTCGGCGCGGCGCTGCAGGCCTGCGGCCGAAACGACGAGGCGATCGGCCAGTACCGCCGCGCGCTGGCGCTCGACGGCGGCCTCGCCGCCGCGCACCACAACCTCGGCACCGCCTTGGCGGCGACAGGCCGTTCCGCCGAGGCGATCGCCTGTCAGCGCCGGGCGCTGGCGGCGGCGCCCGAGCATGCCGGCGCCCGTGCCCAGCTGGCCCATCTGCTGCGCGGCGTCTGCGACTGGGACGCGGCCGCGGCGGAGGACCGGCGGGTGCTGGCGCTGGTCCGCGCCGGCGCCGCGAAGGTGCCGCCCTTCGTGCTGGTCGCCGCCGGCGCGCCGCCCGCGGACCAGCTTCGCTGCGCCCGGCAATGGGCGTCGCGGTTCCCGACCGGCTTGGGGCCCGACCACCGCAAGCGCGGATCGGGCGCGAGGCTGCGGCTCGGCTATCTGTCGGCCGACCTGCACGCCCACGCCACCGCCGTGCTCGCCGCCGAGCTGTTCGAGCGCCACGACCGCGCGCGCTTCGAGGTCGTGGCCTATTCCTGCGGCCCCGACGACGGCAGCGACATGCGCCGGCGGCTGGTCGCCGGTTTCGACCGCTTCGTCGACCTGCGCGGCGTCTCGGACCGCCAGGCGGCGGAACGGATCCGCGCCGACGGGGTCGACATCCTGATCGACCTGAAGGGCCACACCCGGAACGCGCGCAGCGGGATCGTCGCGCTGCGGCCGGCGCCGGTCCAGGCGGCGTGGCTGGGCTATCCGGGGACGATGGGCGCCGACTTCGTCGACTACGTGATCGGCGACCGTTTCGTCACGCCGATGGACGATCAGCCGCTGTTCGCCGAGCGCATCGTGCAGTTGCCCGACAGCTACCAGCCCAACGACACCCGGCGCGCCGTCGGCGAGCCGCCGAGCCGCGCCGCCTGCGGCCTGCCCGAGGACGGCTTCGTGTTCTGCGCCTTCCACGCCGCCTGGAAGACCGCGCCGGCCGTGTTCGCGGTCTGGATGCGGCTGCTCGAGGCCGTGCCGGGTTCGGTCCTGTGGCTGCTCCGCCCGGAGGATCCGGGGCCGGCAAACCTGCTGCGCGCCGCCGCCGGCCACGGCGTCGCGCCCGAGCGGATCGTCTTCGCGCCGCGGCTGGACACGGCGGCGCATCTCGCCCGCCACCGCCGCGCCGATCTGTTCCTCGACACCCTGCCGTACAACGGCCACACCACGGTCTCCGACGCGCTGTGGGCCGGATTGCCGGTGGTGACCTGCCGCGGCGAGAGCTTCGCCGGCCGGGTGGGGACCAGCCTGCTGCACGCCGCCGGCCTGCCCGAGCTGGCGGTCGGCGCGCTGGCGGAATACGAGGCGCTGGCGCTCGGTCTCGCCGCCGACCCCGGGCGTCTGGCCGGGCTGCGCGCGCGGCTGGCGGCGGCGCGCGCGGCCGCGCCGCTGTTCGATGCCGGGCGCTTCGCCGCCGGCCTCGAATCGGCCTTCGAGACCATGTGGCGCCGGCACGCGGACGGCCTGCCGCCGAAGGGCTTCGCCGTGGCGCCCTGAGTCAGCGCGGCATTTCGGCGCTTTGCGTCGGGGAGTCGCGCCGCAGGCGCCGCTGCAGCGGCTTCGCCAGTTGCGGCGCCATCTCGATCATGCCGATCATCATCTCGCGGGCCTGGGCGCGGCGATGCGGTTCGGGATCGACCATCGCCGTGCGCGCCAGCCAGTAGGCGGCCTCGAGCGCCGCGCGTTCGTCCATGTGGCTGCTGCCCGGCTCGAAGCCCCTGTCGAACCAGTACTTGGCCAGCAGCGCCGGCGCCAGCGGCTGGCCGCCTTTGGCGGCTTCGAGCAGCCAGTCGGCGGCGGCGTCGCGATTGCGCGGCATGCCGTCGCCGTTCCAGTGCATCAGGCCGTAGTTCAGCGCGGCGGCGGCATCGCCGTTCTCGGCGGCGGCGCGCAACCACCGCGCCGCCTCGGCGAAGTCGCGGTGCTCGCCGGGCAGCAGGTACATGCGGCCGAGATCGGCCTGGGCGGCGACGACGCCGGCGGCTGCGTCGCGGCGGCACAGTTCCAGCGCCCTCGGCCGGTCGTGCGGCACGCCCTGGCCCTCCCAGTACTGGTTGCCGAGCGCGCAGGCCGACATCGGGAAGCCGGCGTCGGCGGCGCGGCGGTAGAGCTCGGCCGAACGCGCGTGGTCGCGCGGCCGGCCCTCGCCGCGGTGGAAGCAGGTCGCCAGATCGTGGGCGCCTTCCGGCTCGCTGTCGGCGGCGCGTTCGAACAGGTCGCAGGCGCGCGCCTTGTCGACGGCGACGCCGTCGCCGATCCACAGCATGCCGCCGAGCAGCAGCGCCGAGCGCGGCGAACATTCGGCCAGCGGTTCCAGAAGCCGGGCGGCGCTGGCGGGACCGGCATCGGCCAGCGCGGCGCGCGCCTCGGCGCCGGCGGCGCCGCTCCAGCCGCAGGCGTCGTCGTCGGCGGCGGCAGGCATCGCGGCGATCGTCGCGGCGAGCAGGAGCGGGGTGGCGAGGGCGAGCGGACGCATGGCGGGGCTCCGGTCTGGGGCGGCCCCGCCGGGCGCGGGGCCCTAAAGCAACATGTAGGTGCTGGTGGCGCGCGCGACAGGCTTGTCCAATTGGCCGGTATGCAGGGTCACTTCGCCATAGACGACCTGCTTGCCCATCCGGATCACCCGCGCCACCGCGTGCAGCGGCGCGTCCGAGGCCGGCCGCAGGAAGGCCGTCGACTGGTTGACCGTGGTCATCGGGCGGAAGCCGCCGGCGGCGGCCGCGACCGCGAACACCATGGCGGTGTCGGCCAGCGCCATCATCGCCTGCCCGCAGACCGTGCCGCCGATCCGGTTCAGCCGCTCGGACGGCGGCACGGTCAGGGTGGCGGAACCGTCGTCCAGGGCGGTCACCGCGATGTCCATCTCGCGGATCCAGGGGGCGAAGGCCTCGTTCAGCAGGCGCTGGGCGTCGTCGGCGGTGAACGGCATCGATGATCTCCGGTCGTGGGCGGCCCAGCATGCCAGCGGCGGCCGTTGCCGCAAACCCGGCGGATGGTATGCTCGGCGGCAAAAACGCGACGCGGGAGGAAAACGATGCCGTCCGGCAAATGGCGGTCGCTGTCCCTGCTGGCGCTGGCCGAGGTGCTGGCGCTGACCCTTTGGTTCTCGGCCACCGCCGTGGTGCCGGCGCTGCAGGCGGGTTACGGCCTCGGCGGATTCCACGCCTCGCTGTACACCAGCGCGGTCCAGGCCGGCTTCGTCGCCGGCACGCTGGTCAGCGCCGGCTTCGGCCTCGCCGACCGCCTCGATCCGCGGCGCTTCTTCGCGGCGGCGGCGCTGGTCGCCGCGGCGGCCAACGCGCTGATCCTGGCGGTGCCGCCCGATTCCTGGGCGGTGACCGCGTTCCGCTTCGTCACCGGCATGTGCATGGCCGGCATCTATCCGGTCGGCATGCGCCTGGCCGCCACCTGGGCCAAGGGCGACATGGGCCTGCTGGTCGGGCTGCTGGTCGGCGCCCTGACGCTGGGGTCGGCCTCGCCGCACCTGATCAACGCGCTGGGCGGCGTCGACTGGCGCTTCACCATCGCCGCGACCTCGGTGGCGGCGCTGGGGGCGGCCGCGGCGATCGGCTTCACCGGCCTCGGGCCCAACCACGTCCCGGCGCCGCGCTTCGAGTCGCGCCACGCCCTGAAGGCCTGGACGACGCCGTCGCTGCGGCTGGCCAATCTCGGCTATCTCGGCCACATGTGGGAGCTCTACGCGATGTGGGCGTGGATCGTCGTGTTCCTGCAGGCCAGCTTCGCCGCGACGATGAGCGCCGAGGACGCGTCCCACTGGGCCAAGCTCGCCGCCTTCGCGACCCTGACCGCCGGCGCGGTGGGCTGCTTCGCCGGCGGCCCGATCGCCGACCGCTGGGGGCGGACCACCCTGACGATGGCGGCGATGGCGGCCAGCGGCACTTGCGCCCTGCTCGCCGGGTTCCTGTTCGGCGGCCCGCCCTGGGCGCTGGTGGCGCTGTGCCTGGTGTGGGGCGTGACCATCGTCGCCGACTCGCCGCAGTTCTCGGCCAGCATCGCCGAGCTGGCCGAGCGCGGCCTGGTCGGCACCATGCTGACGGTGCAGACCTCGGCCGGGTTCCTGCTGACCCTGGTGACGATCCACATGATTCCGCCGCTGGTCGAGGCGGTGGGCTGGCGCTGGGCCTTCGCCTTCCTAGCGGCCGGCCCGTATCTCGGGGTCTGGGCGATGGCGCGGCTGCGCGCCCATCCCGACGCCGCGCGGCTTGCCGGCGGCCGCCGCTGAGGGTAAACCCGGGGCAGCGACAGGGGGGGAGAGATGAAGCGCATCTGCGTCTACTGCGGCTCGAGCCGCGGCAACCGCGAGGTCTATCGCGAGGCGGCCTCCAGCCTCGGGCGGCGGCTGGCGGAGCGCGGCCTCGGCGTCGTCTACGGCGGCGGCAATGTCGGGCTGATGGGGCTGGTCGCCCAGGCGGCGCTCGACGCCGGCGGCGAGGTGATCGGGGTGATCCCCGAGGCGCTGATGAAGCTCGAGGTCGGCAATCTCGACCTGACCAAGCTCCACGTCGTCGCCTCGATGCACGAGCGCAAGGCGCTGATGGCCGACCTTTCCGACGGCTTCCTCGCGCTGCCCGGCGGCATCGGCACCATGGAGGAGATGTTCGAGACCTGGACCTGGGGCCAGCTCGGCTATCACCGCAAGCCGCTGGCCCTGCTCGACATCGCCGGCTACTTCACCAAGCTCGACGGCTTCATCGACCACATGGTCGAGGAAGGCTTCCTGCAGCCGCACCACCGCGCCTACCTGATGATCGGCGCGGACGCCGACGCGCTGCTCGACCGGTTCCTCGACTACGTGCCGCCGCCGACCAAGCACTGGATCGACCGGAATCAGACGTAATTTTTCCCCCTCGCCGGGCGGGCGCTCCGCGCCCTTGGCCGCCGCCGCAATGGCGGCTGGAGGTTTCCCCCTCGCCGGGCGGGCGCTCCGCGCCCTTGGCCGCCGCAATGGCGGCTGGAGGGCGCGGTCTCCCTCTCCCGCCTGCGGGAGAGGGCCGGGGTGAGGGTGTCCTTACGGCCGCAGGCCGGATATGGGCCGCCTCAGATCCGCTCCGACAGCCAGATCGCCAGCCGCGAGCCGGCCTTTATCGCGCCGGTCAGCAGGGGATAGGCCGGCGCGTCCTCGGCGCCGTGGGCGAGGCCGGTGTCGCGGTGCTCGACTTCCTCGGCGCGGAATTCCTCGACGGTGGCGCGCAGATCCGCCTCGTCGTCGCCGAGCTGTGCGGCCTGGCGGGCGTAGTGCTCGTCGATGACCTCCTCGATCGCCACCGTGCAGGCCATCGCGGCGCGCGGGCCGAGCAGGGCGCTGCCGGCGCCCAGCGCGAAGCCGGCGGCGTGCCACAGCGGCGACAGCAGGGTCGGGCGCACGCGGCGCTCGGCCACCAGCCGGTCGAAGGTCTCCAGGTGACGCTTCTCCTGCTCGGCCATCCGCCGCAGCACCGGCGCCGCCGCCGTCCGGCCGAGCACGGCGAGCTGGCCCTCGTAGATGCGCACCGCGCCGTATTCGCCGGCCTGATCGACGCGGATCATGCGCGCGATCGTCTGCTCGCGGGTGGGGTCGCCGGGCATGCGCCCGGCCGCGGTGCGGCGGGAGGTCATCGGCTCAGCTCCTGTCATGGAACAGGCGGTGGCCGCCCCACAGCGCGGCCGCGGCCAGCACCAGCGAGAACGGCACGTTCATCATCGCCATGGTGATGCCGAACAGCGACCACGGCGGCTCGTCGCAGCGCGCCTCGACCGGCTGGCGCATCGCTTCCAGCAGGGTGGCCGCGTCCGACGAGACGGCGACCGCGCCGCCGCCGCATTCGGCGGTGCCGGCCCACCAGTGCTGCTCGACGCCGGTGTGGAAGACGGCGATGCCGGCGTTGACCAGCAGCGCCAGCCCAGCCAGGCCGAGCAGCACGCCGCGGCCGCGCCGGCCGACGAAGGGCAGCAGCGCCGCCAGACCCAGCGCCGCGCCGATCGCGAACGGCACGCGCTGATACAGGCACAGGATGCACGGCTGCAGGCCGAAGCCGTACTGGGCGATCCAGGCGGCGATCAGCGCCGCCAGGCAGACGGCGGCCAGCGCCGCGGGATAGAGGGTGCGAGCGGTCATGGGCCGCACTCTAGCTCACAACAGCTTGATCGCGAAGAACCCGCCGACCAGCGCCACGGTGAACGCGGCGGTGACCATGCCGAGGCGCCGCTCGATGAAGTCGCGGATCGGCGGCCCGAACTTCCACAGCAGCGCGGCGACCAGGAAGAACCGCGCGCCGCGGGCCAGCACCGAGGCGACGGCGAAGGTGGCGACGTCGAGCCCGGTGACACCGGCGGTGATGGTGATCAGCTTGTAGGGCACCGGCGTGAAGCCGGCGATCAGCACGGCCAGGAAGCCGCCGGCGTTGAAGGTGTCCTGGAAGCGGGCGAACTCGGCGCCGAGGTGGTAGGTCTCGACGATCCACTGCCCGACCGAATCGAACAGGAACATGCCGATCGCATAGCCGAAGAAGCCGCCGACCACCGACGCGAGCGTGCAGACGCCGGCGTAGACCCAGGCGCGGGCGCGCCGGGCCAGCACCATCGGGATCAGCATCACGTCGGGCGGGATGGGAAACACCGAGCTCTCGATGAAGGACACCAGAGCCAACCACCAAACAGCCAGCCGATGCCCGGCCAGACGCATGGTCCAATCGTAGAGGCTGCGCAGCATCGCCGATCCGTTCAGACTGAGATGCGCTTTCGTAGCAGGCGGCGGTTACCGGAGCAATAACACGGGCGCCAGCCGGCGCCCGACCGCAAAGCCCATTGACCACCCGGCCGCCTGCTCTAATATCGCAAGCCTTCCGGCCCGGTGCCCCAGTGGCGGAATGGTAGACGCGGCAGACTCAAAATCTGTTGCCGGCAACGGCGTGCTGGTTCGAGTCCGGCCTGGGGCACCAATCTTTTCAGAGGGTTACGGAACATTCGAATGGCCGCGAATGCGGCCATCATGATTCATGCGCGACGCCGTTCTGGAGCCGCCCCGGGGACCGGTCGCCCGCATGGCTCGGGGGTTCGAGCCGGCGGGCGACCGGCGGGGGGACGTCGCTTCCGACGTCATGACGATGGCCGACGGATGTCTCCGAAGTTTGTCGGCGGCGGGCGAATTCGTGACAAAGGGTTTCGGCGTCAATTCCCGACGAAGGCGGCGATCGCCTCCGCCGCCTCGTCGGCCGAGAAATCGAGGAACATGTGATCCGAATCCTCGATCACGACCAGACCGACGCGCTTGCCGTCGGCCAGCGGCCTCACCGCCTCGGGCAGGCCGGTGACCACCTGGTCGTTGCCGGCGGCGATCACCAGTGTCGGCCGGGTGATCCTGGCCAGCAGCGTCGGCGTGTCCCGGCGCGGTTCGGGCGCGTAGTAACCGAGAAAGGCTTCGGCGGTGACGCGCGCCGCCGGGCAGTAGATGAAGTCGACGCCGGCCATCTCGTGCCGGCGCTTGCCGGCCTCGGCCAGGAGGGTGGCCTGCTTCAGCACGTCGTCGAGGTTCTTGCCGTAGCGTTTCCGGTAGGCGGCTGCCTCCGCGTCGGCGTCCCAGCGCATCGGCGCCACCAGGATCAGCCGCTCGATCGCGGCGTCGCGGCGCTCGGCGGCGTACCAGGCGGCCTGATTGCCGCCGCGGGAATGGCCGAGCAGACTGATCGGACCGGCGCCCGCGTCTTCGAGCCACCGGATCCAGGCGGCGATCTCGTCGACGGCATCGGCGTGCCGATGCCGGTGCGGCTTGGCGCAGTCGTACATGCCGGTGCGCTGGTCCAGGCCCAGAGTCAGGGTGATCGCCAAGCTGTTGAGCCCGCGTTCGGAGAGGCCGGACTGCAGTGCCCGCATGATCTCCATGCGGCCATGCGCCAGGGTGCCGTGGACCATCAGAACGATGCCGTCGGCCAGGCTCTTGTTCTCCGCGGTGACGAGATGGCCGTTGGCGGTGATCCCGCCGACTTCGATTTCGATCGCCTGTTCCGCCGCCAGCGCCGGCGACACGACGAGCGCGGCGGCTGCGACGCCGGCCCGGATTGTTCTCAGCATGTCATTTCCTCCCTTGCTGCCGTCTGAGCGGCATTCGAGACGGGAGAAGCATCGCCGCCGGCGCCCTATAATTCAAACATATTTTTGAATTATGCGCTCAGTCCCGACGGGCGGCCTGCCATTCCGGCCAGCCGTCCTCCAGCCGCCGCGCCCGGTAGCCGGATCGACGCAGCGTCTCGACGGCATCGAAGGCGAGCACGCAGTAGGGGCCGCGGCAATAGGCGACGATTTCCTTGTCCTGCGGCAGTTCGGCCAGGCGCCGGGGCAGTTCGCCGGCCGGGATGTTGATGGCGCCGGGGATGTGCCCGGCCTCGTACTCCTTGGCGGGGCGGACGTCGATCACCACGGTCTCGCCGCGCCGCGCCAGGCGCAGCAACTCGTCGCGGCCGATCGGTTCCAGCCCGTCCCTGCTGGCGAAATGCTCGCGGGCGATGCGCTCGACCTCGGCGATGTGCCGCTCGGCGACGTGGCGCAGGCCGGCCACCAGCCGGATGACCTCGTCGTCGGCGAGCCGGTAGATGATCTGCACGCCTTCGCGGCGCGACACCACGATGCCGCCCTCGCGCAGCACCTGCAGGTGGTGCGAGGCATTGGCGATGGGGATGCCGACGGCCTTGGCGACGTCCTCGACGCTGCGCTCGCCCTGGGCCAGGGCCTCGATCAATTCGAGCCGGATGCCGCTCGCCAGCCCCTTGGCGACGCGCGCGAACAATTCGAAGACGTCCCGCTTGGGACTGGATTTGGCGGCCATGACAGCTCCCGTCGGCGTGCCACCATCATTTATCCGCGCGGGCGCCGCGCGTCCACCACACAGGCGCGCCAAGCCGCCGCCAGCGCCGCCGCCGCCCGCTCGACATCGGCCTCGGAGGTGGTCCAGCCCAGCGACAGCCGTACGGCGCCGAGGGCGTCGTCCTCGGCGACGCCCATGGCGCGCAGCACCGGCGAGGCGCGCTCGCCGCCCTCGTGGCAGGCCGATCCGGTCGAGGCCGCGATCTCCGGCGCGGCAGCGAGGATCGCGGTGCCGCGAGCGCCGGGAAAGCGGATGTTGAGGGTGTTGGGCAGGCGGTGGTCTGGCTCGCCGGTCAGGATCAGGCCGGGAACCGCGGCCGCCAGGAGGTCCCAGAGGCGATCGCGCAGGCGCCGCAGCCGGCCGTCCTCCGCGGCCAGCCGGCCGCGCGCCAGGGCGGCGGCGGCGCCGAGCCCGACGATATGGGCGACGTTTTCCGTCCCCGGCCGCAGCCCGCGCTCCTGGCCGCCGCCGACGATCAGCGGATCGAGCCGCGTGCCGCCGCGCACGTACAGCGCACCGATCCCCTTGGGCGCCTGCAGCTTGTGGCCGGCCAGCGACAGCAGGTCGATTCCGAGCTCGTCGACGCGGACGGGCAGCTTGCCGACCGACTGGGCCGCGTCGGTGTGGACGAGGACGCCGCGGCGCCGCGCCGCCTCGGCGATCCCGGCAACCGGCTGCAGCACGCCGGTCTCGTTGTTGGCGTGCATCAGCGACACCAGCGCGGTGTCGGGGCGCAGGCAGGCGATCAGCGCCGCCGCGTCCAGCCGCCCCGACGCGCCCACCGGCACCCGCGACACCGCCCAGCCGGCCGCTTCGAGAAGGGCGCAGGGCTGCGCCGTCGCCGGGTGCTCGATGGTCGAGGTGACGATGTGCCCCGGCCGGCCATGCGCAGCGGCGACGCCGCGGATCGCCAGGTTGTTGGCCTCGGTGCCGCAGGAGGTGAAGACGATCTCGTCGGGCCGGGCGGCGATCAGCTCGGCGAGCTGCGCCCGCGCCTGCTCGACCGCGTCGCGGGCGCGCCGGCCGTAGACGTGCCCGCTCGACGGGTTGCCGAAATGGCTGGTCAGGTACGGCGTCATCGCCGCGAACACCTCGGGCGCCACCGGCGTGGTGGCGTTGAAGTCGAGATAGATCGGCTCGTCCATCAGAAGACGACCACCTTGTCGGCGGCCAGCGTGGCGCGCGACAGCTCGTCCATGGTGCTGCGCCGGGCCCCCGGGGTCACCTCGGATTCGGCGAGGCCGCGCGCGTCCATGCAGGTGCCGCACAGCAGCACCGAGCCCTTGGCCTCGAGCACCCGCCGGACCATGCGCTCGATGTTGTAGAAACCCTCGGGCGTCTTCTGGCCGGCGCGGGCGCAGCCGACGGCGTCGGCCATCAGGAAGACGGTGATCTCGGCCTCGGGATCGGCCTTGTGCAGGCCGTGGGCGAGGCGCAGGCCGTTGTAGCTGCGCTCGCTGCCATAGGGCGCCTCGTTGAGGATCAGCAGGATCTTCATCTTTCCGCCTCCATCAGCTCTCTTCCGCCGCCCGCAGGGCCGAGAGAAGGCCCGCCTCGGCGAGCACGCCCTGTTCGCGCAGGGCCGCGACGACGTCTTCCGCCGTCAGCACGAGCCCGTCCGCCGGCGTCAGGACGCGACCGGCGATGATCAACGCCGGGGGTTTCACCGCGCTCTCCCGCGCATCGTACACCACCCGGGCCGGAACCTTCAGTGCCCGCGCCAGGATTTCGGAATAGGCGATGTAGCGTTTGCAGCGTTTGCCCGGCGGCGCGTTGGAGCAGACGAGGATCGACATCACAGCAGCTCCTTCACGACGATGTAGCTGGCGACGAGAACGAGGAAGATCGCGAAGCCCCGCTTGGTCGCCGCCGCCGAGAGGTGCTTCGCCGCGAGCGTGCCGAGGAAGCTGCCGCCGACCGCGATGGCGGTGAACAGGCCCATGACGGTCCAGTCGATCGCCACCGCGCCGAGATAGCCGGCGAAGCCGGCGACCGACTTGGCGGCGACCACCACCAGCGAGGTGCCGACCGCCTGTTTCATCGGCAGGCCCGAGAGCAGCACCAGCGCCGGCACGATCAGGAACCCGCCGCCGACCCCGACCATGCCGGTCAGCACGCCGACCACCAGCCCGTGCACGGCGATATGCGCGATCCGGTATCCGCCGTCGCCGCCGAGCACCGCCGTGCCGTCACCCTGGACGCCGACCGCGGACGACGCGCCGACCGCCGCCGGCTTGAGCATCCGCCAGGCCGCGGCGTACATGATCAGGGCGAACAGGCCGAGTTGGAGCACCACCGGCGTGATCACGCCGATGCGGGCGCCGCCATAGGTCCCCAGGGCGCCGAACAGCGCGAACACGGCGGCCACACCGACATTGACGTTGCCGCGGAGCCAATGGGTCACCGAACTGATGCCGGCGGTGATCGCGACGATGCCCAAGCTCATGGCGATGGCCGGCTTGGCCTCGACGCCGACCAGGTAGATCAGGGCCGGCAGGGTGACGATCGAGCCGCCGCTGCCGAACAGGCCGAGCATCAGCCCGGTCGCCAGGCTGGCGAGGATGGCGAAGATGGACATGGCTCCCTCTCGGATCGCTCATATTATGATCAAACGAATGTTTGAACATTAGAGCGTCGCCGTCAAGCTACCCGGCGAGGTGCCTCGTCGAAGCAACCGAGAATGCGACCGCGCCATGCAGGCGCCGGAACCTGAACAGCCGGCAAGCGACACCGGAGGCCGAGTTGCAGGCCGGAGGCGATGGCCGGCGGTATCGCCCGGGCTATGCCGGACTATGCGGGTGACAAGGCCGGTCCAGCCAAGGACGAGAAAGAAGATTCCGATGACGAGCCCGGCACCAGCGATGGCGGCGACGATGCGCGGCAGCGTTCCTGGTCCACGGGCTTCGTGCTCATCGCAGCTTGTAGGCGGCGTGGCAGGCGTTGCAGGCTGCCACGATCTCCTGCAGTGCGCCGAAAACCTTCCGCTGGGCGGCGTAGGTCTGCTCGACGTCGGCATCCTGTACGACCAGGGCGAAGCGGCTGGCGGCGCGATGCATGCTTGTGCCGGCGTCCTGCATCGGCTTTGGCATGAACGGCGCCATGTGCGCGGCGCCGTGATCGTCCAGCGAGCTCATGCCGATGCGGGTCTCCGCGATGCGGCCGGCGGCGTCGGCGTCGCCGGCTGCCAGCGCAGCCAGCATCTCGTCCAGCGCCTGCAAATGGTCGCGCATGTTGGCAAGCATGTGCGCCTGCATGGGCTCGGGCAGCGGAACCAGTTCGCGGTCATCCTCGGCGGATGCCGCGGATCCGGCCGCAAACACGGCGGCGCAGAACACCAGGCTTGCCAGGCAACGCATGTCGTTCCTCCCATTTGACTGCCTTGCCACCATAGCCGGCGCAAAGCGGGCCGCGTATGATCGCGATCATATGTCGCGAAACGAGCCGAACAGCTTCGCCGAATTCGAGCGCGCCGCCGGGGCCGCGGCGTGGCGGCGCACGCTTGCGCCGGGGGAATGTCTGTTCCGCCAGGGCGACGAAACCGCTGCCGTTTTCGGCGTGGTGTCTGGCACGGTGCGCTTGGTGCGGCACGTCGTCGATGGTCGGGCGGTGGTGCTGTACCGGGCGGGCGCCGGTTCGACGTTCGCGGAGCCGGCGCTGTTCTCGCCGATCTATCATTGCGATGCCGTCGCGGAGACCGAGGCCGCCGTGGTGGGGTTTCCAACGGCGCGGTTGCGCCTGCGCATGGCGGAGGATACGCGGCTTGGCTTGGCGCTGGCGGAACGGCTGGCGCGGCAGGTTCACTCGTTGCGCGGCAGCCTGGAACTGCGGAACATCCGTTCGGCCGATGAGCGCGTGCTCGCGGCGTTGGCGTTGCGCGGCGACGCATCCGGGCAGGTCGATCTCGGCGGCACGCTCAAGACCTTCGCCGCCGAGATCGGGCTGACCCACGAAGCCCTGTACCGCGCGTTGCGCCGCCTGGAATCGGCGGGCAGGCTGGCGCGCGACGGAGGTCGGCTGCGGCTGCTGTAGCGCGGATCGGTTCAGGTCGGCCGCGGTCCCAGCAGGATCACCAGCGCCCCGAAAACACAAAAACCGGCGCCGATCAGGTCCCAGCGATCGGGGCGCAGCCCCTCGGCCGCCCATAGCCACACCAGCGACGCGGCGATATAGATGCCGCCATAGGCCGCGTAAGCGCGCCCGGCGAAGCCGACCTCGACCCGGGTCAGCAACCAGGCGAACAACGCCAGGCTGGCCATGCCGGGGACCAGCCACCACGGCGAGCGGTCCAGCCTCAGCCAAGCCCAGAAGGCGAAGCAGCCGCCGATCTCGGCGGCGGCTGCGACGATGTAGAGCGGAATGGTCATCACACGGACCATAACACCGTCCGTGCCGGCTCCGAACAGCAGCCGGCCTCGGGAGGCGTCAGTTGACCGGCACCACCGCGTAGCCCTGGGCCTGATAGCCGATCAGCGACACCCAGGTGTTGCCGACGACGTGATAGGCGGGGCGGATGGCGGCGTTGTCGACGCCCATCAGGCGGTTGGCGACCGAGCAGACCTCGACGCGAACGCCCGGGCGCCCCGCCAGGTCCTCGAGGATGGCGTTGATCTTCTCGGCGGCGACCGTGGTCTCGAACGGCAGCGCGTCCAGCGACCTGGTGACGTATTTGACCGGCGCGCCGTGGATCGCCAGCACCATGTCGGGCTCGACCTGCTGGCGCACCAGGTCGTCGTAGGTCTCGCGCACCACCGACAGGAACACCGCCAGGGTCTCGGGCTCGGCCTTGCTGATGTCCCACACGACCTTGCCGGTCTTGACGCCGGCGAGCGCGGTGGCGTCGCTCGGCTTGTCGGCGGCCTGGGCCGGCAGCGCCAAGGCCGTCAGCACGACGGCAAGGGCAGCGAACGTCTTCATTTCTCTCCTCCCTCACTTGCTTGATTCAGACGCGGCAGCACGGCCGAAGCCGCCGCCGCGAGCACGGCGAGCGCATCGACGGCGCCGTCGGCCTCGCCCTTCTCGAAGTCGCCCTCGTTCTGCGCCATCTGGTTGGTCACATGGGCGAAGCACAGCACCGGCCGCGTCGTGGCCCGGGCGAAGGCGTAAAGCGCCGCCGCCTCCATCTCGACGGCGAGAATGCCCGCCGCGCGATGGGCCGCGACGGCGGCCTCGGTCTCGCGGAACGGCGCGTCGGTGGTCCAGGTGGCGCCGCGGTGGACCCGTTGCGCCAGGCCGGCGACGGCGTCGGCGGCGATCGCGGCCAGGGCGGGATCGGCCTCGCTGAAGCGCGACGGGGGCAGGTAATGGTAGCTGGTGCCCTCGTCGCGCAGGGCGCGCTCAATCAGCACGAAATACGGCGTCGGGCCGGCCGGCGCGATCTGTCCCGACGAGGTCATGCTGAGCAGCAGGCGGCAGCCGCTGGCGAACATCTGCTCGGCCAGCAGCACGGCGAAGGAGGCGCCGACGGCGCTGGCGACGATGCCGAATTCGACGCCCTCCCACAGGAACACGTCCATGCCGGTGTGGTAGCAGGCCCAGCCGGGATGCGGCCGGGCCAGGCCGCGGTCGCGCAGGTGGCGCAGGATGTCGCCGTCGGGGTCGAGCAGGCAGACCGCGGGAACCGGAACCTCCGCCAGCCCCTTCTGCCGCCGTGCCTCGCGCAGCATGTTCTCCGGGCGGAACACGGAGGGCTGGCCGGGGGCCTTGAGGTCGAGGATCGGCGGCAGACGGGAATCGGGCATCGGGTCTTCACATCTTGCGCTCGGCGTGCCGGCGTCGCGGCGCGCCTCGCGCTCTTCGCCCCGCGACGGCCGCGCCCGGGCCCGCATTCGGCGAACCAGCCGCGGCAGAAACGCCGTCACGGCGACGAGCGCGACGGCCAGCAGGAGCTTCTCGATCGTGTCCTCGGCGCCCGCGGCGGCCTCGCGCCCGGCATAGCCGAGATAGGTGTAGGCGACGGCGCCCGGGATCATGCACAGCGCCGTCGTGACCACGTAGGCCGTGGTGCCGATCCTGGTCAGCCCGAAGGCGTAGTTGACCACGTTGAACGGGAACAGCGGCACCAGCCGGACGAAGGCGACGAAGCGCCAGCCCTCGGTCTCGACGCCGTCGACGACCGCCGACAGGCGCGGGCCCATGCGTGCGCGCATCCATTCGGCGGCCGTGCCGCGCGCCACGAGAAAGGCCACGGTCGCCCCGATCGTGGCGCCGGCCAGGTTGAGCAGACTGCCCAGGACCGGGCCGAACAGGGCCCCGCCGGCCAGGCTGAAGATGGTTCCGGGCAGGAACAGGACGGTGCCGAGGGCGAAGGCCAGCACGAAGGCCGCCGGCGCCCACGCGCCCATCCGTTCCAAGGCGACCCGAAGATCGGCCGGCGACCACTCGGCGGAGGCGGCGGCCCAGGCGGCGACCAGCAGGGCCGCCAGCAGCGCGGCCCGGCCGACCAGGCGCGCGGTCATTGCGCCTTCGCCCTGTTGCCGCTCGGCAGTGGGGACTTGGCCGTCTCCGCACGGCGGAACGGCTGCAGCAGCATGCGGTCGAGCCGCAGCTCGCGCGGGTCGCGGAACGACTCGATGCCGATCGTCATGCCGTCGTGCCCGGCCGCCGGCTGGGCGCGATAGGTGCCGAACAGCCGGTCCCACCAGGGCAGGTTGAAGCCGAAGTTGCTGTCGGTCTCGGCGCGGATCACCGAATGATGGACGCGGTGCATGTCCGGCGTCACCACGACCCACCGCAGCGTCGCATCGACGCGGCGGGGCAGGCGCAGGTTGCCGTGATTGAACATCGCCGTGGCGTTGAGCACGACCTCGAAGATCAGCACCGCCAGCGCCGGCGCCCCGAGCAGCGCGATGACGGCGAACTTGATCAGCATCGACAGCACGATCTCGATCGGGTGGAAGCGAGCGCCCGTCGTCACGTCGAAATCGAGATCGGCATGGTGCATGCGGTGCAGCCGCCACAGCACCGGCACGGCGTGGAACAGCACGTGCTGACCATAGATCGCGAGGTCCAGCAGCACGACGGCGGCGGCGACTTCCACCGCCGTCGGCAGGTCGAGCATGTTGAACAGGCCCCAGCCGCGCTGGCCGGTTTCGAGCGCGACCCCCACCGCGGCCAGCGGGAACAGCAGGCGGAGGAGCATCGTGTTCAGGGCGACGATGGCCAGATTGCCCGTCCACCGCAGGCGCCGGCTCTGCGCCAGCGGTCGCCGCGGCGCGATCATCTCCCAGGCGGCGATCAAGGCGAAGACGCCGAGAAACGCGCCGAGACGGATCGCGGGTTCGTGCTCGAACATCTCGTCCCCTCGCGGGCGTGGAGCTTCACTGGAGCGCATGCCCGATCGCGGCCCATGGCTCCAGTCAACCGTAGCAGCCCGCCCGCCGCTTATTCAAACGTTCTTTTGACAGGTTCGCCGCGGCGACCTCACGCGCAGGGCCGGGCCGGGCCGGCTTCGGTCGGGAGACCGGCCATGCGCCACTCCGGAAGACCGTCTTCGAGGCGCTTGGCCTCGAAACCGGAGTCCCGCAGGAGTTCGACGGCCTCGAACGAGTAGAGGCAGTACGGGCCGCGGCAGTAGGCGACGACGAGGTGGTCGCGCGGGATTTCCGCCAAACGCTTCTTGAGCTCGGCGATCGGGATGTTGACGGCGCAAGGGATGTGCCCCGCCTCGAACTCCTCGACGGGTCGGACATCGAGCACCGCGACCGTGCCCTCGTTGACGCGTCGCCACAACTCGGCGCGCGAGACGGGTTCGAGCGAATCCTTGGCGCGGTAAAAGGCGGCGAGGAGGCGGTCGACCTCCGCGACGTTGAGTTCCGACGTGGTGCGCAGGGCGCGGATCAGTTCCAGAACGGCATCGTTGCCGAGGGCGTAGCGGACATACGACCCGGTCTTGCGGCGCCGAACCAGGTGCACGCGCGCGAGCACCTGAAGATGCTGCGATGCGTTGGCGACCGACAGGCCGGCGGCCTTGGCCAGATCGTCGACCGAGCGCTCGCCCTGGGCGAGCACCTCGAGAAGGTAAAGTCTGTGGGCGTTGCCGATCGCCCTGGCGACTGCCGCCAGTTGCTCCAGCAAGGCCAGCCTGGGGTTTCTATCCAGCATGCCTCTCCCTCCTGAACCAGGCCTGAGTCCGGAGCCAGAGCGGTAAGCACGACGACACCAGCGAAACTAGCATATCCGAGGCGAAAACCCACCGCCACTTTTATTTAGATGCACCTAATGTTGGCTGCGCATCCCATACTTAAGTTGCAATTATGCGTCACTTCGGATGGCAGAGAAATAGAATGCTTCAATCTTCGCAAAGTTAAGGCCTGGTTAATTTCGGACAATGCGAGTCGGGGATGGCGCGAATGCCGCGAAGTCATGCCGGAGAATATAATCCCCCTGGCGAGAATGGCGGAATTTCTATTGGTGCGACACTATGCCGCTTGACGTTCATCAATGAATGCGCCTAGCGTTCAAGCAGTCCATTGAATGCTGCGGCGCTCCCGCAGGCAAATGGTTTGACGGTCATACCTGCGTATTTCCGCCCAGCGCGGCGCAGCCGACGACATCCGCCAAGTCATTCACCGGGGTGCCGCCCAGCGTTCGCGCGGGGTCCAAGACCTCGTACCTGATCGACAAGGCGCCCCGGTCCCCCTCGCCTGCCGATCAACCGAAGAGCGGAGGCAATTACATGTCCAGCATTAAAGACGACCAATTCCGGCCAGGTTTCAGCGGCCTGCTCGTGGGGCGCCGCGGTTTCCTCCAGGGCATCGCCGCCGGCGCATCGCTGATCGCGCTCCGGCCGATGACGGCGATCGCCAACATCCTCGAGCAGCAGGACTACACGCGCATGACGTCGAGCCATTTCGGCTCGTTCACGGCGCATGTCAAAGGCGGCAAGTTCGTCAGCGTCACCCCCTTCGCCAAGGATCCCGACCCGACTCCGATGATCGAGGTGCTGAGCGACTGGGTCTACGCGGAATCCCGCGTCGCCGCCCCCTCGGTCCGCAAGGGCTTCCTCGAGAACGGCCACCGGAGCGACCGCAGCAAGCGCGGCGCCGAGCCGTTCGTCGAAGTCAGCTGGGACAAGGCGCTCGACCTGGTCGCCGGCGAGCTGAAGCGCGTCAAGGAGAGCTACGGCAACCAGGCCATCTTCGGCGGCCCGAATGGCTGGCGCCAGGCCGGCCGCCTGCATGACCCGCAGGTGCTGCTCAAGCGCTTCCTGGCCGGGTTCGGCGGGTATACCGGCGACAGCGGAGGCTACAGCTGGGGCGCCTCGAAGGCCATCCTGCCGCACATCGTCGGCGACCAGAATGCCCGCGTCGGCAAGCTGACCACCTACAAGAGCATCGCCGAGAACACCAAGCTCCTGGTCATGTGGGGAACCACGCCGCTGAAGAACGGCCAGATCATGCGGAACGGCGGCGGCGCCCACACGACCCGCGGCTATTTCGACGCGATCCGCAAGGCCGGCGTCGAGGTGGTGGTCGTCAACCCGGTGGCCGACGAGGAAGTCGACTTCTTCAAGGCCGAGTGGATCAGGCCGCGGCCGAACACCGACACCGCGATGATGCTCGGAATGATGCACACCCTCCATACCGAGGGGCTCTACGACAAGGAGTTCATCGCCACCTACACCGTCGGCTTCGGCAAGTTCGAGGAGTATCTGCTCGGCAAGAGCGACGGCACGCCGAAGGACGCCGCGTGGGCGGCCGCCCTCTGCGACGTGGAGGCCGAGACCATCAGGAGCCTCGCCCGCCGGATGGCCAAGACTCGCAGCTTCGTCATGATGGGCCCGGCGATGCAGCGCTCGGACCACGGCGGCTACGTGTACTGGATGCAGATCGTCCTGTCGGCCATGCTGGGCCAGATCGGCCTGCCCGGCGGCGGGTTCGGCTACGGATACGGCTACTACGCCGGCTTCGGCCAGCCGATCAGCGGCGTCGCGGTGCCGGGCACCGGCGCCGGCAAGAACCCGGTCAAGATCAAGATCCCGACCGCACGCGTCGCCGACATGCTGCTCAATCCCGGCAAGACGATCGACTGGAACGGCAAGCAGGTCACCTATCCCGACATCAAGCTGGTCTACTGGGCCGGCGGCAACGCGATCGTCCATCACCAGGACATCAACAACATGCTGCAGGCCTGGCAGCGGCCGGAGACGATCGTCTACCACGAGCCGTGGTGGACGGCCTCGGCCAAGTTCTCGGACATCGTCCTGCCGGCGACCAGCCCGCTGGAGCGCAACGACATCGCCCGCCGCACCGGCGCCGACAACTACATCATGGCGATGCAGCAGACGATCCCGCCGGTCGGCCAGGCGCGGAACGACTACGACATCCTGGCCGACCTCGCCGAACGCCTCGGCTTCCGGGACCAGTTCACGGAAGGCCGCAGCGAAATGGACTGGTTGCGCCACATGTACGCCGGCGCCCAGGAACTCGCGCAGAAGAAGAATCTGCCGATGCCGGACTTCGACGCCTTCTGGGAGCAGGGCTTCGTCGAATTCCCCGAGGAAAACGTCGACAACATCCTTTACGGCGATTTCCGCAAGGACCCGAACGCCAATCCGCTCGGCACGCCCTCCGGCAAGATCGAGATCTACTCGCCGGTGATCGCGCAGTTCGGCTACGACGACTCGCCGCCGTTCCCGCAGTGGATCGAGCCCTATGAATGGCTCGGCGGCGACGAGGCCAACTCGAACTCGCTGCACCTGCTCTCGTCCCACCCGGCCGATCGTCTGCACTCGCAGCTCAACCAGACCAAGCTCCGCGAGAGATACACGGTGCAAGGTCGCGAACCGGTGTGGATCAATCCGGCCGATGCCGAAAAGCGCGGCATCAAGGACGGCGACCTCGTGCGCGTGTTCAACGAGCGCGGTCAGGTGCTGGCCGGGGCCAAGGTCTCGGACCGCATCCGTCCCGGCGTGATCCGCATGGACGAAGGCGCCTGGTACGATCCGGCGGAGCCCGGCAAGCCCGGCTCGCTGTGCAAGTACGGCTGCAACAACGTGCTGTCGATGGATCGGGGCTCGTCGAAGGTCGGTCAGGGCTCGTCGGTCAAGACGACGCTGGCCGAGATCGAGAAGTACACCGGTCCGGCTCTCGAGGTCACGGCGTTCAAGCCGCCGCAGGTGATGAAGCAGGTCGGATAGTCGCTTTGACCGGGAGCCCGCAGGGCGGGCTCCCGGTCCGTGTTCGGAACGCCTGAGTGTGAAAGGCGGTTGTTATGATCAAACGCGCTTGGAAATGGCTGTGGGGCCGCCCGGGAGCGTTTTCCATCGGCTCGATGCTGGCGGTCGGCGCTGTCGGCGGCGTGCTGTTCTGGGGTGGCTTCAACACCTTCATGGAATACACGAACACCCTGGAGTTTTGCGTCAGCTGCCATGAAATGGACAGCACCGTCTACCAGGAATACAAGAAGTCCGCCCACTACTCCAATCCGTCCGGCGTTCGCGCCGTCTGTGCGGATTGCCATGTGCCGAAGGACTGGACGCCGAAGCTGATCCGCAAGGTGCAGGCGAGCAAGGAGCTTTACCATTGGGCTGTCGGCACGATCGACACGCCCGAGAAGTTCGAAGCCCACCGCCTGGACATGGCCGAGCGCGTCTGGGCCTCGATGAAGGCGACCGATTCGAGGGAGTGCCGCAACTGCCACAGCTACGGCGCCATGGACTTCGAGAACCAGCACAAGAACGCCCAGAAAGTCATGCGCAAGGCCCTGAACGAGGGCCGGACCTGCATCGAATGTCACCGCGGCGTCGCCCACAAGCTTCCCGACCTGATGCTCTCGTTCAAAGGCAATCTTGCCGGGGCGACGGTCGCCGCCGGTCAGGAGATCGCGGCCGGACCGCGCGGCGTGGCGCTCGTCGACGGCGAGGGCAACGATCTCGGCAAGCTGATGCCCGGGGCGCCGGTCAAGGTCCTCGACAGCTCGGGCGATCAGGTCCGGGTCGAGATTGCCGGCTGGGCGCCGAAGAACTACCAGGTCATCATCACCAACGCGCTCGGCGAGCGGCTGTCGTTCGCCCAGCTGACCGATGCCGGTCGCGACCTCCGGACAGTTCTGAAGGAGGACGAGGACCTCTACGGCGAAGGCTGGCAAATGGTCACGCTGCAGGGCTTCGCCGACAAGTCGAAGCTTGCCTTTGGCGTCAAGACCGTCTGGGAGCTGGCGGACAAGATCTACCAGTCCCGCTGCGGCAGCTGCCACGCCGCCCACGCGACGACCGCTTACACGACCAACCAGTGGCCGGGAGAGCTCGACACGATGGCCGATTACGGCGGCCTGATGGGCGACGAGCTTCTGCTGGTCCGGCAATACCTGCAGGCCAACGCCAAGTCTCTGCTGCGGCCCAAGAAGGCGGTCGCGGTCGAGGAAGAGAACGACGACTTGTGAGGCGACGTGGGGCGGCTTCGGCCGCCCCCTGCCGCCGCGTCGAGCGCCGCGACCCGAACGGCGCGCTCGCACCAGAAAATGCGCTTGCGAGGCATTCGCATTCCCACTATCCTCGGTCGCGCGAAGCGAAAGAGGTGGGCCGATGCGAAATGCGTAGGGGCGGCGCAATCGCGCCGCGGGGCGCCCTCGGGTTTCGCTTCCAGAGAGCCTTGCTTGTCGCGTCGCGTCGGGCTGCAGTGTTGAATGGATTTGAACAAGCGCCAGTCGTTCCCGGTTGGGACGATCGATATAGCGTGAAGGAACCAAATCCTTTCGTATATTGACAATTTCTGCTCGGTGGCTGAGAAAGCCGTGCTTGCTGTCGTCGGCCATCGGGTGGGAATGGCGCCGGCGTTCGCGATGTAATCCGGAGTCCAGAATGCCAGCGAGTCCGACGATGATCCGTTCGCACATTCCCGGCCGGTTGCGCCTGCGCTCACCCGATCCGCGCCGGCCGCGGCGCAACGCGGCGGCGTGCGAGGCGATGCGGTCCTGGGAGGGCGTCCGGTCGGTCGACCCGAACCCGGCGACCGGCTCCATCCTGCTGCACTACGATGCGGCCCGCCTGGACAAGGCTGCGGTCGAGGCGCGGATCATGGCGCTTTTCGCCGAGGATCCGGCCCCGCCGGCAGGCGAGACGGATGCGCCGGCCGAGGCGGAGTCCGGCCTGTCGCTGTGGCGGCTGAACCGCGTCGCCAAGCTTGGCATGATGGGAGGGCTGGCCGGATCGATGGCGGCGCTGGCCGTCGGCAAGAAGATGCACGCGGCGCTTGGCGCCGTGCATGTGGCGTTTCTGCTGATCCACATGGCGAACCACCGCAAGCGGTTGCTGGATTAGGGCGATGGGCGATCTCGGCACGGATGCACGCCAGACGATCCGCGACGTCGCCGCCGCGCTGCGCATCGCGCACCACGTGCCGGGCCGGGTGCGCCTGAAGCTGGATGGGGGCGGCCCGAGCGCGGCCATGCTGGACGGCGCCAAGCGCTTCATCCGCGCGGCCGGCGGGGCGCCAGGAATCCGCTCGGTCAATCTGAACGCCCTGGCGCGCTCGTGCGTCGTCGAATACGACCCGAAGATCATCAGCCCGGCGGCGTGGCGGGACCTCGTCGGCGGGCATGAATCCGCCGATGCGGACGCCCTGCTCGGCGCACTGGTCGCAGCCGGCAGCAAATGACCACCTCGTTTCGGAAAGGCACCGCCATGCTTCCTTTGCTCACCTTCGCTTCAGGCATCGTGGCCGGCATCGTCGGCGTGCGACTGCTCAAGTCGGCCAAGATGCCCGAGGGCCTCCGCAAAGGCACCGACGCCGCGGCCGCCGGCCTGGGCTCGGTCGGCGACAACCTGCGCCGCGCCGCCGCCTCCGGGCTGAGTTCGGTCGAGCAGACTTCGGCCAGCCTGCGCGCCAAGCTGGGCGAGGACCAGCCAGTCGCGCCCGCCGCCAAGCCCGCCAAGAGCCGGCGCGCCAGGCTTGCCGAGGCGGCTGCGCCGATCGCCGAGACGGCGGAACCGCCGGCGCCCAAGGTGCGGAAGGTCCGCGCCCGATCCGGCAAGGCTGAGACCGGCGAGAAGCCGAAGCGGGCCGGCCGCAAGACGGCGGCGCCGAAGCCGCCGGCGGAACCCGGTGGAGAGACCTCGTGAGGAAGCGCAAGCGGCGCGCCGCCGTCGGCGAAGACGCCGCCACCGCCTTCGCCCGCGGCTTCCTGGTGACCGGGCTGCTGGTCGGGCTGCAGGGCCGCGGCCTCGCCGGTGCGGCGCCGGTCTCGGGCCGCAAGACCTTGCGCCAGGCCGTGCAGGGCGGCGCGACCATGGCCGGCGGCACCCTGGCCGCCGATGCGCTGGCGCGGCGCGATTACAGTCGGGCGATCGCCGCCGTGACCGCCGGCGCCGCCGGCGTCCTGGCGGCCGAGTATCTGCTGGCCGACAAACCGAACAAGAGGGAGAAGGGCGTTGTCGAAGAAGAAGGGTAAGAAGGCCAAGCGCTTGAAGCGCATGATGCGCGAGATGACGGCCATGCGGCAGGGCGGCTATGCCCAGACCGGCGGTGGCCTGCAGAACCTGCTGCCGAATCGCCGTTCCGACCAGTTCCTGCTCGGCCTCGCCATCGGCGGCGCCGCCGCCTGGCTGCTGAGCGACGAGGAGTTGCGCGGCAGGATCATGAAGTCGGGCCTGAAGCTCTATTCCAGCGTGCTCGGCGGCTTCGAGGAGATGAAGGAGCAGATGGCCGACATCCAGGCCGAGATGGCGGCCGAGGAAGACGGCGCGGCATGACCGCGCCGGGATGGGTCCGCAGGCTCGAGGTCGCGCACCGGCTGCCGGGCCGGGTCAGGCTCCGCTATCGCATCCATCCCGACGATCCGGCGGCACTGGAGCGCCTCGCCGCCGCCCTTCCCGGCGTCACCTCCGCCCGGGTCAATGCCAGGCTGCGCTGCCTGGTGCTGCGCTTCGACCCCGCGCGGGCCGACGTCGACGGCTTGCGCGCGGCGCTGGCGGCGCTGCCGCCGCCCTCGTCGGACGGACCGGCGCCGGCCGCCGGGCGGCCCGAGGGGATCGGCCCGCTGCTGCTGAAGGCGGCGCCGCTGCTCGGATCGTGGCTGCTGCCGCCGCCGTTGCGGGTTCCGGTCGCGCTCGCCGCCGCCCTGCCGCTGTTCGGCCATGCCGGCGCCGACTGGCGCGCGCGCGGCGTCACCTCGCACGTGCTCGAGGGCGCCGCCGTCGCCATCTCGGTGGCCCGCGGCGACCACACCGCCGCCAACACCACGACCTTCATGCTCGGCCTCGGCGAGCATATCGAGGATTCGATCGCCCGGCGCTCGGACGAGATGCTCAAGCACCTGCTGCGGCCGGGAAGCGACGAGGTCTGGGTCATGCGCGACGGCGTCGAGGTGGCGATCCCGGCCGATGACGTCGTCGTCGGCGACACCGTCGTGGTCGGGACCGGAACGGTGATTCCCGTCGACGGCACGGTGCTGAGCGGCGAAGCCACCGTCAACGAGGCTGCGATGACCGGCGAGAGCGTCGCCGTCGCCAAGAGCCGCGGCGCCACGGTGATGTCGGGCACCCTGGTCGAGGAGGGGCGGCTGGCGATCTATGCCGAGCAGGTCGGCGCCAGCACCGCCGTCGCCCGCATCGCCGACTACGTCGAGGAGTCGCTGACCGCCAAGAGCAACGCCCAGCTCGAGGCGGCGCGCCTCGCCGACCGGCTGGTGCCGGGCGTGCTCAAGCTGGCCGGCGGCGCCTGGCTGATCTCGGCCGACTGGCGCCGCGCCGCCTCGGTGCTGCAGGCCGATTATTCCTGCGCCCTGAAACTCGCGACCCCGGTCGCCTTCAAGTCGGCGATGTACGGCGCCGGCCGCGCGGGCATCCTGGTCAAGGGCGCCACCGCCCTCGAGAAGCTGGCCGAGGCCGACACCTTCGTCTTCGACAAGACGGGAACGCTGACGACCGGCGATCTCGAAGTCACCGACGCCATCACCTTCGATCCCCACTACACGCCCGACGACCTGATCTGCCTCGCCGCCTCGGTCGAGGAGCACTATTTCCATCCGCTGGCGATGGCGGTGGTGGCGGCGGCGCGCTCGGCCACCGACAATCGCCATTTCGATCACCAGGAAGTCGAGTTCATCGTCGCCCACGGCGTCGCCAGCGTCATCGACGGCAAGCGCATCGTCGTCGGCTCGCGCCATTTCGTCGAGGATGACGAGGGCATCGACGTCTCGGCGCACGCGAAGATGATCGAGGCGCTGTACCGCGAGGGCAAGACCCTGCTCTATATCGGCTTCGGCGGGCGGCTGCTCGGCATCATGGCGCTGAAGGACACGGTGCGCGCCTCCAGCGCCCGCACCATCGACCGGCTGCGCGGCCTCGGCGCCAAGCGCATCCTGCTGCTGACCGGCGACCACCGCGACCGGGCGGCGGAACTGGCGGCACAGCTCGGCCTCGACGATTTCCACGCCGAACTGCTGCCGAGCGACAAGGCCCGCATCGTCGCGGAGCTGAGCGCCGCGGGCGCCAAGATCGTCTTCGTCGGCGACGGCATCAATGACGCGCCGGCCCTGGCCGGCGCCCATGTCGGCATCGCCATGCAGAAGGGCGCCGACATCGCCCGCCTGACCGCCGACGTCGCCCTGCTCGAAGACGAGGTCGAGCGCGTCGCCGACGCCAAGGAAACCGCCAACGCGGTGATGGCGCTGGTGGCGAAGAACTACCGCGCGACCATCGGCCTCAACACCGCGATCCTGGCGGCGGCATCGCTGGGCGTCTTGTCGCCGGTGGCGACCGCCGTCCTGCACAACGGCACGACGATCGGCATCCTGCTCAATGCGCTCCGCGGACGGTCGGGCAGGGCCGCCGCGCGGTCTCGCCGTCGCCCCGTTCTCGCCTCGGCGTAGGCGACGGCAGATCGGTGGCCGATGGCGATCGCGCGCCACCGTGTCGCCGACGCCGCGCGGAGGAGATGCCGGTCGACGATATCGAGGAAACCTTTGGCGGCGTCGCCACGAACCCGGAGGTGGATGGCCTGGCCGGCAAGGACGCGTTGCGCGAAGCCGTCGCCTCGCCGATGCCGGGCCGGCGCCGGGCGGTCGAGATGCTGAAGGGCGGCAATGCGCGAGGACCGACAGTGATGGACACCAATCGGCTGATCCGTGAACTGGCGCAAGACGCGGCCCCCGTGCGCCGCCTGATGCCGCCGGAGCGGCGCCTGGCGCGCTGGCTCGCCGTCGCCGTTCCGCCGGTGATCGCCATCGCCTGGGCCATGGGCTTCCGCCCCGACCTCGATCTGCGTATCGCCGAGCCGCTGTTCGCGATCCAGCTCTTCGCCGCCCTCGCCACCGCGGTGACGGCGGGTTGGGCGGCGTTGTGCGCCACGGTGCCGGGCGAGCCGCGCTGGAAACTGGCGCTGCCGCTGATCCCGTTCGGCGTCTGGCTGGCCGCCATCGGCCAGCAGTGCTGGGCCGAATGGCTGCGCTTCGGCGCCATGCCCTACGCCCCCGATCCAGCCTGCATTCCCGCCATCGCCATCATCGGCGCCGTGCCGGCGCTGGCGATCTTCGCCGCGATCCGCCGCGGCGCCGCGCTGCAGCCGCGTCTGGCGGTGCTGCTCGGCGCCTTGGCCGCCGGCGCGCTCGGCGACTTCGGCCTGCGCCTGGTCCACGAGGCCGACGCCGGCCTGATGGTGCTGATCTGGCAGTTCGGCACCGTCGTCGGGCTGTCGGCGCTCGCCGCCCTGTTCGGGCGGCGCATCGCCAGGTCACGCCTGTGAACGACGGTCAGCCTCCGGCACAATTTGTCACAATCTCCCGGCCGCCGGTCATATTCGGGCGACATCAGACTGCCATATTCCCCGCAAAGCAGATTTGCGTGGCAGGTGCCGGATGTCCAAGCTCAGCGACAGTCTCCCGAAATACGCCGTCCTCGGCGTGATCGCCCTCGGCGCGGTGGCCGTTGGCTACAACGCCTTCACGTCGTCTTCCGACGCCGCGCCGACGGTCGCCGTCAAGATTCCGGCGCAGTTCAGCCAGATCGCCCTGGCCGGCGCCAAGGAATACGAGGCCAACTGCGCCTCGTGCCACGGCGCCAACGGCTCGGGCACCGAGGCGGGGCCGCCGCTGGTGCACGACATCTACAATCCCGGCCATCACGCGGACGAGGCGTTCTACCGCGCGGCCAGGAACGGCGTGCCGCGGCACCACTGGATGTTCGGCGACATGCCGCCGCAGCCGCAGATGAACCGGTTGTCGATGCAGGCCGTCGTCCAGTACGTGCGCGAACTGCAGGTCGCCAACGGCATCGTCTGGCGCGAACACCGCATGTAGGTTCAGCGCGGCAGCTCGACGCTGGCGCGCAGGCCGCCCTCGGGGCGGTTGGCGAGGCGGAGTTCGCCGCCATGGGCGTGAACGATCGACAGCGCCACCGCCAGCCCCAGCCCGACGCCGCCGGTCTCGCGCGAGCGGGAGGCCTCGATGCGGTAGAACGGCGTGAACACCTTGGCCAGTTCCGATTCGGGAATGCCGGGACCGCGATCGTCCACGGCGACGGTGATCGACTGGTCGTCGGCGGCGATGCTGACCTCGGCCGCCTCGCCGTACTTGACCGCGTTCTCGATCAGGTTCTGGAACACCCGCTTGAGGGCCAGCGGCCGGCAGTCGCAGGCCAGCTTGGCCGGCGCGGTCAGCGTCACCGCGACGCCGGCATCGGTCAGGTCGTCGACGACGCTCGCGACCAGGGCGACGAGGTCGACGCGGCGCCGTTCCTCGCGCACCGCCTCGTCGCGGGCGAAGGCCAGAGTCTCGCCGACCAGGGCCTCCATCTCGGCCAGCGTCGCCAGCATCCGCGACCGCTCCTCCTCGTCCTCGACGAATTCGGCCCGCAGCTTCAGGGTGGTGATCGGGGTGCGCAGGTCGTGGCTGATCGCCGCCAGCATCAGGGTGCGGTTCTCGACCAGGCGGCGGATGCGGGCCTGCATGTCGTTGAAGGCCTCGGCGGCGCGCTGCACCTCGGCCGGGCCGGCGACTTCCAGCGGCGGCGCGGCGACGTCGCGCCCGAGCCGTTCGGCGGCGCGGGCGAAGCCGGCCAGCGGCCGCGTCAGCCGCCGCACCGCCCAGACCGACACCAGCAGCACGCCGGCGGTCATCAGCACCATCGACAGCGTCGAGGCGCTGGACCACAGGCTTTCGGACCGCGGGATCGCGGTCGCGAAGTTGAGCCAGCTGCCATCCTCCAGCCGGATCGAGATGTTCAGCGACTGGCCGACCGGCCAGCCGTGGACGCCGCGCATCATCTGCATGTGCAGCCAGCCGGCGGTTTTCCCCAGGCCGGAGGTCGGACCGGAGTCGCTCGGCTCGTGCAGCCGCACGACGATCGGCCGGCCGCCCAGGTCCTGGGCCAGGAGCGCCTCGAGCGCCCGCTCCTGCCAGTCGTGCTCGCCGGGCACCACCATGCTCTCGGGCGTCACGGCGACGCTCAGGCTCGGGCTGTCGACGGCCCGCAGCAGCCGCTCGCGCCAGTCCGGCGGCGTGTCCTCGACGAGATGGGTGATCTCGGCGACGCGCGTGGCGACACTGAAGCCGCCGAGCTGGGTCAGCACCTGGACGCGGTCGGTGGAGTAGATCCACATGCTGGCGAGGTGCGAAACCGTCAGCCCGACCAGCAGCACCAGCACCGTCTGGCCGGCCAGGGTGCGCGGCAGCAGTCTCATTCGCGCACGACCTGCGGCGTGAACACGTAGCCCTCGCCCCACACGGTCTTGATGATCTGCGGGTTCTTCTGGTCGGATTCGATCTTGCGGCGCAGACGGCTGATCTGGGTGTCGACGCTGCGGTCGAACGGCGTCGCCGATCGGCCCCGCGCCAAATCCAGGAGCTGGTCGCGGTTCAGCACCCGCCCGGGCCGTTGCACCAGCGCCAGCAGCAGTTCGAACTCGCCGGTCGACAGCGGCACCGCGACCCCGTCCTCGCCCGTGAGTTCGCGCCGGCTGGCATCGAACCGCCACTCGGCGAAGCGGTAGATGGTGCCGTCGGCCGGCTGCTCCGGCTGGCCGGCGCCCTGGGTGCGGCGCAGCACCGCCTTGATGCGGGCCATCAGTTCGCGCGGATTGAACGGCTTCGGCACGTAGTCGTCGGCGCCCATCTCGAGGCCGACGATGCGGTCGGTTTCCTCGCCCATCGCTGTCAGCATCACGACCGGCAGGTTCGACTTGGCGCGCAGGTTGCGGCACAGCGTCAGGCCGTCCTCGCCCGGCAGCATCAGGTCGAGCACGATCAGGTCGATGCGCGCCGCCTCCAGCTTGCGCCACATCTCGCGGCCGTCGGCGGCGGTGGTGACGCGGAATCCGTGCTTGACCAGGAATTTGCCGAGCAGGTCGCGGATCTCGCGGTTGTCGTCGACGACAAGGATGTGGGGGGCGCTGTCCATGGCCGGATCATATCGCGCCGGCCGGCGTCTGCATCGGCGAAATTGTGACCGGATGTGGCGGGCCGCGGACCCGGTTGCAATCGGTTGCACTTTTCCGGCTTCCGGACGCACGCCGGTGACAAATGCGGTGTGGAATGAAGGCATCGAACGAACCACAGGATGCCGACCATGAACAAGATCCGTATCGCCGCCGCCACGTCGGCTCTCGCCCTGATCGTCGCCGGAACGGCGGCGGCGCAGATGCAGGCGCCGGAAGCCGCGGCGGCGGCGAGCGCGGCCGAGACGCACGCCCAGCACCATCCCGACGGCGCCGCCCCCGGCGGCATGATGGGGATGATGGGCGGCATGATGGGCCCGCAGACGATGCAGCGGATGATGCAGCACATGGGCGGCGGCATGCCGATGATGGGCATGATGGGCGGTGGCGCCGCGGGCGCCATGCCGTGCCCCGGCATGCAGCAGGCGGCCGAGCTGACGCCGGACACCGTGCGCCAGCATCTCGAAGGCCACGTCGCCATGACCGGCAACGAGCGCCTCGAGGTCGGCGACGTCGCCGCCCGGGACGACGGCACCATCGTCGCCACCATCGTCACCCGCGCCGAGGGCGCGGTGGTCGACAAGTTCGCCATCGATCCCCGCACCCACGCGCGCAAGCGTATCGACTAAGGCGAGTCAGGAGGTCGTCATGTGGAACCACATGGGCTATTTCGGCGACGGCTGGTTGTGGCCGATGGCGCTGCACGGCGCGATGTCGCTGCTGTGGATCGGGCTTCTCGTCCTCGGCATCGTGGTCGTCGTCCGGCTCGCCACCGGCGGGGTCCGGCGCGGCGGCACGGCGCTGGCCGCGCTCGAGACCCGCTACGCCAACGGCGAGATCGGCCGCGAAGAATTTCTGCAGCGGCGCAAAGACCTCTCTTGAAGGACAGGCCTCATCCTCTTGGATGATCCCGATGCCGGGCTAAGAAGAGCGTGCGTCGGCTGATAGTATTTGCCCTGATGACGCGTATAGGAGTGCAGTTATGAACAGATTCCTCGCATTGGCGTCTGCGGCAGCCGTCGCGCTGGCGACTGGCGGCACGGCTCTGGCGCATGGTCCGCAAGGCGGAATGGGCGCCGGATGGGGGCCGTGCCCGATGATGCAGGGCTGGGGCGGCGGCCCCGGCCCGGGCATGGGGCCCGGCATGATGCATGGCTGGGGCGGCGGCCCCGGCCCGGGCATGGGTCCCGGCATGATGCAGGGCTGGGGCGGCGGCCCCGGCCCGGGCATGGGCCCGGGCATGATGCAGGGCTGGGGCGGCGGCCCCGGCATGGGGCCCGGCATGATGCAGGGCTGGGGCGGCGGCCCCGGCATGGGCATGGGGCAAGGCCCGATGGGTTGGCAGTCGGCCGGGCCGTTGACCACCGAAGCCGTCACGCAGCGGCTGCAGCGGCATCTGGCGATGATGGGCAACGAGCGCCTCAAGATCGGCTCGGTCACCGAGCAGCAGGACGCCATCGTCGCCGAGATCGTCACGCAGGACGGCGCCCTGGTCGACAAGCTGGCCTTCGACAAGGAAACCGGCCGGCCGCAGCGCATCGACTGAGAAGCGGCGATGTACGGCGGATACGGCTACATGCACGGCCCGGAGGGGCTGATGTTCCACGGCCTGGGCTGGCTGGTCCTGCTGGCGCTCGTGATCGGGGGCGCGGTCCTGGTGGTCCGCGCCCTCGGGCACGGCGGCTCGCGACCGACCGACTCGTCGGCGCTGGCGCGGCTGGAGGAGCGCTACGCCAACGGCGAGATCGACCGCGACGAGTTCCTGCAGAAGAAGAAGGACCTCGGCCGCTGATCGGTCCTCGCCGTCTCCCGCGGTCATCGCGCGGCCTGCAGGTCGCGGATGCGCGGCAGGATGTCGCGCGCGAAGATTTCGGGCGTCATCGCGCCGATGTGCCTGTAGGCGATGCGACCGTCCTTGCCGACGAGGAAGGTCTCGGGCACGCCATAGGCGCCGAAGTCGATGGCGACGCGGCCGTCGATATCGGCGCCGGTGCGGATGTAGGCATCTCCGAGACCGTCGAGCCAGCCCCGGGCGTCGGCGGGCTTGTCCTTGTAGTTCAGACCGTGCAACGGCACGCGCCCCGAGCGCGACAGCTCCATCAGGAACGGATGCTCGCGCCTGCACTCGGCGCACCACGACGCGAACACGTTGACCAGCGACACCTCGCCCTGCAGGTCGGCGGTCGCCAGCCCGGCGGCTCGTCCCTGGACCGGCGCCAGGTCGAACTCCGGCACCGGCCTGCCGATCAGCGCCGAGGGGATTTCTTCGGGGTCGAGGCTCAGGCCGACGGCGACGGCCCCGGCCAGGATGGAGAAGATCGCCGCCGGCACGACGCCGCCGAGTCTCGGGCGGGCGTGGCCGGTTTCGGTTTCGCTCGGGGCGGACATGGCAATCTCCCGATCGCTGGCGATGCCCGATTACACCCCCGGCCGGTTACGCAAGTTCGTCGGCGCGGCGGCACTTTGTGACGGTGTGTGGCGGGACCGCCAGGATGCCGCCGCCGCCGACGGGAGTCAGTGGCCGGCGTGATGGCCGGATGCGCCCGCCGACGCCGGATTGAACGCCGCCGTTCCGCCCGTCGACTTCGGTTGCTGGGCCAGGGTGGCGGCTGGCCAGGAGGACTTGAAATAGGCGATCACCGCCTCGATTTCGGCCTCCTTCAGCACCTCGGCGAAGGCCGGCATCGGCTCGGCGCCGTCGCGGATCGTCTGGGCGAGCTGATCGTCGGTGTGGTGCCAGCCGTGCCCCGTGACGTCGAGGGCCGGTGCCAGCTTCGCCCCGCCGGTGGCCGGCTGGGCCTGCCAGCCGTCCTGGCCCTGCAGCTTGTCGCCGTGGCAGGCGGCGCAGTTGGCTTCATACACCGCCCGGCCTTTGGCGGCGAGGGCGGCGTCCGGGGGCTGAACCGGCCGCAAGACTGGGAAGCGGGCGCTCATGGCATGGCTGTCGCTGGCCTTGAGCGCCACGATCGCCGCCGCCAGCTCGGCGCCGGCCGGCATCCTGCCCACCAGCTTGTCGCCCTCGGCCGCCAGGGCGACGTCGGTCTTGCCGCCCGGCGCCATCACCACCGCCTTGCCGGAGTAGCCGGCGGCGGGCATCGGCTGGTTGTGCCCGTCCTTCAGCAGCACCTCCAGCGTCGCGCCGCGGGTCACCAGCTCGAGCCGGTGGCCGTGCGCCTCGGCGAGGCGCCCGCCCTGGTTGGCGACGGCGGGATGGTCCGCCAGGGCCGGCGTTGCGGTGCCGGCGATCAGGGCGACGCCCAAGACGATCCTGTTCATGACTGTGCGCTCCTCATTCGGCCGGCGCCGGCACGGCGGCCACGGCGGTGTTGGTTTCGCAGGCGTTCCGGCCGACGAGCCAGAACACGACGGGGGTGACGATGGTGTCGAGGATGGTGGACGAGATCAGGCCGCCGAAAATGACCACGGCGACCGGGTGCAGGATCTCCTTGCCCGGCTCGCCGGCCGACATCACCAGCGGGATCAGCGCCAGCACGGCGGTCAGCGCGGTCATCAGCACCGGCGTCAGCCGCTCGAGCGAGCCGCGCACCACCATCTCGCGGCTGAACGTCTCGCCCTCGTGGCGCATCAGGTGCAGGTAGTGCGACACCTTCATGATGCCGTTGCGCGCCGCGATGCCGGTCAGGGTGACGAAGCCGACCAGGCTGGCGACCGACAGGATGCCGTCCGACAGCCAGATCGCCGCGACCGAGCCGAGGAAGGCCATCGGCACCGAGGCCATGATCACCAGCGCCAGCACCGACGAGCGGAAGTGGCTGTAGAGCACCAGGAAGATGCCGGCCAGCGACAGCAGCGACAGCATGGCGATCAGGCGGCTGGCCTCCTGCTGGCTCTTGAACTGGCCCTCGAAGGACAGGAAGTAGCCGGCGGGAAGCCTCAACTCGCCCAGCCGCGCCTGGACGTCGGCGATCACGGCGCCGATGTCGCGGCCTTGCGTGTTGGCGAGCACGACGATGCGGCGCTGCACGTCGTCGCGGTTGATGATGTTGGGGCCCATCGTCTCGACGACGTCGGCGACCAGGCTCAGCGGCACCTTGCCGGCCGGGGTGTCGACCAGGATGCGGCTGAAGTCGCGGGTGTGGCTGCGCCAGTCGTCGGCGAGGCGCAGCACCACGTCGAAGGTCTTCTGGCCCTCCAGCACCTGGCTGACGACCTTGCCGTTGAGCGCCGCCTGCAGGATCTCGGTGAGCTGGTTGACGTCGAGGCCGTATTTGCGCGCCTCCTCGCGGTCGAGGCGGATCTGGAGCTGCGGGATCAGCACCTGCTTTTCGACCTGCAGGTCGGCGATGCCGGGAACGCCGGCCATCAGCGCCCGCGCCTCCTCGGCCTTGGCCCGCAGCATGTCGAGGTCCTCGCCGAAGATCTTGATCGCGATTTCGGCGCGCACGCCCGACAGCAGGTGGTCGAGCCGGTGCGAGATCGGCTGGCCGATATTGACGGCGATGCCGGGGATCAGCGCCAGCTGCCGGCGGATGTCGCCAAGAATCTCCTCGCGCGAGCGCTCGGAATGCTTCAGGTCGACGTCGATCTCGGAGTAGTGCACGCCCTCGGCATGCTCGTCGAGTTCGGCGCGGCCGGTGCGCCGGCCGGTGGAGATCACCTCGGGAACCTGCAGCAGCAGGGTCTCGGCGACGGTGCCGATGCGGTTGGACTCGGTGAGCGCCGAGCCCGGCGGCATCAGCACGTTGACGGTCACCGTGCCCTCGTTGAAGGCCGGCAGGAACGCCTTGCCCATGAACGGCACCGAGGCGGCGGCGATTCCGACCATCAGCGCCGCCGGCAGGATCACCGTCTTGGGATGGTCGAACGACCAGTGGAGCAGCGCCCGGTCGGCGGTCTTCAGGTGGCGCACCAGCCAGGAATCGCCGTGCGCCATCGCCTTGGCCTTGGGCAGCAGGTAGTAGCACAGCACCGGCGTGACCGTCAGGGCCACGCCCAGCGAGGCGATGATGGAGACGATGTAGGCGATGCCCAGCGGCGTGAACAGCCGGCCCTCGATGCCCGACAGCGCGAACAGCGGGATGAACACCAGCACGACGATGACGGTGGCGTAGACGATCGAGTTGCGGACCTCGGACGAGGCGTCGCGGATCACCTCGACCACCGGGCGCGGGTTGGCGAGGGTGCGATTCTCGCGCAGGCGGCGGAACACGTTCTCGACGTCGACGACGGCGTCGTCGACCAGCTCGCCGATCGCCACCGCCAGGCCGCCCAGGGTCATGGTGTTGATCGACAGGCCGAGCCACTGGAACACCAGGGCGGTGACCACGATCGACAGCGGAATGGCGGTCAGGCTGATCACCGTGGTGCGGGTGTTCATCAGGAACAGGAACAGCACGATGGCGACCAGGATGGCGCCGTCGCGCAGCGCCTCCTCGACGTTGTCGACCGCGCGCTCGATGAAGTCGGCCTGCTTGAACAGGACGTGGTCGGCCTTGACGTCGGCCGGCAGGGTCTTCTGCAGCTCGGCCAGCACGCGCTCGACCTCGCGGGTCAGCGCCACGGTGTTGGCGCCGGGCTGCTTCTGCACCGCCAGGATCACCGCCGGCTTGGCGTTGACCGAGGCGTCGCCGCGCTTGACCCCGGGGCCGAAGCCGACCTCGGCGACCTGGCCGATGGTCACCGCGGCGCCGTTCTGCCAGGCGACGACGGTGTTGCGCAGGTCGTCCAGGCTCGTGGTCTGGCCGATGTTGCGGATCATGAACTCGCGGGCGCGCTGCTCGAGGAAGCCGCCGGTCGAGTTGCGGGCGAAGTTGGCGAGCGCCGTCTCCAGCTCCTCGAACGAGACGCCGAAGGCATGCATGCGCTGCGGCATCGCCATGACCTGGAACTGCCGCACCTCGCCGCCGATCGGGATCACCTGGGCGATGCCGGGAATGGCGAGCAGGCGCTGGCGCAGCACCCAGTCGGCGATCTCGCGCACCGCCATCGGGCTGGTGGCGCCGGTCTCGGAGCGCATGCCGATCAGCATGATCTCGCCCATGATCGAGCTGACCGGCCCCATCACCGGCGTGACGCCCTCGGGCAGGCGGCCTTCCATGGTCGCCAGGCGCTCGGCGACGAGCTGGCGGTTGCGGTAGATGTCGGTGCCCCATTCGAACTCGACGAAGACGACGGCCAGGCCGACGCCCGAGGTCGAGCGCACGCGGGTGACGCCCGGGGCGCCGTTCAGCGCCGTTTCCAGCGGCAGGGTGACCAGGCTCTCGACCTCCTCGGGGGCCAGGCCCTCGGCCTCGGTCATGATGGTGACGGTCGGGCGGTTGAGGTCGGGGAACACGTCGACCGGCAGCCCGCTCAGCACGTAGGTGCCGTAGACCATCAGGAAGGCGGCGGCGGCCAGCACGAACAGGCGCTGGCGCAACGAGAATTCGATGACGCGATCGAACATCGGCTTACCTCGTCGCCAGAAGCTGCAGCGCGCCCTGGACGACGATGCGCTCGCCGGGCTCGACGCCGGTCTCGATCTCGCTCCACTCGCCCATGGTGCGGCCGAGCGTGACGGTGCGCGCCTCGAAGCTCTCGGGCGCGGTCTTGACGAACACCACCGGCCGGCCGGCGGCATCGGCCACCGCCTCGCGCGGCACCGAGACGCGCAGGCTGGCGGCTCCGGTATGGGCGTGCACGTCGACCGGCATGCCGAGCTTGAGGAAGCGGGCGCCGTCGGTGACGGCGAAGATCAGGTGCAGGCCCTGGTCGCGCGGATCGATGCGCCCGCCCGAGCCGATCAGCTTCAGCCCGAAGACGCGGTCCTTGAGCAGCTTGGTCGTCGCCTCGCCACCGACGATGGCGTCGGCCAGGCCGAGGTCGTGCAGCACCGCCTCGACGCGCAGCCGCTCGGGGTCGACGACCTCGATGGCGGTGACCTCGGGGTCGATGACCTCGCCGGGCACGACGTGGACGTCGGTGACGATGCCGTCGATCGGGGCGCGCAGCAATTCGCGGCCCAGGGCCACGCTTTCGATCTGGCCACGCTCCTGGCGCAGGCGGCCGAGATCGAGGCGGGCGTCCTCGACGTCCTTCTGCCGCGCCGCCTGGCCCATCTGCCGCCAGCGCTGGAGCTGGCGCTCGGTCTGGGCGATCTCGGTGTCGACGCGGAACAGCGCCGCCCGCTGCTCGGCGCGCTCCAGCGCCGTCAGATTGGGCTCGATCACCGCCAGCACGTCGCCGCGCTTCACCTTCTGGCCGGGGATCGGCAGCGGATGCTCGGGGTCGGCGACGACGCGGCCCTGCTGCGCCGGCTGGATGCGGGCGTAGCCGGTGGGGTCGGGCACGACCCGGCCGACCAGGCGGATGGTGTCGGCGACCTCGCGCGCCTCGGCCCTGGCCGTGCGCACGCCGAGCAGGAACTGCGCTTCCTTCGGCATGGCGACGGCACGGCCGGGGGTGACGGCGGCGGCCGTCTCCGGCTGCTCGCCGCCGTGGTCGTGGCCGGAATGGGCGAAGGCCGAGCCGGCGGCGACCAGGCCGAGCAGCAGCACCGCCGTGCCGGTGGTGCCGCGGCGGCGCGCGATCATGCCGACGCCGAGCAGCGCCGCCAGCGAGGCGCTGCCGCCGGCCAGCCACCGCTTCCAATCGTCTGGCAGCGGCATCCGTTCGGCGGCCGCCGTCTGGACCGGCGCGGCAGGCTTGGCGACGCCACTGGCCAGCAGCAGATCGTCGCGGCCCTGGGCCGAGACGGTCACGGTGACGTCGACGGGAGTCTCGGGCATGTCCCAGTCAAGCCGATAGACACCAGGGCCGCCGGCCGGGTGGGCCGTGGCGGGCCTGCCTTCCGCCTCGACCTCGATCGTCGCCCCGGCGACCGGCGCGTTGCTGTCGATCTCGGCGAGGTAGAGCAGGGTCCCGCCGCCGTCGGCGGACTTGAGCACCACCTCGAAGACGTCGCCGCTGGCCGCGGCGCCGGGGCCGGCGCTCGGGATTGGCGGCGGCGGCGGCTGATCGCCGCCATGGTCGTGACCGGAATGCGCCATGGCGGCCGATGCCGCGCCCGACAGGGCGGCGGCGACGGCGACCACGGCAAGCAGGCGCTGCCGAGCGTTCATCGCTGTCCTCGCATGCCGGCGCGCAACGCCGGCGTCGATATGTCAATAATCGGAAAAGGGATCCGTCCTGGCGGGCGCGGCGATGCCGCGCGAGCTCAGGCGCGAGGGGGGCGCAGCGGCGGCAGGAGCGTGCCGGAGGCCACGATCTGGTCGGCGCTCGGCCGGCCATGGTCCGGCCGCAGCAGGAAGGCCAGCGCGAGTCCCGTCCCCAGGTCGCTGAGGGTCGGGCTGCCGAGGCCGGTCTGGCAATGGCACGTCTCGCCACCAGCCGACGGAAGCTGCTGGTGGCTGGCCTTGCACAGCTGTTCCGGGGCGGCGACGTCATGCCGGTGGGCATGGCCGCCGACGCCGTCGTCGGCGACGGCGGTGTCCAACGACCACTGATGCGCCAACGCCGGCACCGGCAGGCTGATCAAGAGATTGGCCAGGATGGAGAGGGCGAACAGGGCCTTGGCGAAGGAGCCGCGCATGGGGATACTGTTAGCGGCGCCCCGAACGGCCGTCAATCGGCGCGAAGGGCGAAATTGTTACAATCTGTGTCGCCGGCCGGGGCCGCCATACTCGGTTGCAAATGGCACCGGAGCGGCGCCCGTGGTCTGGCGGTTTGGCGGATCAGCCGCTCACGGCCTGCTGGCGCTGCAGAGTCTTCGCCGGCCAACGGCTCTTGATGTAGGCAAGCACCGCCCAGATGTCGTCGTCCGACAGCGCCGCGGCGAAACCGGGCATGTCGCTCTCGTAACCCGGCGGCGCAATGGCGGCGATGCCGTTCCTGGTGATGTCGAACAGCATCTTGTCCGGGTGGTGCCAGGTGTGGCCGGTGACGTCGTGCGGCGGCGCCGGCAGGCGGCCGTCGGCGTTGCGGGTCTTCCAGTCCGGCTGGCCTTCGAGATCGGCGCCGTGGCACGCGGCGCAGAACTCCGCATAGACGGCGCGGCCGCGCGCCAACTGCGCGGGATCGCTGGGGTCGGCGCCGGCCGCCGGCGCCAGCGCCAGCCAGCCGCCGAGCGCGGCGGCGACCGCCAGGGCCGCGCCGCCGCCGGCCAGCAGGGTGGTCTTGAGCATCATGTCGCGGGACCCTTCGGCTTGTCGTCGGCGTTTGGCGGGCCGGCGTCCTGGTGGGCGACGATGGTGCGCATCAGGAGCCAGGCGATGGCGACGGCGAAGATGGCCGGGAGCACGTAGTCCATGGCGCGCCTCCGTGGGCAGGTCAGCCGCTGTCTGCGGTCTTGCCGCTCAGCGCCGGCGCGGCATCGGGCGCCTTTTCGTCCGTCTTGTGGCACGAGGCGCCGTCCTTGCCGTGGCCGCGGCACATCAGCAGATGCACGCCGACGCAGAGCAGCATCGGCAGCAGCGAAATCCATAGCGACGGCCGTTCGCCCGCCGCCTCGCCGCCGCTGCCGCCGGCGAAGAACGCGACCGCCAGGCCGCCCATCAGAACGACGCACAGCGCCATCGGCGAGCGCAGAAGGGAATTCAGGTTCATGGCGGATCCTCCTAGCGCCCGGCCGGCGGTTTCGAGCAGCAATGGCCCTGATGGGCGAGATTGGAGCGGATATTGTCCTCGGTGAACGACGCCCAGCCGCGCCGCAGCCGCTCGAGCACGCGATTCGACGGCCGCAGGCCGATGGCTTGCAGACGGTCGGCGACCTGCGGCAGCGTGATCCGGCGCAGGTCGTACGAAACGACGACCCGGCCCGTCTCGGGGCTGACGCCGGCCTCGACGACGCCGTCGACCGAGCGCAGCCATGCACCGACGTCCCGGCTGCAGCTGTCCAGGCCCTGGACCCTGATCCTGCGGCTGACGATGTTGGCCTCGTTCATGCCTTTCCTCCCTGGTCGATGTCGGGTCAGACGGCGCACCCGCCGCCGCCCGGCCGCCGGCGCTCGGCGATCAGGCCGTCACGGACGAGGCGGTCGTGGACCTCCCGGCGCCACCCGGTGAGCGACGACATCTCGCGCCCGAGGGCGCGGCGGGGATCGACCTCCCCCCAGGCGGCGTCCTCGTAGAGGCGGAACCACAGCGCCATCTCGACGTACTGCTCCGGGTACCAAAGGCCGTTGGCGACCTTGGCCAGGCGCCGGACGTCGTCGTCGCCCAGGCCATGGGCGACGGCGAGCTGGATCAGCCCCAGCATCGCCGAGCCGTGATTGCAGTCCTGGAAGAATGCCGAGTTGTCGCAGCACGGCCGATAGGTGGCGTCGGCGATCGCCACCACCCGCGCCTCCTGCTCGGGCGTCAGCGGCACGGCCGCGACGGTGTTGAAGTAGTCGCCGCCGCGTTCGGCGCGGCCCAATGTCCAGCCGCCGGTGCTGGCGAAGCTGCCGCCGTCCGCGGCGGCGAGGCGGCTGGCGGCGTTGGCTTCCATCCGGTTGGCGAGACCCAGCGCCCACAGCAGGTTGAGCAGGACCGGCGCGGTCTGTGGCGACAGCACCACGGCCTCGGGCGAGGCCGCCTTCAGCGCCTGCGCCGCCCAGGCCGGCAGACCGCCGCGGCCGGCGTAGGCCGTCGACATCTTGTCCGGGTCGATGACGTCGGCCTCGACCAGCCGCACGATCGCGGGCCCGAGCGTCATGCCGGTCCAGGCCGGCGTGTCCGGAATAACCGCGCGCGCGGCCTCGCCGAGATGATCGCGCTCGAAGAGCCGCAGGATGCGCGGCGTCTCGAGGCCGAGGCCGTACATGCCGGCGCCGTACAGGGCCAGGGTGATCAATCGGCGGCGGGAGAGGCTTGCCATCATGCCTGCGAGGCTAGCCGCCGAGTGTCACCAGGATTTGTCGATCCGACGGAAAAGTTTTTCCATTTGTGACGCGGCCGGTCGCAGCCGGAGCTACAGTGCCCGGATCACCTGCCGCAGGCGGTCGCGAACCTCCTCCGCGATTCCATGCAGGGCCGGGTTGTCAACCGCCGTCATCGACGCCACCGGGTCGACCGCGGCGACCTCGGCGCCGCCGTCCTTCTCCTGGACGACGACGTTGCACGGCAGCATCAGTCCGATGTGCTCCTCCGCCTGCAACGCCTGATGCGCCAGCGCGGGGTTGCAGGCGCCCAGGATCACGTATGGGCGGAAATCGGCGTCGATCTTCGCCTTCAGCGTCTGTTTGACGTCGATCGTCGTCAGCACGCCGAAGCCCTGCGCCTTCAGGGCCTCGGTCGCGCGGGCGGTCGCGCCCTCGACGCTTTCGCCGTTCAGCATCTTGGCTTCGAAATAGGCCATGTCACCGTCCTCGCGCTTGTTGTTGCCGGGTCTGGCGCAGCTCGGCGAATTCCTGTCCGGTGACGCGGCCGTCATCATTGGTGTCGGCGCGGTCGAACATGCGGCGGTGGCCGCCGGAATATTCGTCGAACGCGAGTCGGCCGTCGCCATCGCCGTCGAAGCGCTGGAAACGTTGTTTGCGCAGTGCTGGGTCTTGCGGGCGCCCGTCGCCGACGATGCCGGAAAAGCCGAGGAATTCGGCCTCGTCTACGGTGCCGTTGTCGTCCTGATCCATTCGGGCGAAGGCGGCGCGGTGACGCTCCAGAACCTCGGTCCAGGTCACGGCGCCGTCCTTGTCCGCATCGATGCGGCCGAATCCCGGCTGCTCGGCGGCGATCAAAGGCGCGGGCACGAGCACAAGCATGCCCGCGAACAGAATGGATCGCATCGGGTCCTCCACTGGCTTGAATCACAGGAGCGAATGGCTGGGCGGAGGATTTGTTCCATCTAATATAAATCCTCGGTCAGCGTCTGCGGCGATGGCGCGCTCGTGCACGGGCTCGCACGGGTCGACCCCGGCCGCCATTCGCCAGACCCGCGGCGGCCGGCCTCGGCGCGGCCTCCGCCAGTTCCTCGCAGGCGCAGGAAAGATCGGCCTCCGGCATCGCCTCCAGCACCGCGAACAGACGGTCGGCGACCTCGAACCTGCCGTCGCGGTAGGCTTGGCGGAATGCCTTCAAGACCTGCTCTGCGAGTGTGGAACGAGCCATCGCACCCTCCTTTCGTCGGCGTTCACCGAGCCTGCGCCTTGCAGCCGCTGCAAGGTCAAGTCCCCCTTGACCTTCCAATGACTGGAACGTTGAACATGGCCAATGAGGTCGGCCCGGAACCCTGGGGTCTGAAAGCCGTTGGCCGATGAGGACGATGGAGGGCCGCATGAACGCCCACGAGCACGCAGGACATCATCACCATCATGATCCGGGTCACGGCGCCGGCGCCGCGACCGTGAAGGATCCCGTCTGCGGCATGGATGTCGATCCGGCCGCCACGGCGCACCATGCCGAGCACGGCGGCGCCGCCTATCACTTCTGCAGCGCCAAGTGCCGCGAGCGCTTCGTCGCCGAGCCCGAACGCTGGCTGAAACCGAAGCAGGAGCAGCCCTCGCCCCAAAAGGGCGTCATCTACACCTGCCCGATGCACCCCGAGATCCGTCAGGAGGGGCCGGGCAACTGCCCGATCTGCGGCATGGCGCTGGAGCCGGCGACGGTCACCGCCGAGGCCGAGCCCAATCACGAGCTCATCGACATGACGCGGCGCTTCTGGGTCGGCGCGGCCCTGGCGACGCCGCTGATGATCATGGTGATGGCCGAGCACGTCCCGGCCTTCGGCCTGCACGACTGGATTTCGCCGTCGCTGGCGGTTTGGGTTCAGTTCGTGCTGGCGACGCCGGTGGTGCTGTGGGCCGGCTGGCCGCTGCTGGTGCGGGGCTGGCGGTCGTTCCGCGGCTGGCGGCTCAACATGTTCTCGCTGATCGCGCTCGGCGTCTCGGCCGCCTACGTGTTCAGCCTGGTCGCCACCTTCGCGCCCGGCATCTTCCCGGCCGGCTTCCGTGGCGCGGAGGGCGTGGTCGCGGTCTACTACGAGGCGGCCGCCGTGATCACCGTGCTGGTGCTGCTGGGCCAGGTGCTCGAGTTGCGCGCCCGCGAGAAGACCGGCGGCGCCATCCGCGCGCTGCTGAATCTGGCGCCGAAGACGGCGCGGCGGCTGAAGCCCGACGGCCATGACGAGGAGATTCCGCTTTCCGAGGTGATGGTCGGCGATTCCCTGCGGGTGCGGCCCGGCGACGGCGTGCCGGTCGACGGCGTCGTGCTCGAGGGCCGCAGCGCCGTCGACGAGTCGATGGTCACCGGCGAGTCGATGCCGGTCGACAAGCAGCCCGGCGACAAGGTGATCGGCGGAACCGTCAACGGCACCGGCAGCCTGGTCGTGCGCGCCGAGAAGGTCGGCAGCGACACGATGCTGTCGCGCATCGTCGAGATGGTCGCCGAGGCCCAGCGCAGCCGCGCGCCGATCCAGCGCCTCGCCGACCTGGTCTCGGCCTGGTTCGTGCCGGCGGTGATGATCATCGCCGCACTGGCCTTCATGGTCTGGGGGTTCTGGGGGCCCGAACCGGCCTTGGCCTACGCCCTGATCGCCGCCGTCTCGGTGCTGATCATCGCCTGTCCGTGCGCCCTGGGCCTCGCGACGCCGATGTCGATCATGGTCGGCGTCGGCCGCGGCGCCCAGATGGGCGTGCTGATCAAATCGGCCGAGGCGCTGGAGCGCTTCGAGAAGGTCGACACCCTGGTCGTCGACAAGACCGGCACGCTGACGCTGGGCAAGCCGACCGTGACCGAGATCGTGCCGGCCGCCGGCATGACCGCCGACGAGGTGTTGGGGCTGGCGGCGAGCCTGGAGCGTGCCAGCGAGCACCCCTTGGCCGCCGCCATCGTCGCCGCGGCCAGGGAGAAGGGACTGGCGCTCGCCGAGGTGACGGACTTCGCCTCCACCACCGGCAAGGGCGTGACCGGCACCGTCGCCGGCCGCGAGGTGGCGCTCGGCAATGCCGCGATGATGCGGGACGCCGGCGTCGACCTTGCGGGCTTGCGCGATCAGGCGGACGCGTTGCGCCGGAGCGGTGCCACCGCGATGTACGTCGCCGTCGACGGTGCGCCGGCCGGTGTGCTGGCCGTCGCCGACCCCGTCAAGCAGACGACGCCGGCCGCCCTCGACGACCTGCGCCGGCATGGCGTGCGCATCGTCATGCTGACCGGCGACAACGAGACGACGGCGAAGGCGGTGGCGCAGCGGCTGGGCATCGACGAGGTCGTGGCCGAGGTGCTGCCCGAGGACAAGGGCAAGGTGGTGCAACGGTTCAAGGCGCAAGGGGCGGTGGTCGCGATGGCCGGCGACGGCGTCAACGACGCTCCGGGCCTCGCGGCGGCGGATGTCGGCGTCGCCATGGGCACCGGCACCGAGGTGGCGATCCAGTCGGCCGGCGTCACCCTGGTCAAGGGCGACCTCGCCGGCATCGCACGGGCGCGCAATCTCAGCCTGGCGACGATGCGCAACATCCGCCAGAACCTGTTCCTGGCCTTCGTCTACAACGCGCTCGGCGTGCCGATCGCCGCCGGCGTGCTGTATCCGGTGTTCGGCTGGCTGTTGAGCCCGATCATCGCCGCGGCGGCGATGTCCTTGAGCTCGGTGTCGGTGATCGGCAACGCGCTGCGGCTGCGCTGGGTTCGGCTTTGAGCTCGAAGCGGCGCCTGGACGGCGCTCGGCCTGCTCGGCGTTCGTCTTGAGGGCGAGGGCGCCGTCGGCCGACGACGCGGCCGGGCGCCCCGGATCGGGCCTCGCGCGCGTCCTTCGCTGGACGCGCGCGGCAGCTTGCGGGTAAATCAATCGGGAGGTAAACCAGGGGCGCTATATGAACAACCTCTACCGGCTGTTTGCGGTCCGGCTGGGACTGGCGGCCACCGTCATCGCCTTGCTGCTTGGAGGCGCCGCATACCTGCAGCAGCAGTCGGTGGTCGCCCGACAGGTGGTCGCGCTGGCCGCGGCCGAGGCCCGCGACTTCATCGTCGCGCAACCGGAGGGGATGCCGGAACTGCTGCGGCTGAGGCCGGCGGAACTCGAGCGGCGCCTGGAAGGCTGGCTGGAGGGCAGGGCGGCGGGAGCCGACGGGCATTTCGCCGTGGCCGAACTCTACGACCGCCGCCAGCGCCCGATCGCCGAGGCCGCGCGCGCCGAAGCCGAGGCCCTGGAAGCGGCCATCGACGAGACGGCGCATGCCTTTCCGGAAGGGGCGGAGCCCTGGCACGACAAGGTGTCGGTCGATGGCGGTCTGTTCATGCGCGTGGTCGTGCCGCTGACGGATGCCGGCGGCGCCCGGCATGGCTTCTTCGAGGGCGTCTATCGCGTCTCCGACGCGCGCCGCGCAGCGATGATGACATCGGCGGCCCGGACCGTCGGCGTCGTCGTCGTCGTCGTCTGCGCCACGACGCTGTTCCTGGTTCCGGTGATCGTCGCGCTCAACCGGCATCTGGTCGAGCTGTCGCGCAAACTCCTTCGCAGCAACCTCGATACGCTGGGACTGCTCGGGGACGCCATCGCCAAGCGCGACAGCGACACGCACGCCCACAATTATCGGGTCACGCTGTACGCCCTCGGCCTTGCCGAGGCGATCGAACTGGATCGTGCCGCCATCCAGGATCTGATCAAGGGGGCGTTCCTCCACGACGTCGGCAAGATCGCGATTCCCGACGGCATCCTGCTCAAGCCGGGTCGGCTCGATGCCGACGAGTTCGCGGTGATGAAGACCCATGTCGACCACGGCGTCGACATCATCCGCCGCTCGGAGTGGCTCGCGGGCGCCAACCCCGTCGTCCGGCACCACCACGAGAAGTTCGACGGCAGCGGCTATCCCGACGGACTCTCGGGTCAGCAAATTCCGATCGTCGCGCGCATCTTCGCCATCGCCGACGTGTTCGACGCCCTGACCTCGAAGCGGCCGTACAAGGAGGCGATGCCGTTCGAGCGCGCCATGGCGATTCTTCGCGACGGCCGCGGCAGTCATTTCGATCCGGACTTGCTCGACGCCTTCGAGCGCATCGCCCGGCCGGCTTACGAAACCTACGGAAAGAGCACGGAATCGTCGGTCGCGACCGAACTCGCGGACCGGGCCGGCCGCTATTTCGGCGTGTAGCCGCACGCCGTCAGCCTGCCGTCATGTTGCCGGGCTATCACCGCACCACCACGATGCGGAGGAGCACGATGTTCGAGATCAATTGGAAAGCCGGGCTGACGGCCCTGGCAGTCGCGCTGACCGCGTCCTGCGGCGCCGCCGCGTGGACGATACCGGACGGCGGCATGCTGCGTTTCCAGGTGCTGCGCGAGGGCAGCCCGATCGGCACGCACACCCTGCGCTTCGCCGAGGACGCCGACGCGTTGCGGGTCGAGGTCGTCACCGACGTGGCGGTCGACGTCGCCTTCATCACCGTCTATCGCTTCGCCCACGAGGGCCGCGAGGTCTGGCGCGACGGGCGCCTGGTCGCCCTCGATTCGCAGACCGACGACGACGGCACCGACCACCGCCTGACGATCAGCGCCGAAGGCGGCAAGCTGGTGGTCGAGGGCGACGGCAAGCGCAGCGAGGCCGCGCCCGGGATCATCCCCGCCAGCCTGTGGCACCCCGAACTGGTCGAGCAGCCGGTCTTGCTCAACACCTTGGACGGTCGCGCCATGGCCGTCGACGTCACGTTGGTCGGCACCGAGGCCGTTCCGGCCCGCGGCGGCACCGTCGAGGCACGGCACTACGCCATCCGTGGCGATCTCGAACGCGACGTGTGGTACGATGACGCCGGAACCTTGGTGCGGGTGCGCTTCACGGGAAGCGACGGCTCCGACATCGTCTACAACCTGCTCTAGACTCCCATGCGCCTGCTGCTGATCGAGGACAACGATCGTCTCGCCGAATTCGTGCGGACGGCCCTGGTCGCCGGCGGCTTCGCGGTCGACCATTTCGGCGAGGCCGGCGAGGCCGCCGCGGCGCTGGACACGACGCGCTACGACGCCGTGGTCCTCGATCTCGGGCTGCCCGACGGCGACGGCATGGACGTGCTCAGGACCCTGCGGGCGGCCGGCAACGGCGTTCCCGTCCTCATCCTCACCGCCCGCGACGGGGTCGGCGACCGCGTCGCGGGACTCGACGCCGGCGCCGACGACTACCTGCTCAAGCCGTTCGCGGTCGAGGAACTGCTGGCCCGCGTCCGCGCCCTGCTGCGCCGGCCGGGTGGCGCCCTGGGCGTCGTCCTGACCGCCGGCAACCTCGAGCTCGACACCGTCGCCCGCGAGGTCCGGATCGGCGGCACGCCGGTGGTGGTGTCCCGCCGCGAGGTCGACGTGCTGGAGGAACTGCTGCGGCGGTGTGGCCGGGTGGTCCCCAAGGCGGTGATCGAGGAGAGCGTCTACGCCTTCGACAGCGACATCGGCTCGAACGCCATCGAGGCCAGCATCTCGCGGCTGCGCAAACGGCTGATGGCGCAGGGCGCCAGCGTCGGCATCCACACCTTGCGCGGCGTCGGGTATCTGCTGTCGGACCGGCCGGCTTGAGCGCGCCGTCGCTGATGCGCCGCGTGGCGGTGCGCCTGACCTTGCTCACGGTGGCCGCGGCGGCGATCCTCTACGGCCTGCTCTATGCCGAATACCTGGACAGCCGCGAAACCCTGCGCGACAGCTCGCTGCAGTCGCAGCTTCGCGACCTGCTCTCGCACCTGCAGCCCGGACCGCGCCTGACGCTGCCGGACAGCGTCGCGGCGACCTATGCCGCCCCGGGAGGGCGGTTCCGGTACGCGCTCTCGGTGTCGGGCGGCGCCAGGGTGGCGGCCTCGCCGGCGCCGGTCTGGGACTGGCGCAACGTCGCCGATGCCGATGGCCGGCCGGAATACTACAGCTACGTCGACGCCGGCCATCGCGTGTACGGGGCGGTGCAGCGGATCGAACTGGCCGGGCGGCCGGTCTGGGTGCAGGTCGAGCAGGACGAAAGCCACGACGACCTGCTGGTCGAGCACGTCCTGGCCGAGTTCTGGGACGACGGCGGCGGCTGGTTCGTGCTGCCGTTCCTGGCCGCGATGCTGGGATCGAGCCTGCTCACCATCCAGCGCACCCTGGCGCCGCTGCGCCGGGTGTCGGCGCTGGCGCGCCGGATCGGGCCCGGCAACACCGAACTGCGCCTGCCGGCCACCGGCATGCCGCGCGAGCTCCTGCCCGTGGTAGAGGCCGTCAACGGTGCGCTGGAACGGCTCGACGGCGGCTTTCGCATGCAGCGCGAGTTCACCGCCGACGCCGCCCACCAGCTCCGCACGCCCCTGGCGGTGCTGCGATCGCACGTCGACACGCTGGCCGATCGCGACACCTCGGCCGCGTTGCGGCGCGATCTGGACGTGATGGCCCGGCTGGTCGAGCAGCTTCTCAAGGTCGCTCAGCTCGAAGCGGTGGCCATCGCTCCGGACCAGCGCGCCGATCTGCGGGACGTCGCGCTCGACGTCGCCGCGCTGCTCGGTCCGTGGGCGATCGAGGCCGGCAAGACCATCGAGGTCGACGACGGGCCCGCGGTGCCGGTGCGCGGCAATCGCGACATCCTCTACAACGTCGTCCGCAACCTCGCCGAGAACGCGCTCGTCCACACTGGCCCCGGGACCGCGGTGGTGATCACGCCCCGCGCCGACGGGTCGCTGGCGGTGCGCGACCACGGTCCCGGCGTGCCGCCGGAGCGGCGCGAACTGGTGTTCAAGCGCTTCTGGCGCGGCGACCGCCGGGACAACGGCGGCGCCGGGCTCGGCCTGGCGATCGTCGCCCGCGCCATGGAGCTGCATGGCGGCGGCGTCGCGATCGAGGACGCCCCCGGCGGCGGCGCCGTTTTCATCCTGAAGTTTCCGCCGCTTGCCCCGGATGGCGACCAACCGTCAGGATCACGTCAGTAAACGTCGGCATCGTCCAGGTGTCGCCCGCTTCGGGGCGCCTTGACGGGGCCGCCGCATGACAATCCTGACCGTTCCCTCCCGACACCCCCTGCGCCGCGAGGCGCAGGACCTGATCACCGCCGTCTACGCCGAAACCTACGGCGCCGCCGTCGACGACTTCCCGCCCGAGCTTATCGTCGCGCTCGACGCCGCGGGCGTGGTCATCGCCGCGGCCGGGCTGCGGTTCGACCGGTTCTTCTCGGAATGTTATCTCGACGCGCCCGCGGAAGCCGAGTTGTCCCGGGTGTCCGGCGCGCCGGTGCGACGCGAGGCGGTGTTCGAGGTGACGACCCTGGCCTGCCGCCGGCCGAGCGCCGCCCTGGCGCTGATCGAGGGAATCGTCGCGCACGGCCGCGCGCTGGGCATGCGCTGGGCGTTCTTCACCCTGACCGAGCGCCTGCGCGCCGCGTTGCGGCGCTGGGGCGTGCCGGTGCTCGATCTTTGCGCCGCCACGCCCGAGCGCGTCCGGCACCCGGAACGCTGGGGCCGCTACTACCTGACCGAGCCGCGCGTCTGCGCCATCGCCGACGAGATGGTCCGGCTGGGCGCGCCGCCGCGCCCGGAGGCGGCGGTCCATGCCTGAGGTGATCACGGCGTTGCGGCGCCACGCCGCGGAGACGCCCGAGGCGACCGCCGTCGCCGACTCCCGTGGCGCGCTCGGCTTCGGCCGGCTGGCGCTGGAGGTCGACGACCTGGCGCGGCGCCTCGCGCCGTTGCCCGACACGGTGGGACTGCTGTGCCGGGCCTCGGTCGACTGGGTGATCGCCGACCTCGCGGCCACGCGGGCCGGCAAGACCGTGGTGCCGCTGCCCGAGTTCTTCGCCGCCGACCAACTCGGCCATGTGCTGCGCGACGCCGGCGTCGGCGTCGTCCTGGTCGGGCCGGGGCTGGAGCGGCTGGCCGCGGCGCTGGGGACGACCTGGGTCCGGCCGAGAGACCTGCCGCCGTCCGCGGCGCCGGCGGGATCGCCGCGGCTGCGCAAGATCGTCTACACCTCGGGCAGCACCGGCCGCCCCAAGGGCGCGGTGCTCGGCGAGCGGCAGATCGGCTGGAGCGCCCGCGCGCTGATCGAGGCATCGGGCGCCGGGCCGGCGGACCGCTACCTGTCGCTGCTGCCCTATTCGCTGCTGCTCGAACAGATCTGCGCGATCCATGTGCCGTTGCTGGTCGGGGCGCCGACGACGATCGCCGCCGAAGCCTTCGCCGCCGCCGCGAACGGCGATCCCGCGCCGCTGCTGGCGACAATCGAGGCGGTGCGCCCCACCGCGACGGTGCTGGTGCCGGACCTGCTGGCCGGCTGGCTCCAGGCGATCGAGGCCAGCGGGCTGCGGCCGCCGGACAGCCTGCGCTTCGTCGCCGTCGGCGGCGCGCCGGTGCCGGCGGCCACCGCCGAGCGCGCCTGGGCGGCGGGCATTCCGGTCCACGAGGGCTACGGCCTGACCGAATGCTGCTCGGTGGTCGCCGTCAACCGGCCGGGGGGCCGCGTTCCCGGCAGCGTCGGCCGGCCGCTGCCGGGGAACCGCGTGCGCATCGAGGACGGCGAGATCGTCGTCGTCGGGCCGGGCGTGATGGACGGCTATCTCGGCGCCGGGCCGGTCGCCCGCGAGTGGCGCACCGGCGATCTCGGCAGCCTCGATGCCGACGGCAACCTGTTCGTCCACGGCCGCCGCGACACCCTGATCGTCACTGCGCTGGGCCGCAACGTCAGCCCGGAATGGGTCGAGACCGCCGTTCTGGCCGACCCCGCCTTCGCCCGCTGCGTCGTCGTCGGGCACGGACGGCCGGCCTTGACCGCCATCCTCACGCCGGCCGCCTGGTTCGCCGACGCCACGCCCGCCATGGTCGCCTCGCGGCTGCACGCCGCCTGCGCCGGCCTGCCCGACTACGCCCGCCCGCGGCACGTCGCCGTCGTCGCCGACGACGAGCTGCGGCGGCGCGGGTGCCTGACCGCCAACGGCCGGCCGATCCGCCGCCGCTTCGCCGACTTGTTCATCGACCAGGGAGTCGCCGCATGAGCTTCCACGACCGCCTTCTCGCCGAAACCGCTGCCGAGCGCGCCGCCTTCCTCGCCACGCCGCTGATCCGATCGGTGCTGCGCGACGGGGCGTCGCCCGACCTGTACCTGGCCTTTCTCGAGCAGGCCTACCATCACGTGCGCCACACCTGCCCGCTGCTGGCGCTGGCCGCCTCGCGCCTGGGACCCGACGACGACCGATACCGCGACGCCCTGATCGCCTACATGGACGAGGAGAAGGGCCACGACGAGTGGATCCTCGACGACATCCGCCAACTCGGCGGCGACGCCGCTTCGGTGCGCGGCGGTCAGCCCGGCCTGGCCTGCAAGGCGATGATCGGCTGGGCCTACTACGCGGTCGAGCGCATCAGCCCGTACTGTCTGCTGGGAATGGTCCACGTGCTCGAAGGCATGTCGGTGCGGCTCGCCCATGCGGCGGCCGAACGGCTGGCGGCGGGGTTCGGTCGCGATCTCGGCGACGGCTTCCGCTACCTGACCTCGCACGGCGCCCTCGACGTCGAGCACGTCGCCTTCTACCGCCGTCTGGTCGACGGCCTGCCCGCGGCGGCGCAGCCGTACATCGTCGAGGCCGCCAAGGATTTCTACCGGCTCTACGGCGGGATCTTCGCCGAACTGGGCGGCGCGGAGGTGCGTCATGCGGCTTGAGGGCAAGCTCGTCCTGGTCACCGGCGCCGGCTCGGGCATCGGCCGCGCATTCTGTCGCGCCGCCGCGGAACGCGGCGCCCGCCTGGTTCTGGTCGGCCGCCGCCCCGCGGCGCTCGACGAGACTCTGGCCGCCCTGCCGCGGCCGGGCGAGCATCGCGTCGCCGTCGCCGACGTCACCGATGCCGGCGACCGCCGCGCGCTGGCGGCGTCGCTGGCCGAAGGGCGGCTCGACGTCCTGGTCAACAACGCCGGCGTCGTCGCCGTCGGGCCCCTGGCCCAGGCCGAGGACGCCGAGCTGCGCCGTGTGCTGGAGACCAACGTGCTGGCGCCGATGGCGCTGACCCGCGAGCTGCTGCCGGTGCTGCGGAGCGCCAGGCAGGCGCGGGTGGTCAATGTCGGCTCGGTGTTCGGCGACATCGCCTATCCGCTGTTCGCGGCATACTCGGCGAGCAAGTTCGGCCTGCGCGGCTTCTCCGAGGCGCTGCGGCGCGAGCTGCACGGCAGCGGCATCGGCGTCACCTACGTCGCGCCGCGCGCGACGCGCACCCCGGCCGCCGGCGCCTTCGCGGCGCTGGTCGGGCCGATGGGCATGACCCTGGACGCCCCCGAGGCGGTGGCGGCCGGCATCGTGCGCGCCGTCGAACGCGACGCCCGCGATGCCTATCCGCGTGGAGCCGAGCGGCTGTTCGTGCTGCTGCAGCGGCTGTTCCCGGGCGTGATCGACCGGGCGGTCGGCGGCCAGACCCGGCACCCGGAGATCGCGGCGATCCTCCAGGCGCCCGGCGCGGCGGAGTAGGGAAGGGGCGCCGGCCTCAGGCCGGCGCCAGCCGCCCGCGGGCGTAGTCGGCGGCAACGCGCATCAGTTCGCGCGGCCGGTAGCGGCCGCGCAGGTTGCAGCGGCCGCAGATCGTCTCGTCGGCGCCGGCGCCCTCCCGGGCGGTCAACGCCTGGCGCAGGCTCATGGCGCCGACCTCGCCGATCACCCGGCTGTGGCGGATGTCGTTGAAGCAGAACGTGTACTGGCCGCGGGCGTTGATCAGCATGTTGGTGTTGCGCGGGATGCACTTGTGCCGGTTGCCCAGCCACTGCTGCGCCACCTCGACGACGCTGGGGATGAAGCCGGTTTCCTGGCTGCCCAGCCCGAGCCGGCGGATGGCCGCGCGCAGGCGGACCTCCGACGGCTGACCGTCGGTCTCCTTGGCGCCGGCGCGGTCGTAGTAGGTCGGCGACATGTGCAGCGCATCGATGCCGTGCCCGCGGAACCACGCCACGGTGGCGTCGAGCGTCTCCAGGCATTCGGCGGTCGGCGACAGGTTGATGACCAGCCGCGTCCGCCCGAGCAGACGCCGCGCGGCGAGGATGTTGTCCATCACCTGGCGTTGGTCGAGATTGGTGTGGACCGTCTGGTAGACCGCCGGGTCGATGCTGGAGAACGAGATCATCAGCGTGTCGATGACGCCGTCCAGGCGCTTCAGCCGCTCCGCCGCGAGGCGGCTGCCGTTGGTGGCCATGTCGAAGCGCAGCGGATTGCCGCGCAGGCGCTCGACGAAATCGTCGAAGGCCGGATGGGTGGTCGGCTCGCCGTAGCCGGCGACGACGACGCGGAACACGTCGGCCGGCGACAGCCGTGCCAGCGCCCGCTCGAACACCTCGGGTCGCATCACCTGCGGGTCCGAGATCATCGCCCGCGGGCACATGGCGCAGCGGGCGTTGCATTTGCTGGTCCATTCCCAGTTGACCGCCACGCGGTAGCCTGATGGTGAAGTCATTCCCTGTCCCCCGATGTCGTGGTGGGGGGCACGGTACCGGGCCGTGCTGATCGCAGTCTGACAGGCTAGCGGGGCCGGACGGATCGTCAGGCCGTGGGTCGGCGTTCCGCCTTGCCGGAACGGGTCAGACCACGGTGCCGAGCATGTTGTCGCGCACGGTCTCGAGGTGCTTGCGCATGTGACGTTCCGCCCCGGCGACGTCGCGATCCCGGACCGCCTGAACGCAGTCGGCGTGCTGGCTCATGTACAGGGCCTTGCGGTCCTCGGTCACCGTCGCCTTCTTCAGCCGTCCCCAGATCTCCTGTTCGCGCACGGCATCGACCGCGCGGAACAGGTTCAGCAGCAGCTGGTTGCGGGCCGCCTGCGCGATCGCGTGGTGCAGGGCGCTGTCCCACTTCTCGAAGCTCGGCACGTCGGTGGCGGTGGTCGCGCCCCGAAGGCACTCCTCCATCCGCGCGATTTCGGCCGGGCTGGCGCGCAGCGCCGCCAGGGCCGCGATCCGCGGCTCGAGGATCAGGCGGACCTCCATCACCTCCTGGGGATTGGTCGCGTCGATGACGAAGCCGGCCTCGGATTGGTCGTCGTTGGCCGGCTCGGGCCGGCTGCCCACGAAGGTGCCGCGGCCGACATGGCGCCAGATGGCGCCCTCGGCCTCCAGCGCCGCCAGGGCGCCGCGCAGCGTCGTCCGGGTGACGCCGAGCTCCTGGGCGAGGTCGCGCTCGGGCGGCAGCCGGCTCTGGGGGCCGAAGCGGTCCGACTGGATGAGGTCGCGCAGGCGTTGGAGGGTGTCGTTGCTGGTGGTCATCGGGTCTCTGCGGAAGCTACGACCATTAACCTAATTGGTCTGGATTGGTTTCGCAACTTGCTCGCGTCGGCTTGCCCGAAAGGCAGAGGCTGGCCGACCAATTACTATACCAAAGCATGGTATGGGCCGAAATGGTTGACATCTGCCTCGATTGGTTTTGCAATGGTCCGAAATTGGTTGGAGATCGAAGCCACCATGCATCTTGTGACCTTTTCCACCGAAGGCCGTGTCCGGGTCGGCGTTCTGATGCCGGGCGACGGAGTCGTCGTCGACCTTTCGGCCGGTACGCCGGCTCTGCCCGCCGACATGTCCGCCTTCGTCCTCGGCGGCACGGCGCTGCTGGACGCGGCCCGCGAGGCCGTCAGGTCCGCCACCGCCGAGCAGGTGTTGCCGCTCGGGCGCGTAAGCCTGCTGGCGCCGATCCAGCGGCCGCTGCGCGACCTCATGTGCGTCGGCAAGAACTATCGCGAGCACGCGAAGGAGTTCCACGGGTCCGGCTTCGATGCGACCGCGGGCGCCGATGCGGTGCCGGAGGATCCCATCATCTTCACCAAGGCGACCACCAGCGTGATCGGCCCGGGCGAGACCATTCCGGCCGGCTCCGACCCGACCGCGTCGGTCGACTACGAGGGCGAGCTCGCGGTGGTGATCGGCAAGCCGGGGCGCAACATCGCCGCCCGGAACGCCTTCGATCACGTCTACGGCTACACGGTCGTCAACGACGTCACCTCGCGCACCTTGCAGAAGCGGCACAAGCAGTGGTTCCTCGGCAAGAGCCTGGACGGCTTCTGCCCGATGGGCCCCGCCCTGGTCACCGCCGACGAGATTCCCGACGTCTCGACGCTGCGCCTCGTCACCCGCGTCAATGGCGAGGTCCGTCAGGACGCGTCGGTGTCGGACCTGATTTTCGACATCCCGACGCTGATCGAGGTCATCTCGGCCTCGGTGACGCTGCTGCCCGGCGACATCATCGCCACCGGCACGCCGGCCGGCGTCGGCATCGGCTTCACGCCGCCGCGCTTCCTGAGCGCCGGCGACGTGGTCTCGGTCACGATCGACGGGATCGGCACGCTCGAGAACCCCGTCGGCTGAACATAGCTCTCGGAACAAACCAAACAAGCAGGAGGAGTCCAATGAAGAAAACGACCGCGACGGCCCTGGCCGTGATGCTGGCGACCGCCGCACCGGCGCTCGCCCAGGACAAGAAGGATGTGGCCTGGGGCGGTTCGTCCCCCGGCGGCGTCATGTACTACATGGTCGGGACCGCCGGCACCATCCTGTCGCGCGACCTGCCCGAATTCAACGTCACCCAGGTCACCACCGGCGGCTCGACCGAGAACGCCAAGCGGCTGATCAAGGGCGAGCTCGACATGGGCATCGTCTACGGCTCGCACGTCTATCTGGCCCAGAAGCAGGAAGGCCCGTTCAAGGACGGCGCCAAGGGCGACATGCTGCGCGGCGTCGCCAAGGCCTATGACGGCCCGACCTATTTCGTCACGCTGAAGGGCACCGGCATCAAGAGCATGGCCGATCTCGCCGGCAAGACGGTGGCGCTCGGCCCGCCCGGCTCGGGCACCGTGTTCAACTGCTCCAACATCCTCACCGCGCTGGGGCTGCTCGACAAGATCACGCCGCGCATGATGACCTTCGCCGATGCCGGGCGCGCCATGGGCAACGGGCAGCTCGACGCGTTCTGCCAGTCGTCGGCGCCGGCGGCGGCGGTCAAGGAACTGGCCGAGACCCACGACGTCGTCGTCCTGTCGATGAGCGACGCCGAGATGGCCAAGATCGAGGGCACCTTCCCCTACTACTGGAAGGGCACGATGAAGGCCGGCATGTACAAGAACGTCCCCGACGTCACGCTGCCCTACACGGACGTCTACTGGGTCGCGCACGAGCGCGTGCCCGCCGAGACCGTCTCGAAGTTCCTCGAGCATTTCGACAAGGACGAGATCCGCAAGGAACTGGTCGCCGGCCACAAGGCCTGGGGCCAGCTCGCGCCCGACACCAAGAACTTCCGCAAGCTCGGCGCGCCGATGCACCCCGGGGCCGAGGCCTACTACAAGGCCAAGGGCGTCTGGCAGGAGTAGCGGCGTTCACCCGCGGCGGCGCCTCCCGGCGCCGCCGCGGCCTTTGCGGAGAACATCATGCGTTGGTACGAAGGCTGGTTCGAAGACGTTTCCGTCAAGGGCCGCTCGCTCGGTGGCGCCTGGGCCTGGCTCTACGGCGCCGTCGGCCTGTGCTTCTCGGGCTGGTACATGTACACCTCGGGCTTCGGTCTGGTCTCGACGGAGAGCAATCGCGGCCTCTACCTGCTGTTCACCTCGGTCCTGGTATTCCTGCTCTACCCCGCCCGCCGCGGCGCCCCGAAGGACCGGCCGAGCCTGCTCGACGGCGTCCTGATGCTCGCGGCGGTGGCGTCCATCGGCTACTGGATGGACCAGTACGTCCCCTACGCGATGTTCCGGGTCAGCTCCCCGAACATGTGGGACCTGGTGATGGGCGGCATCGCCATCGTGGTGATGCTGGAGACGGCGCGGCGCGTGCTCGGCATCGTCATGGTGATTCTGGGGCTGGTGTTCCTGGCCCAGCTCTATTTCGGCACCGTGCTGCCCGGCAAGCTCAGCCATCCCGGGCTGTCGGTCGAGCGCATCATCGAATTCACCTTCTCGACCCAGGAGGCGATCTTCGGCGTCATCACCGCCACTTTCGCCACCTTCGTCTTCCCGTTCATGATCTTCGGGGCGTTTCTGGAGCGCTCGGGCGCCGGCCAGTTCTTCATGGAACTGGCCACCGCGCTGACGGGCCGCTGGCGCGGCGGCCCCGCCAAGATCGCCACCGTCACCTCGGCGCTGTTCGGCTCGATCTCGGGCTCCTCGGTGGCCAACGTGGTGTCGACCGGCACCTTCACCATCCCGATGATGAAGCGCATGGGCTTCCGCCCGCCGGTCGCCGGCGGCATTGAGGCGATCGCCTCGACCGGCGGGCAGTTCATGCCGCCGATCATGGGCGCCGGCGTGTTCATCCTCGCGACCCTGACCGAGACGGAATACCTCGAGATCGCGCTGATGAACGTGATCCCGGCGCTGCTGTTCTTCGGCTTCGTCATGTTCATGGTCGACCTCGAGGCGGTGCGCACCGGCCTCAAGGGCCTGCCGCGCGAGGAATGCCCGCGGCTGGGCGAGGTGCTGCGCAAGGGCTGGCACTTCTTCATGCCGCTGGTCGTGGTCCTCGGGCTGCTGTTCGTCGGCTACTCGCCCGAGATCGGCGCGTTCTGGGGCACCGTCTCCACGCTCGTCCTGTCGTGGCGGCGCAAGGAGACCCGCATGGGGCCGCGCTCGATCGTCCAGGGCCTGGTCGGCGGCGCCCATTCCAACACCGCCGCCGGCGCCGCCATCGGCACGCTCGGCATCATCATCGGCGGCATCGTGCTGTCGGGACTGGGCCTCAAGTTCTCGGCGGTGCTGGTCGAGTTCGCGGGCGGCTCGCTGTTCCTGGCGGCGCTGATGGTCATGGCCATCTCGATCATCATCGGCATGGGCTCGAGCACCACCGGCTCCTACATCATCCTGTCGGTGGTCGCGGCGCCGGCGCTGATCAAGCTGGGCGTGCCGGTGATCGCGGCGCATCTGGCGGTTTTCTACGGCGCCTGCCTGTCCAACATCACGCCGCCGGTCTGCGTCTCGGCCTTCGCCGGCGCCGCCATCGCCAAGGCCGATCCCATGGAGACCGGGTTCTCGGCGCTGAAATACGGCGCCGCGCTGGTGCTGCTGCCGTTCAGCTTCATCTACGCGCCGGAGATCCTTCTGCTCGGCTCGCCGCTCGAGATCGCGCACGCCACCATCGGCCACATTCTCGGCCTGGCTGCGGCCGCGATGGCGCTGCAGGGCGCCAGCTTCTTCAGCGGTCGCATCAGGACCGTGCAACGCCTGATGCTGGTCGCGGCGGCGTTCATGCTGCTGTTCCCGACGAGCTGGTGGGTCGACGTCGCCGGCCTGGCGACGCTGGCCGCGGCGATGATGTTCGAGCTGCCCGGACGGCGGCGGCTGCGGTCGGCGCCGTGATCATCGCCGATCCCGCCTTCTACGTCTTCGCCGTGCCGGCGCTGCTGGTCATCGGCGTGTCCAAGGCCGGATTCGGCGGCGGGCTGGCGGTCGTTGCGGTGCCGCTGATGTCGCTGGCCGTCGACCCCAGGGTCGCCGCCGCCGTGACCCTGCCGGTGCTCTGCGCGATGGACCTGTACGGATTGTGGGCCTGGCGCGGGCAATGGCTGGCGGCGGAACTGCGGGTGCTGCTGCCGGCCGGCCTGGCCGGCATCACGCTGGGCACGTTGACCTTCAGCCATCTCGACGCCTCCGCCCTGCGCCTGATCGTCGGCGTCCTGGCGCTCGCGGTCGGGGTGCGGCCGTTCCTCGGGTTCTCGCTGCCGGCGCCCCGGCTGCCGATGGCGGTGGCCGGCGGGTTCTGGGGCGGGGTGTCGGGATTCGCCAGCTTCGTCGCCCACGCCGGCGGCCCGCCGCTGACCACCTATCTCCTGGGCCGCCGGCTGGCCAAGCCGGCTTTCGTCGCCACCTCGGTCGCGTTCTTCTCGGCCGCCAATTTCGTCAAGCTGATCCCCTACGGCTGGCTCGGCCAGTTCACCACGGCCAACCTCGCGACATCGCTGCTGCTGGCGCCGCTGGCGCCGGCCGGCATCCTGCTCGGCGTGTGGCTCAACCGCCGCCTGTCCGACGTCCTCTTCTTCCGCCTCGTCCACGTCCTGCTGCTCGCCACCGGCGCCAAGCTGTGCTGGGACGGGGCGACCGCCTGAGCACAAGAAAGGGAGAATCGTTCATCATGAAGAAGACACTGACCGCCATCGCCCTCGCCGCCGGGATCGCGGCCGCGGCGCCCGCCGCGCAGGCCGAGACCTTCCGGCTGTCGATCGGCGCCGGGCATCCGGCCGACGCCGCGGTATGGATCACCACCATGCGCGACTTCTTCGCCCCCGAGGTCAAGAAGCGGGTGAAGGAGCGTACCGGCCACGACATCGAGTGGGTCGACGCCTATGGCGGCGCCGTGTGCAAGCTCGGCGAGTGCCTGGAGGCGGTGGAAAGCGGGCTTCTCGACGTCGCCGACCTGCACGTCCCGTTCGAGCCGACGAAGCTGATGGCGCACAACTTCCCCTATTTCGTGCCGTTCGGAACGCCCGATCCGGTGCAGGCGGCCCGCGCCGCCCGCAAGGTCTACGACGAGTTTCCGCAGCTCAAGGAGCTCCTGGAGAAGAAGTACAACCAGGTCTATCTCGCCACCGGCACGGTCGGGAACTACAACCTGGTGACGACCTTCCCGTGGAAGGCGGTCGATCAGCTCAAGGGCCAGAAGGTCGCCGCCGCCGGTCCCAACCTGCCGTGGCTGCAGGCGGTCGACGCCGTGCCGGTGCAGTCGAACCTCAACGAGGCCTACACCTCGTTCCAGACCGGCGTCTACAACGGCTGGATCATGTTCCCGGACGCCACCGTCGGCTTCAAGCTGCACGAGGTCGCCAAGCATTACACCGTGACCGATTTCGGCGCCATTCCGAACGTGCTGATCACCATCAACCGCGATACCTGGAAGAAGCTGCCCAATGAGGTGCAGGCGATCTTCCTCGAGGTCGGCAAGGAGTATACCGAGGTCGAATCGACGGCGGCCCGCGACAAGGGCGAGCGTTCGATCGCCACCATCAAGTCCAGCGGCGGCACCGTCGACGCGCTGAGCTGGGACGAGAAGGTGAAGTGGGCGAAGGCGCTGCCGAACATCCCGAAGCAGCGTGCGGACGAGATCGGCAAGACGGGAATGCCGGGCGACGTGGTCTACGCCTACATCCGCAATCTCAAGGCCGACAACTTCGCCTTCCCGCGCGACTGGGCGGCGGAGTGAGGCGGGCGGGCCGGGCGCCACGCGCCCGGCCCCATGCCGCGTGATGGCACCATGACCGTCCTGCTTCGCTCACTGACGGCGCTGATGGCCGTCCTCAACGCCCTGGGGTCGCTGTGGATCGCCGCGATCGGGCTGCTGATCACCGCCGACGTGGTCGGCCGCGCCTTCTTCGCATCCCCGATCTTCGGCGTGCCGGAAATCGTCAAGATTTCGGTGGTCGGCATCGTCTGGCTGCAGATGGCGCACACGCTGCGTTCGGGCGGCCACCTGCGCTCGAACGTCATTCTCGACCGACTGCCGGCGCGCGGCCGCCACGTCGCCGACGTCCTGGCGTTCGTGCTCGGCGCCACGATCTTCGCGCTGGTCGCCTACACCGCCTGGGCGCCGATGATCGAGTCCTGGGAGATCGGCGAGTTCGAAGGCGAATATCCGGTCCGCGTCCCCACCTATCCGATCCGTTCGCTGCTCGTGGTCGGCGCCGCCCTCACGGCGGTGCAGTTCGCGGCGATGGCCGGCCGCAGTCTGCTCGCCCTGCTGCGCGGGGAGGAGGCGGCATGGAGCCCGTGATCATCGGCATCGTCAGCATCGCCGTGCTGTTCGCGCTGATCCTGCTCGGCGTCCACATCGGCGTCGCGCTGGCCGCGGTCAGCGTCGGCGGCATCTGGGCGGTGACCGGCAAGCCCTTCGTCGCCATCAAGCTGCTCGAGACCACCGCCTACGCCGCGGTGATGGACTACGTCTTCGCCGTCATTCCGCTGTTCGTGCTGATGGGCCTGTTCGCCAGCCTGTCGGGGGCGACGCGCGAGCTGTTCGACGCCGCGCAGGTCGTCTTCGGCCGCATCCGCGGCGGTCTGGGCGTCGCCACCGTCTTCGCCAACGCGGTGTTCGCGTCGATCACCGGCGTGTCGGTCGCCTCGGCCGCGGTGTTCTCGAAGGTGGCGCTGCCCGAGATGCAGCGGCTGAACTACGATCGCCGCTTCGCCCTGGGCATCGTCGCCGGCAGCGCCATCCTCGGCATGCTGATACCGCCGTCGATCCTGATGATCGTCTACGGCGTGCTGACCGAGCAGTCGATCGGCAAGCTGTTCGTGGCCGGAATCATCCCCGGCCTCGTGGTGACGCTGGTGCTGGCGCTCGGAATCCGCGGCATCATCGCGCTACGGCCACGCTGGGGCGGCGAGCACGTTCCGCCGGTGCGGCGGTCGCCGGCGGAGACGCTTCGCCTGCTGGTGCGGCCCTGGGCGGTGGTCGCGCTGGTCGTCCTGGTGCTGGGCGGCATCTACGGCGGCTTCTTCACGCCGACCGAGGCCGGCGCCGTCGGCGCGGTCGGCGCCTTCGTCATCGTGATGCTCAAGCGCCGGTTCCATCTCGGCGACCTTTGGGGCGTGCTGCTGGACACCGGCCGGACCACCGCCAGCATCTTCCTGCTGCTGATCGCCGCCCAGATGTACAGCCGCATGCTGACGCTGTCGGGCCTGGCGGCCGCGGTCACCGAATGGGCGGCGGCGCTGCAGGTCGCGCCGATCCTGGTGATCCTGGCCTTCGTCGTGGTGCTGTTGTTCCTCGGCACCATTCTCGATTCGGTGTCGATCCTGCTGCTGACCGTGCCGATCATGGTGCCGGTGGCGCTGAGCCTCGGCTTCGATCCGATCTGGTTCGGCATCGTGATGATCGTCGCCGTCGAGATCGGGCTGCTGACGCCGCCGTTCGGGATGGTGATCTTCACCATGAAGTCGGCGCTGGGCGACGAGGTCTCCATCGAGGAGATCTTCGCCGGATCATTGCCGTTCCTGGCCTTGTTGCTGACCGCCCTGGCGCTGCTGATCGCCTTCCCGCCGCTGGTCACCTGGTTGCCGTCGTTGATGTAGGGGAGAACGAAATGCGAGTTGGAATGTTGGGCCTGGGCATCATGGGCGCGGCGATGTCGCGCAACCTGATCGCCGCCGGGCACGCGGTCTACGGCGCCGATCCATTGCCGCAGCCGCAAGCCGACCTCCGCGAGATGGGCGGCACGGTGGTCCCGTCGGCGGCGGCCGCGGCCGCGGAATGCGAGGTGCTGGTCGCCGTGCTGCCCAGCGTCGCGGCCCTGGAACAGGTCGTCTGGGGCGGCGAGGGCCTGCTCGCGGCGGGCCGGTCGGGCCTGATCGTCGCCGAGTGCTCGACCTTCGGGCTGGAGGACAAGCTGGCGGCGCGGGACGCCCTCGCCGAAGCCGGCATCACCTTGCTCGACTGCCCCCTCAGCGGCACCGGCGCCCAGGCGGTGACCCGCGACCTGGCGGTCTACGCCAGCGGCGAGCGCGCCGCCTTCGACGCCTGTCGGCCGGTGTTCGACGGCTTCGCCCGCGCCAGCCATTATCTCGGCGAATTCGGCAACGGCACCAAGATGAAGTTCGTCGCCAACCTGCTGGTCGCGATCCACAACGCTTCGGCGGCCGAAGCCTTCGTCCTGGGCATGAAGGCCGGGCTCGATCCGCAGATGATCTACGACGTGGTCGGCGACGGCGCCGGCTCGTCGCGGATGTTCCAGGTCCGCGGGCCGCTGATGGTCCGCGACGAATACGAACCGCCGACGATGAAGGTCGACATCTGGCAGAAGGACATGGCGCTGATCGGCAAGTTCGCCGCCGATCTCGGCGTGCCGACGCCGCTGCTCGCGGCCTCGGCCCAGCTCTACACCGCCGCGATGGCCCAGGGGCGGGGCAAGCAGGATACCGCCGCCGTCTGCGCCGTCCTCGAGGACATGGCGCGTCTGGAGCGGTCGTCGTGAGCGGGCTGGCCGGCAAGGTCGCGGTGGTGTCCGGGGCCAGCCGCGGCATCGGCGCCGCCGTCGCCGCCGAGCTGGCGGCCGCGGGTGCCGACCTGGCCCTGATCGCGCGTTCCGCCGAGGGGCTGCGCGGCGTGTCGGCGGCGGTCGAAGCCTGCGGCCGCCGCTCTCTGCCGCTGGCCTGCGACGTCGCCGACTGGGCATCGGTTTCGGCGGCCTTCGCCGCCGTGCGCGAGAGCCTCGGGCCGGTCGACATCCTGGTCAACAACGCCGGCACCATCGAGCCCATCGGCCGCATCGAAGACGCCGATCCCGCGCTGTGGCGACGCTCGCTGGAGGTCAACCTGCTCGGCGCATTCAACTGCCTGCGGGCGGCGATCCACGATCTGCGGGAGCGGCGCGGCGTCGTCGTCAACCTTTCCAGCGGCGCGGCGCACACGCCGCGCGAAGGATGGAGCGCCTATTGCTCGGCCAAGGCCGGGCTGGCGATGCTGACCAGGACCATCGCCCACGAGTACGGCGGGTCGGGCGTGCGCGCCTACGGCTTCCAGCCAGGGGTCGTGGACACCGAAATGCAAGGCCTGATCCGGCAGTCCGGCATCAACGAGATCAGCCGCCTCAGGCGCGACCAACTCCGCCCGGTGACGGAGCCGGCGCGGGCGGTCGCCTGGCTGTGCTCCGACGAGGCCGCCGATCTGGCCGGCCAAGAACTGTCGATCGCCGACCAGGTCTTCGCGACGCGACCGGGCTCGCCAGCGCCGAACTAGGCCAGGCTCGCCAGCAGTCCCAGCGCGGTGCAGGCGATCACGGCGGCCGCCAGGGTGAAGCCGCCGTTCCAGCCAAGCGTCACCTGCCCCGCCGGCCTGTTCACGATCTCGGCCAGCAGCATCGCCGATGCCGTCAGGGGCGAGGCGTTGATCGACAGGGACCAGCCCGTCATCAGCGCCACCGCCAGCAACTCGGGCGGCAGCGGCAGGTCTGGCAGGGCGGGCATCGCCGAGGCGAGGATGGTCACGGTCACGATCGGGTTGATGCCGACGGTCGCCGGGACGATCACCAGCAGAACGGCGGCGGCCGGAATCAGGGCAGTCGGCAGCGGATTGGCCGCCATCGCCGCCGCCACCGCCTCGGGCGGCAGCAGGGACGAGAACAGCGTGCCGATGAAGCCGGCGCTGCCGAGAATGGCGATCTCGGAGCGGTAGCCGGGGAACACCACGCGCGCCTGCCCGCGCAGGCGCCGTCCGACCAGGCGCGCCGCGCCGGCCGGCCCGGCCCGGCGGTACTGCACGGCCAGCCAGCCGAGCCCGACCGTCGGAATCGCCACCAGGATGGCGCGGCTCATCGGCACGTGATGGAGCTGCTCGATGGCGATCGCGAGCGCCAGCACCGAAAGCACCAGCCCGGCGACCCCGGCCAGCGGCCGCAGGTCGCGTTCGGGCGTCACCGTCGGCACCAGCGGCGCCAGCCGACGCGGCGCCGTCAGGCGGTCATGGACCCAGCCGGTCGCCAGCACGAGCACGCCGATGCCGAGGCCGAGCGGCAGAATGGCCTGCCAGCGCACGCCGGGCATCGCGGTCAGCATCACCGCCAGCGCGATCGACAGCGGCGAGCCCAGCGGGGTGATCGAGAACCCGCGCAGCAGCGCCGAGACCATGCGCCGCTCGCGCGCCGCCCGGACCGCCTCGCTGCCGCCGGCGGCGGCCAGCGTGTTGCGCTTGCCGATCATCACGCCGAGCAGGCTGAGGACCCCGAGGTTGAGGATGATGCCGAACAGATATCCGCCGACCGTCAGCAGCAGGTAGCGCCGGCCCGGCCGCTGGTTGACGAAGACGCTGCCGCAGCGGTGCACCAGCGGCGAGTTCTGCGCCGCCTGGCGCAGGAAGAACTGGTTGGCGAAGAAGGTGGCGAAGAAGGCGCCGCGATCGAGCGCCTGCGCCATCGCCGGCAGGGCGCCGGCGGCGGTGGTGGCGACCGCGACGGTCATCGCGGCGGCGATGCCGACCATGATGCGGGCGTTGCGCGGCAGGCGCGGCCATTCGAGGACGACATAGGCCAGCACCAGGCCGCGCGCCGCCAGCCGCAGCGGCTCGACCGAAAACAGCGCGTCGCCGAGGAAGCAGACGATCATCAGGCCGAGCAGCGCCGCCGAAACGTCGCCGCGACCCGGTCCGACCGCCAGGGCCGGCGCCCGGCTCACGGCGGCGCGGGCCGGCCGAGCCGCGACAGCGTCGCCAGCGCCTCGTCCTCGAAACGGCGCACGATGTCGGCCAGCGGCTCGATGCGATCGGCGAAGGCCACCGCCTGGCCGAGCGAAAACGCGCCGGTGTCCGCATCGCCGGTCTCGTAGCCGCGGCGCCCGACGCTTCCGGCCACGTGCGGCATCAGATCGGCCAGGGTGGCGCCCTGGCGCTCCAGCGCCTGGACGATGGCGGCGGTGTCGTTGGCGAGCACGCGCATCGTGTTGCGCAGGGACTGCATGATCAGCGTCGTCGCCGTCTCGTCGAGGCCGAGCAGGCGGCGCTTGTAGTCCTCGTGGGCCCAGATCTCGGAGGCGACGATGAAGCGGGTGCCGACGACGACGCCGTCGGCGCCAAGCGCCAGCGCGGCGACGAGCTGGCGGCCGCAGCCGACGCCGCCGCCGACCAGCAGCGGAATCCGGATCCGCTCAGCCGCCGTCGCCGCCTGGACGAAGGTGCCGACCAGCTCCTGCCCGGGATGGCCGCCGCATTCGGCGCCGACCACGGCGACCGCGTCGACGCCCAGCGCCTCGGCCTTCAGCGCGTATTTCACCGCCGGCACCTTGTGCAGCACCTTGATGCCGGCGGCCTTGAGGGACGGCAGATGGGTCTCGGGGCTGCGGCCCGAGGTCTCGACGAACCGCACGCCCTCGGCGGCGACCAGATCGACGACGGCGGCCGTGCGGTCGGCGTCGGTCAGCTTGGGCAGCATCGAGATGTTGACGCCGAACGGCGCGCCGTCGGCGTCGTCGCGGCAGCGGCGGATGGCGTCGCGCAGGGCCTCGAGGTCGGGATAGCTGGCGGCGGTGATGAAGCCGATGATGCCGGCCCGCGCCGCCGCCGCGACATAGGCGGCGTCCGACAGCCATTGCATGCCGCCGGCCACGATCGGCAGCCGGGTGCCGAACAGATCGGTGGCGCGGGTGCGCAGGCTCACAACGGCACGCCCTCGGGGCTCTCGCTGCCGCCGCGGTAGCGGAAGGTGCCCTCGCCGACCGCGACCAGCCGGCCGGCGGCATCGAGAACCTCGGCCGTGCAGGCGACGATGCGCGAGCCGCCGCCGCGCTTGCGCGCCACCGCGCGGATCTCGCCGCCCGAGGCCTGGCCGGTGAAGCTGATGGTCAGCGACAGCGTCACCACCCGGCGCACCCGGCCCTCGTGCGGGCAGAACGTGGCCGCGAAGCCGCAGGCGGTGTCGATCAGCGTCGCCACCACCCCGCCATGGACGGTCGCGGCGCGGTTGAGGTGCTCGGGCCGCACGGCGAGGCGCAGTTCGGCATGGTCCTCGCGCCACTCGGACACGCGATAGCCGATCAGCTCCTGGAACCCGCTTTGCGGCTCGCCTTTGAGCAGGTCTGGCTCAGGCATCCGCGACATCCCGCGCGAAGTAGAGGTCGTGCAGCCGGTGCATGTCGACCGAGGCCGCCGCGTCGCTCATCACCACCTTGCCGCTGCGCACGAGATGGACGTGGTCGGCGATCGCCAGCGCCTTGTGGGTGTTCTGCTCGACGAGCACGATCGTGCGGCCCTCGCCGCGCAGCCGCGCGAGGATCGCCATGATCTCGTCGACGATCACCGGCGCCAGACCCAGCGACGGCTCGTCGACCAGCATCACCTCCGGCTCCTCCATCAGGCCGCGGCCCATCGCCAGCATCTGCGCCTCGCCGCCCGACAGCGAGCTGGCAAGCTGGTCGCGGCGCTCCTCGAGCCGCGGGAACATCTCGTAGGCCATCGCCAGATTGCGCTTGGCGTTGGCGCGGCACTTCCTGGGAAACGCGCCCATCAGCAGGTTGTCCTGGACCGTCATGTCGCGGAACACCATGCGGCCCTCGGGGATCATCACGACGCCCTGGCGGACGGCGTCCCAGGTCGCGACGCCGGTCCACGGCCGGCCGTCGAACAGGACCTCGCCGCTGGTGACCGGGATCAGGCCCATCAGCGCCCGCAAGAGGGTGGTCTTGCCGCCGCCGTTGGGGCCGACGATGCAGGTCAGCTTGCCCTTCGCGACGTCCAGCGAGATGTCCCACAGGACGTTGATCGAGCCGTAGCCGGCCCGCAGGTTGCGGATTTCAAGCAGCTTCGCCACCGGTATAGCTCCTGATGACCACGGGGTCGTTGAACACGGCTTCGGGCGTGCCCTCGGCGATCGGGCTGCCGAAATTGAGCACCAGCGCGCGGCGGCACAGGCGGGTGATGGTCTCGATGTCGTGCTCGATGATCAGCAGCGCCAGGCCGAAATGCTCGCGCACCCGCTCCAGCGTCTGCATGAAGGCGCGCTTGCCGGCGGTCTCCAGGCCGGCGAGCACCTCGTCGAGCATCAGCAGCTTGGGATCGCAGGCCAGCGCCTTGCCGACCTCCAACGCCTTCTGCTCGGTCAGGGCCAGGTCGTGCGCCGCCTCGGCGTGTTCCTTGTGGGTCAGGCTGACCAGCTCCAGGATCTCGTCGATGCGATGCTTGTCGACGCGGCCGGTGCCGAAGCGCTGGGCGACGATCAGGTTCTCGCGCACCGTCAGCTCGTGCAGCGGCTGCGGTACCTGGAAGGCGCGGCCGATGCCGAGCCGCGCCCGGGCGTGGATCGGCGCCTGCAGCAGGTCGTGGCCGCGGAACGAGACGGTGCCGGCGCTGGGCCGCACCAGGCCCGAGACGACGTTGAACAGCGTCGTCTTGCCGGCGCCGTTGGGGCCGACCAGGCCGACGACCTCGCCCTCGGCCATGCTCAGGCTGACCTCGGACACCGCCATGATGCCGCCGAAGCGGACGGAAACCTCGTTGAGCTCAAGCATGTCGCACCTTTCGCGTCGCCGCCGGACGCAGCTTCTCGGCGAGCAGCGGCACCAGGCCGCCGGGGCTGAACAGGATCATCAGGCCGAGCAGCGCGCCGAGCACGATCTGGTGACCGTGCGGCAGCCATTCCTTGAACACGAGCTGGTCGATCAGATAGATGAACACCGCGCCGACCAGCGGGCCGGTCACCGTGCGGTAGCCGCCGAAGATCGCCGAGACGATGGCCAGCGAGGTCCAGGATCCGGCGAAGGCGTAGTCGGGCTCGAGGAAGTTGATGTAATGGGCGTTGAAGGCGCCGACGACGCCGGTGATGAAGGCCGAGACGACCAGCATCAGCGCCTTGAGCAGCGTCGAGTTGACGCCGACGACGCGGGTGGCGTCCTCGCTGTCGTGCATCGCCTTGAGCGCCAGGCCGTAATGGCTGCGGCGGATCGCGTCGTAGCCCCAGGCGGCCAGCAGCACGATGGTCAGGATCACGAAATAGCCGCCGATCTTCGAGCCGAAGTCGTAGCCGAACACCTCGGGCAGGCGCGGGATGCTGAGCAGGCCGGCGGCGCCGCCGGTCAGCCACTTCATCTCGGTCGCCAGGATGCGGAAGATCTCGGCATAGGCCAGGATCGCCAGGGCGAAATACGGCCCGCGCAGCCGCAGCGCCGGCATCGTCGCCACCGAGGCGATTGCGGCGCCGAAGCCGGCCATCAGCATCGCCAGGAACACCGGCCAGCCCTGCATCGTCAGCAGCGCCGAGACATAGGCGCCGACGCCGAAGAACGCCGCATGGCCGAAGCTGACCATGCCGCCGAGATTGCCGAGCAGCGCCCAGGCCAGCGCGACGCCGGCGATGGTCAGCGCCGCGACCAGCAGGCCGATGACGTAGAAATTGCCCTCGAGCGCCAGCGGCACGCCGACATAAAGGGCGGCGAGAACCGCCGATAGCTTGATCGCGTTCATCCGCGCCTCCGCGCCCGGCCGAACAGGCCAGAGGGCAGCACCAGCAGCACCACCAGGAACAGCACCATGCCGGTCAGCTCCTGCAGCGCCGAGCTCCACAGGGTGACGGTCAGGCTCTCGGCGACGCCGATCAGCACCGCGCCGACCAGCACGCCCGGCACCGAGCCCATGCCGGCGAGCACCGTGATGATGAAGGCCTTGACGGTGAGGTTGTGACCCAGCGCCGGCTGGATCACCTTGCCGGTGTAGATGGCGATGCCGGCGAACGAGGCCAGCAGGCCGGCGACGGCGAAGGACAGCACCTCGGTCAGCCGCGGATTGACGCCCATCAGCTTGGCGGCGTCGCGGTTCGAGGCCACGGCGCGCAGCGCGCGGCCGTACCAGGAATAGCCCAGCCACCACCACACCGCGCCGACCAGCGCCAGGCCGATGACGAAGAACAGCAGCTCGGCGTTCATCGCGAACAGCGTGTCGCCCAGGATCACCGCGTCCTGGTACCAGGGCGTCATCGTCGAATGGATGTCGGCCTGCCAGATCGACAGGATCGAGTTGGTCAGGATGATGCCGATGCCGAAGGTCAGGATCAGCGAGTTGAGCTCGCGGTCCTTCTGGATGCGGCTGACCAGGAAGTAGACGGCGATCGAGGTCAGGCCGACGATGGCGACGGCGATCGGCGCCGACGCCAGCGGGTCCAGTCCCATCCGGGTCTCGGCGGTGTAGGCGATGTAGCCGGCCAGCAGCACCAGCTCGCCATGCGCCAGATTGATCACTTTCATCGTGCCGAACACCAGCGCGAGCCCCAGCGCGATCAGCGCGTAATAGCCGCCGGCGAGCAGGCCCGAATACACGGACTGCAGAATCAGTTCGAACATGGGCTTTCGCTTTCGCTCACGCGTCCTGCCTCTCCCCCGGGGGGAGAGGGCCTGGGTGAGGGCCGCGCAAAACCCTCACCCGCCCCGCTTCACGATCCGCTCCCTCCCCCTCGGAGGAGGGGCGCGTCGATCACCACGGCACGGCGGGATACCTCATCTCGCCGGTCGCCGCCGCCTTCGGCCACACCAGCTCGACCTTGCCGCCCTGGTGCTGGCCCATGCGGTGGCTGAACTCGGGATTGTCGCCGCCGGCATCGAAGCGCACCTGGCCGATCAGGGTGTCGGTGTCGGTCTTGCGCAGTTCCTCGGCGAGGCCGCCGTTGCCCAGCGTGCCGGCATCGGCGGCACGGGCGATGGCGTCGAACAGCAGCTTCGACTGGACGTAGCCGAAGATGCCGAGATAGTCGGGCTCCTTGCCGTACTTCTCCTTGTAGAGCTCGGCGAACTCCTTGGCCTCGGGCGAGGTGAACTCGGCCGGATAGGACAGGGTCGAGGTGCCGGAGACGTTGTCGATCAGGTCCGGGAACTCCTGGACCATCTTCGAGGTCGCCAGCGACCACACGCCGGCGATGGTCTTCACGTCCGGCTTGAGCACCTTGGCGGCGCGCAGGATGCCGACATAGTCGTTCTCGTAGCCGATCATCGCGAGCGCCTCGGGGTGGTCCTGCAGCTTGACCTTGTGGACGATCGGCTTGAAGTCGGTGGTGGCCGGGTCGAAGGCGTGCATGTGCATCTTCACGCCCTTCTCGCCCAGCGTCTTCTCCAGGGTGTGGGCCAGCTCGGCGGTGGCCTCCTTGGTCGAATAGAGCACGGAGATCGACTTGACGCCGAGATCCTGGAACATGCCCGCCAGCGCCTTGGCGTAGCCGGCCGAGTTGTTGATGCGGAAGAAGTTGCCGAGGCCGCGATTGGTCAGCTCGGTCGCGACGCCACCCGAGGTGATGTAGACCTTGCCCAGCTTTTCGGCGGCTTCCGAGGCCGGACCGATGATGTTCGAGCCGTAGCCGCCGGTATAGGCGACGACGCCGTCCGCGGCCAGCTTCTCGACCGCGGCGACCGCCTTGGCCGGCGAGGACTCGTCGTCCATGGTCAGAATGGTGACGGAATGCTTGCCGTCCATCTTCTTGTTGAACATGTCGGCGGCGATCTGGATGCCTTCGTTCATCGCCGTGCCGACGCGCGCCAGATTGCCCGTCAGCGGGATCTGCGAGCCGACCTTGAATTCCTCGGCGCTGGCGGTGCCGAAGCCCATGGCGAGCGTGAGCGCCAGGGCGGAAACGGACATCTTGCTCTTGAGCGACATCGTGTCGTTCCTCCGGTTTGTCAGTTCGTGATTGGGCCGGTGGCGACGGAGTTCCCCTGCGCCATGCGGGCCAACTGGTTTTTCAGGATCTTGCCGGTGGGACCGGCGGGCAGCGCCTCCATCACCACCACTTCGGCCGGACGCTTGTAGGGCGACAGCCTCTCGGCGGCGAACGCGAGGATCTCGTCGGGCGACAGCGTCAGGCCAGGGGCCACCTGGACGAACGCCACCACCTCCTCGTTGCCGTCGGCGGCCGGGCGGCCGACGACGGCGGATTGCGTGACCTGCGGATGCGCGTTGAGCACCGCCTCGACCTCGACGGGATAGACGTTGAAGCCGGAGCGGATGATCAGCTCCTTCGAACGGCCGACGATGAACAGGTTTCCGGCCTCGTCGAAGCGCGCCATGTCGCCGGTGTTGAGCCAGCCGTCGGCGGTCAGCACCGTCGCGGTCAGCGCGGCGTCGCGGTAGTAGCCCTTCATCACGCCGGGACCGCGGGTCCACAGCTCGCCGACGGCGCCGGCCGGAACCGGGTTGCGCTCGGCATCCAGCAGCCTGGCCTCGATGCCGGGCAGCAGAGGTCCGCACGCGGTGTCGCCTCTCGGGTCCTCCAGCCGGGTCTGCGCGATGGTCGGCGCCGACTCGGTCAGACCGTAGCCGTTGTGCATCGGCAGCCCGAACCGCTTCTCGACGTGGCGCTTGACCGCCGGATCGAGCGGCGAGCCGCCGGCCGAGACGAAGCGCAGCCGCGGCCAGCGGCCCGCCGGGTCGATGCCGTTGATCCGCATGTGCTCGATCAGCTTGGCATGCATCGCCGGCACGCCCTGGAAGACCGTCACGCCCTGATCGAGGTCGGTCAGCACCTGGCCCGGATCGAAGCGCGGCGCCACGAACAGGCAGCCGCCGGCGTAAAGCGTGCCGACGAAGACCGACGCCAGCCCGAACACGTGCGAGATCGGCAGCACCGCATAGACGGTATCGTCCGCCGCCACCCGGCGCAGGCCGCCGGAGACGGCGCCGACGAACATCAGGTTGCGGTGGCTCAGCATCACGCCCTTCGGCGCGCCGGTGGTGCCCGAGGTGTAGATCAGCGCCGCGACCTGCTCGGCGTCGGCGACGACCGGTTCGGGCGCGGCCGCGCCGAGCGGGCCGACGCCGACGGTGCCGATGGCGCCGAAATCGCGTGGCTCGGCGCCATCCCGCTCGGCGTGGCGGGCGGCGTCGGGCGAGACGTCGACCAGGTACAGGACGCGGCGGGCGCCGCTGTGGTCGCGGATGACCTCGATCTCGCGCGGCGACAGCCGGGCGTTGATGATCGCCGCCCAGGCGTCGAGTTCGCTCGCCGCCAGCACCAGCGTGAACAGCGCCAGCGAGTTCTCGCCGACCAGCATCAGCCGGTCGCCGCCGCGGACGCCCAGATCGCGCAGGCGCGCCGCCGCGCCGTCGATCGCCGCGCCCAGCTCGGCGTAGCTCCAGAGCGTCGCGCCCTGGCGCATCGCCGCCGCGTCCGGGGTCTCGGCCGCCCAGCGCCGCGCCAGATGCGAGATGCGCGGCGGCAGTTCGGCCAGGATGTCCGCGACCGGACGCATCAACCGGCCTCGCGCATCATGTTGCGGGCGATGACGAGCTGCTGGATCTGGGTCGTGCCCTCGTAGATGCGGAACAGGCGGACGTCGCGGTAGAAGCGTTCGACGCAGTAGTCGGAGACGTAGCCGGCGCCGCCGTGGATCTGCACCGCGCGATCGGCGACGCGGCCGACCATCTCGCTGGCGAACAGCTTGCAGCACGACGCCTCGGTGGCGACGTTGACGCCCTCGTCCTTCTTGCGCGCGGCGTCGAGCACCATGCAGCGGGCGGCGTAGGCCTCGGCGCGGCTGTCGGCCAGCATCGCCTGGATGAGCTGGAACTCGGCGATCGGCTTGCCGAACTGCTGGCGCTCCATGGCGTAGCGCAGGGCCTCGGCGATCAGCCGCTCGGCGACGCCGACGCACACCGCGGCGATGTGCAGGCGGCCGCGGTCGAGCACCTTCATCGCCGTCTTGAAGCCCTGGCCCTCCTTGCCGCCGATGATGTTGGCGGCGGGCACCCGGCAGTCGTCGAAGATGACGTCGCAGGTGTGGCTGCCCTTCTGGCCCATCTTCCTGTCGATCTTGCCCAGGCTCAGGCCGGGGGAATCGCGCTCGACGATGAAGGCGGTGATGCCGCCGGCGCCCTTGTCGTCGGGATTGGTGCGGGCCATCACCGTGAAAATCGAGGCTTGCGGGGCGTTGGTGATGAAGCGCTTGGTGCCGTTGAGCACGTAGGCATCGCCGTCCTTGCGCGCCGAGGTGCGCAAGGACGCGGCGTCGGATCCCGCCCCCGGCTCGGTCAGGGCGAACGAGCCGATGATCTCGCCGGCGGCCAGCGGCGGCAGCCACCTGGCCTTCTGCTCCGGCGTGCCGTCGATGACGATGCCCTGGCTGCCGATGCCGTTGTTGGTGCCGAGCAGCGAGCGGAAGGCCGGCGAGGTCTGGCCGAGCTCGAAGGCGACCAGCACCTCTTCCTCCATCGTCAGGCCGAGACCGCCGAAGTCCTCGGGGATCGACAATCCGAACAGGCCGAGCGCGCGCATTTCGGCGACGATCTCGGCGGGGATGGCGTCCTCTTCGGCGATGCGATCCTCGTTGGGCACCAGACGCTCGCGCACGAAGCGGCCGACGGTGTCGAGAAGCTGCTGCAGGATTTCCGGATCTCTGATCATGCGGTTGTCGTTCCTGGAGAGGGATCAGTGGCGGCCCAGGGCCGCCTCGATGTTGCGCGCGAGCTGGACCAGACGCGGCCCGTAGTCGCCCTCGAGCTTGTCGCGCGGCAGCAGGAAGCCGGCGCCGCCGCAGTTCAGCGCGTAGACGTTGCCGGTGTCGGGGGCGACGACGGCGACGCCCACGGCGTGGACGTCCTTGTTCCAGTCGCCGGCCGAGATCGTGAAGCCGCGCTCGCGATGGTCCTTCACCGCCTGCTCGATGCCGGCCTTCACCCGCGTCCAGTCGTCGGCGAAGCGTTTGTGCAGGTGGTCCATCAGGTAGGCGCGCTCCTTCTCGGAGATCGCCGCCAGGAACGCCCGGCCCATCGCCGTGGTGGCGATCGGAATGCGCGAGCCGACGTCGAGGCGCAGGGTCAGGGTGCCGTTGCCGCGGCAGTTCTCGACGTAGATCATGCTCAGCCGGTCGCGACTGCCCAGCGACACCGAGGCGTCGCTGTAGTCGGCCAGCTCCTGCATCAGCGGTCGCGCGACCTGGCGGATGTCCATGTTCGACAACGCCGCGTAGCCCAGCGACAGCACCGGCGTGCCGAGCTGGTATTTGCCGAGCCGGTCGATATAGGCGAGGTAGCCGAGCTTGGTCAGCGTGTGCGTCAGGCGCGAGATCGTCGGCTTGGGCAGGCCGGTGCGCTCGGCGATCTCCTGGTTGCCCAGCATCGATTCGCCGGGCCGGAAGCAGCGCAGCACCTCGAGGCCGCGCGCCAGCGCCGTCACGAACTGGCGGTCCTTGTCGTCCTCGGCGCCCAGCCCGAATCGCTCGTCGTGCTGACCCAACCCTTCCTCCGCTCGCTCCCGGCTCGTGGCGGCCGAGTTAAAAATCGTTTGCAAGCGGACTGTGGCAGCAATTACGTTCGTCGTCAACAACTGCGAAACTCGATTTCGCATAGCGAAACGGAGGAAGCGATGGACGTGGTTCTGGTGGAGCGGCCGTCCGAGGGCGTCGCGCTGGTGCGCATCAATCGGCCCGAGGCGCGCAACGCGCTGAACATGGACGTGCGCCGGCGCCTGGCCGAGGAGTTCCGGGCGCTGGGCGGCGACGACGCGGTGCGCTGCATCGTGCTGACCGGCGACGACAAGGCCTTTGCCGCCGGCGCCGACATCAAGGACATGGCCGAGGCCGGCGCCGTCGAGATGCTGCTGCGCCACACCCACCGCCTGTGGCGGGCGATCGCCGAATGCCCGAAGCCGGTGATCGCCGCGGTCAACGGCTATGCCTGGGGCGGCGGCTGCGAGCTGGCGATGCACGCCGACATCATCATCGCCGGCGAGGGCGCCAGCTTCGCCCAGCCGGAGATCAAGGTCGGCATCATGCCGGGCGCCGGCGGCACCCAGCGGCTGACCCGCGCCGTCGGCAAGTACCGCGCCATGCTGATGCTGCTGACCGGCAAGCCGGTGCCGGCGCCCGAAGCGCTGGCGATGGGGCTGGCCAGCCAGGTGGTGCCCGACGCCGAGGTGCTCGACACCGCGCTGAAGACCGCGGCGACGATCGCCGGCATGCCGCCGCTGGCGGTGATGCAGATCAAGGAGGTGCTGCTCGCCGGCCAGGACTGCTCGCTCGACGCCGGCCTGATGCTGGAGCGCAAGGCGTTCCAGCTTCTGTTCGACAGCCGCGACCAGAAGGAGGGCATGCGCGCCTTCATGGACAAGCGCAAGCCGGTCTACGAAGGGAAATGACCATGCTCGACGCCACCCGTTCCGATCTGACGCTTGGGCTGGTCGGCTCCGGCA
>CAZJFH010000021.1:0-76096 GCA_964545205.1 uncultured Rhodospirillaceae bacterium
GCGGCATCCAAGGCGGCAATGCCGTGCTCAGTGCGGTCATCGGCACGGTGGCCGAGGGCAAAGGCGATTTTCTGCCGCCAGCGGGCCAGCCCGGTGCCAGCGCGGCGGGAATCCGGCTGGTCGAGACGATTTTGCGAGCCGAGGTCTGCGCCAACTCTGCCGATATCAACGACCACTACCGCACTCTGCCGGACAGCGCCGCGCAGCTACCGGCCGTCGAGGGCAGCCAGGGCATCCGAGTCCACCTGTGGGCGTATGGCGTCGGCTGCGGCACGCTCACGATCCCAACGCACAGCGAACCCGAAGCGGCCAAGGCCTTCTCTGATGCCAGGATTTCCGCCATTTCTGCGGCCGTCAGCGCGATCCGCGCGAGTTGGCTTCCTGTCGAAATCGCCGCTGGCGCATCGCCGGGCCAAAACATCCCCTGGCCGGAAGAAATCCGGGCGCGCGTCGAAAGCATCGCCCGTGCATATGATGACTCGATGCGCTCGGCGGCCCGGACCTATGCGGCCGCCAAGGGCGCGGCGGGGCGCTCGGCGCTCGTCGCTGATGCTCAAAAGCTGGGCTGGCTGAGCGCCGGGGCTTATTCGCGGGCGCTGGCGCAGATGAGCGCGGAGACAGCCGCGCTGGCGGCCGAGCCTGCTGGCCTCCTGGCGCCGCGCCGGGGAGAGCTATCCGGGCAGCGGGCGGGCATCGAAGAGGCCCTGAGGCGCTTTGATCAGGCGTGGCGCAAAGAGAGCGATGCAGCGGCCCTTTCGGGCGCAGAAATCGCGCGTGCCGCCGATGAGAGCGATTGGCTGGCGCGGTTGAGCGAGCCGTATACCAAGCCTCTATTGGAGGCCACCATTAGCTTGGGCAGCGGCAGCGGCGCCGATCCCATCGGCGAAGCGACTGCGTTTGGGCACCGTCTGCTCGGGGTCGCGGACGGCGGCCTCGTCGCGGTCGGCGGCCTCGGCCTCGCGGCAAAGACCCTGCCTGCTGATGCCGCTGGCCTCGACGGGGCTTTCGAGGTCGCCTGGGATACTGTGAAAATACCTGCACTAATGCTGATCCTAGTCGGCGGCTTGTATGCTTACGTGCTGCCAATGATACCATTCGTGCATGTGGTATTTCTCGGTATAAATTGGGTTACTGCGCTGGCGGAAGCGCTGGCATTGTCGCCAATCTTGGCAATGCAGTTTATCCGGCTGGATGGGCAAGCGGCGGTATCCGATCCGCAACGGCCTGGAATACTGCTGCTTTTCTCACTTCTTATGTATCCAGCGCTCGGAATGCTTGGCTTTGGCCTTTCGTTTGTGCTGGCGACTATGTTTGTCAACTTCTTGCATACCTACGGCCCTGCCATCTTTATCGCAAACCAAGGCGGTCATCTCGTCGGCCTGTGGGGCGCAATATTCGGGCTTGTCTTAATGGCTTGGCTGGAATGGCAGATTATTACGCGGTCATTTGCACTAATACATCAAATCCCGGATCAATGCTTGCGATGGCTGGGTGGCCCGGTCCAGGACCGGGGCGGGGACTCCCAGGTCGGCGCCGTCGTCGCGCCGATCAGCCGGGGCACGATGACGCCCGCCTCCCGAGCGGCGCACGGCGGGATGCAGACGGCCCTTTCCAAGCTCGGCGGCGGCCGTGGCGGCTCCGGCGGCGGGTCCATTTCGCCGGTCGGTGGAGGTGCCGGTGGCGCCTGGTTCAAGGGGAGCGGCGGCCTGGCAGGCCTGAGCGCTGGTCAGCGTGCGGCGGCCGAAAAGGCCTACGGGCAATGGGAACATCGGGGGCAGCATTCGCTTGGGGATTACGTGGGTTACGTCCAAGAGCAGGAGGCAAAGAGGTCATGAGCGAGATGATACATCAATGGGGAGTCGTCGCAGGCATGGTCGCGATGGTCGGCCTAGTGGCTTCGGTCTGGTTGGAAGCGGTCTCCGACGATGAGGAGCGGCCGCGCGGCGTCCGGCGCCTGGCTGTCGCCGGGATCTGTCTGGCGGCGCCGGTCGCCACCGTCGCCGGGTTGGCGGCCGTCAGCCTGGGCTTGATGGCTGGGGGGCTGATATGAGCGCGCTCGCTGGCTGGGAGCCGATGCTGACTCCTGGCGGCTGGGGCTACAGCCGCCGCGCGGCAGGCGGCCGGAATCTCATCATCATCCCCGCTGAGCCTGGATACTACTTTTGGTACATGCACAGAGGCGACATCTACGAAGCGGGCGCTTCCGCGCGGGGCGCGGAGCGGGCAGCAATCACGGCAGCGCGTGTTGCGGCCGCACTAATGGCGGGGGAGGCAGTGGAATATGACGACGAATTCTGACGCTCGTAAAAAGAGAACGTGCTGGGAACTGGCGAAGCATCGGCAGGCGCAGGCCCGGCGCCGGAAGCGGCGCAGCGAAACCGTTGATCTGTTGACGAGCGTCGAGGCCCAGCTTGCGCTCGCCGTGTTGCTGACGCTCGCGGACTCGATGTCGGCGGCCCTGGCCCGGCGCCGGGCTCCGGTCATGGCCTCCGGCGTCGTGCCGGAGCCCGCTGCCAGGTTAGCGGCGGCGCCGGTCACGGCTGAGCGCATGATGGCCTTGCATGAGCAAATGGAAGCCGCAGGCGAGGCCCTGGCCTGCAAGCCTGCCGAGGTCGATGCCGAGGTGCCTGCGGGGCTCCTGGGGACCGGGGCCATGGTGGAGGCCCGGCGCGAAATCAAGCGCTGCGAGCGCGTGTGGGCGCCTCGCAGCCAGGCGGCTGCGGCCAGGGCGTATGTCCGCTGGCGGCTGGATGGCGGGGTGCCTGAGATGGGCGTGGGCGGCCGTCGTGGCGAGCGCATCCGCAAGACCGATGAGCCGCCGTCGCGTTGCTACAGCCTGGGGCCGGTGGTGATCGCAGGCCTCAACAGCCTGGCGGTCGATGAGGCGGCGGAAATCGCTGATATGGCGCCGCAGCGCATCGCCGAAAGGCATCTTGAGGATATCTTCGCGCGCGGCCGCTACGGCCTGGCGGCGGATAGCTCGGCCGCGCGACCGGCGCCGATGCCGCGCGGGGCGGCACCGGCAGCGGAGGCCGAGGTGGTCAGCGATGATCGGGAGGCGGAGCCGGAGGCTGCTGGCCTGCGGCGCTGACGACGGCTAGCAGGGCGTCGACTACGATTTGGTTGGTTGTGGTCCCCCGGCTGGCCGCCGCCTTCGCGATGGCGGCTTTTAGGCCGGGAGGGACGCGGGCGTATAGAGCGACGGTGGATTGCATCTCAGTCCTCGTCGTCTTCTTCTTCGTCGAGCCACTGCGGAAATGGTCCGCCGCATTCTGCGGCGCGGAGCGCCAGCATTGTCCGGGTCGCGTCGTGATGCGGCAGCCGCTCCATCTTGTCCGCAAGCTCTTCCGTGTTGCTTATCGGGTGCCAGGTCGTTTGTGCATGCGTGTGCGGATCAGATAGGTTCTGCACGACGATGCCGTTTTCATATACGGTCGCGATCTTGCTTGCATAGTAACAGCCGCATTCAGCCAAACGCGCGCCGGTAATTTCGTTAGTAATGCGTGTTGCCGTTTCCTCTTCGTCATCGTCGGTAATGATACCGTCCTCCAGCCCATCGACCCATCCCTCGTTTAGGAAGAGGAAAGCCATATCCTTCACGGCGTCATCGTCGCCCGCCAAGAATTCCGCCATTCCAGGGGCGCTGTTTTGCCACAGGATGATGCGATTGCTATCAGAGAAGAGGCCAATACTTGCGTGGAAATCTTCGCCGTCGTACTCGACGAGCATTGAGACGGCATCGGTTTCTGCGATTTGGTCGGCTGGGAATGTCGCAAGCTCGTCTTTGATGGCTTGCGCAATAATGTTAAGAGTTGTCTCGAACTTCATAGCTGTTCTCCGTGCTGACTGTTCTACAATGAGATAGGTGCTAGCTAGCTAGCTAGCAAGCATAAGTTCTCGTTTAACGCGAACTAATGCTGCGTCAAGTGTGCGCTGCGAACTTTTTTACTTGCGGCTTCGGCGATGACGCGAAGAAATCGCGCGTAGCTGTCAGCATCTTCGGCTAGGTCGGCCAGGCTCAGGCCGCGGCTGTGCGCCTGTCTCAGTCGGTCGGCCAGGTCGGCGCCGTTGCCGACTCTAGCGATGTCGGCTAGCAGGATATCGCGCTCGCAGGCGCGCCTGACGAGGGCACCTAGCCTGCTCATGCTGCGGCCACCACGATCTCAATATGACCGTCCTCGGCGGCGTCGACCTGGGACTCGATCCCCAGCCCGGCCAAGCCATCTTCGATGGCCTCCGGCGCCAAGCCCCATGCCAAGGCGGCTTGGATATATGCGGCGGCCCGGTCTCGCAAGGCGTCGGAGCCGGTGGCGGAACAGATTGTAATCATTGGCGGCATCTCCGTTTTTGGCTGTGATGGCCCCGACGGTAGCGCTGGCTGACTGATCTGTAATGACCTAAGGACTTAGGTCTTGACGGTCGGCATGCAGTCGCGGGCGCGCTCATATAGCACTGCATGATGTGTGCGAATGATGATGACTATACAGCCGAAACGGCGACTGCATAAAAAGGCTTGACGTCGCCGATATGCAGCCCTAATATGCCGAGTATGCAGTCGGCAATGCGGTGCGACTGCATATGCCGGAGGGCGGAGAGATGCAGATTAAGACGGTTGAAACCCGGCAGGGTGCCAAGTTCGAATTCGTCCGCTGGGAGTACGATCCTGAGCGAAAGCGCGGAAAGTCAACCAGTTTGGGGCGGATGCCGGTTAGCTGGGATAACGTTCCGGCAGCGATCTTGGAGCGGGCGACGGAAGCTGAGCAAGCGGACATTATGCAGTTTATGGCGAAGAAACGTGAGGCAGAGAGACTGCATACTCTCAAGCGTGCGCCTCAACGTGCAGTCGCTCATCTGGCGGCATGTGTGGAGTATTTCAAACTGGATAGAGAGCATATTTCGGCTGAAGATGCAGCCGCGCTATGCAGCGCGATTGATGCGGTATATGCAGCCGCAAAAGTGGCTGGCTATGCGGTCGCTCCGGCTGCGGCGAAGTCGGGGCGGAAGCCTGCGAAGCCTAAGGCGGCGCCGAAGCCTGGAAAAGCTTGATTTTCTGCGCGGTAGGGGCGCCCGGCGGCTCGGGTGCCCTCTCTTATGGCCTCCAGGCCAAATCTGGTGACAAATGCCGGTGTCGCCGGCACTTAGCTCCATTCTTGGCGCCTTGCCTAATCCGGTGCCGATCTCAGCCCATCCCGAGAGGAAACCCCCCTCCGCGAAGCGAAGAAAACGCCGCGCAGCGGCGCTTTTTGACGCCTTTCCCACTCGCAGCAGCCATCCCGCCTAGTGTAACCCCCGAAACCGCCGCCTCGCAGCCGGGCCGTATAAGGCTGGCGGTCAAGCCCGCGCGGAGCGCGGCACCGGAGCCACGCGCAGCCGGGCTTGCCCGGCGAGCATGGCGAGGAGCCACGGCTTGACCGCCAGCCGCGGCCTGGCGGAGTGGGCGTGGTGAAGGGGGTGCTAGGCGGAATGATGGGTAATGGCTCTTTCTGGCTTTCTGTCCTTAGGCTGGTTAACCACAATCGCTTTCATTCTGAGGTGGCTTGGTTCCGTCGCGCTTGCTTGTCACGGTTCGATAGACGCCGACTACCATTCCTAGCACGACGAAAACGGCCCCGGTGAAAATCCAGAAATGCGGGCCTGAGATCCTCCCAGCGAAAAGCACGACGAGGACAATAAAAAGCAACAGCGCCCAGAGCGCCGACGACTGCCCTAGCTTCTGTCGATTTACACCTGTCCCGTGCTGTCCTGCTCCGGTATCGGTACGACAAGAACGTCGCATGGCGACTCCTGGATGATCGATTCGGCGACGCTGCCCAGCAGCCACCGCTTGGCAGGCACCATGGTATGGGTTCTCGTGCCGACCACGGCCAGTTCGGCGCCGACGCGTTCGAGTAGGCCAGCGAGGGTCGGAACTGGCGCTCCCTCCGCGATCAGAATGTCCGTCTCGGCGGGGACGCGACCGGCAGATGCGACAACGTCACCAATGCGCTCCCGAGCCGCTCGGCGTTCATTATCATCGTGTTCGGCGAGAAGGTCGGCAGGGAGCCCGGCTGCCAGCAACTGCGGACGCTCCACGTCGTTCACGGCGTGCAGGACCGAGAGGTCGGCGTCCGGCGCGGCAAATACGGCCCTGGTGAGCACCTCTGCGGATCCGTGCCCCAGGTCGAGACAGGCGGCGGCGCTTCGGTAGGGGCGGGTCGCAAACTCCCGCACGATTAGGCTCGGCAGCGTGCTCCCCCGGATCACACGCTCAACCGTGGTGCCGGTAAACACGCCCTTGAAGAATCCGCGCCGCTGCTCCCCCATAATGATCATCTCGGCTCCCGTCTCCTGTGCGGTGTCCAAGATGGTCTGGAAATCCATCCCGATGCGGACCTCGTGGCGAAGCCGTCGCTTGTCGGTCAGCAAAGGGTGACGAAGCTGTCGCGAGATTTCCCGTTCGGCGGTTGCTATGTCGGCCTGCTGCCGCTCTTCCGGCTGGTCGTAGTCCACGACGTGGAGCACCAACAATTCTGCCTGATGCTGCCACGCCAGAACTGCAGCCCGAGTCAGTGCCTTTTCGCTGCGTTTCGAAAGGTCGGTGGGCGCGAGAAACAGCACGGGTCACCTCCAATCCACGGTTCTTTCCAAAATGGGTACACGACCTTTTTCATGCAAACACCGCTCCCAGGGAACGGCAGGGATGGGCGTGACGTTGCGGGTCCGGTAGGATAGCGGATTAGCCGGACAGCGAAGGTTTAGCACGTGGAAATCGTTCATTCGTCACCGTTTTTCGAGATGGCCGCCCTGCTGGCAATTGCCTCGGCGATTGGCCTAGTCGGATTGATGCTGCGGCAGCCGCTGATCGTCTCCTTCATCGCTGTTGGAATCATTGCTGGCCCCGATGTACTCGGACTGGTCCAGTCGCTGGAACACATCGAGCTGTTGGCGGAAATCGGCATCGCGGTCCTCCTGTTCCTGGTGGGGCTCAAGCTCGATCTGCAACTGGTCCGAACCCTGGGCGTCGTCGCGGTTGCGACCGGCCTTGGCCAGGTGCTGTTCACAGCATTCTTCGGCTTTCTGATCTGCCTCCTGCTCGGCATCGACGTCATCACCAGCGCCTACGTGGCCGTCGCGCTGACGTTCTCCAGCACGATCATCATCGTGAAACTGCTGTCCGACAAACGCGAGATCGACGCCCTGCATGGGCGGGTCGCGCTGGGCTTTCTGATCGTCCAGGACATTGCCGTGGTCCTCGCGATGGTCGCGTTGTCGGCCATCGGGATCGGCACGGCCGAATCCTCCGGTGCCAGCATTGCCGGTGTCGTGCTGAGTGGAGCGCTTCTGATCGTGGCCGTCGGGCTGTTCATCCGCTACGGAGCCGAACGATTGATGGCCCGCATCTCCGCGTTGCCCGAATTGATGGTGACGTTCGCCATCGCATGGGCGGTGCTGCTGGCAGCGCTCAGCGACTGGCTGGGGTTCGGCAAGGAGTTGGGAGGACTGCTGGCGGGCGTGTCGCTGGCCTCCACCTCGTACCGGGAAGCGGTCGCGTCACGCCTGTCGAGTTTGCGCGATTTCCTGCTTCTGTTCTTCTTCATCGCCCTCGGAGCCCGGCTCGAACTCGGTGGCCTGGGCCAGCAACTGACCGCCTCGTTCGTTCTGTCGTTGTTCGTGCTGATCGGAAATCCGCTGATCGTCCTCGCGATCATGGGCTACATGGGGTTCCGCAAGCGCACCGGCCTGCTGGCGGGCCTCACCGTGGCCCAGATCAGCGAATTCTCGCTGATCTTCATGGCGATGGGATTGCAACTCGGCCATGTCCAGAGCGAGGCCATGGGGCTCGTGACCCTGGTGGGGCTGGTGACGATCACGCTGTCGACGTACATGATCGTGTACTCGCAGCGAATTTACACCTTTGTCGAGCCACTCCTGAGCCCGTTCGAGCGCAACGTCCCGTATCGTGAGCAGGCCGAGGAGGAGGAGATCGATCCGACGGCGGCCTTCGACATCATCCTGTTCGGACTCGGGCGATACGGCCGGGAAATCGCGAAGGGGCTGCGCATCGAAAATCTCTCGGTCCTTGGCGTCGACTTCGATCCCGAGGCAATGGCGCTATGGCGGAAACGCGGCCATACAGGGCTGTTCGGCGATGCGGGAGACCCGGAGTTCGTGAATTCTCTGCCGCTGAGCCGCGCCAAATGGGTCGTCGTGTCCATCCCCGGCCACCATCTGATGGTCGGCACCCATGACCCCAGGCTGGCGCTCCTACATGCCCTGAGAGAGGCAGGTTTCGAAGGCCGGGTCGCCCTCACCGGCCGGGACGCTTTGGATGCGAAGCACCTTCTCGACGCGGGTGCCGACCTGGTCATCAGCCCGTTCAAGGACGCCGCAGCGCGGGCCGTCGAGCGGATACTGGACGCCCCCGTCGGCAGCGTTGCCGCCCACCTCGACCGCGAGGAGCATCGCCTTCGCTAGGTTGGTAGTGCGGACATTCGGAGGAGCACGACGGCATTGAATATCTGGACGGAGCCGTAATACAGGACCAGGGTCTCCAGCAGGATGATCAGCGGGTGACGTGTACCACAGATCCCACGAAACGTGGACCACAGCACAGCAAGGCTGAGGATCAGCAAACTGCTCCAAAGCCGCGAATGTGCTCCGGCCACCAGCATCACATAGGCGGCCCCAGCAAGCGCATGGGCGCGCCAGGCGAAACGGACAAATCTGTGACCGAAAACTCCCGTCCCAAGCACCACAACCAAGTCTCGCGCTCGATGTCAGTTTTCGCCAACAGCATCTCGCGTTTCGGCGGCGCTGTCGACCGTGTCGCCCGGGTCAGGCCGGAGTGAGTGAGGTGGAAGGCGTTTTTCCATGGCTTGTGGCGGTGGCAATCCTGCTGAACTTATCTAGGCAAGCATTCCCGATGCCGGAAAGGGCTGCGAAGGTTTTGGACTGGGCGGCTACCGCTCTACTCCTTGCCGCTTTGGCCATGATGATCTTCGTCGGCTTCGGTTGACGGGCGGAGCCTAAGCCTCGAAGTGGCTCTCTGATCTGCCAATTAGGGCCATGGGACGGGCGATGGTCTCACATGGCAGATTGGGTGTCCTCCTGCTCCAACTGGTCTCAGATTGGCATTCTGGAGGCCACAGGAGGGGATTCGGGTCCGATGTAGGCTGCTGGCCTTCGCTGCGCTCCTCCCGGCACCCGAGCCAGCATTAGGATTCCGTATTATATTCTTTTTGTTATGCCGTGCTTGAGGGGGGACAAAGCCCCCCCTCGCTCCTTCGTCGCTCACCCCCAGCATCATGTTGGGCATCAGGACATCAGGAAGGCGGGTATCCGGAACGGCGCGCCTGGTATCTCAACCCAGGCATCAGGTGTCTGCGCCAGTGGCTTGGGACTCCGATCCATATTAGGAATCTGAATCCCTGTAGGATTCCTGACTCCTTTTCGAGGCCGGTTAGCTGGGGTTGGGTGACCGGACCCTAGGGCTGATCCTGATGTACACCGTTTGATACCAGTTGATACCCCTGTCGATGAGGCCCGCCAGTGCCGCTTTACCGTCGCGATACCCAGGCCGGTCACAGCCGCCACAGCGGCCTGTGATGCCTTCTGCCCTTGCTCCTCCAGTGCGGCGCGGGCCTCGGCAATCCGAGACTGGGAGGCCTGCACCTGCTGTCGGGCGGCGAAATGGGCAGCGGCAACCTGGCGCTGCTGAAGATCCATTGAGGGCGACAGATGGGCGGCCATGGCGCCTCGCTTGATGCCCTTGCCGTGGCCGGTATAGCGCTCCCAGGTCCAGCGCGCGACGGACTTTGCGATGCTGCGCACCTCCACGGGCGGCAGGAGCCCGGAGGGGCTGCTAGCGAACAACTCTGCATTTCGGATATTAGCGCGTTCGGCCAAGTGGCTGTGCCAGCACCCGGATTCGCCAAGGCGGCGCCAGCGGCCTACCTCGCTGTAGGCGTAATGGCGGAGGTCATCGAAGAGGTCGCAGTTCCGTCCTAGGCCAGAAGCTGGTGCGTCGGCGTGGCGGCGCCAGCCCCGTGGGGGCAGGTCCAGCCATCCGGCTAGCTCATCCAGTGTCCAGCGCTGCTGGCGCAGCCGGACGGCTTTCCAGGCGCCGCTAGCTGGGTTTTTGGTCAATAGCCGCCCCTTATTCGGGTCAGCCCTCAGCGCGGCAATCAGGGCGTCCTCGACGGCATCGGCGTAGGCCAGGGGCTTGGGGCGGATGCCGTCGCCTGCTTTGAGAACCACAAACTCAACGTCATACCGAACGTGGGGGCGGCCGTTGTCGCCGACAGCGAGCCAATTTGGCGGCGGGAGCCCCTCATTGCGCCAAAAGCCGGGGTCGGCCATCTCACGCGCGTCCCGGTCAACGTCAATGGTCAAGCCGGTGACGGCCGTCGGCAAATCGAGGTTGATATACGGCTTCGTCAGGGCTGTGGCGAGCGGCCGCACCACAGCCACTTTGTCCAGGTCGGCGCACCATGGCTTCCTCGCTATGCGCTGAGGGGCCAAAAACGAGCTGATGGCGTCAGAACCGGCATAGCCGTTGACGCCTGCAAATAGCGTTGGCATGCTGGTCCTCGTCTTCTGATCATCGAAATAGAAAAGGCGCCGCTCTTGGACGGGGAGGCGCCTTTTCTCACGTCAGGCTGCGACGGGGACCGTGCGCGGGCGGCCGCGACCGCGCTTCTCAGGCGGCTGCTCGGCAGGGACAGGGGCTGCCTGGCTGGGCAGAGCAGGGGCGGGGCGGCCGCCCGGTGCCTGCCTGCGCGCCAGCAGATAGGCTTCGATGTCGGCAGGCAGATAGACGACCGTTTTGCGCGACAGCCGCACGAAAACAGGGCCTTCGCCCAACGAGCGAAGGTTGCGCAGCGTCTTGACTTCGATGCCGATTAGCGCAGCAGCTGCTTGCTCGGTCAACGTGATGGGCGTGGAAATAGGCTGGCTCATTTTGACAGACTCCGAGTCGGAGCCTGGCTCTTTCCGCTGAGCCGCGGCGGAGGTGGTTGCGCGTCGACTCTTTCGGAGCCGGAACCGTATTGCATGACCGGGGAGCCTATCTCCCGGCCCTTTAACCCGCTGGTGCCCATCTCTGTCTGACAATCCCTGGCGGTGCACCAAGGCGAGGCAATCGAATGTCGCGGGCGGTACGCGCGTCGTCCTGGAGCAGACCCAGGCCCGACGGAAACCACTAACCCCAAAGGTAGGAGCCGCTACTCCGCCTGGTCAAGCCCGTTGGCAAAAAAAGTGATTCGGCGGGGTGATTCGGCTCGGAGCGGGGCCATGCGGGGCCGTGCGACAGTGGCGGGGGCTGTAGCAGCTTGTAGCAGTATTGTAGCAAACGGTTCGGGCCTGAACGGGATCGTCCAGGATCGTGCGGGACCGTAAGTGCTTGAAAAATCAAGTGGCGGAAGGGGGGGGATTCGAACCCCCGGTGGAGGTTATCCCTCCACGACGGTTTAGCAAACCGCTGGTTTAAGCCACTCACCCACCCTTCCGGCGGGCGGCCGCGAAGGGCCGCCGAGGCTTGAGACCCGCTCTAATATAGGATCGGGCTGCCGTCGTCAACGGTCGCGGCCGGGGGCTTGCGCTACTTCGGAACGTTCATCCCGCGCACGACCGCCGGGCGATCGGAGATGGCGTCGAACCAGCGCGCGACGTTGGGGAATTCGTCCAGTTCCAGCCCCTGCCACTCGTGGCGGGCCGCCCACGGATACAGCGCCATGTCGGCGATCGAATAGTCGCCGGCGACGTATTCGGCCTCGGCCAGGCGGCGGTCGAGGACGCCGTACAGCCGCCGCGTCTCGGTGGTGTAGCGGTCGATGGCGTAGGGGATCTTCTCCTTGGCGAAGCGGCGGAAGTGGTGCGCCTGGCCGAGCATCGGTCCGAAGCCGCCCATCTGGAACATCAGCCACTGCAGCGCCAGATAGCGCGCGGCCGGCTCGGCGGAAAGGAAGCGGCCGGTCTTCTCGGCCAGGTAGATCAGGATGGCGCCGGATTCGAACATGCTGATCGGCTTGCCGCCGGGGCCGTCGGGATCGACGATCGCCGGGATCTTGTTGTTGGGGCTGATCTTGAGGAAGTCCGGCGCGAACTGCTGGTCCTTGGTGATGTCGATCGGATGCACCCGATAGGCCAGCCCGGTCTCCTCCAGCATGATCGAGACCTTGCGGCCGTTCGGCGTTCCCCAAGTGTAGAGGTCGATCATCGGCAATCTCCCTGCGTCTGTGCGGCGGCCCAGCATAAGGGCGCCGGCGCCGCGCGCCAACGGGTTAGGGCGGCGCGACGGCGGGCAGGGGCCTTGGCGCCGGCGTCCGGCGCGCCCACGTCCCCAGTCATGGACCTTCGATGGTCTGTCCGGCTTTTCCGAGCAGAGCCGGACGGAGCGCCGGAAACGGACGCGACGAAGGATGATCGAAGACCGTAGCGGAGGCCCGGCCTTTTGGCTGGGCCTTCGTCTATTCGCGTTCTATGATATGCGGGTCGCACGCATTCAAAGGCGCCCCATGCTTCCGCCCGAACTCGCCGAAACCGTCGCCGGCCGCCCGCGGCTGCGGCCGCACATCCACCACCTGCCGGACCTGCTCGACCGCACGCCGGCGGACGTGCTCGAATCCTTCCGCCGCAGCCAGGTCGCGGATTTCGCCGCCGTCGTCGCGCAGATGGCGCAGGCCGACGCGCCGCTGGCGCGGCTGTTCGCGGATCTGCGCCGCCGCGTCGGGTCCGACCACGCCTTCGCGCGGCTGCCCTATCTCGAGCCGCGCGCGCTGCACGGGCTGTTCCTCGAGCTGCACGAGCACGTGATGGCCCATCCGGTGTGGCTGCATCCGTTCTTCACCCGGTTCTTCCGCGGCGCGTTCGACCGGGCGCAGCTCGAAGGCTGGGCGGTGCACTACTTCAACCAGGTCAAGAACACCCGCCAGTGCGTGGCGCTGGCGATCGGGCGCTTCCACGGCCTGATGGGGCTGCCCTACGGCGTGCTCAACGAGCGCGTCTCCGAGCTGACCCAGATCGTGCTGGCGCAGCTCGTCGCCGACGAGTACGGCGTCGGCGTCCACGGCGTCGACGACTATCCGTCGCTGGCGGCGCTGTTCGGCTCGCGCACCCACATCGTCATGTACCGCCAGTTGTTCGACGGGCTCGGCATCGCCGCCGACGCCCAGGACGCGCCGCTGCTGCCCGCGGTCGCCGACAACGTGCTGATCCAGCGCCTGGTCGCCGGCGATCCGGCGTTCTCGCCGCTCGAGGCGCTGGCCTCGGTCGGGCTGGGCATGGAGTGGGGGGTGCCCGAGTTCTTCAGCCTGCTGCTCGGCGGCGTCCTGCGCTACGCCGACCGCGAGGACCTGCCGCTGGCTCCGGCGCATCTCGAAGTGCTGACCGCCCACGTCAAGTACGACGTCCTGCACGCGCTGTCGGTGATGCTGGTGACCGCGCTGCACGTCCGCGACGGCGCGGACGTCGCCCGGGTCAAGAACGCCACCAACATGCTGATGGCCGGCCGCTACGCGATGATGAGCGGCCTCTACCGCCATCTGTTCGGCGAGGACTGCCCCGACGCGGGCGAACTGGAGCCCCGCCACCAGGTCGCCGACCGCCGCATCGAGCAGGCTTTGCTGGCGGCCCGCCGCGCGACGCCGGCCGAGGCGGTCGTCGGCGGCGCGGCGTGGCGCGACGGAACGGCGGTGCCCTTCGTGTTCGCCGCCTGAAACGTCACGAAGGCTTCATTTGCGATCGCTGCGCCGGCGGGCCGATACTGCGGGAAAGCAGACAGCGAGGACGGTCATGGACGCCCTGCCTTCCGGGCCGGCGTGCCCGAACTGCGGCGGCACCGGCGCGCGCCTGGTCACCGCCGCGATCGACGACGAGGCGCCGCTGTACTGGTGCCTGTCCTGCCGGGTGCCGTGGGTCGCGGACGCGGCGCCGGCTACTGGAAGTCGCGCGACCCCAGCCCCGGCGGAGATCCCGCGCCGCCGCTCAGTCGGCTGAGCCGCCAGGTCTCGTCGACCAGGCGCTCGGCGACGACGTGGATCACCAGGTCCTCGCGCTGGACCTTGCCCTCGACGGTCAGCACCTTGGCGCCCAGCACCTCGCGGCGGAAGCGTTCGAAGACGCCGGGCCAGACGATGACGTTGGCGATGCCGCCCTCGTCCTCCATGGTCACGAAGATCACCCCCGAGGCGGTGGCCGGCCGCTGGCGCACCGTCACCAGCCCGGCCACCTTGACCCGGCCCGAGGCGGTCGCCAGCCGCGCCGCCGGAATGACGCCGTCGGCGGTCAGTTCGCGGCGCATCAGCGCCAGCGGGTGCTCGCGCAAGGTCAGCCGCACCGCCGCGTAATCCTCCAGCACCTGCTCGCCGGGCGCCAGATCGCCCAGCGGCACCGCCTGCTCGCGGCGCTCGGCGGCGGCGAACAGCGGCATCGTCGTCGTGTCGAGCCCCTTGACCGCCCACAGCGCCTCGCGCCGGTTGAGCCCGAGCCCGGCGAAGGCGTCGGCGCGGGCCAGCGTTTCCAGCGCGGCGATGGTCACGGCGCGGCCGCGAACGCGCCGCCACAAGTCGTTCATATCCATGAACATTCCGGTTTCCCGCGCCGCGACCAGCGCCCGCATCTCGGCCTCGCGCAGGCCCTTGACCTGGCGGAAGCCGAGCCGCAGCGCCAGACCGAAGCGGTCGCGCTCCAGCGTGCCGTCCCAGGCGCTGGCGTTGACGTCGACCGGCAGCACGCGGACGCCGTGGTTGCGGGCGTCGCGGACGATCTGCGCCGGCGCGTAGAAGCCCATCGGCTGGCTGTTGAGCAGGGCGCAGGCGAAGGCGGCGGGGTGATGGCACTTCAGCCAGGCCGAGACGTAGACCAGCAGCGCGAAGCTGGCGGCGTGGCTTTCGGGGAAGCCGTATTCGCCGAAGCCCTCGATCTGGCGGAAGCATCTTTCCGCGAAATCAAGTGGATAGCCGTTGCGCCTCATGCCGGCCAGGAACTTCTCGCGGAACTTTCCGACCTCGCCGGCGCGGCGGAAGGTGGCCATGGCGCGGCGCAGGCGGTCGGCGTCCTCGGGGCTGAAGCCGGCGCATTCGATCGACAGCCGCATCGCCTGCTCCTGGAACAGCGGCACGCCCAGGGTCTTGCCCAGCACCCGGCGCAGTTCGGGGGTGGGATAGCTCACCGCCTCCTGGCCCATGCGCCGGCGCAGGTAGGGATGGACCATGTCGCCCTGGATCGGCCCCGGGCGGACGATCGCCACCTCGATCACCAGGTCGTAGAAGGTGCGCGGCCTCAGCCGCGGCAGCATGGTCATCTGCGCCCGGCTCTCGACCTGGAACACGCCGACGCTGTCGGCCTTGCACAGCATGTCGTAGACGGCGGGATCCTCGGCCGGCACGGTGGCGAGGTCGACCTCGAGACCCTGGTGCTCGCGCAGCAGCGCGAACGCCTTGCGCACGCAGGTCAGCATGCCCAGCGCCAGCACGTCGACCTTGAGCATGCCCAGCGTGTCGAGATCGTCCTTGTCCCACTCGATCACCGTGCGGTCTTCCATCGCCGCGTTGGCGATCGGCACCACCTCGTCGAGGCGGCCGCGGGTCATCACGAAGCCGCCGACATGCTGCGAAAGATGTCGTGGAAAACCAAGCAGTTCGTGGGCGAGGCTCAGTGCCAGGCGCAGCCGCGGCTCGTCGGGATCGAGGCCGATCTCGCGGATATGGGCGTCCTGCACCGGATCCTTCGAGAAGCCCCAGATCGTGCCGGCCAGGGCGCCGACCACGTCCTCGGACAGGCCCAGCGCCTTGCCGACCTCGCGGATGGCGCTGCGCGAGCGGTAGGTGATGACGGTGGCGGCGAGGCCGGCGCGCTCGCGGCCGTATTTGGCGTAGATGTACTGGATCACCTCCTCGCGGCGCTCGTGCTCGAAATCGACGTCGATGTCGGGCGGCTCGTTGCGCGCCGCCGAGATGAAGCGCTCGAACAAAAGGTCCGCGCGCGCCGGGTCGACGGCGGTGATTCCCAAGCAGAAGCACACCGCCGAATTGGCCGCCGAGCCGCGGCCCTGGCACAGGATCCCGCGCGATCGGGCGAAGGCGACGATGTCATGCACCGTAAGGAAATACGGCGCGTAGTTCATCTCGCCTATCAGCTTGAACTCGTGTTCGATCTGGGCGCGGACCTTGTCCGGGACGCCGTCGGGATAGCGCCCGGCCGCCCCCGCCCAGGTCAGCCGCTCCATCTCCTGCTGCGGCGTCAGCCCGTCGGCGGTGGCCTCGATCGGGTATTCGTAGCGCAGCTCGTCGAGGGAGAAGCGGCAGCGCTCGGCGATCTCGGCGGTGCGGGCCAGCGCTTGCGGGTGGCGGGCGAACAGCGCCGCCATCTCCGCCGCCGGCTTGAGGTGGCGCTCGGCGTTGGCGGCGAGCCGCCAGCCCGCCGCGTCGACGGTGACGTGCTCGCGGATGCAGGTCAGCACGTCCATCAGCGGCCGCCGCGCCGGCGTGTGGCAGTGGACGTCGTTGGTGGCGACCATCGGCACATCGGCCGCGGCGGCGATCCCGGCAAGTTCGTGCAGCCGCCGCGCGTCCTCGCCTCGGTACAGCGGGGTGGCGGCGAGATAACAGGCGTCGCCAACATCGGCGCGCAACCGCTTGAGATCGCGAAGGAAATCGTCGCCTGGCGTCTCCGGCGCCAGCACCGCCAGCACCTGGCCCCCGGCATGGGCGAGCAGGTCGTCCCAGCCGATGTCGCATTGGTCCTTGGCCGCCCGCCGCTTGCCCAGGGTCAGCAGCCGGCACAGCCGGCCATAGGCGGCGCGGTCGCTCGGCCAGCACAGCACGCTCGGTTTGCCGTCGCTGAAGTCCAGCCGCGCCCCGACGACCAGCCGGATGCCGAGCTGTTTGGCGGCGTCATGGGCGCGCACCACCCCGGCCAGGCTGTTGCGATCGGTCACCGCGATCGCCGGATGGCCCAAGGCGGCGGCCGTCAGCACCAGCTCGTCGGGATGCGAGGCGCCGCGCAGGAACGAGAAGTTGGTGGTGACCTGGAGCTCGATATAGGTCATCCCAGTCTACCTCCTGGTCGTCATGCCCGGGCTTGGCCCGGGCATCCACGTTTCTCAACCTGAACAGTGCTTTAGCCGCTGATGGGGCGGTGCCGCGTGGATGGCCGGGACAAGCCCGGCCATGACGGTGAAGGGGCCGGAGGGTGCCACGGGGGTGACGAACGAGGGTGTTTCACGCGAACACCCCGTGGACGAACCACGCCGCGCCCTCGCGGAACAACCAGAAGCGCCGCCCGGCGGCGTCCTCGACGCGCCAGTAGTCGCGCATCGCCGAGGGCGGCGGCGGCGTGGCGCCGTGCCACCATTCGGCGCAGATGCGCTCGGGCCCCTCGGCGCGGGCCACCGCCACCGCCTCGCGGCGCCAGGTGAAGCGGGCCGGCGGCCCGGCGGTCGCCTCGGCGGCGACGCGCTCGGGGCTGCGCAGCAGCCGCGCCGGACGCGGCGGCACCGGCCAGGCCTGCGATCCCTTGCCGCCGAGCGGCGCGGCCGGGCGCACGGCGCGCTCGGGGATGTGGCTGGGGCGCGGCGCCAGACGCACGACGCCGCCGCGCCCGAGGCGATTGCCGAGCCGGTCGACCAGCAGGCCGAGGTCGTCGCCGGGCTCGTCGCGGCGGTGATCGGCGATGTCGAGCTGGCGGGCGCCTTGCGGCTCGGCGACGGTGGCGGCCAGGGCCGCCGCCTCGAAGCCGAAACCGGCGTCGAGGCCGTCGAGGTCGCGGGCGAACAGCCGCGCCAGATGCTTGGCGTCGCGCACCGGCCGGGCGGTGCCGGCGGCCAGCCGCGCCAGCGTGCCGTCGGTGCGGTACAGCGTCAGCTCCAGCCGCCGCGCGCCCAGGCCCTGGCGGGCGAGCACGGCGCACAATTCGTCCAGCAGGTGGTTCAGCGCCGCGACGACGTCCTCGGTCCGCGCGATCGGCTCGGCGAAGGCGAGGCGGGCGCGATGCGGCGTCTCGGGCCGCGCCGGCGAGATCGGCTCGGCCGCCGCGCCCAGCAGCTGGTCGAGGCGGCGCGCCACGACGTCGCCGAAGCGCGTCGCCAGCGGCCCGCGCGGCAGCGCATGGAGATCGCCGATGCGCCGCAGCCCCAGCCGGTGCAGGGTCGCCGCCGCCGCCGGCGGCAGCCGCAGCGCCGCCACCGGCAACGCGGCCAGGAGCTGTCGCGCCGCCCCCTCGGGCACCACGGCCGTGCGGGCGCCGGCGTCGCGGCCGAAGCGCACCGCCGCCCAGGCGGCGCCGGGGGTGTCGGCGATGGCGGCGTGCGCGGCGAAGCCGAGGCCGTCGAGCCGGTCGAGGATGGCGTCGAGCATCGCCGCCTCGCCGCCGAACAGATGGGCGCAGCCGCTGGCGTCGAGCCAGATGCCGCCGCCGCCGTCGGCGTCGAGGCCGTCGACGGCGGTCCAGGGCGTGAAGCGGCCGCACCAGTCGGCCAGCGCCGCCAGGCAGGCCAGCTCGGCCGCGGGATCGGCGCCGGCGGTCCTGAGATCGGGCAGCAGCGCCCGCGCGTCGGCCGCCGTCTGGCCGGACTGGACGCCGGCGGCCTGGGCGGCGGCGCTGGCGGCGATCACGCGCAAGCCGCCCTGGGCCGGCGCCACGGTGGCCAGCGGCCGGCCGCGCCAGGCGGCGAGGGCGGCGCCGCGCCGGCTCAGCCGGTCGGTGGCGAGGGCGGGCAGCCAGAGGGAGATTATCCGTCGCATGGCGCCGATGTTCTCATTTTGTTCCGTACAAAGTCAAGGAGTGGCCGGCGGTCGTGCTTTAGAAGGCGCTGATAAACCTGCCACAGAGCGGATTTCGGAGGCTTCATGGCGCAGCTCATCGAATGGCGTGACGACTTCAAGACCGGCATCGCGTCGGTCGACCACGAGCACCGCGAACTGATCGACACCATCAACGCCCTCCACGACGACAGCCGCGTTCATGGCGACAAGGCGACGGTCGAGGCGGTGCTCGGCGACATCCATTCCGGCATCTCGGCGCATTTCGCGCTCGAGGAGAAGGTGATGCGCGACATGGCCTATCCCGAGTACGGCGCCCACAAGGCCGAGCACGAAGCCCTGCTCGACGCCATCCGCGACATCATGGAGCAGGTCCACGCCGACCCGGCCTTCAGCTACCGCGACCGCCTGCAGACCCAGCTCCAGCGCTGGTTCGGCGACCACTTCAAGGGCGCCGACGCCCGCCTGCACCGGGTCACCGGCTGACCAGTTCGCCGGCCCGCCACTCGACCAGCCAGTCGCGCGGCGCGCCGCCGCGGCAGCGCTCCAGCGCCAGCCGCCAGCGCGGCGCGCCGATGCCGCCCCAGGCCGTCGCGGCGCTGACGGCGGCGGCGACGCGCCAACGGGTGGTCGCCGCGCCGGCCGGTCGCGCCGTCGGCGGCTGCAACGCGAAGCCGGTGGTGCCGCCGGCCTCGGCCGCCAATTGCAGCCGGCGCTGGGCGGTGAGGTCGAGTTCGGGAATCTCGGCCACCACGCCGCCCAGGCGCGGGCATCGCAGCCCTTCCTCCATCGCCCACAGCAGCTCGGTGCGGTCGCGACCGCGCACCACGATCAGCCGTTCGGCCGCCAGTCCGAAGCTCGTCAGGCCGGGCGGGTAGAGATCCTGCGCCGCGCCGCGCGGCAGGCACCACAGCACCGGCCCGCGCGCGCTCAGCCGCCCCAGCACGACGGCCACGAATCCGGTGGCGGCGGCCTGGTCGGCGGCGACGATCTCGTGCAGGCAGGCCAGCGGCAGCCCGCCCCACGGCAGGGCGGCGTCGATCTCGGGCGCCAGCGCCAGCGTCTCGGCGGCGGCCGGCGCGCGGCGCTCCAGCGCCCAGATGCGGGCGCGCAGGGATTCGATGGTGGCGGCGGCGTCGGTGCGGGGCATGGCGCGATGTTCCGCATTCGTTCTAGCGATGGCGATCGAGCGGAGTCAAGGCTTGCTGAGATGGTGGCTGATGCCCATTCTCGCCATATGCCGACCAAACGCTTCGCCCCCGCCGCCGCCCGCAACCGCGATCCGATCCTCGACGTGCTCCGGCGCGTTTTGCCGGCCGAGGGCCTCGTGCTCGAGGTCGCCGCCGGGACCGGCGAACACGGCGCCCATTTCGCCCCGAGGCTGCCGCGGCTGACCTGGCAGCCCAGCGAGGTCCACGACCTCGACAGCATCGAGGCCTGGGTCGCCGAGACCGCGGCGCCCAACCTGCTGGCGCCGATCCGGCTCGACGTCACCGCCTGGCCGTGGCCGGTCGACCGGGTCGACGCGGTGTTCTGCGCCAACATGATCCACATCGCGCCCTGGGCCTGCGCCGAGGGGCTGGTGCGCGGGGCGGGCCGGGTGCTGCGCGCCGGCGGCGTGCTGGCGCTGTACGGCCCGTTCCGCATCGGCGGCGCCCATGTTTCCGACAGCAACGCCGCCTTCGACGCCGACCTGCGCGCCCGCGATCCGCGCTGGGGCGTGCGCGATCTCGAGCAGGTGGCGGCGCTGGCGGCGGCGAACGGCCTGCACCACGCCGAGACCGTCGAGATGCCGGCCAACAACCGGACCGTGGTGTTCGTGAAGGAAAACACATGAGCGACGGCATCGTCCCCGAGATCGAGCGGGATTTGGAAGAGATCGTCGCCTGGCGCCGCGAGATCCATTCCCGTCCCGAAACGGCCTTCGAGGAGCACGGTACGGCGGCCTTCGTGGCCGCCCGGCTGCGGGAATTCGGCCTCGCGGTGCACGAAGGCGTCGGCCGCACCGGCGTCGTCGGCGTGCTGCGCAACGGCGACGGCCCGGCCATCGCCTTGCGCGCCGACATGGACGCGCTGCCGATGGACGAGGGCACCAACCTGCCGTGGCGCTCGCGCAATCCCGGGCGCATGCACGCCTGCGGCCATGACGGCCACACGGCGATGCTGCTCGGCGCCGCGCGTCATCTGGCGCGGGCGCAGCCCTTCGCCGGCACCGTGGTGTTCGTCTTTCAGCCGGCCGAGGAGCACCACGCCGGCGGCCGCGCCATGGTCGAGGACGGCCTGTTCGCGCGCTTTCCCGTCGACGCCGTCTACGGCATGCACAACTGGCCCGGCCTGCCGGTCGGCCGCTTCGCCGTCCGCTCGGGCCCGATGATGGCCGCGACCAGCAGCCTGGAGATCTTCGTGCGCGGCAAGGGCTGCCACGCGGCGATGCCGCATCTCGGCTCCGACACGGTGGTCGCGGCGGCGCAACTCGTCACCGCGCTGCAGAGCGTGGCGTCGCGCAACGTGCCGCCGCTCGAGTCGGCGGTGGTCAGCGTCACCCAGGTGCATGGCGGCGAAAGCTGGAACATCCTGCCCGCCGAGGTGGTGCTGCGCGGCACCGTGCGCAGCTTCCGGCCCGAGGTCGAGGATCTGGTCAAGCGCCGCATCGCCGAGATCGCCGACGGCATTTGCGCGGCGCTGGGCTGCGAGGCCGAGGTGCGGCTGCTGCCCGGCTACCCGGCGACGATCAACACGCCGGCCGAGAGCGAGCACGCGCTGCGCGCCGCCGCCGCCGTCGCCGGAGTCGCGAACGTCGAGCGCGAGATGCCGCCCAGCATGGGCGCCGAGGACTTCGCCTTCATGCTGCAGGAGCGGCCGGGCTGCTATGTCTGGGTCGGCAACGGCAGCGGCGAGGACGGCAAGGTCCTGCACAGCCCCCATTACGACTTCGAGGACGCCGCCATCCCCTTCGGCGCCAGCTACTGGGTGCGGCTGGTCGAGACGCTGCTGCCGGCTTCGGCGTCCCCCTGACCGCGACTTTGGGCGTCAGGCCCGCAGACCTCGGGCGGCCGTCATGCCCGCGAAAGCGGGCATCCAATCCTGAGGCATTTCAGCAGGTTACGGGGCCTCAGGAATGGGCTCCCGCTTCCGCGGGAGCGACGAATCGCTTTTCTTCACAGGCTCTTTCGCGGGAGCGACGTTGATTCTTTACGACGCGTTCGCTACCCCAGCGTGGTCGCCAGCATCGACGGCCGTTGCGCGAACACGCCGTACCAGTTGGCGAGCTGCGGCCGGCCGTCGCGCCAGGCCAGCTCGGGGAAGCGCAGGTCGAGATAGGACAGCGCGCAGGCGACGGTGACGTCGCCGATGGTCACCGGGCCGCCGTGCAGTTCGTGCTCGAGCGAGTCGAGGCCGCGGAGAATCTTCGCCTGCTGCTTGGCGACCCATTCCGGCGACCGCTGCGGCTCGGGCCGCAGGCTCTCGTAGCGGCACAACAGCGCCGCCTCGGCGATGCCGTCGCCCAGCGCCTGGCGGCGCAGCGCCAGCCAGCGCTCGGCGCCGACCGGCGGATGCAGGCGCGAGGCGTTGAAGCTGGTGTCGAGGTATTCGCAGATGACCGGCGAGTCGAACAGCCGCATCATGCCGTCGTCGGTGACCAGGCAGGGGATCTTGGCCAGCGGATTGTCGGCGCTGACCAGGCCTTCCATGTCGCCGGAATCCGTGACCAGCTCGATGCGGTCGGCCATTCCGGCCTCGTGCGCGACGACCAGGACCTTGCGCACGAACGGCGAGGTTTTCGAATACCACAGGCGCATCGACTTCTCCGGGCGTGTCTCGGGCGGCGGCCATGTTAGGCCAGGCGGCCGTCCGACGGAAGCAGGGTGGACAGCCTATGCCGCCGCGGCTTCAATGCTCGCCGAAAGGAGTGCCGCATGGCCCGGGTCGAACTGGAAGGGGTGGGGAAGTCCTACGGCGGCGGCCGCCTCGCCGTGCGCGACGTCACCCTGGACGTCGCCGACGGCGAGTTCTCGGTGCTGGTCGGGCCGTCGGGCTGCGGCAAGTCGACGACCTTGCGCATGGTCGCCGGGCTGGAGGAGGCCTCGACGGGGCGCATCCGCATCGGCGGCCGCGACGTCACCGCGCTGGCGCCCAAGGATCGCGACGTGGCGATGGTGTTCCAGAACTACGCGCTGTACCCGCACATGACGGTCTACGACAACCTGGCCTTCGGCCTGCGCAACCGGCGCACGCCCGAGAAGCGCATCCGCGACGAGATCGACCGCGCCGCCGGCATCCTCGGCATCGCCGATCTGCTCGACCGCAAGCCGCGCCAGCTCTCGGGCGGCCAGCAGCAGCGGGTGGCGCTGGGACGCTGCATCGTGCGCCATCCGGCGGTGTTCCTGTTCGACGAGCCGCTGTCCAATCTCGACGCCAATCTGCGCGCCCAGATGCGCCTCGAACTCAAGCGCCTGCGCGAGCGCGTGCCGACGACGGCGATCTACGTCACCCACGACCAGGTCGAGGCGATGACGCTCGCCGACCGCGTCGTGGTGATGAGGGACGGCGCGATCGAGCAGGTCGGGCGGCCGCTCGACGTCTACGGCGCGCCCGACACGATGTTCGTCGCCGGTTTCCTCGGCGCGCCGGCGATGAACTTCGTCGACGTCGAGCTGCGCGAGGAGGGCGGGCTGCTGTGGCTGACCGCGCCCGGGCTCAAGCTGACGGCGCCGCCCGAGCGCACCGCCGCGCTGCGCGCCCACGGCAGTCGCCGCGTCGTGCTGGGCGTCCGGCCCGAGAATCTGGCGCTCGGCGACGTCGTCGGCCAGTCCTTCGACGGCCGCGTCGAGGTGGTCGAGCCGCTGGGCGCCGAGACCGTGCTCCAGGTCGCCGCCGCCGGCACCACCGTCACCGTCTCGCGCGTGCCCCCCGACATCCCCATCCGCCCCGGCGCCGCCGTCGGCCTGGCGGTCGAGCCGGACCGGCTGCACCTGTTCGACGCCGGGACCGGGCGGGCGATCCGGTAGGCCTTGACGGCTCAGCGAAAGCTCCGGCAGTTACACGCCGCCGAAGCATTGACATCAATGACCAGTGGCGGATCTGTTTCGTATGGGACTCGGGTGGTGCCGAGCGCGTCGAGATCACGGACTATCATTAGGAGGGCAGCGATGCCGCGTGACTTGCCTCCCGTTCATCCGGGCGAGCAACTTCGCGAGGAGTTCATGAAGCCGCTCGGGATTTCGGCCTACCGCTTGGCGAAAGATATCGCCGTGCCGATCAGCCGGGTCCAAGACATCGTTTCGGAGCGGCGCGGCATCAGCGGCGACACCGCGTTGCGGCTGGGCCGCTATTTCGGAACCACGCCGGAGTTCTGGCTGAACCTGCAGCGCGACTACGACCTCGAACAGGCGGAAATCGTCTCGGGGGCCGAGATCGCCGCCAAGGTCCGGCCGCACGCGGCCTGATCACCCGCGGCGCGGCGGCTCGGCGCTTCCCGGGCCGAGGGCGCGCTGCATCAGCACGCAGTCGAGCCACCGGCCGTGCTTCCAGCCGATCGCCGGCAGCCGCCCGACCTCGGTGAAGCCGAGCGCCCGGTGCAGGCCGATCGAGGCCGCGTTGCCGGCATTGCCGATCACCGCCACCATCTGGCGGAAGCCGGCCGCCGCGCAGGCGTCGATCAGCGCCGTCATCAGCGCCCGGCCGATGCCGCGGCCCTCGTGGCCGGCGGCCAGGTACACCGCGCTCTCGACCGTGTTGTCGAAGCCGGCGCGGGCGCGGTATTGCCCGGCATAGGCGAAGCCGGCGACGGCGCCGTCGATCTCGGCCACCAGGTGCGGCATGCCGCGGGACAGGGCCTGGTCGCGGCGCCGGGCGATCTCGTCGATGTCGGGCGGCGTCAGTTCCAGGTTGTTCAGCGTGTCGACGACGTGATGGGCGTAGATGGCGGCGATCGCCGGCAGATCGTCGGGTCGCGAGGGGCGGATGGCGAGGCTCATTCCGAATTTCCTTCCGCGCCCCCATATGCCAGCGAAAGGAGGTGCGTGATGGGCATGCTGGTCGAGGGCCGCTGGCAGGACGTTTGGTACGACACCGACAGCACCGGCGGCAAGTTCGAGCGCGAGGGCGCGCAGTTCCGCGACACGGTGACGGCGGAGACGGCCGAACCGGGCCGCTACCGCCTGTTCGTCTCCTACGCCTGCCCGTGGGCGCACCGCACCCTGATCTTCCGCGCCCTCAAGAAGCTCGACGCGGTCATTCCGGTCACCGTGGTGCGGCCGCTGATGCTGGACCAGGGCTGGCAGCTCGAGGACGGCACGCCGCTCTACGAGGTCTACCGCGCCGCCAAGCCCGACTACACCGGCCGCGTCACCGTGCCGGTGCTGTGGGACGAGCGCGAGCGCACCATCGTCAACAACGAATCGGCCGAAATCATCCGCATGCTCAATTCGGCCTGGAACGAATGGGGCGACGCCGGTCTCGACCTGTGCCCGGTCGAGCTTGTCGAAAAGATCGACGCCGTCAACGCCTTCGTCTACGACCGCGTCAACAACGGCGTCTACCGCGCCGGCTTCGCCACCACGCAAGCCGCCTACGAAGAGGCCTACGACGCGTTGTTCGCGGCGCTCGACGAACTCGACGGGCGGCTGGCGCGCAACCGCTACCTCGTCGGCGACCGACTGACCGAGGCCGACTGGCGGCTGTTCACGACCCTGGTGCGCTTCGACGCCGTCTATCACGGCCACTTCAAGTGCAACGCCCGGAGGATCGCCGACTATCCCAACCTGTGGCCCTATGTGCGCGAGCTCTACCAGATGCCGGGCGTCGCCGCGACGGTGCGCCTGGATCACGTCAAGACGCACTACTACGGCAGCCACAAGACCATCAACCCGACCGGCATCGTGCCCAAGGGACCGGAGATCCGGTTCGACGACCCGCACGGCCGCGACATGCTCGGCGGTTGGGACGACGGCGGCTGCTGATGCCGCTTGGCCTCGGCCCCGCATCTGTGGTCTTCTCGCGCCATGACGACGATGACCAATTTACCGAAGCTGCGCACGGTGGTGACGCGGATGGAGATGACGCGGCGGCCGGAGCATCTGCCGCCGCCCGAGCCGCCCCAGGACGTGCTGCTGTGGCGGGCGATCTCGCCCGAGCTGGGGTTCTACCGCTATCTGATGACCGCGGTCGGCGAGCCGTGGCTGTGGTGGAAGCGCCTGGCGCCGAGCGACGCGCAGCTGCGCGAGATCATCCACGACCCGCGGGTCGAGGTGCACACGCTCTACGCCGAGGGCCAGCCGGCCGGCTTCTTCGAACTCGACCGCCGCGCCGGCGATTCCGTCGAGCTGGCGTTCTGCGGCCTGGTGCCGCGATTCATCGGTCGCAGGCTGGGCAATCTGCTGCTGCGCTCGGCGGTGGCCTACGCCTGGGCGCCGCCGAATGTCGGCCGGGTGTGGCTCGAGACCTGCAGCCTCGACCATCCCAAGGCGATCGAGTTCTACGCCAGGCACGGATTCGCGCCTTGCGGCGAGCGGGTCGAGGACATCGACGATCCCCGCGCCGTCGGCCATCTGCCGCGCAACGCCGGCTGGCTCTGCCCGGGCCTGCCGCCGCTGGAAACGTAACGGACCGGGAGAATAGTCCATGGAAACCTTCCGCGGCGTCGTCTATCCGGCGCAATGCGACGCGATGGGCCACCTGAACACGGCCGAGTACGTGCGATTCTTCGACGCCGCCGAGTGGCACTGTTTCGCCCAGCTCGGCTACGACGCGCGGCGCATCCATGACGACCGCATCGGCATGGCCGATGTGCGCCACGTCATCGAGTACAAGAAGGAACTGCTGCCAGGCGACCTGGTGGTGGTCGAGAGCGAGGTGCGCGGCGTCGGCACCAAGTCGATCACCACCAAGCACCGCATGTTCAACGCCGCCAGCGGCGAGCTGTGCGCGACCCTGGAATGCGTCACCGTGCAGTACGACCTCGACAAGCGCCAGGCGGTGCCGCTGCTGCCCGAGCTGCGGGCCAAGGCCACCGCCCAGGTCGCGGCGCGCGAGGCGAAGTAGGGCCGTTGTCGCCCACGGAGCGCGCGTCTCCAGACGCGCAGTTCTTTGGCTGGGCGTGGAAACACTGCGGGTCTGGAGACCCGCGCTCCAAGAGGCCCTCTTGACGGACCGTCACCGCTCGGTGAACGGCAGCTCTTCCTGGTCCTCTTCGGGGTGGCGCTCGATCAGCGGTTCGTCGATGTCCACGGGCGCGTCGTCCATGGCGCCACGGTTGGCGTAGGCGGCGACCGCCGGGCGGGCGTCGAGCAGGCCGGCGGCGCGCAGTTCGTCGACGCCGGGCAGGTCGCCCAGGCCCTCGAGCCCGAAATGGTCGAGGAAGCCGTCGGTGGTGACCCAGGTCACCGGCCGGCCCGGGGTGCGGCGGCGGCCCTTGGGCCGGATCCAGCCGGCCTCGAACAGGATGTCCATCGTGCCCTTGCTGACGGCGACGCCGCGCACCTCCTCGACCTCGGCGCGGGTCACCGGCTGGTGGTAGGCGATGATCGCCAGGGTCTCCAGCGCCGCCCGCGACAGCCGCCGCTGCACGGCGCTCTCGACCTTCAGCGCCTCGGCCAGATCGGGCGCGGTGCGGAACGCCCAGCGCTCGCCGCGGCGCACCAGATTGACGCCGCGCGCCGCATAGTCGCGCTGCAGCCGGTCGAGCACCTCGGCGAGGTCGGTGCCGGGCGGCAGCTTCTCGGCCAGCGCCGCCTCCGACAGCGGCTCGGCGGCGGCGAACAGCAGGGCTTCGATCAGGCGGTAGGGGTCGAGGCTCATTCCGGCACCGGCTTGACGTAGATGGGTCCGAAGGCGCCGTCGTCCTGGCGCAGGTGGATCTTGCCCTGGCGCGCCAGTTCCAGAGTCGCCACGAAGGTCGAGCTGAGCGCCGATTTGAGCACCAGCGTATCCTGCAGCCCCGGCGGCAGGAACCGCACCAGCATCGTCCAATCCGGCATGCGGCCGAGCATTTCGGTCAGGCGCCTGATGGCGTCGTCGACCGAGTAGAGGTCGGCGGCCTCGATCTGCAGGCTCTTGACCCCGGTGCGGCGGCGGAAGTCGGCGTAGGCCTTGAGCAGGTCGTACAGGCCGACCTCGAACGTGCTCTTCTCGACCACCTCGACGCCCTCGGGGGCGCCGCGCGGAAAGGCGTCGCGGCCGAGCAGGGGACGGGTCATCAGCCTGGCGCCGGCCTCCTGCATCGCCTCGAGGCGCTGAAGCTGGAACGCCAGCGCCGCGGCCATCTCGCCGGCGGTCGGCTCGTCCTCCGAGGCCGGCGGCTCGGGCAGCAGCAGGCGCGACTTCAGATAGGCCAGCCACGCCGCCATCACCAGGTACTCGGCGGCGATCTCGAGGTTGCGCGCCCGCACCGTCTCGACGAAGGCCAGATACTGGTCGGCGAGCTGCAGGATCGAGATCCGGGTCAGGTCGACCTTCTGCTCGCGCGACAGCGCCAGCAAAAGGTCGATCGGCCCCTCGAAGCCGTCGAGGTCGAGCACCAGCCGGTTTTCCGGCACCCGGTCGGGCGCGGGGTCGTCGAAGAGGTTCATGGCGAGCCCGCCACCACGTCATCGCCGGGCCTGCGGCCACGGCCGTCATCACCGTCATGGCCGGGCGAAGTCCCGGCCATCCACGCGGTGCGGCCGCACTCTTGCCGGGTAGGTCGCGCCAAGCGGCACCACGTGGATGGCCGGGACAAGCCCGGCCATGACGCAATCGTGGGACCGCGCCCGGCCAAGACGGCGGGAAGGGAGGGTTCGCCCGTCCTCAATACAGGCCGGTCAGCCACAGCACCATCGTCCCGAGATACTGCACCGGCACGCCGATCAGGTACGGGAACACGTCGACGCCGGCCATCGGCAGCAGGAACAGCAGGCCGAGCAGCAGCGGAATGCCGAAGCGCTCCATCCGCGACAGCGGGATCGCCAGCGAGGCCGGCAGCAGGCCGACGGCGACGCGCCCGCCGTCGAGCGGCGGCAGCGGGATCATGTTGAACACCGCCAGGATCAGGTTGATGCGGATCGAGTTGTAGCAGTTGTCGAGCGCCCAGTCGTTCCAGCCCGGCGGCAGCAGGACGGTCAGGTGGGCCAGCAGGCCCGAGACGATCGCCAGCGCCAGGTTGGTGCCCGGCCCGGCGAAGGCGGTCAGCACCATGCCGGCGCGGAACGGGCGCAGGCGGGCGAAGTCGACCGGCACCGGCTTGGCCCAGCCGAACAGGAACGGCGCCCGCACCACCAGCAGCAGCGCCGGCAGGATGATGGTGCCGAACGGGTCGACGTGGCGCAGCGGATTGGCCGAGACCCGGCCCATGCGCTTGGCGGTGTCGTCGCCGAACAGCAGCGCCGCGAAGCCGTGCGCCGCCTCGTGCAGGGTGATCGCCAGCAGCAGCGGCAGCGCCCAGGTCGAGGCGACGTAGAGCCAGGCCGCCATTTCCTCCCAGACCAGGTTCACGACCGTGACAGCCAGCCGGAGAGATGGCCGAGCGCGGTGGCCCGGTCGAAGGCGCCCGGCGCCGCCTTGCGTCGCGCCGCCGCGGCGATGCGTTCGGCGGCGGCGTCGGTCAGCGGCCGCACGGCGGCGGCGATGGCCCGCATCTCGCCCATGTCGCCGTTGCAGTGCAGGACCACGTCGCAGCCGGCGGCGAGCGCGGCGCGGGCGCGGTCCTCGAACCCGCCCTCGAGCGCCTTCATCGACAGATCGTCGCTGACCAGCACGCCGGCGAAGCCGATCTCGCCGCGGATCACGTCCTGAACCACCTTGCGCGAGCAGGTCGCCGGCGCCGAAGCGTCCAGCGCCTTGTAGACGACGTGCGCGGTCATCGCCCAGGGCGCGTCGGCCAGCAGCTTGAACGGCCGGAAGTCGGTGGCGCGCAACGCGTCCAGCCCGGCCTCGACCACCGGCAGTTCGAGATGGCTGTCGACCATGGCGCGGCCGTGGCCGGGCACGTGCTTGACCACCGGGATGACGCCGCCGGCCAGCATGCCCTCGCAGACGGCGCGGCCGAGTTCGGCGACCAGTTCGGGGTCGCGGCAGAAGGCGCGGTCGCCGATCACGTCGTGGGCGCCGGGCACCGGCACGTCGAGCACCGGCGTGCAGTCGACGTCGATGCCCAGCAGGGTCAGCTCGTCGGCGATCAGCCGCGCGTTGAGGCGGGCGGCCTCGGCCGCGATGTGGCGTTCGCCGTCCGCGGCCAGGGCGCCGAAGGTGGCGGCGGTCGGCGCGTCGCGCCAGTGCGGCGGCCGCAGGCGCTGCACGCGGCCGCCCTCCTGGTCGATCATCACCGGCGCGTCGACGCGGCCGACGCTGGCGCGCAGATCGGCGACCAGCGCGGCGACCTGGGCCGGATCGCGCACGTTGCGCGCGAACAGGATGAAGCCCAGCGGGTTCGTCGCGGCGAAGAACCGGCGCTCGGCTTCGGTGAGTTCGGTGCCGGCGCAGCCGAAGACGACGGCGGCCGGAGGTGAGCTATTTGCGGACAACCAGACACCCGATCTTGCGTTTTCCGAGTTCGTCGCACAGCTTGCGCGCGCCCGTCTCGTCGAGCGGACCGGCGCGCAGCCGGTAGAATATTCCCCTGGCCCCCAGATCGGCGCGCACCACGTCCGGCGTCAAGCCGGCGAGCAGTTCCGCGTGGCTGGCGGTCAGCCGCTGCCAGGCCTCGCGGGCCGACGCCTCGTCGCGCATCGCCGCCAACTGGATGCGCCAGCCGCCATCCTTGCCGGCGACGGCCGGCGCGGGAGCGGGGGCGGGCTTCTCGGCGACGGCCGGCGTCGGTTCGGCCGGCTTCGGCGCCTCGGCCTGCTGCTGCACCGGCTTCGGCGCCTCGGCCGGCGCCGGCTCCTCGACCTTGGCCGGCGGCGGCGGTTCGGGCGGCGGAGCGGGCGGCGCCGCCGCGACCGGCGGCTCGGGCGCGGCGGCGGGGGCCGGCGGCTCGTTCAGCGATTCCAGCGACCGCTTGGGCGTCGCCAGCGACAGGCTTTCCTTGCGCGGCGCGTCGGCGGGCGGCGGTTGCGGCTGCTCGGGCGGCGGCAGCAGGCGCTCGGCACCCGGCTGCGCGGTGCCCGGGTTGAGCCTCTGATAGACCAGCTTGTCCTGGTTCGGAACTTCCATGCCGCCCGGCTCGACCGGTTTGGTCTTGACCGGGCCGGGTTCGGCGCTGACCACCGGCACCTTGCCGTCGTCGGCGTGCGGCGGCTGGTTGGCGAAGATGTACCAGATGGTGACCACGGTGGCGATCACCGCCGCCAGCGCCAGCGCCACGCTGAGCAGCAGCCGGCCCTGGCTGCCGCCGCCGCGTCCGTCGTCGATCTGCAGCCGCTCGCCGGGCACGAAATCGAGTTGCGGCTGATCCTGGTCGTCGGCGGGCCGTCGCGGCATCAGCGCATCTCCTCGAGCGGCTCGACCCCGAACACCTCAAGGCCCGACGCCACGACCAGCGCGGCGGCGCTGATCATCGCCAGACGGGCCAGCGACAGCTCGCGATCCTCGGCCAGGAGGAAGCGCAGGCTGGTCTCGTCCTTGCCCTTGTTCCACAGGCCGTGGAAGGCGGCGGCGAGGTCGCCCAGGTAGAAGGCGATGCGGTGCGGCTCGTGCGCCTCGGCGGCGGCCTCGACGGCGCGCGGCCAGCCGGCCATCGCCTTGATCAGGTCGAGTTCGGCCGGATCGGTCAGCCGATCGAGATCGGCCTTGGCCAGCCCGGCCGGCGACAGGTCGGCGTCGGGGAACATCTCGGCGGCGTGGCGCAGCACCGAATGGACGCGGGCATGGGCGTACTGGACGTAGAAGACCGGGTTGTCCTTCGACTGCTCCGTCACCTTCTCGAGGTCGAAGTCGAGGTGGGCGTCGTTCTTGCGCGTCAGCATGATGAAGCGCACGACGTCCTTGCCGACCTCGTCGACGACCTCGCGCAGCGTCACGAAAGTGCCGGCGCGCTTGCTCATCCGCACCGGCTCGCCGCCCTTCATCAGGTTGACCATCTGGCACAGCTTGACGTCGAGCGCGCCGGTGCCGTTGGTGATCGCCTTGACGGCGGCCTGCATGCGCTTGACGTAGCCGCCGTGGTCGGCGCCCCAGACGTCGATCATGTTGGCGAAGCCGCGGCGGAACTTGTCGTGGTGATAGGCGATGTCGGAGGCGAAATAGGTCCAGCTTCCGTCCGACTTCCTCACCGGGCGGTCGACGTCGTCGCCGAACTCGGTGGCCTTGAACAGGGTCTGCTCGCGCGGCTCCCAGTCGTCGGGCAGCTTGCCCTTGGGCGGCTCCAGAACTCCCGAGTACAGCAGGCCGCGGTCGGCCAACTCGCCCAGGGCGGCATCGACCTCGCCGCGCTCGACCATGGCGCGCTCGGAGAAAAAGACGTCGTGGCGCACGCCCAGCGCCGCGAGGTCGTCGCGGATCAGCTCCATCATCGCGTCGATGGCGAAGCGGCGCACGACCGGCAGCCACTCGGCCTCGTCCTGGTCGCGCAAGCTCTCGCCGTGCTCGCGGGCCAGCGCCTCGCCGACCGGCACCAGGTAGTCGCCGGGATAGAGGCCCTCGGGGATTTCGCCGATGTCCTCGCCCAGCGCCTCGCGGTAGCGCAGATGCGCCGAGCGCGCCAGCACGTCGACCTGGCCGCCGGCGTCGTTGATGTAGTACTCGCGGCTGACCTCGTGGCCGGCCTTCTTGAGCAGCGAGGCCAGCGCGTCGCCGACCACGGCGCCGCGGCCGTGGCCGACATGCATCGGGCCGGTCGGATTGGCCGAGACGTATTCGACGTTGACCGGCGTGCCGGCGCCGAGGTCGGAATCGCCGTAGCGGCGGCCGGCGGCCAGCACGTCGCGGATGCGCTCGCGCCAGAAGCCGTCGTCGAGCCGCAGGTTGATGAAACCGGGGCCGGCGACCTCGACGGCGGCGACGTGCGGCACGGCGCCCAGCCTGTCGGCGAGCAGGCCGGCGAGGTCGCGCGGCTTCATGCCGGCCGGCTTGGACAGCACCATGGCGGCGTTGGTCGAGATGTCGCCGTGGGCGGGATCGCGCGGCGGCTCGGCGGTGACCTTGGCGGCGTCGAGGCCGGCGGGCAGCTTGCCCTCGGCGGCGAGGGCGTCGAGCGCTTCGAGGACGCGTTCGCGGAAGTGCTTGAAAAGGTTCATGGTCTCACGTGAACGTCGAAAAGTCGCAGATGTTCGTCGAGCGCGAAGCGGTCGGTCATGCCGGCGACGTAGTCGGCGACCACCCGCGCCGTCGCCGGCGTGTCGGGGCCGTCGCACTCGCGCTGCCACTCGGTCGGCAGGCAACCCGGCTCGGCGACCAGGGCCGCGAACAGGTCGCGCACCACCCGCCGGGCCTTGCTGGTTTCCCGATTGACCTTGTAGTGGCGATACATGTGGGCGAACAAGAACTTCTTCAGCGCCGCGTCGTGCTGGCGCATGGTTTCCGAGAACCCGACGGTGGCGCGGCCGGCGCGGCGGATGTCGTCGGCCGAGCGCGGCCGCAGCTCCTGCAGCCGGGCCTTGGTCTCGGTCAGGCAGTCCTCGACCATCAGGCTGATCAGCCTGCGCACCGCCTCGTGGCGCTGGCGCACCGGCTCGATCTCGGGCCAGCGCGCGCGCACCTCGCGGAATACCGGCCCGACCAGCGGCACGTCCATCAGGTCGTCGACCGTGAACAGGCCGGCGCGCAGGCCGTCGTCGATGTCGTGGTTGTTGTAGGCGATGTCGTCGGCCAGCGCCGCCACCTGGGCCTCGCCGCTGGCATAGGTGTCGAGCTCGAGGTCCTGGAGCTTGGCGTATTCGCGGATCCCGAACGGCAGGGGGTCCAGGGTCAGCGGGCCGTTGTGCTTGACCAGCCCCTCCAGCGTCTCCCAGCTCAGGTTGAGGCCGTCGAACCCGGCATAGCGGCGCTCCAGGCGGGTGACGATGCGCAAGGACTGGGCGTTGTGGTCGTAGCCTTCGTAGCGCGCCATCGCCTCGCTCAGCGCGTCCTCGCCGGCATGGCCGAACGGCGGATGGCCGAGGTCGTGGGCCAGCGCCAGCGCCTCGGCCAGATCCTCGTTGAGGCCGAGAACCCGGCTGATCGAGCGCGCGATCTGCGAGACCTCCAGCGTGTGGGTCAGCCGGGTGCGGTAGTTCTCGCCCTCGTGGTAGACGAACACCTGGGTCTTGTATTTCAGCCGCCGGAACGCCGCCGAGTGGATGATGCGGTCGCGGTCGCGCTGGAACGGCGAACGGGTCGCGCATTCCGGCTCGGGGTGGAGCCGGCCGCGGCTGAGCTCTGGCTTGCAGGCGTACGGGGCGAGGAACAGCGAGCCGATCATGGCCGCGACACTACGCGCAGCCCCGCACCGAGGCAACTTCGCTCTTGTCATTCCATCGTCCGCTCCTGATATGCTTGCGCGCAAACGTCATCGCCCGAGGAGTAGCCCGACCATGGCCGAAGCCGCCGTCGCCGGACGCAAGATCAGCCTGACCATCAGCGCCGCCGAGCGCGTCAAGATGCTCAAGGAAATGGAAGGCAAGCCCGACATGATGCTGCGGCTCGCCATCTCGGGCGGCGGCTGCTCGGGCTTCCAGTACGGCATCAGCCTCGACGACGTCGTCAACGACGACGATCACGTCTTCGAGGAGCACGGCGTCAAGCTGGTCATCGACGAGACCTCGCTCGACCTGTTGAACGGCGCCGAGATCGATTACGTCGAGGAGCTGATCGGCGCCTCGTTCCAGATCCGCAACCCCAACGCCAGCTCGACCTGCGGCTGCGGCAGCTCGTTCGCGGTGTAGTCCGCCGCCGCCCCCCTCTTTCTCCGCGCTTGCCAAACCCCGCGCCAGCGGCTATCTACCGGCCATCAATCCGCACGCGGGGTGCGGGTGGGCTTGGCTATTGCCTGGCCCAGCCTTCCGGTCCGGCCCATGCCGGTACTGCCCCGCGGAGGTTCAACCGGAGAAAGAGGATCTCTCCCATGGCGATGCCCACCTTTACCATGCGCCAGCTCGTCGAGGCCGGCGCCCATTTCGGTCACAACACCCGCCGCTGGAACCCGAAGATGGCGCCGTACCTGTTCGGCATCCGCAACGGCATCCACATCATCGACATGCAGCAGACGGTGCCGATGCTGCACCGTGCGATGCAGGCGGTGCGCGACATCACCGCCGGCGGCGGCCGCGTGCTGTTCGTCGGCACCAAGCGCCAGGCGGCCGAAGTGGTCGCCGACGCGGCGAAGCGCTGCGGCCAGTACTACGTCAACCACCGCTGGCTCGGCGGCATGCTGACCAACTGGAAGACGATCTCGCAGTCGATCCGCCGCCTGCGCGAGATGGACGAGCAGCTCGCCTCGGGCGCCGTGCAGGGCCTGACCAAGAAGGAGCAGCTCATGCTCGACCGCGAGCGCGAGAAGCTCGAGCGCGCGCTGGGCGGCATCAAGGAGATGGGCGGCCTGCCGGACATCATCTTCATCATCGACACCAACAAGGAAGACCTGGCGGTGCAGGAAGCCGCCAAGCTGGGCATCCCGGTGATCGCGGTGATCGACTCGAATTCCGATCCGGACGGCATCACCTTCCCGATTCCGGGCAACGACGACGCCATCCGCGCCGTCCAGCTCTACTGCGATCTGCTGGCCGGCGCCGTGCTCGACGGCATCCAGGCCGAGATGTCGCGCTCGGGCGTCGACATCGGCGCGATCGAGCAGCCGGTCGAGGCGGTGCCCGAGGAACAGGGCGAGGCCGAGCAGCCGGCCGCCGCCGAGGGTGGCGCCGAGCAGCCGCAGGCCTGATCGCCGCCTAGCGTTTGCGACATGGCGGCGGCGCGGAATCGTCGCCGCCATGCGCGTTTGAACCGACCCAATCGAGAAGAGGAAGAACCATGGCCGAGATCACCGCCGCGCTCGTCAAGGAGCTGCGCGACAAGACTGGCGCCGGCATGATGGACTGCAAGAAGGCGCTGGGCGAGACCAATGGCGACATCGAAGCGGCCGTCGACTGGCTGCGCAAGAAGGGCCTCGCCGCCGCCGCCAAGAAGTCGGGCCGCGTCGCCGCCGAGGGCCTGGTCGGCGCCGCCACCGGCGCCAACAAGGGCGTGGTCGTCGAGATCAACTCCGAGACCGACTTCGTCGCCCGCAACGACAAGTTCCAGGACTTCGTCCGCACCGTTACCGAGCTGGCGCTGAACAACACCGCCGACGTCGAGGCCCTGAAGCAGGTCGCCTATCCCGGCACCGGCCGCAACGTCGCCGACGAGCTGACGCATCAGATCGCCACCATCGGCGAGAACATGAACCTGCGCCGCGCCGCCGCGGTCGAGGTCGGCGAGGGCGTCGTCGCCGCCTATGTCCACTCGGCGACCGCGCCGGGCCTGGGCAAGATCGGCGTGCTGGTCGGGCTGGAGAGCTCGGGCGACAAGGCCAGGCTCGAGGCGCTGGGCAAGCAGCTCGCGATGCACGTCGCCGCCGCCAGCCCGCTGTTCCTCAACATCGACTCGGTCGACGCCTCGGCCCTGGATCGCGAGCGCGCGGTGCTGACCGAGCAGGCCGCCGCCTCGGGCAAGCCGGCCAACGTCATCGAGAAGATGGTCGAGGGCCGCATCCGCAAGTACTACGAGGAAGTGGTGCTGCTCGAGCAGGTGTTCGTGATCGACCCCGACAACAAGGTCGGCAAGGTCGTCGAGAACGTCGCCAAGGAGATCGGCGCGCCGATCAAGGTCGCCGGCTTCGTCCGCTACGCGCTCGGCGAGGGCGTCGAGAAGGAAGAGTCGGACTTCGCTGCCGAAGTGGCGGCCCAGGCCGGCCGCTGACCGGCTCGCCCCCGCCCTTGCCAAAGGGCGGGGCGGCCTGATTGAGGGCGACAGCCGCGGCGCGCGGGGCTATCATCCCGCCGCCGGGCCGTCGCCGCCGGCCTGCGCCGGCCGAAGCTTGCGGCGGCGGGCGGTGTCGGATACGACCAGCGAAGAGGCGACGATGGCCAACGACGACGTCAAGTACCGCCGTGTCCTGCTGAAGATTTCCGGCGAAGGCCTGATGGGCGAACGCGAGTTCGGCCTCGACAACGACACCGTCGCCCGCATCGCCGGCGAGGTGAAGGCGGTGGTCGAAAAGGGCGTTCAGGTCTGCGCGGTGATCGGCGGCGGCAACATCTTCCGCGGCGTCTCCGGCGCCGCCGGCGGCATGGAGCGGGCCAGCGCCGACTACATGGGCATGCTCGCCACCGTCATCAACGCGCTGGCGGTGCAGAACGCCCTCGAGCGCATGGGCGTGCATACCCGCGTCCAGTCGGCGATCCCGATGACCACCGTCTGCGAGCCCTACATCCGCCGGCGCGCCGTCCGCCACATGGAGAAGGGCCGCGTGGTCATCTTCGCCGCCGGCACCGGCAACCCGTTCTTCACCACCGACACCGCCGCGGCGCTGCGCGCCGTCGAGATGGGCTGCGACGCCCTGCTCAAGGCGACGCAGGTCGACGGCGTCTACACCGCCGATCCGCACAAGGTGAAGGACGCCACACGCTATGATAGCCTCACCTATCTCGAGGTCCTGGCGAAGGACCTCAAGGTGATGGACGCTTCCGCGATTTCGCTGTGCCGAGAGAACGGGATTCCGATCCTCGTCTTCTCGCTGCACCAGTCCGGCGCCTTCGCGGACGTGGTCTCCGGGCGGGGGCGTTACACGATAATCAAGCAGGGGGACTGACAGCCATGTCTTCGGCAAACGATTTTCCCGAACTGAAGCAGGACGTGAAGCGGCGCATGGACGGCGCCATCGAGGTCCTCAAGAAGGAATTCTCCGGCCTGCGCACCGGCCGCGCCTCGGTGAACCTGCTCGACCCGATCGTCGTCGACGCCTACGGCGCCGTCATGCCGCTGAACCAGGTCGCGACCGTCGGCGTGCCCGAGCCGCGGATGATCACGGTCCAGGTCTGGGACCGTTCGATGACCAAGGCCGTCGAGAAGGCGATCCGCGATTCCGGCCTCGGCCTCAATCCGCAGGGCGAGGGCCAGCTCATCCGGGTGCCGATCCCGGCGCTGAACGAGGAGCGCCGCAACGAGCTGGTCAAGGTCGCGCACAAATACGCCGAGCAGGCGCGGGTCTCGATCCGCAACGTGCGCCGCGACGGCATGGACGCGCTGAAGAAGTTCGAGAAGGACGGCCTGATCTCCCAGGACGAGCACCGCGCCTTCGAGAAGGAGGTGCAGGCCCTGACCGACGAGGCCATCAGCCATGTCGACGATGCCCTGAAGCACAAGGAACAGGAAATCAGGCAGGTCTGACGGATGGTGGCCCTGACGGCGAACGAACGGACGCTGGCGCCGCCGGCGCATGTGGCGATCATCATGGACGGCAACGGCCGCTGGGCGAAGGCCCGCGGCCTGCCGCGCACCGCCGGCCACAAGCGCGGCGTCGAGGCCGTGCGTTCGCTGGTCACCGATGCGATCGATCTCGGCATCGAATACCTGACGCTGTTCGGCTTCTCGTCCGAGAATTGGCGGCGGCCGGGACCGGAGGTCTCGGCGCTGATGGGGCTGCTGCGGATGTATCTGCGCAGCGAGATCGCCGAGTTGCACCGGAACGGGGTGCGCCTGCGCATCATCGGCGATCGCGCCCGGTTCGAACGCGACATCGTCGCCCTGATCGACGAGGGCGAGTCGCTGACGGCGGGCAACGACAAGCTCGTGCTCACCATCGCGCTGTCCTACGGCGGCCGCCAGGAGATCGCGCGCGCCGCGCGTCTGCTGGCCGAGGACGTCGCCGCCGGGCGCCTGAGCCCCGAGCAGATCGACGAGGCGGCGGTCGACCGGCGGCTGTTCACCGCCGGCATGCCCGAGCCCGACCTCTTGATCCGCACCAGCGGCGAGAAGCGCATCTCGAACTTCCTGCTCTGGCAGTGCGCCTACGCCGAGATGATCTTCACCGACACCCTGTGGCCGGACTTCAGTCGCGCCGATCTCGAGGACGCGATCCGCGATTTCCAGCGCCGCGAACGCCGCTACGGCACCGTCGCCGGCTGAAGTGCTCAAGCAGCGCATCCTTTCCGCGATCGTGATGGCGCCGCCTGCCCTGGCGGCGATGTGGTACGGCGGCTGGGCCTTCGCCGGCCTGGCGCTGGTCATCGGCGTGGTGATGGCCTGGGAATGGGAGCGCCTGGTCACCGGCCGCCAGTTCGGCGTCGGATTCGCGATCACCGCCGCCGTCACCGTGCTGACCGGCGTCCTCGCCCTGGTGCAGCCTGCCGGCGCCGTCGCGGCGGTGGCCGTCGGCGTGGCGGCGATGTGGGGCGTCGCCGCCGCTCGGCGCGACGCGGCGGCCGGCTGGCTCGCGCTCGGGGTCGCCTATGTCGCGCTGCCGGTGGCGGCGCTGATCTGGATGCGCGACGACCCCGAACTCGGGCGGGCGCTGATCTTCTGGGTCCTGCTGGTGGTCTGGGCGACCGACATCGGCGGTTACGCCTTCGGCCGCACCATCGGCGGGCCGAAACTGGCGCCCAGGCTGTCGCCGAAAAAGACCTGGGCCGGGCTGCTGGGCGGCATGCTGAGCGCGGTGCTGGTCGGATGGGCCTGCGCCGCCGCCGCCGGCTTCGCCCCTCGCGCGCCGCTGATCGCGTTCGTGTCCGCGGTCCTGGCCGTTATTGCCCAGGCCGGCGACATTTTCGAGTCGTCCGTGAAGCGACGGTTTGGTGTAAAGGATTCCAGTGCGATCATTCCCGGCCACGGCGGGATGCTCGACCGCGTCGACGGCGTGCTGCCGGTCGCGGTGGTGGTCGCGGCAATGGTGTGGCTGAACGTCGACGGGGATTGGTGATGACGGTGGCGACCAAGCGGATGGCAGCGGTGCGGTCGGTGGATCCGGGCGCCCAGCCCCGGAGCGTGACCATCCTCGGCGCGACCGGCTCGATCGGGCGCTCGACGATCGACCTCCTCGAACGCGAGCCCGCCGGCCGGTTCCGCGTCGAGGCGCTCACCGGCAACAGCAATCTCGACCTTCTCGCCGAGCAGGCGCGGAAGCTGCGGCCGCGGATGGTCGCGACCGCCGATCCCGCCGGGTACGGCAAGCTGAAGGAACTGCTCGACGGCACCGGCATCGAAGTCGCGGCCGGCGAAGAGGCGATCGTCGAGGCGGCGGCGCGACCCGCCGACTGGGTGATGGCGGCCATCGTCGGCGCCGCCGGGCTCGGACCGACGCTGTCGGCGGTGGCGCGCGGCGCGACCGTGGCGCTGGCCAACAAGGAGTGTCTGGTCTGCGCCGGCGACATCATGATGGCCGAGGTCGCCCGCCACGGCGCCACGCTGCTGCCGGTCGATTCCGAGCACAACGCCATCTTCCAGGTGCTCGACTTCGACCAGAAGGACAAGATCGACCGCATCATCCTGACCGCGTCGGGCGGCCCGTTCCGCACCTTCAGCCGCGAGCAGATGGCGGCGGTCACCCCGGCGCAGGCGGTGGCGCATCCGAACTGGTCGATGGGCGCCAAGATCTCGGTCGACTCGGCCAGCATGTTCAACAAGGGCCTGGAACTGATCGAGGCCTACCACCTGTTCGGCCTGCCCGAGGCGCGCATCGAGATTCTGGTGCACCCGCAATCGGTGGTGCACAGCCTGGTCGCCTATGTCGACGGCTCGGTGCTGGCCCAGCTCGGCTCGCCCGACATGCGCACGCCGATCGCCTACACCCTGGCCTGGCCCGAGCGGATGCCGACGCCGGCCCGCCGTCTCGACCTCGCCGCCGTCGCCAGCCTGACCTTCGAGACGCCCGATCCCGAGCGCTTCCCGTCGCTGCGCCTGGCCCGCCACGCCTTGCAGATGGGCGGGGCGGCACCTACAATACTGAACGCAGCGAACGAAATCGCCGTGCAGTCGTTCCTGTCCGGCGCGATCGGTTTCCTGGACATCGCCGGGCTCGTCGAACGGACGCTGGAGCGCCTTTCGCCGCCGGCGCCCGTGTCCATCGCCGACGTGCTGGAAGTCGACCGCCTGGCCCGCGCGACGGCGGCGGAAATCGCGGCGGCGTAGGGCGGCGACGGCCGCCGCGCGAGGCGGAGACGGACGATGGCGCATGCCGAACCGAAGCCCTGGACACTGGACGACTTCCTGGCCTGGGAGCGGACCCAGCCGGAACGCTACGAGTTCGTCGACGGCGCCATCCGCATGATGGTCGGCGGCACCAACGATCATCGGACGATCGCCCTGAATATTGCCGCCGGACTGCGCGAGCGCCTGCGGGGGGCGGGGTGCCGAGCGTTCGTGGAGGGACCGAAAGTCGTCGCCGACGGGCAGTCGATGTATCCGGACGTCGCCGTGGTCCGCGGCGCCATCGACCCCAAGGCCGACTTCGTCGCCGACGCGGTGCTGATCGCCGAAGTCCTCTCGCGCTCGACGGCCGGCTTCGATGCCGGCGCCAAATGGCAGGCCTATCGTGAATTGCCGTCGCTGCAGCACTATTTGTTGGTCTCGCAGGATGCCTGCGCCGTGGACCTCTATACCCGCGACGGCGAGGGCTGGCGGTTGATGCGCTACGCGCGCTCCGACCAGGTTCTGCCGCTGACGGCGCTCGGGATCGAGATGCCGCTGGCCGAGGTCTACGAGGACAGCTCCGCCGCCCGCTGAACGGGCCAAACTTTTAGAGTATCAGATGATCGAACACACCATCGGGCTGATTTCCGGGTTCTGGAACTACATCATCGTCTTCCTGGTCGTCCTGACCGTCGTCGTGTTCGTGCATGAGCTCGGGCATTACCTGGTGGCGCGCTGGAACGGCGTGCGGGTCGAGGTGTTCTCGATCGGCTTCGGCAAGGAGCTGTGGGGATGGAACGCCAAGTCCGGCACGCGCTGGCGCATCAGCCTGCTGCCGCTGGGCGGCTACGTGAAGATGTTCGGCGAGCACGCGGTGATCGAGGACGACGACTCGCCGCCGCGCCCGCTGACCCCGGAGGAGCAGGCGGTCTCGTTCCAGCACAAGACCGTCGGGCAGCGCGCGGCGATCGTCGCCGCCGGCCCGCTCGCCAATTTCGTGTTCGGCATCGGGCTGCTGGCTGCGCTGTTCATGATGATGGGCCAGCCGACGACGCCGCCGGTGATCGGTGCCGTCCAGCCGCAATCGGCGGCGGCGGAGGCCGGGCTGCAGGCGGGCGATCGCTTCGTGCGGATCGCCGGCGAGGAGATCGGCAGCTTCCAGGACATCCAGCAGATCGTGCGGCTGCGAATCGGCGAGCCGTTGGAGATGGTGGTTCTGCGCGACGGCGCCGAGGTGAGCGTGACGGCGCAGGCCCGCGTCACCGAGCTCGAGGACGCGATGGGCAACGTCCATCGCATGCCGGTGCTCGGCATCAGCGCGCCCGAGGGCTCGACCGAGATCGTCAGGCACGGAGTCGTCTCGGCGACCGCGGCGGCGGTCGAGGAGACCGCCGCCATGATCTCCTCCACCTTCACCGCGCTCGGTCAAATGATCACCGGCGTCCGCGACTCCCAGGAACTCGGCGGGCCGTTGCGCATCGCCAAGGGGGCCGGGCAGGCGGCGCAGATGGGCGTCGAGAGCGTCGCCTTCTTCGTCGTGCTGCTGTCGATCAATCTCGGGCTGATCAACCTGTTTCCGATCCCGATGCTCGACGGCGGTCATCTCGCGTATTACGCCGTCGAGGCCGCGAGGGGGCGGCCGCTGGGCATGCGCGCCCAAGAATATGGTTTCCGGATCGGCCTGTTTCTGGTATTGGCGTTGATGCTCTTCGCCACCCGCAACGACCTGGTCGACCTCAAGGTCTGGGAGTTCTTCAAGGGCATCACATCGTAAGCGCGATCAAGACTTGTAGGGGGGGCCTTGGTTAGTTCGGATTTTTGGCGGCTGGCCGTGGCCGGTGGGGTTTTCGCCGTTTCCGTGGCCGCTTCTCCCGTCGCCGCGCAGACGCTGTCCCGAATCGACGTCGAGGGAACGCAGCGCATCGAGCCGGACACCGTCCGCTCCTATATCGGCGCGAGCGCCGGCGAAGCGCTGACCCCCGAACTGGTCGACCGCACCCTGAAGAACCTGTTCGCCACCGGCCTGTTCGCCGACGTCTCGGTGCGCCGCGAGGGCGACGCGCTGGTGGTGCGGGTGATCGAGAATCCGGTCATCAACCGCGTCGCCTTCGAAGGCAACCAGCGGGTCAAGGACGACAAGCTGGCGGCCGAGGTGCAGCTACGGCCGCGCACCGTCTACACCCGCACCCGGGTGCAGCAGGACGTCAAGCGCATCCTCGACGTCTACCGCCGCTCCGGGCGCTTCGCGGCGACCGTCGAGCCCAAGGTCATCCAGCTCGAGCAGAACCGCGTCGATCTCGTGTTCGAGATCCAGGAGGGCGAGGCCTCGCTGGTCAAGGCGGTCAATTTCGTCGGCAATCGCGCCTACAGCGATTCGCGGCTGCGCGAGGAGCTGGCGACCAAGGAAGAGCGCTGGTACCGGTTCCTGTCGACCGACGACACCTATGATCCGGATCGCCTCACCTTCGACCGCGAGTTGCTGCGCCGCTTCTATCTCGGGCGCGGCTACGCCGACTTCCGGGTCGATTCGGTGGTCGCCGAACTGACGCCGGACCGTTCGGGCTTCCTGGTCACCTTCACCGTCAGCGAGGGCGAGCGCTATCGCTTCGGCGAGGTCGGCGTCGAGACGACGCTGCCCGAACTCGATCCGCAGAGCCTGCAGCCGCTGCTGCAGACCGCGTCGGGCGAGTGGTACAACGCCGGTCTGGTCGAGGACACGATCCAGACCCTGACCGACGTGGTCGGCGACCGTGGCTACGCCTTCGTCGACATCAGGCCGCGCATCGCGCGCAATCCCGAGGAGCGGACGGTCGACATCGTCTTCGACGTCCAGGAGGGGCCGCGGGTCTTCGTCGAACGCATCGACATCGTCGGCAACGTCCGCACGCTCGACGAAGTGATCCGCCGCGAGTTCCGCCTGGTCGAAGGCGACGCCTTCAACACGGCGAAGCTGCGCCGCTCGCGCCAGCGCATCCGCGACCTCAACTTCTTCGAGCGGGTCGAGGTCACCAACATTCCCTCCGAGGTCGCGCCCGACCGCACGGTCATCAAGGTCGAGGTCGAGGAGAAGTCGACCGGCGAGCTGAGCTTCGGCGTCGGATTCTCGACCGCCGTCGGCCCGCTGCTGGAAATCGCCGCGCGCGAGCGCAACCTGCTCGGACGTGGCCAGTCGCTGCGCATCGCCGGTACGCTGGCGGGCAGCAAGTCGCAGCTCGATCTCGGCTTCACCGAGCCGTATTTCCTCGATCGCCACATCTCGGCCGGCTTCGACGTCTATGCGGTGCAGCGCGAACTGCAGGACGAGAGCTCGTACGATTCGGAGTCGGTCGGCGGCAATCTGCGCCTCGGCTACTGGCTGGCCGAGGATCTGCGCGAGGACTGGCGTTACACCTTGCGGCGCGACAACATCACCGACGTCTCGCCCTGGGCCACCCGGTTCATCCGCGACCAGATCGGCCACAGCGTCGTGTCGATGCTGTCGCACACCTTCACCTACGACCTGCGCGACAGCCGCATCGATCCCACCGAGGGCTGGTACGTCCGCTGGACCCAGGACGTGGCCGGCCTGGGCGGCACCGAGCAGTTCGTCCGCAGCGACGTCGACGGCGCCTACTACTATCCGATCGCCGATCAGTGGGTCGCCATGCTGGGCGGTTCGCTCGGCGGCATGACGGCGTTCGGCGGCTCCGACATCCGCATCAACGAGCGCTACTTCGTCGGCGGCGATTCGCTGCGCGGCTTCGCCACCGCCGGCATCGGCGCCCGCGACGCGAACGGCGACGCGCTGGGCGGCAAGTGGATGTACGCGGCGACCGCGCAGCTCAGCTTCCCGCTGGGCCTGCCGCAGGAGCTGGGGTTGACCGGCAAGGTGTTCACGGATGTCGGCGGCCTCGGGCCGACCGAGGAACTCACCGGCGAGCGGATCGACTACCACTCGACCCCGCGTCTGGCGGTCGGCGCGGGCGTCACCTGGCGGTCGCCGTTCGGGCCGCTCAGCATCGACGTCGGCTTCCCGGTCGTGAAGCAGGACTACGACGACATCGAGTACTTCCGATTCAATTTTGGCACGAGGTTCTAGAATGCACGGTTGCCGCAGCCGACTGCTCGCTCTGGCGGGCGCGGCGCTCGTTTCCATTGCCGTCGCCGGCCCGGTCCAGGCGCAGGACACGCCGCAGCTTCCCGCGCCGGTCATCATCGTGATCGACCTGCAGGAGGTGGTGAAGGATTCCGCCGCCGGGAAGGCGATCCTGGCGCAGCGCGACAAGTACCTGCAGCAGTATCAGGCCGAATTCGGCAAGGAGGAGCAGGGGCTGCGCGAGGCCGAGCAGGAGCTGGCGCGTCAGCGCACCGTCCTGTCGCCCGAGGCGTTCGCCGAGAAGCGCCGCGGCTTCGAGCAGCAGGTGATCGAACTGCAGCGCAAGGCCCAGGAACGCCGCAAGGATCTCGAGGAGGCGTTCGGCAAGGCGATGTCGCAGCTCAACCAGGCCGTGGTCAAGGTCTCGGACGAGATCGCGCAGCAGTACGGCGCCAACATGGTGCTGGGCAAGAATCAGGTGTTCCTGCACGACCCGAAGATGGAGGTCACCCTGGCCGCCATCAAGCGCCTCGACGAGGTGCTGCCGTCGGTCGAGTTCCCGGTTCCGGGCAAGGCCAAGCCGGCGGCCAAGGCCAAGAAGTAGGAATGGCCGACCCGCGCTTCTTCACCGTCGCCGGTCCGTTCACGCTGGCGCGGCTGGCCGAGATTTCCGGCGCGGAGATCGCGCCGGGAGCCGAGGCCGGGCGCGTCTTCGACGATGTCGGACCGCTGGAGACGGCGGGGGCGCGGCAGTTCAGCTTTCTCGACAATCGCCGCTACGTCGCGGCATTCGCCGCGTCGCGGGCCGGCGGCTGCGTCGTCCATCCCGGCCTCGCCGACAAGGCGCCGCCCGGGATGGCGCTGCTGCTGTCGCCCGATCCGTATCGCGCCTATGCCCGCATCGCGCAGGCGTTCTATCCGCGCCCGCCGCTCGAACCGGGCGTGCATCCGCGCGCGGTGGTCGAGGACGGCGCGGTGGTCGGCGAGGGCAGCCGGATCGAGGCCGGCGCGGTGATCGGCGCCGGCGCCGAGCTCGGCCGCCGCTGCCATGTCCAGGCCAACGCCGTCATCGGTGCCGGCGTGGTGCTTGGCGACGACTGCATCGTCGGGGCCTGCGCCAGCATCTCGCACGCCATCCTCGGCGATCGTGTCCATGTCTACACCGGCGCCCGCATCGGCCAGGACGGCTTCGGCTTCGCGATGGGGCCGCAGGGGCACCTGCGGGTGCCGCAGCTCGGCCGGGTGATCGTCGGCGACGACGTCGAGATCGGCGCCAACTGCACCGTCGACCGCGGCGCCGGCCCGGACACCGTGATCGGGGCCGGCACGATGATAGACAACCTGGTGCAGATCGGGCACAACGTGCAGCTCGGTCGCAACTGCGTCGTCGTCGCCCAGGTCGGCATCTCCGGCAGCACCAGGTTCGGCGATTTCGTCGCCGCGGGCGGCCAATCGGGCTTCGCCGGCCATGTCAGCGTCGGCCCTGGGGCGCAGATCGCGGCGCAGAGCGGGGTGATGCGCGACGTGCCGGCGGGAGCCCGCGTCGGCGGCAGCCCGGCGCAGCCGATGACCGAGTACATGAGGCAGGCCGCCTTGCTGTCGCAGATGGCCAGGAAGAAAGGGCGGAGCGAGGGGAACGAGGGATGAGCGAGAACGCCGTGCAAGAGCGCAAGGTCATCGATATCAACCGGGTCATCGAGATGATCCCGCACCGCTACCCGTTCCTGATGGTCGACCGCGTCGTCGACGTGGTGCCGGATGCCGGCGCCGTGGGCATCAAGAACGTCACCATCAACGAACCCTTCTTCCAGGGGCATTTTCCGTCGCGGCCGATCATGCCCGGCGTGCTGATCATCGAGGCGATGGCGCAGACCGCGGCCGTGCTGGTGGTCGAGACGCTGGGCCCGAGCGCCGAGGGCAAGCTGGTCTACTTCATGTCGGTCGAGAACGCCCGTTTCCGCAAGCCGGTGGTGCCCGGCGACCAGCTGCGCATCCACGTCACCAAGGAGCGCAACCGCGCAAACGTGTGGAAATTCCGCGGCGAAGCCAAGGTCGACGGCCAGTTGATGGCCGAGGCGACCTTCGCCGCCATGATCATGGACAGCTGATGCCGAACATCCATCCGACGGCCATCGTCGAGCCGGGTGCCCGCTTGGCCGAGGACGTCTCGATCGGCCCGTTCTGCCTGGTCGGGTCCGAGGTCGTGCTCGGCGAGGGCGTGAGCCTGATCTCGCATGTGACCGTCGCCGGCCGCACCAAGATCGGCGCCGGCACCCGCGTCTTTCCGTTCGCCTCGCTGGGCCACCAGCCGCAGGACCTGAAATACCGCGGCGAGGCCTCCGAGCTGGTGATCGGCCGCAACAACACCATCCGCGAGAGCGTGACCATGAACCCCGGCACCGAGGGCGGCGGCATGGTCACCCGCGTCGGCGACGGCTGCCTGTTCATGGTCGGCGCCCATGTCGCCCACGACTGCCAGGTCGGCGACAACTGCATCCTGGTCAACAACGCCACCCTGGGCGGCCACGTCGTGCTGGGCGACTTCGCGATCGTCGGCGGCATGTCGGCGGTGCACCAGTTCGTGCGCATCGGCCAGCACGTGATGGTCGGCGGCATGACCGGCGTCGAGACCGATGTGATTCCGTTCGGCTCGGTGATCGGCAACCGCGCGCATCTGGCCGGCCTGAACCTGGTCGGGCTGAAGCGCCGCGGCTTCGCGCGCGAGGACATCCACGCCCTGCGCAACGCCTTCAAGGCGCTGTTCGCCGCGGGCGGCACGATGATGGAGCGGGTCGAGGCGGTGGCGGACCAGTATGGCGGCTGCGCGCCGGTCAAGGAGATCCTCGACTTCATCCGCGCCGACAGCTCGCGCTCCTTCTGCCAGCCGAAGTCGGAGAATGGCGCCTAAGCTCGGCATCGTGGCGGGCGGCGGCGAGCTGCCGGCCCGCCTGATCGCCGCCTGCCGGTCCGCCGGGCGCGAGTTCTTCGTGCTGGGGCTGTCCGGGCATGCCGAACGCGAGCGCATCGGCGACGCGCCCCAGGCCTGGATCCGCCTCGGCGAGGCGGGCAGCGGCCTGCGGCTGCTGCGCGAGGCCGGGGTCGAGGAGCTCGTGATGGCCGGGCCGGTGCGCCGCCCCAGCCTGACGGAACTGCGCCCCGACTGGCGCACGGCACGGTTCTTCGCCAAGATCGGCCTGAAGGCCCTGGGCGACGATGGCCTGCTGCGCGCCATCATCAACGAACTCGAACGCGAGGGCTTCCGCGTCGTCGGCGTCGAGGCGGTCGTCGGCGACCTGCTGGCGCCGGGCGGAGTCTGGGGCCGCGTCGCGCCCGACGCGCAGGCCGAGGCCGACATCCGACGCGGCGTCGCCGTGCTGCGCGGCCTGGGGCCGCTGGACGTCGGCCAGGCGGTCGTCGTGCAGCAGGGGATCGTGCTCGGGGTCGAGGCGGTGGAGGGCACCGACGCGCTGATCGCCCGCTGCGCTGGCCTGCGCCGCGCCGGGCCCGGCGGCGTCCTGGTCAAGATCGCCAAGCCCGGCCAGGAGCGGCGCGCCGATCTGCCCACCGTCGGAACCCGCACGGTCGCGGCGGCCCAGGCGGCCGGGCTGCGCGGCATCGCCGTGGAGACCGGCTCGGCCATCGTCGTCGGCCTCGAGGACATGGTCGCCGCCGCCGACGCCGCCGGTCTGTTCCTGGCCGGCATCGACGCGGCCGCCGCGCCATGAACGACGCCCCGCTGTTCTACATCATCACCGGCGAGCCGTCCGGCGACCAGCTCGGCGCCCGGCTGATGGCGGCGCTGTCGGCGCGGCTCGGCGGACGCGTGCGCTTCGCCGGCATCGGCGGCGAGATGATGGCGGCGCAGGGACTGGTCTCGCCGTTTCCGATCCGCGAGCTGGCGGTGATGGGCCTCGCCGAGGTGCTGCCGCGCATCCCCAACATCCTGCGGCGCCTGCGCGAGACCGTCGACGACATCCGCGCCCGCCGCCCGGTCGCGGTGATCACCATCGATTCCTGGGGCTTCACCGGGCGCGTCCACCAGCGCCTGAAGCTGGCCGAGCCGAGCATCGCGCGCCTGCACTACGTGGCGCCGATGGTCTGGGCCTGGAAAGAGGGTCGGGCGCGCAAGATGGCGGCGCGGATCGACATGCTGATGTGCCTGCTGCCCAACGAGCCGCCCTATTTCCGGCGCCACGGGCTCGACGCCGTCCATGTCGGCCATCCGGTGATCGAGAGCGGGGCCGAGAACGGCGACGGCGACGGTTTCCGCCGGCGCCACGGCATACCGCCGGAGGCCGGGCCGCTGGTCTGCGTGCTGCCCGGCAGCCGCCACAGCGAGGTCTCGCGCCTGCTGCCGGTGTTCGGCGCCACGCTGGGCCTGCTCGCCGAGAGACGGCCCGGGCTGCGGGCGGTGGTGCCGACGGTCGAGACGGTGGCCGACGAGGTCGCCGCGGCGGCGGCGGCGTGGCCGGTGCCGGCGCTGGTGGTGCGCGGCGCGGCCGAGAAGTACGACGCCTTCGCCGCCTGCGACGCGGCGCTGGCCGCCTCGGGGACGGTGGCGCTGGAACTGGCGCTGGCGCGCCTGCCCAGCGTCGTCGGCTACCGCATGAACGCCGTGACCTCGTGGCTGGCCCGGCGCCTGGTGAAGCTGAAATGGGTCAGCCTGCCCAATCTCCTGGTCGAGCGCACGGTGATGCCGGAGCTGCTGCTCGACGAGTGCCGGCCGCCGCTGCTGGCCGAGGCGCTGGAGCGCCTGCTCGACGATCCGGCGGCGCGGCAGGCGCAGCGCGAGGGCATGACCGAAGCGCTCGAACGGCTCGGCTACGGCGGCGAGAGCCCGTCGCTGCGCGCCGCCGACGCGGTGCTCGCGCATATCGGCATGGCGCGGTAGGGCGCCATTATCCTCCAGTATGGCTTGTCGGGCGCGGCCGCGTTGCGGAGAATGCCGCCGCACCAGAATTCAGGAGGACCACCATGGCCGTCGACATGACCGGCGCACGGATGCTGCACACGATGATCCGGGTGCGCGATCTCGACAAGTCGCTCGACTTCTACACCCGGCTGCTCGGCATGACGCTGCTGCGCAGGAACGACTACCCGTCCGGCGAGTTCACGCTCGCCTTCGTCGGCTACGGCGACGAGGCGTCGAACACGGTGGTCGAGCTGACCCACAACTGGGGCCAGAAGGAGCCGTACGAGCTCGGCAACGGCTTCGGCCATCTGGCGATCGGGGTGCCCGACATCTACGCCGTCTGCGACCAGCTCGCCAAGGAGGGCGTCAGCATCCCGCGTCCGCCGGGGCCGATGAAGCACGGCTCGACCGTGATCGCGTTCATCGAGGATCCCGACGGCTACAAGATCGAGCTGATCGAGAAGAAGTAGGGCCGCGGCCCCGGCGAGGCCGGGGTCACCAGCCCATCCACTTGGCGTATTCGTGGAGGAAGTCGCCGATGATGTCCTCCTTGCCGACCTTGCGCGGGCTGAGCTGCTTGTGCAGTCCGCCGCGCACGACGATCTCGGCCCGCGGCTGCCAGTTGTCCTTGGCCTCCATCTCGGGGAAGGCGAACGTCCATGGATGGTAGACGCGGCCGCGGATCGCGTAGGTGAATTCTTCCTCGTCGCCGCGCAGCACCGCGATCGTCGCGTTGTACGGGTTGATCTCGATCTCGGCGGTGCGGCCGTGGCGCTCCAGCTCGGTCGCGATCTCGCGCAGGGCCGGCGCCACGACGTCGCGCATGAAGGCCGCGACCTCGCGGCGGACCTTGCCGACGCTGGCCATGCGCTGGGCCTCGGCCGACTCCTTGCGCCCGACCATCGCCGCGAGCTGACCGCGCCAGTCCCCTTCGGGCAACGTCGCCAGTCCGGTCGCCATCTCCGACAGCGGCGGATGGGTGGTGGTAGCCGGCGCGCGGCGCGGCGCCGGCAGCCGTTCGCTGTTGAACCCGATCACCAGACTGACGCACATCAGCAGCATCACCACGGCGAACGGCAGGGCGGTGGTGATCGCCGCCGTCTGCAGGGCGTTGAGGCCGCCGACGACCAGCAGCACGCCCGCCACGACGCCGGCCAGCACCGCCCAGAAGATCCGGGTCTGCCACGGCGGCTCCGGATCGCCGCCCGAGGCGATGATGTCGATGACCAGGGCGCCGGAATCGGCCGAGGTGACGAAGAACGTCACCACCATCAGCGTGGCGATCGCCGAGGTCACCACCGACAGCGGCAGGCGGTCGAGCATCACGAACAGCGCCGTCGGCACGCTCTCGGCCACCGCCGCGCTCATGCCGCCGTCGCCGAACAGGTCGATGTGGATCGCGGTCTCGCCGAAGACCACGAACCACACGAAGGACAGCAGCACCGGCGCCAGCAGCACCCCGCCGACGAACTCGCGGATGGTGCGCCCGCGCGAGACGCGGGCGATGAACATGCCGACGAACGGCGCCCACGAGATCCACCAGCCCCAGTAGAACATGGTCCAGCTCGCCTGCCATTCGGTGCCGGCGTAAGGCAGGGTGCGGAAACTGGTGTAGGGCAGGGTCCAGAGGTAGCGTCCGATGCTCTCGACCAGCGTCGACAGCAGGAACACCGTCGGGCCGAGGGCGAAGACGAACAGCAGCAGCGACAGCCCGGCCAGCATGTTGAGTTCGCTCAGCCGCCGGATGCCGCGGCCGACGCCGCTGACCGCCGAGGTGGTGGCGATCGCCGTGATGACGGCGATCAGGATGAGCTGGTTCTCCAGCCCGATGCTCAGCAGCCCGAGATAGTCCAGGCCCGCGTTGATCTGCATGACGCCGACGCCCAGAGAGGTCGCGACGCCGAACAGGGTGCCGAAGATCGCGAAGATGTCGACCAGCCGCCCGGGCCAGCGATTGATCCGCGTCCCGAGCAGCGGATAGAGCGCCGAGCGCACGGTCAGCGGCAGGTCGTGGCGGTAGGCGAAATAGGCCAGGCACAGCCCGACGACGATGTAGATCGCCCAGGCGTGCAAGCCCCAGTGCAGGAAGGCGATGTTCATCGCCTCGCGCGCCGCCTCGATGCTGCCCGGCTCGCCGATGCGCGGATTCGAGAAGTGCAGGATCGGCTCGGCGACGCCGTAGAACAGCAGGCCGATGCCCATTCCGGCGCTGAACAGCATCGCGAACCAGGTCGGATAGCTGAAATCGGGCTCGTCGCCGCTCTTGCCCAGCTTCAGGCTGCCGTAGGGGCTGAGGAAGATCCAGACCACGAACAGCAGGAAGCCGGCGACGACCAGGACGTAGAACCAGCCGAAATTGGAGACGATCCTCGACTGGACCGCCTGCACGTTGGCGCCGAGCGATTCGGTGAACGCCACCGCCAGCGCGACGAACAGCAGGATCAGGCCGCCGGCGACGTAGGTGACGAACGGATCTATCTTCTTCAGCATGGCTGAGCCCCGTTTACGGCAGTTCGTCTGCCTTAGAACGGTGCCCGGCCGGCGGAGTTCGAGGTTAGACCACGCCTATTTTGCGCAATTCCGATACCTCCTCCGCGGTCATCCCCAGCACCTCCCCGAGCACCGCCTCGGTATGCTGGCCGAGCACCGGCGGCGCGTGGCGGTAGGTCGGGGGCGTGGCGCTCATCTTGATCGGGCTCGCGACCAGCGGCACCGGCTCGGGTGCCAGCGCGTGCTCCATCGCGACGCGCATGCCGCGCGCCTGGACCTGCGGGTCGGCGAAGGCGTCGGGCAGGGTGTTGACCGGCCCGGCCGGCACGCCCAGCGGCTCGAGCCCGTCGAGCCAGTGGCTGCGGGTCTGGCGGGCGGTGATGTCCTTGAGCATCGGGATCAGCACGTCGCGATTGGCCAGCCGTGCGGTGTTGGTCCTGAAGCGCGGATCCTCGGCCAGCTCGGGATGGCCGGCGAAGCGGCAGAACTTGGCGAACTGGCCGTCGTTGCCGATCGCCAGGATGACGTAGCCGTCGGCGGCCGGAAACACGCCGTAGGGCACGATGTTGGGGTGCTCGTTGCCGCGACGCACCGGCGGCCGGCCGGAGATCAGATAGTTCTCGGCCTCGTAGGTCATCCAGGCGAGCTGGCAGTCGAGCAGCGCCATGTCGACGTGCTGGCCCTCGCCGGTGCGCTCGCGGTGGCGCAGGGCGGCGAGGATGGCGATGGCGGCGTAGGCGCCGGTGATCAGGTCGGCGTTGCCGATGCCGACCTTGACCGGCTCGCCCTCGGGCTCGCCGGTCAGGCTCATCATGCCGCCCATGCCCTGGGCCAGGAAGTCGTAGCCGGCGCGCGGCGCGTAGGGTCCGGTCTGGCCGAAGCCGGTGACGGAGCAGTAGACCAGGCCCGGAAACTCGCCCTCGAGCTGCTCCCACGACAGGCCGTAGCGGGCGAGGTTGCCGACCTTGTAGTTCTCGACCAGCACGTCGCACTTCGCCAGCAGGCGCCGGATCAGCGCCTGGCCCTCGGGGCGCGAAATGTCGACGGCGACCGAGCGCTTGTTGCGGTTGGCCGAAAGGTAGTAGGCGCTCTCGGTGGTCTCGTCGCCGGCGGCGTCCTTGACGAAGGGCGGACCCCATTTGCGGGTGTCGTCGCCGGCGCCCGGGCGCTCGATCTTGATCACGTCGGCGCCGAGATCGCCGAGGATTTGCGTGCAGGACGGCCCGGCCAGCACGCGGGACAGGTCGAGGATGCGGATTCCGGAAAGGGCGCTCATGCGGGTGTCACCTGGCGAGAATCAGGATGGCGGTGGGAATGGTCAGGAAGGCGAGCAGGGTCTGGGCGGTGATGATCGTCGCCATCAGCGGCGCGTCGCCGCCCATCTGCCGCGCCAGCACGTAGGCCGAGGCCGAGGCGGGCAGGCCGGCGTAAAGGGTCGCGACGCCGACCACCGTCGCCGGCAGCCCGAGCAGCAAGCCGCCGGCAGCCGCCGCGGCCGGCAGCAGCACCAGCTTGAAGACGCTGGAGACCAGCACCGGCGCGCCGGTGCCGCGCAGGGCGCCGAGGTCGAGGCCGGCGCCGACCGCCAGCAGGCCGATCGGCAGCGCCGCCCCGCCCAGGATCTTCAGCGTCGGCGCGACGCCCGGCGGCAGCGGCAGGTCGCTCCAGTTGATGACGATGCCCAGCAGGCAGGCCAGAATCAGCGGATTGGTGACGATCGGCCGCACGATCTGCAGCGCGCTCGGCCGGCGCGGCGCCGCGTAGTGGAGCAGGGCGGCGACGCTGATCAGGTTGACCATCGGCACCACGACGGCGATGCAGATGGCGGTCAGGGTGACGCCTTCCGCGCCCCACAGCGCCGCCGCCGCCGCCAGGCCGATATAGGTGTTCGGCCGCACCGTCCCCTGCAGCATCGACGAGAAGGCGGCACCGCCGACGTCGGCCAGCAACGGCCGCAGCACGATCAGCCCGCCGACCGCGGCGGCGGTCACGCAGGCCAGCAGGGCGGCGAGCACGGCCCAGGGCAGGCCCTCGACCGGCGCTTCGGCGAGATTGACCGTGAGCAGCGCCGGAAAGGTGACGTAATAGGTGATCTTCTCGGCCGGCGCCCAGAAGCTGTCGGGCACGAACGCACGCCGCCGCATGCCCCAGCCCAGCAGGATGAGCACGAAAACGGGGATCAGCGCGGCGAGGGCGGCAATCATGCCGACGAGGCATAGAGCAACCGGCCGTCATGCGCAAGTGGCCGGCTACAGCGCCAGCGGGTCGGCTCCGAACAACCACGGATGCAGCCACAGCAGCAGGCCGTACAGCACCAGTCCGACGACGGTCGGCAGCAGCAGCCGATGGCCGGAGAAGCGGGTCCGCCGGGCGATGATCGCGGCGAAAGGAATGTTGGAGGTTCGCGCCGCAAGCTCCTGGAACTTCACGGGATTGCCCGCCCGCTTCTTGGCGTCGATCGCCACCGTCCCGGCCAGCGCCAGCACGGCGAAGGCGCCGAAGAACAGCAGGCTGGCGACGTCGGGATTGGCGAGCATGTGCAGCAGCGCCCACAGGCCGAAGGCCCACATCATCGGGTGCCGCGTGACCGAGAACACGCCCAGGCGCCCGGGATCGACGTCGTCGGGCGTGCCGGTGACCGAGGTCGGGTTGTCCTTGCGCATCGCCGCGACGAACAGGATCAGCACGAACGGCATGATCGTCAGCGACAGGTGCCGGGCCCAGACCGGCGCCTCCCAGACCGCCGCGAAGGGCGCCGCCACGTAGCTCCAGATCAGCCAGGCCAAGGTCGCCGCCGAGAACAGCGAGAACGCGCCGCGAAAGCCGTTCTCTCCCAGCCTGGCGACCAGCGCCGGGCGCAGGCCGGTGCTCGAGAACAGGAAATGCCCGCCCGTGAAGGCGAGCGCGGCAAGGGCGAGTTCGGCGAAGCTTCCGGTGAACATGGCGGCGAGGATACCCTCGCGGCGCCGCCGAGGAAATCATACGGTGGTCGCGGTTGCCGGGGCCATGCGGCGCGTCACCCCCTCGATCGCCGCGATCACCGCTTCGGGATGGATGTGGTGCAGCATGTGGCCGGTGTCGGGCAGGATGCGCAGGCTGGCGCGCGGAATCTCGGCCGCCAGGCGCATCGACTGCAGCCGCGGGTCGGTGACGCGATCCTCGGCGCCGACCAGCACCGCCACCGGCTGGCGCACGAACTGGTAGAGGCCGGCCATCTGCGCCGTCGCCGCCGACAGCCGGCCGAGATCGCGGCTGGTGGCCCGGATGTGCGACGGCCGCATCAACAGCTCGCGCGGAAATGCCGCCGCGAACGGGGCGGGAACCGGGTTGGGCGCGAAGTTGACGCGGCTGAGACGACCGAGGAAACCCGGCAGCACCAGCGGCAGCACGGTCCGCGCCGCCAGGTCGGCGACCGCCGGCGCGCCGCCGATCGTCACCCCGGTGCGGCCGGCGCGGCGGTCGGGGTAGTAGTAGCCGGAGATCAGCACCAGGCCGCCGACGACCTCGGGATGGTCGAGGGCCAGCGCCATCGCCACCAGGCAGCCCCAGGAATGGCCGACGACGACCGCGTCGCGCAGCCCCAGGCGATGGCAGGCCCGCGCGATCAGCGCCGCTTGCCGGCGCGGCGTCCACTCGTGTTCGCGCGGGCGCGTGCTGTAGCCGTATCCGGGGCGGTCGACGGCCACCGCCCGCCAGCGCTCGGCGGCGGCCGGCATGATGCTGAGCACGAAGTCCTGAACCAGGCTGCCGACGCCGTGGATCATCAGCACCGGCCGGCCGCGCCCGGCGGCGATGTAGTGGAGGCGGGCGCCGTCGAGGTCGAGCAGGTTGCCGATCGGCGGGTTGCGGCGCTCGGCTTGCCGCGCCCGGCGCTCGGCAAGCGCGGCCATCCCGGCCAGGGCGCCGATCGGCAACAGGAGCGCTGCGGCGGCAGGCACGCGCCGCACGGGGCGGTGGAGCGGCATGGTCCGATCCCGAATGAAAAACGGGCGCGGGCCCCTGGACCCGCGCCCGTCGCCGCGTCAGCGTTCGCCGTAGCCGGACGAGCGGAAGGTCTCGGCGCTGCGCGCCGCGGACTTGCCCGACCGCTCGTCCCCGAACCGGTCCTGGCCGCGCGGGCCGACATAACCGCCGTATTCGTCGTCGTAGTCGTGCTCGGCGCTCGATTCGCCGCCGCGCATGCGCCTGGCGCGCTCCCATGCCTGTTCGCCGTAGAGGCGGCCGCGGTCCATCATCTCGTCGCGGCGCTGACGGCCGCGGGCCGCCAACTCCTCGCCGCGGTGGCGGCCGTATTCGACCGCCTCCTCGCCGCGATGGCGGCCGCGCTCCCAGTATTCGCGCGCCCGGTTGCGCCCGCGCAGCCACATGTCCTCGCCGCGCATGCGCAGGCGCTCGCCCTTGTCGCGGACGCCGCCGACGTTGTCCTTCCACATCTTGGCCGCGAGCAGACCGGCGCCGGCCGCCAGCAGGGCCGCCGCCACGGATGTCTTCTTCTGCATGGTGCCTCCTCTCGTCGCTTGCCGTGATCCCTTGCCAGGTAAACAGCGGAGACGCCGGTTGGTTTCGTCTCAGCCGCCGGCGCGGAAGTCCCCGGCCCGCCAGCGGCTCAGGCGCTCGGACATGCGGCGGTGGTGGCCGCCCTGCCAGTAGGCGCGGCGGCATCGCGGGCACTGCATCACCGGCCCGGCGTCGCCGCGCGAGCGCGGCGGCACCGCGTCCGGGCCGAGCGGGTGCGGGCGTAGCGGCAGGTTGCAGATCAGGCATCGCGAGAACGGCCTGTGCCGCCAGTCGACGCCGAGGCCCGCCGCCACCTGCGCCGCCCAGCCCTCGAGCGAGTCGCCGTGCAGCCGGAACACCCGTCCGGACGCCAGGCGGCGCTCGGCGATGCGGGCGTCGCGGGTCAGGATCGTACGGCCTTCGGTCGCCGCGCAGGCGACCAGCCATTCGTCGCCGGCGCCCTGGGGCGGCATGGCGGTGTCGTAGCCGGCGGCGCGCAGCCAGCGTCCGAGGCCGCCGACCATCTCGTCGCACAGGAACATCGTCGCATTCGACCTGTTTTGTTCACAGCCCGGAAATATGGTGCTTCGGCAGCCGCGTTTCTTGAGCCCGCGCCTTTGTTTCACGGCACGGGGCGCCGCACGGCCGGGTGTTCTCCACAATGTTTTCCACAGCCGGTCCGAGGGCGCGCCGAACGTGGCGGAGCCGCAACGATGCTACCGAAAGGTCGCAGACCTGGCCAGCGGGGCTCATACGAAAAGATCAGCGCCGGAACCTTGCCTCGCCCCGGCCGGGGGAGGAGACTCGAAACAGGGTAGGTAGGGGAGCGGGCCATGCAGACCATCGCCGAAGCCGGACTGGCGACCCTGGTCGGAGCCAGCGAGATCGCCCACAGGGTCGAGGGAATGGCGGCCGAAATCGTCCAGGATTACGGGGCCGAACTGACGATGGTGGCCTTGCTCGACGGCGGCGTGGTGTTCGCCGCCGACCTGCTGCGGGCGCTGGGCCGCCAGGGCGCCTCGGTCGACCTGCGCTGCATCCGCCCCGACGACCCCGACCCGGTGGCCGTTCTGAACCTCGAGGGACGCAGCGTGCTGGTCGTCGACGTGATCATGGACAGCGGCCGGTCGGCGATCGCCGCGCTCGACCTGGTGCGCGGCAGCGGCGCCGCCGAGGCGCGGCTGGCGGTGCTGCTCGACCGGCCCTCGCGCCCCAGCCTCGGGCTCAGCCCCGACTACACCGGCTTCATTCTGCCCGATCGTTTCGTGGTCGGCTACGGGCTCGCCGACGACCGCCGCCATCGCGAGCGCGCCGACATCGCCGCCCGGGACTAGGGCTCGCGGTCGTGGCCGAGGTCGTGATGAATCCGTGACGGATCGCAGCCGTCAACGGCCGGACGGCGGCGGAGTTCCGTCAGATCTCCAGATCGCACCAGACCGGCGCGTGGTCCGAGGCCTTGTCCTGGTCACGGCAGAAGCGGTCGATGTCGGCGCCGCGCAGCCGGTCGGCGGCCTGCGGCGACAGCAGCAGGTAGTCGATCCTCAGGCCGAGGTCGCGCTGCCAGGCGCCGCCGCGATAGTCCCACCAGGTGTAGCAGCCGGCCCGGTCGGGGTTCAGCGCCCGGAATCCGTCGGTGAGCCCGGCGTGCAGCAGCGCGCGGATGCGCCGACGCTCCTCGATGTGGAAATGCACGCCGCCCTCCCAGCCGACCGGGTCGTAGAGGTCGATCGCCTCGGGGGCGACGTTGAAGTCGCCGCCGATCACGAACGGCACCTCCCGCGCCAGCAACTGGCGCGCCCGCACCAGCACCGCGTCCAGGAAGGCCAGCTTGAACGGGAAGCGGTCGGAGTCCGGGCTCTGGCCCATCGGCACGTAGGCCGAGGCGACGCGCAGGCCGCCCTCGATCTCGGCCTCGATCCAGCGCGCCTCGCCCTGCTCGGGATCGCCGGGCAGCCCGCGGACGACGTCGAGGATCGGCCGGCGCGACAGCACCGCGACGCCGTTGTAGGTCTTCTGGCCGTGGGTCGCCAGGTGATAGCCCAGGCTTTCCAGCTCGAGGCGGGGGAACTCGCCGTCGACGCACTTGGTCTCCTGCAGCAGCGCGACGTCGGGGGCGGCGCGCGCGATCCAGTCCTGCAGCCCGGCCATGCGCGCCTTGACCGAATTGACGTTCCAGGTGGCGATCTTCACGGCGTCTTCCATCGGTGGCGGGCGGCGACTCTAGACCGGGCGCGGCCCGCCGGCAACGCGTAACCGGATCGAAACCGCCGCGCTGTGATGATCGTCAGTGCGAGTGGGCGGATCGATCGGGTATGATGGACGCGATGTTGGAGAAGCGAAACCTGTCGTGGCGCATCGCCGGCGCGGTTCTGCTGGCGTCGGTGCCGCTCGCCGGCGGCGCGTCGGCGGCGGACGCGCGTTGCCCGAGCCGTCCCGAACTGCTGCGGCCGGTGGTCGACGTCAAGACCGACGTGCCGCGGGCGTCGTACCGCTACGACCTCAGCATCGCCGACCTGACCCGCTACAAGCAGCAGCAGGGCAGCAACGCCGGCGGCCACACCCGCACGCTCGGCCTGACCTACGCCATGTTCGAGACCCGCTTCAGCTTCGAGACGCTGTCGCAGCGGGTCGGCCGCGGCTATTGCCACTGGGTCAAGCGGGTCGACGCCACCCTGCGCATCCCGCAGCTCCAGGTCTTCGTCGCCCGCGACTACCGGCCGGGGACGTGCCAGTTTCACGTCGTGACCGAGCACGAGAACGAGCACGTCCGGATCAACCAGAACCTGGTCACCAAGTTCGGGCCGCTGCTGCGCTATCGCGTCGTCGACGCCCTGCACCGCGGCATGCCGATCTGGAGCAGCGAGCGCGACGGGGGCAAGGCGGTCGGCGCGACGCTGTCGCCGCTGGTCAACCAGCTCGTCGCCGAGATGTACCGCGAACGCGACCGCAACAACGGCGCCATCGACACCGCCGAGGCCTACGCCCGCACCGCCCGGCGCTGCAACAACTGGTAGGGACGACGAACAAAAAAATGCCGGCCGGGACATGCGCCGGCCGGCGAGGGGTTTGATAGGCAGATAGGCCGAGATGCCGGCCTGGGACCCACTATCGCCGCGTGGTGATTAATGAACAGTGATGGCCGTCACTGGCCGCGGACGTTTTCGACCATCTCTTCGAGGGCGTCGACGTCGGCGATGACCAGCGCGTCCTTCTCGCGCTTGACGATGCCGGCGCGCGACAGGTCGCTGAGCACGCGGGCCACCGTCTCGCGGGTCGTCGAGACCCGGCTGGCGATGTCGGAATGGTGGGGGATCGGCTTGAGCACCGCGTGGCCGTCCGCGTCCATGTTGGCGCGCGCCAGGCGCAGCATCTCGGCGTGGACCCGGTTGTTGGCGCCCAGGGTCGACAGGTCCATGATGCGGTCGGTCGAGGTTCGCACGATGCGGGCCAGCGACTTCATCACCTCGTAGGCCAGCTTCGGGTGTTCGGTGACCAGACGGATGAACTCGCCGGCCGGCATCGCCGCGACCACGGTCTCGTCGACGGCCAGGACGCTGGCCGAGCGCGGATTGCCGTCGAGGGCCGCCAGCTCGCCGAAGTAGTTGCCGGGACCGATGTCGTCGAGCGTCACCTCGCGCCCCGACAGCGAGAAGTTGGCGACCCGCGCCAGACCGCTGACCACGAAGAACACGTCGCGCGACTCGCTCTGGCTGTCGATGATCTGCTCGCCGGGCCCGTAGCGTTTCCAGCGGCACGACCGCGCCACCTGTTCGCGCTCGGCGGGCGTCAGCTGGCTGAGCAGCTTCATCGATTCCAGGTTGCGTCCCGCCGTATCCAACATCGCTCTCCTCGCAGGCCGTGGCGGACCATCCTAACCTACTTGAACACCACCGTCTTGTGGCCGTTCATCAGGATTCGGTGTTCGACGTGCCAGCGCACCGCGCGCGACAACACCACGTTCTCGATGTCGCGGCCGATCGCCACCAGCTCGTCGGGAGTCAGCGTGTGGTCGACGCGCTCGACCGCCTGCTCGATGATCGGCCCCTCGTCGAGGTCGGAGGTCACGTAATGGGCGGTGGCGCCGATGATCTTGACCCCGCGCTGGTGCGCCTGGTGATAGGGCTTGGCGCCCTTGAAGCTGGGCAGGAACGAGTGGTGGATGTTGATCGCCCGCCACTTCAGGGCGTCGCACAGCTCCGGCGAGAGGATTTGCATGTAGCGCGCCAGCACCACCAGATCGATGCCCAGACGGTCGACCATCTCGAGGATGCGCTGCTCCTGCTCGCGCTTGGTGGCGGCGGTCACCGGCAGGTGATGGAAGGGAATGCCGTGCCATTCGACCATGCGCTCGAGGTCGCGGTGATTCGACACCACCGCCGGGATTTCGACCGGCAGCGTGCCGGTGCGATAGCGATAGAGCAGGTCGTTCAGGCAGTGGTCGAACTTCGAGACCAGCACCAGGATGCGCGGCTTGCGGCTGGAGTCGTGAAGCTGCCAGATCATCTGGAACCGCTGGGCGATGGCCAGGAACTTCTTCTCGAGCTCGGGCCGCGGCGGCATCAGCGCCCCGGCGCTGAAGACGATCCGCATGAAGAAGCGCTTCGAGATCGGGTCGCCGAACTGCGCCGCCTCGGTGATGAACGCGTCGTTGTCGGTCAGGAATCCCGAAACCGCGGCGACGATGCCGACCGTGTCGGGACAGGTGATGGTGAGGATGTAGCCGGTATGCTCGGACATGCGCGTTTCCATGCGTTGCCTGCGGCAGGAATAGCCGACCGCACGAACCGCGCCAAGCCTTTCCGGTTGCCCCGGTGCCGTGGCAGGGTGTAATTCAGAGTCGCACCAATTCCAGGAATGGCGGTCGGGGGACCGCCGGCTTCGCGGTGCGAAGGGGGGGCCGATGCGTGACATGGCGACGACGGGGGTCGAGCGGTTCTTCGACGAGGACGAGGTCATCGTCAGCAAGACCGACCTGCGGGGCAAGATCACCTACGCCAACCGCGTGTTCATCAAGCTGGCCGGCTACACCGAAGCAGAGCTCCTGGGCGCGCCGCACAGCCTCATCCGCCATCCCGACATGCCGCGCTGCGTGTTCAAGTACCTGTGGGACACCATCAAGGACGGCGACGAGGTGTTCGCCTACGTCGTCAACCGCGCCAAGAACGGCGATCATTACTGGGTGTTCGCCCATGTGACGCCCAGCTATGACACCGGCGGCGAGATCATCGGCTACCACTCCAGCCGCCGCGTGCCGGACCGCAAGATCGTCCAGGAGAAGGTGGTGCCGCTGTACCGGACGCTGCTCGAAGAGGAGCGGCGGCACGCCGACCGCGCCCAGGGCCTTTCCGCCTCGTTCGCCATGCTCGTGAACCTGCTCCAGTCCAGCAAAGTGACCTATGATGAATGGATCTTCTCTCTCTAGGCTCGAACTGCTGGCCTGGCTGACCGCCGGGCTGCCGCTGGGCTACGCCGTGGTGCAGTTGGCCATCGGCAGCTTCGGCGTCGCGACGGCGGTGTTCACGGCGGCGATGCTGGCGGTGGCGGCGACGGTGCTGGTGCTGCTGCGCCGGCTGCGCGCGGCGATCCGCCGCGCCGCGGTGGTCTGTTCCGCCGTCGCCCAGGGCGACCTGGAGGCGCGCATCACCCATATCCGCGAGGGCGGCGAGCTCGGCGCGATGCTGTGGGCGGTCAACGAACTGGTCGACCGCACCGACGCCTTCCTGCGCGAGGCGGCGGCGTCGATGGGCATGGTCGCCAAGGGCCGCTATTTCCGCCGCATCCTGCCGGCCGGTTTCCAGGGCGCCTTCCGCACCAGCGCGCAGGCGATCAACGACGCCGTCGCCGCGATGGGCGAGCAGGCCGCCGACCAGCGCCGCGCCGAGGCCGAGATCGCCGAGCTGGTCGAGGCCGCGGCCGCCGGCGACTTCACCCGCCGGCTGCCGGTCAAGGACAAGAAGGGCTTCATGCTGCAGCTCTCGACCGGCATCAACGACATCGTCGGCACGGTGCAGGCCGGCCTCGACGAACTGGTGGCGGTGGTCGGCGCCATGGCCAAGGGCGACCTGACCCGGCGCATGGAGCGCGATTATCGGGGCGCCTTCGGCCGGCTGAAGGACGATTCCAACGCCATGGCCGACCAGCTCGGCGCCATCGTCTCGGCGATCGTGACCGCCAGCCGCGCCGTGCATGTCGGCGTCGCCGAGATCGCCAGCGGCAACGGCGACCTGGCGATGCGCACCGAGGAACAGGCGGCGAAGCTGGAGGCGATGGCCGCCGCGGTCGAGGAGCTGACCGCGACCGTGCGCAAGAATGCCGAGAACACGCATCAGGCCGACGGCCTCGCCGCCGGCGCCCGCCGGCAGGCCGACGAGGGCGGGCGCGTGGTCCACGACGTCATCGACGCCATGGGGCGCATCGAAACCTCGTCCGCCCGCATCGCCGACATCGTCGGCATGATCGACGAGATCGCCTTCCAGACCAACCTGCTGGCGCTCAACGCCGCCGTCGAGGCGGCGCGGGCCGGCGAGGCGGGCAAGGGCTTCGCGGTGGTCGCCAACGAGGTTCGCTCGCTGGCCCAGCGCTCGGCCGAGTCCTCCAAGGAGATCCGCCGGCTGATCGGCGCCAGCCAGAACGAGGTCGGCCACGGCGTCGAGCTGATCAACTCGGCCGACCGCACGCTCAAGGAGATCATCGCCTCGGTGCAGAGCCTGGCCGACATCGTCTCGGAGATCGCCACCGCGACCAGCGAGCAGAGCCTGGCGCTCGAGGACGTCTCGCGCTCGGTCAACGTCATCGAGGACATGACCCAGAAGAACGCCGCCCTGGCCGAGGAGACCGCCTCGGCATCGCGTTCGGTCAGCATCCAGGCCGAGGAACTCAGCGACGCGGTCGGCTATTTCGAACTGGCCGAGGACGAGCCCGAGCCCGAGCCGGAACCGGTGCGCGGCCGCAAGGCCAAGGCGGCGGCGGCGCGCTGAACTTGCCCCGCCGGGCGCGAGCGGGCACGATGGCACGATGATCGACGATGCGATGCACCGGGCGCGGGCCATGCTCTCCGCCGCGCCCTCGTGGCAGGAGCTGCGGCGGCGGCTCGATGCCGACGGGCTCACCAATCGGCTCGGCGCCGGCGCGCTGGACGTGCTGCTCGGCGAGTGGCACCGCAAGACGGCGGCCGAGCTCGACGACGCCACCCTGGCCGGCGAGCTGCGGTTCTGGGCCGAGGGCGGCGGCTACGACAGCCACCTCCAGGGCTACAACGCCCTGCCGCCGGCGGTCCTGGTCGACGAAGCCGCCCGCCGCGACTGGTTCGTCCGCCGCCTGGGCAGCGGCGCCCTGGTCAACGCGCCCGACGGCAAGCCGCTGGTGATCAAGGCCGTGGTTCGCCCCTGAGCCCTTCCCCGCGAACCGGGGGAGCGGCGCTCACGGCGACAGTTCCAACTGCACCTCGACGACGTCGCCTTCCTGCCACGGGCCGCGTTTGAAGCCCAGCGATTCGACGAATTTCAGCATGCGGTGGTTCTCGATCAGCACCTGGCCGACCATCCATTTGGTGCCGCGCGCGCGGCTGTATTCGATCATCTTGGTCAGCAGCCGCTTGCCCAGCCCCGAGCCCTTGAGGTCCGAGCGCACCAGGATGGCGAATTCGGCGCGTTCGTTCTCGAGATCGGTGACCGTGCGCACCACGCCCAGCGTCTCGCGGCCGCCGTCCGCGGTCGGGGCGGTGGCGATGAAGGCCATCTCGCGGTCGTAGTCGATCTGGGTCAGCCGCGCCATCTCGGTGTGCGGCAGGGCGTGGACCAGGCCGAAGAAGCGGAAGCGGATGTCCTCGGGCGTCAGCCGCGAAATGAACACGTGGTGGTCGGGCTCGTCCTCGGGCCGGATCGGGCGCAGCAGCACCTTGCGGCCGTCGGCCATCTCGAAGGTCTCTTCCAGCTCGCGCGGATAGGGCCGGATCGCCAGGCGCTCCGATCCGCCGGCGGAGCTGGTCGACAGCTTGATGCGGGCATCGAGCGCGATGACGCCCTCGGAATCGGCGAACAGCGGGTTGATGTCGAGCTCGGCGATCTCGGGGATGTCGATGATGAGCTGCGAGATCTGCATCAGCGCCAGGCAGATCGCGTCCAGGTTCACCGGCGGCCGGTCGCGGTAGCCCTTGAGCAGCTTGTAGACCCGGGTGCGCTCGATCATCTCGCGCGCCAGGCTCATGTTCAGCGGCGGCAGCGCCACGGCGCGGTCGCCGATCACCTCGACGGCGGTGCCGCCCTGGCCGAACAGGATCACGGGGCCGAAGATCGGATCGGTCGAGACGCCGACGATCAGCTCGTGCGCGCCGGGCCGCCTGGCCATCTTCTGCACCGTGAAGCCCTGGATGCGGGCGTTCGGGAAGCCCTTGCCGACCCGCTCCAGCATGGCCTCGGCCGCCTTCTCGACCTCGACCGGGGTGGTCAGGTTGAGGCGCACGCCGCCGACATCGGACTTGTGGCTGATGTCGTGCGACAGGATCTTCAGCGCCACCGGCCCGCCCATTTCGCGCGCCAGGCGCGCGGCGTCGGCGGGGGTGCGGGCGATATGGGTCTCGATGGTCGGCACGCCGTAGGCCGACAGCACCGCCTTGGCCTCGGGCTCGCTCATCACCTCGGTGTCGTTGGAGATGGCGTTCTCGACCACCAGCCGCGCCGTCGCCGTCGCCGGCTTGAACTCGGTCGGCGCCGAGGGCGGCGTCTCCATCAGCAGTTCCTGGTTGCGGCGGTACTGCACCAGATGCATGAAGGCGCGCACCGCGCCGCCCGGCGTCTCGAAGGTCGGGATGTTGGCCTCGGAGAACAGCCGCCGCGCCGGCCCAACCGCCTCCTCGCCGACCCAGCAGGTCGCGACATTGGCACGCGAACGGTCCTTGACGCAGCGGATGACGCTCTCGGCGATCTCGGTCGCCGAGCTGATGGCGGTGGGCGCGTGCATCACCAGCACCGCGTCGACCTCCTTGGCGTCGAGGAGGATGTTGAGGGTGTCGACGTAGCGGCTGCCGGCGGCGTCGCCGATGATGTCGACCGGGTTGGCCTTCGACCAGGTCTTGGGCAGCACCGCGTCGAGGCGGGCGACGGTTTCGGGCGCAAGCTCGGCCAGCTTGCCGCCGCGCTCGATCAGGTCGTCGACCGCCAGCACGCCGATGCCGCCGCCGTTGGTCATCACCGCCAGGCGCTCGCCCTTCGGCGGCCGGGCGCGGGCCAGGGTCTCGACCGCCGCGAACAGCTCGTCGAAGTCGTAGACGCGCAGCATGCCGGCGCGGGCGATGGCGGCGTCGTAGACGACGTCGGCGCCGGCCAGGGCGCCGGTGTGCGAGGCCGCCGCCTTGGCGCCTTCGGCGAAGCGGCCGGCCTTGATCGCCAGCACCGGCTTGTTGCGCGCCGCGGCGCGCGCCGCCGACATGAAGTTGCGCCGCTGGTGGATGGACTCGATGTAGAGCAGGATCGCGCGGGTGTTGGGATCGCTGCCGAGATAATCGAGCACGTCGCCGAAGTCGACGTCGGCCGAGTCGCCGATCGAGATGAAGTGCGAGAAGCCGATGCCCTTGGGGCGCGCCCAGTCGAGCACCGCCGTGCACAAAGCGCCCGACTGCGAGACGAAGGCGATCTTGCCGGGCAGGGCGGCGGCCGGCGCGAAGCTGGCGTTGAGGCCGATCCCGGGCACCAGCAGGCCCAGGCAGTTGGGCCCGAGCAGGCGCATGTCGTTGGCCTTGGCGATCTCCAGCATCGCCTCCTGGGCCGAGCGGCCGCTCTCGTGCGGCGTCGCGCCGAGGCCGGCGGTCAGCACGATCGCCGCCTTGGTGCCGCGGGCCGCCAGCGCGGAAATCGCATCGACGACGGTCGACGGCGGCGTCGAGATCACGGCGAGGTCGGGCGTCAGCGGCAGACTGGCGATGTCCGGGTAGGCGAGCACGCCGGAGATCGCCTGGTATTTCGGGTTCACCGGCATGATCGGCCCGGAGAACCCGCCCTGCAGCAGGTTGCGCATCAGCACCGTGCCGACCGCCTGCGGGCGGCTCGACGCGCCGATCACCGCCACCGACCTCGGCTTGAACAGGCAATTCAGGTTGCGGATGCTCATGCGCGCTCCTCTCTGCTGCTGCCTACGGCCCGCTCGCCAACACCTGGGAACGGCGCGCCGCCCCGGCAACGTGCCGGGGCGGCGCTCAGAGGCAGAGGATACGCGCCCGATTGTGCGGTGCAACAGAAACTACCGCCGCGGGGCCGCGACTCATTCGGGGACGAACAGCTTTCCGTGCGCCATCGCCTGGCCGGTGCGCGCCAGCACCACGGCGACGATCGCCGTGGCGGCGGCCAGCACCGCCCCTGCCAGGACCGTGGTGCCGAAGCCGGGGCGCAACCCGGCATACTGCAGCGTCGCCAGCGCCAGGGCGTCGAGCGGGAAGGTGTAGGCCCACCACGAGACCGCGAACGGCAGGCGGCGGAAGCGAAGGCTCATCGCCGCCAGCACCATGGCGATGAAGATGCCGGTGTGCAGCAGCATGCGGCCGGCGGAGTCCAGATGTCCGCCGGTCAGCGCCAGATACGACAGGAACCCGATCGCCGGCGGCGCGATCATGATGAACAGGGTCGGCAGCAGCCGCGGCGGCAGGTCCTCGTGGAAGATCAACCGGTAGAGCACGATCGTGAACAGCAGCAGCCAGAACACCATGCCCACCGAGAAGAAGAACCAGGACAGCTCGACGTAGCCGAGGCGCACGCCCAGGATCGGCACGATCACGTTGCCGACCACCGGAATGAACCAGGCCGGATTGACATGGGCGATGTCGTGCCTGTGCGACAGCCACCGCCCGACGACCCGCAAGGTGAAGGCGAGGTGCAGCGCCGCGCCGGACAGCCACAGGCCGTGGCCGAGCCCGGGCAGGTGCGGATGCGCCGCGATGGCCAGCAGCAACAGACTGATCGACAGGGTCGGGAAGAAGTTGGCGCGGATCGGGTGCAGGAACTCGCCGCGCACCGCCTCGGGATGGCGGGCGAGCTTCAGCAGGTACAGCCCGGCGACCGCGACGAACAGCGTCGTCGCGAGGACGAGGATCGCCTCGCCGACGACGGACGGCAGGCCGAACACCTCATGCGCCTTGCGCCAGGCGAGGCCGAGGCCGGCGGTGCCCATCACCATCGCGAACAGCGGCACCGGAACGTGCGCGAGCCAAGCCTCGGCGGCGGCGTGCATGGTCGGGGAGGGGGGCGGAGCGGGGGACTGCAATGCGAACTCCTGCGGCCTTAATATTAGTGAGCTCTAATATTAAGGCGATTGACCCGCCGCCGCAACCCCGCCGTCCCGTCAGTGAGCCCGGATCTGCGAACGGGCGCCGCGCCGGAAGTCCGGGCCGGTATAGCTGCGGCGACGGCGGGACTGCTGCTCGACCTCGGCCTGTTCGGCGTCGCGCTGCATCTGGCGGTGGGCCGCCGCCGCCTGGCGCTGCGACTTGCTGCACAATCCGCCGATCGAACACAGGATCAGATACAGCGCGCCGAGGAAGATCGGCACGAACACCACGTAGAAGATTGGATTCCAGTCGTTTTCCATCGAACGCGCCCGCAGCGGTCAATCCATGTCCGGCTTATTAGCATCGCCGAATGGAGGCGTCCTTGACGATGGGCAAGCCGGGCGCGGGTGTTTTCACACACCCGGCCTTGTATATGCGCCGGGATCGCTATATAAGGAATACTGAATTCTCCGCAGAGCCGAAAACGGCCGGCCGGCATGAACGCCGTGCGGAGGGAGGGAGCGAACCGAAATGGATCGGACCAAGCCTATCGTGCCCAGAGTCGACCGCCGGCTGGCCCGGCGCTGATGCGGCGCGCCGGCATGGCGTCACCCCCTCCTTCCGTCGCCAGCGGAGCGGTTTTGAACGACGGCGCGCCGCGGCGCGCCAAGGGGGCGGACTCATGAATCTACCGGTCGGTTTCAATGAACAGGGGCTTCGGACGGTGCTGCTCGGAGCACTGAGCCTGGCGCTCTACGTCCTGCTTTTCCTCAACCAGGAAGCCGTGCTGCGCATGAGTACCGAGAGCGGCTTCGGATTCCTGGTGCCGATCGGCATCGCCTTGACGTTCTCGTTCGTGCACGGCGCGTTCACCAGCGGCTTCTGGGACATGCTCGGGCTTAAGGCCAAGACCAGGAAGGAGCCGCGGCGGTGGAACAGGTAAGCCAATTCATCGCGCTCGATCCGGCCAATCTGGTCGGCTTGTTCCTGGTCGGCTTCGTCGGCGGCATGGTCTCGGGCTTCATCGGATCGGGCGGCGCCTTCGTGCTGACCCCGGCGATGATGACCATGGGCGTGCCCGCCATCGTCGCCGTGGCCTCGAACATGTGCCACAAGTTCCCCAAGGCCCTGGTCGGCGCCTACAAGCGCGCCAAGTACGGCCAGGTCGACGTCAAGCTCGGCATCGTGATGGGCGTTTCGGCCGAAGCGGGCGTGCTGGTCGGCGCCAACCTGCAGGAATACATCAAGGAAACCTTCGGCGACGCCGGCTCGAACCTCTATGTCAGCTTCGTCTTCGTGGTGACGCTGGCGATCGTCGGCACCATCGTGCTGCGCGACGCGGTGAAGAGCTATCGCGGCCGCGGCGTCGCCGGCGCCGGCGACGAAGAGAAGGCGGGCAGCCTGGCGCGCTGGGTGCAGTCGATCCACATCCCCGGCACGATGATGTACTTCAAGAGCATCGGCGCGCGCGTTTCGGTTCTGGTGACGCTGCCGCTCGGCTTCGCCACCGGCCTGCTGGCGGCGACGATCGCGGTCGGCGGCTTCGTCGGCGTGCCGTCGATGATCTACGTGCTCGGCGTGCCCAGCCTGATGGCCTCGGCCACCGAACTGGTGATCGCCTTCGTCATGGGCCTGGGCGGCTCGATCAAGTTCGCCATGGCCGGCTATGTCGACATCCGCCTGGCGATGATCATCCTGGCCGGCTCGCTGTTCGGCATCCAGATCGGCGCCATCGGCACCACCTACGTGCGGCCGTACATGATCAAGATGGTCATGGGCGTGATCATGGTCACCGTGATGTTCAGCCGGCTGTTCGTGATCCCGGTCTATCTCGCCTCGCTCGGCGTCATCGCCATGGATCCGGTGCTGCAGGACGTGCTGCGCGACGTCAGCTTCTGGACGCTGGTCGCGGCGCTGATGCTGGGCGCCGGCTTCATCCTCAAGGCGCTGTGGTCGGGAATGCGCGAGGAGGCGCTTCCAGCCTAGACGGCGGCGCGAACCCGGCGAATAATGAACCGATAACGAAGAGAGGGGGCGAGCATGGGGGAGACGCAGCTGTCGCCGACCGGGCGCTTCGAGAACATCCTGCTGGCCACCGACGGATCGGACTACAGCGCCGGCGCCGAACGCGTGGCGTTCGGCATGTGCCAGCAGGGCGGGGCGCGCCTCACCGCGATGACCGCGGTGATCGCCAGCCCCGAACTCGACACCTTCGGCCCGGACGTGCAGGAGCAGCTCGAGACGGACGCCGTGCGCCTGCTCGAACGGGTCCAGGCCGACGCCGAGCGCGCCGGCATCGAATGCGGCAAGGTGCTGCGGTTCGGCGACGACCCGTACAAGGAGATCGTCGCCGAGGCCGACCATTCCAACGCCGACCTGATCGTCGTCGGCCGCCGCGGCAAGCGCGGGCTGGCCCGCCTGATGCTGGGCGACGCCACCGTCAAGGTGATCGGCAACGCCAAATGCAGCGTGATGGTGGTGCCGAAATCGGCCGAGATGTGGCGCAACCGGGTGCTGGTCGCGACCGACGGCTCGCGCTCGGGCGACGCCGCCGCCGCCGCCGCCGCCCGCATCGCCCATTGCTGCGGCAGCCCGCTGACCGTGCTGTCGGTGAAGGTGCCCAGCCATCCGCCGGAGCGCCAGGCCGAGGCCGACGCCATCGTCCAGCGGGTGCTGGCCTTCTATCACGCCGAGGGCCTCAAGGCCGACGCCGTGGTCGAGAGTGGCCCGGCGCACGAGGTCATCGCCGCCGTCGCCCAGGAGCGCGGCGCCGACCTGATCGTGCTCGGCAGCCATGGCCGCACCGGACTCGGCCGGCTGCTGCTCGGCAGCAATTCCGAACGGGTGATCGGCCAGGCCGAATGCCCGGTGATGGTGGTCAAGGGCGGCTGAGCCCCAAAAAAACAAGACAGTCGGTGACCGAAGCGTAGGGACAACGTCACTCGGAGCAACCGTCATGCATGGACGCGAATGGGCCGCGGCGGCCCTGATGCTGATCATCGCCGTTCTGGTGCTTCCCTTCATCCACGCCGGCCCGCCCGAATCGGCACCGGTGGTGCACGCCGCCGCGGACACCCGCTGAGGGCGCCGTTCGGGCGGTTGCGCGGGGCGCGCATTTCGGCCACACTGCCGCCCGCACGGGTTCCATGCGGGCAAAGCCCGCGGGATTGAAAGGGAACACGGCAGGGCCGACCCAAGCGGGGCCCGATCCGTGGCTGCCCCCGCAACTGTGAGCGGTAGCCGGCCCGACGGCCACTGGGAGCGATCCTCCTGGGAAGGCCGGGCACGGCGACGATCCGCGAGCCAGGAGACCTGCCCGTCGCACTCGGGCGCCGCGCGCGCGGCGCCGCCAACCATGCACGGTGGGTGCAGAAGGGAGACACGCATATGCATATCGAACCGGGGTTCGTCACCCCCGCCAAGATTCTGCTCGCCAACGCCGGCGCCGTCGGCGTCGTCGCCTGGGCCGCCAAGGACCAGATCCTGGGCCTGGTCCGCGAGCCGTGGGCGCCGCTGAAGACAGCGGCCGCCGCGACGTTCTTCTCGCTGTTCATGCAGGGCTTTTCCGTGCCGGTCGGCCCGTCGGAGCTGCACTTCGTCGGCGCCATGGCGATGTACCTGACGCTGGGCTTCGTGCCGACCCTGCTCGGTTTCGCGCTCGGCCTGCTGCTGCAGGGCGTGATGTTCAACCCGGCCGACCTGGCCCATCTCGGCGTCAACAGCCTGTCGCTGATCGTGCCGCTGGTGACCGTCCACTACCTGGCCGGCCGCAAGCTGTTCGACCGCGGCCTCGGCCAGCGTCTGAGCATGGGCCGGATCCTGAAGCTCGACGCGATGTATTACGGCGGCGTCACCGGGATGGTCGGCTTCTGGCTGTTCACCAGCGACGTCGCGACGCCGCTGGCGTCCTGGGCCGCCTTCGCCGCGTCGTACCTGGCGGTGGTCGCCGTCGAGCCCCTGGTCACCTGGGCGGCGGTCAAGGGCCTGAAGAAGGCCGAGGGCACCGCCATCGTCGACCGCCTGTTCGCGGTGCGCGAGCTCGAACTGGCGCGCTGATCCCCCGTCATCGCCGATCTCGGCAACGGCCGGTCCCTGGACCGGCCGTTTTCTTTTGCAATACCTCCTCCGGCATAACCCTTTGTTAGCGCGCGTCTGTCACTAAAAAGCAGTGCGCGATTCCAAAGGGGAGAGGAGCGATGTTTGCCGGCGGCCTTGCCAAGCGCCCGGTGCTCGGGCTGGCTTTGACGATGGTGGTGCTGGGCGGGTGCGCCCGAACGCCGTCGCCGCCGCCACAGGCCGAATCGCCGGCCGCGCTGCCGCCGCCGGTCGCGTCCGACCTTTCCCGCGCCGAGCGGATCGTCGTCATCAAGGGCGCCCGCCGGATGCAGCTCTGGGCGCAGGGCCGCGTGATTCGCGAATACCCTGTGTCGCTGGGCTTCAACCCGACCGGACACAAACAGCGCCAGGGCGACGGCCGCACGCCGGAAGGCGTCTACACGATCGAATACCGCAAGCCCGACAGCGCCTTTCACCGCGCCTTGCGCATCTCCTATCCCGGCCCGGCCGACATCGCCCGCGCCCGCGCGCTCGGCGTCAGTCCGGGCGGCGACATCATGATCCACGGCCTGCCCAACGGAAAGGGCTGGATCGGCACCGCGCACCGCGGCACCGACTGGACCGAGGGCTGCATCGCGGTCACCAACGAGGAGATCGAGGAGATCTGGCGCCTCGTCCCGGTCGGCACTCCCATAGAAATCCGCTCCTAAACCAGCGGACTATTCCGGGCGAGCATGGTGATTCGCAGCGGTCCGGACCCATGTCCAGTGCCCAAAGGCATTGACCAAGGGAGAAGCTGGATGATCCGCATTCTGACCCTGACCGCCGCCGCGGCGCTGATCTCCGCGCCGGCCATGGCGGAAGGCATGAAGGACCGCAGCGCCGAGCTCGACGCGCCGCGCAGCATCAGCAACCAGGAGCCGGCCGAGAAGTCCGCCGCCGATACCGAGGGCGAGGGCCAGCTGTCGGAGTACTGGCAGGAGCGCATGCCGATGACCGGCGAGTCGTATGGCATGTTCCCGCAGCTCTACGGCAACCCGCACGACAACCAGGTCATCGAGGAGGCGCGTCGGGAGGCCGCGGGCGAAGACGCCGATTCGCAGGTCGCCGATACCGGCGCGGGCACGCATGCCGGCGAGGCCAGCGGCAACACCATCCTGGAGCCGGGCGAAAGCGTCGAGGAGACCGCCGAGATCTCGCCGGCCCAGGAGGGCCCGGATCTGCGCGACGCGACCGGCGGCGAGCGCGTCGACTGACGCCGCCGCCTCCGTCGCGAGCGTTTCGTGTCGGCCGGTGCCGGCACGCTTGGCGGCGTTCGGAGCGATCCGGACGCCGTCTCGCTGCCCGGCCCGACGCCGAAGCGGCGCCAATCGCCGCGATCGGATCAGAAGACGTTGTATTCCAGCCAGCGCAGCAGCGCGTCGATGGGGTAGACCAGCGTTTCCACAATGTCGAGGACGGACCACCCGTACTCGACATAGACCCACGCCGCGAGCCAGGTCCAGCCGAAGAGCGCCGTCAGGCACATCGTGACGAGTTGCTTCCGATTCCTGCGGATCGCCGCGACCTGGGCGGACTCCCGGTCGCCGACGAACATCTCGACGACGCCGAGCTTCGGATCGGGTAGCAGCACCGACATGCGGTGGCGCTCGCCAATGATGCCGCGGCGGGCGGCCGTCGAGACCGCCATGCGCCACAGGTCCCGGCGTTCGGCCGTATCCCAGCCCGGAACGGTGTCCGGGCGGGTCGACTCGGCGGTGACGAAACGACCCAGGGCGATCAATTCGGTGTCCAGCGGCAGACGGGTCTCCGTCGCCCGAATCGCGCTTCGGGGCGGAAATTCGATCTCCGAGAGCGCCAGCCGGTCGCCGAACGCCTTCAGCGCCGCCTCGCGGTCCTTCAGCACCGCCTGCCGGGTCGGGGCGTGCACGGCGTCGGCTTCGACAAGGCAGAAATGGCCGTCGCCGACCAGGAACAGCGCCCGATGGCCGCCCTTTTCGGTCCGCACGGTGATCCACTCCGCCCAGCCCTCGCGACGTTCGAGCTTGAGTTCCCAGAAGATGCAGGGCTCGGCGGTGAGCGGTGCCACGACGGGCTCCTCGTCCACCGGAACCGCGCGGCCATGCAGTTCGACCAGGCCCTGGCTGGCGCCGCGGACGCTGCTGGTCGCGGTCTGCGCGTACAGACGGGCGGCGCGGAGGCTGGAGCGGTACACGTAGGTGCCGAGCACGCCCATTCCGGTGAACAGGACGGGGCCGAACCAGGACATCTCGGACAGCGCGACGCCGAAGCCGATGATCCATCCGATGATCAGCACGGGCGTGAGCACGACGACGTAGACGGCGTTCGCGCCGAGGCCCAGCAGGATCGCGATCGACGACGGCAGTCGGTCTTGCGCCTTGCGGCGATAGACGTATGCTCCCGCTGCCACCAGCCCGAACCCGAACAACGCGCCGACCGAGGTCGGCACGCCGGTGCCGAATTCGAGGACGACGGCGGCCTGGAGCACCACGAAGCTCGCCAGCAGCACGAGCCCGGTACCGCGCCAGCTCATGCCCTCAGGTCCCCGCGAGCAGCTTGCCAAGATCGACGTCCGGCGTCTCCTCGGCCGAGAATTCCAGGATGTCGGCATAGGTGAAGCCCAGCGGACGCGCGATCAGCATGTCCGGGAACTGCTCGATGCCGGTGTTGAGCAGCGTCACCGCCTCGTTGTAGAGCTCCCGCCGGTCGCTGATCTGCCCCTCCAGCGACGCCACCCGGTCCATCAGGTCGCGGAACAAGCCGTCGGCCTTCAGCTCCGGGTGCGCCTCGGCCACCGCCAGCAGGGCGCCGCGCTGCCGACGCACCTCCCGGTCGGCCTCGGCCAAGGCGCGGGCGTCGCCGCCGTCGATCGCGGTCTCGACCTGCTGGCGCGCCCGGATCAGGCGCTCGAGCGTCTGCGGTTCGTATTCCGCGTAGCGCTTGACGACGTCCGCGAGCTTGACAAGTTCGTCGTGGCGCTGGCGCAGGCTGATGCTGATGTTCGCCCAGGCTTGGCGGACATTGCGGCGCATCGCGACCAGCCGATTGTAGATGGCGATCCCCCACAAAAGCGTCAGAACCACCACCATCAGGAAGATCGTCGACCCCAGCATCCCCGCCCCCGGAATGAATTCGCGATCAGCTATCCTACTACACGTCGAGCCGCCGGGCGCGGCGAAACCGCCCCGGCCTGCACTCCATGCATGGCCGCCCCTCGCGTCGCGCCGATGTCGACGGCCGGGGAAAGGGCCATATGAGCCGGCGGTCGGATGATGGGCGTAAACGGGTGATTCACCCGTTTGCGCTACTGTTTCCGTGACTTGCGACCATCCCCTTCATCGAAACATGAGCTACGTTTCCGTCTTCAATCCGCTGCTGGCGATCTGCAACCAGGTCGCCGAGGCCTTCACCGCGCCCCGCCTCGGCGAGCTGTCGGCCAAGGCCGACACCGTCGCCGTCCACTGCCGCCGTTGCGGCCACACGGCCCGGTCCGACCTGCGCCGGCTGATGTTCCAGCACGGCAAGGACACCCGCCTGGGCCGCCTGCATTTCGTCTGCGGCGACTGCGGCAGCCGCGACGTGCGCGTCGGGGTGGACTGACTCCCGCGCTCTGGCGTCGAGCCCGCGGCTTGCCTATAGTAGCCGCCCCATCGGATGCCATAGACGCAGGACGATCATGCCCGCTTACCGCTCTCGCACCTCCACCCACGGCCGCAACATGGCCGGCGCCCGCGGCCTGTGGCGCGCCACAGGCATGACGGACGCGGATTTCGGCAAGCCGATCATCGCCGTCGCCAACTCCTTCACCCAGTTCGTGCCCGGCCACGTCCACCTGAAGGACATGGGCCAGCTGGTGGCGCGCGAGATCGAGAAGGCGGGCGGCGTCGCCAAGGAATTCAACACCATCGCCGTCGACGACGGCATCGCGATGGGCCATGCCGGCATGCTCTACAGCCTGCCGTCGCGCGAGATCATCGCCGACGCCGTCGAGTACATGGTCAACGCCCATTGCGCCGACGCGCTGGTCTGCATCTCGAACTGCGACAAGATCACGCCCGGCATGC
>CAZJFH010000022.1:0-75730 GCA_964545205.1 uncultured Rhodospirillaceae bacterium
TCTTGACCAGCACCAGCGGCGCCGCCTGCATCACCGCGGTGCACAGCCGGCCGGTGCCGGCGACGAACCACGGCCGCGCCGCCATCGCCGCGCGGATGCGCTCGGCGGCGGCGATTCGGGCCGGGCCCAGGCCGGCCGGATCGGCGAGGCGCGCCATGCCGGTCGCCAGCGCCGACAGCGGCAGCGCGAAGGTCGGGATGCCGCAGCCGTCGACGCCGCAGGCGGTGGCGCCGAGGTCGTGGCCGCACATCTCCGACAGCGCCGCCGCGACCCGGCGCTGGACGGGATGGTCGCGCTCGATGTAGCCGGCGGTGTCCTCGCCCAGGTGGCGCGCGCCGGCGAGGAAGCCGGCGTGCTTGCCCGAGCAGTTGTTGTGCAGCGGGCCGGGTTCGGCCGCCGCGCGGGCCAGCGCCCGCGCCGCCTCGGCGTTGCTCGGCCAATGGGCGCCGCATTCGAGGTCGCCGGCGCCCAGGTTCATCCGGCGCAGCCAGTCGGCGACCGCGGCGACGTGGCCGGGCTCGCCGCCATGCGAGGCGCAGGCCAGCGCGATCTCGACCTCGCCAAGGCCGAACCGCCCGGCGGCCCCGGTCTCGATCAGCGGCAGCGCCTGCAGCGGCTTGATCGCCGAGCGCGGATAGGTCGGGCGCGCCGATTCGCCCCAGCCGGCGACGATCCGCCCGCGCGCGTCGGCGACCACCGCGGCGCCACGATGGACGCTTTCGACGACGCTGCCGCGCAGCACCTCGACCAGCACCGGATCGGCGGCGGAAACGGACATCGAACATACTCCGACGGGGTTGACAGGAACGGCGCCCCGTCGTTTAAACGAAGGCGATGAAGACGCTGACAAAACTCGCCCTCGCGGCCGCGCTCTTCGCCGCGGCCACTCCGGCTTCCGCTGCGCCGGGCAGCAAGCTGATCGCCACCCACGGCGACTGGGAGGCCTACACCTTCTCGGACAAGAACGGCAAGGTCTGCTACATCGCCAGTCTGCCCAAGAGCGCCGGCGGCGCCAAGGACCGCGAGACCTTCGCCTCGGTGACCCACCGCCCCGCCGACAACGCGAACGACGTCGTCGCGATCACCGCCGGCTACGAATACGCCGCCGGCAGCGAGGTCGAGGTGAGCATCGACGGCCGCGCATTCAAGCTGTTCACCAGCGGCGACGGCGCCTGGGCCAAGGACTCGGCCACCGACCGCGAAATGGTCGAGGCGATGAAGAAGGGCATGACGATGAAGGTCACCGGCAACCCGGCCAAGGGCAAGCCGACGACCGACACCTATTCGCTGTCCGGCTTCACCGCGTCCTACCAGGACATCTCGCGCGCCTGCGGCGTGAAGTAGCGCCCCGAACGCCGCCATTGCCCTCGGGCGGCCGCAGACTATATGAATGCGGCCATGACCCTCGCTCAGCCGCAATCCCTCGCGCCGACCGCCGCGGACGGCCGCCCCAACCTCATCGGCCTGTCGCGCGACGAGATCGCGGCCCTGGTCGCCGAGATCGGCGAGAAGCCGTTCCGCGCCAAGCAGCTCTGGAGCTGGATCTACAATCGCGGCGTCACCGACTTCGCGGCGATGACCGATCTCGCCAAGCCGTTGCGCGCCAAGCTGGCCGAGCATTTCGTGCTGGCCCGGCCCGAGACGGCGCGCGAGCAGCTGTCCAGCGACGGCACCCGCAAATGGCTGCTGCGCTTTCCCGACGGCAACGAGGCCGAGACCGTCTACATCCCCGACCAGGACGAGGACCGCGGCTCGGTCTGCGTCTCGTCGCAGGTCGGCTGCACCCTGACCTGCCGCTTCTGCCACACCGGCACCCAGCTGCTGGTGCGCAACCTGACGGCGGCCGAGATGGTCGGCCAGTTCCTGATCGCCCGCGACGCCTACGGCGAATGGCCGAGCCCGACCGACGAGAGCCGCCAGATCTCGAACATCGTGCTGATGGGCATGGGCGAGCCGCTGTACAATTACGACAACGTCGCCAAGGCGCTGAAGATCATCATGGACGGCGACGGCATCGCGGTGTCGAAGCGGCGCATCACCCTGTCGACCTCGGGCGTGGTGCCGATGATCCGCCGCTGCGGCGAGGAGCTGAACGTCAACCTGGCGATCAGCCTGCACGCGGTCACCGACGAGGTCCGCGACCGCATCATGCCCATCAACAAGAAATACCCGCTGGCCGAGCTGATGGCGGCGCTGCGCGACTATCCCGGCCTGTCGAACGCGCGGCGCATCACCTTCGAATACGTGATGCTGAAGGGCGTCAACGACTCGATGGCCGACGCCCGCGCGCTGGTGCGGCTGATCGAGGGCATCCCGGCCAAGTTCAACCTGATTCCGTTCAACAAATGGCCGGGCGCCGAGTTCGAGTGCTCGGAGCCCAGGGACGTCAAGCGCTTCTCGGACTTCCTGTTCGAGCAGGGCTACTCGGCGCCGATCCGCCAGCCGCGCGGCCGCGACATCCTCGCCGCCTGCGGCCAGCTCAAGTCCGACAGCCAGCGCGTCCGCTGCTCGCGGGCCAAGGAGCGGGAAGCGGCTGGAATTCCCGACGCGCATTGACGGGGTTTGGAGCGCGGGTCTCCAGACCCGCCGTGTTCCCGGTCCCGACGAAGAACTGCGCGTCTGGAGACGCGCGCTCCTTCGGGCAGACTCAGAAATCGACGCAGCGGCCGCCCTTCTCCCAGTCGCCGAAGCGGGTCGGGTCGGGACCCTTGCGGCCGCCGATCTCCTTCGGCGGCGCGTCCTCGGGCTTGTTCTCGTCCTTTTCGGCGGTATTCTCCGCCGGCTTCGGGTCGTTCTCGGTCATGACGGCGCCTCTTGAAGCGATGGGCTCACCTACTTATTCCTCTCTCGGCTTTCCTTCAATGCGGGACCTGAAATGAACTACGCCAAGACTGGACTGCTGCTCGCCGGCCTTACCGGTCTTTTCCTCGCCATCGGCTACGCGCTGGGCGGCCAGGGCGGCATGGTGATCGCGTTCCTGTTCGCGCTCGGCACCAACGCCTTCGCCTACTGGAACTCCGACAAGATGGTGCTGCGCATGTACGGCGCCCAGGAGGTCGGCCCGCGCGAGGCACCCGAGTATTACGGCCTGGTGGCGCAGCTCGCCGAGCGCGCCGGCATGCCGATGCCCAAGGTCTACATCATCCACAGCCAGCAGCCGAACGCCTTCGCCACCGGCCGCAATCCCCAGAACGCCGCGGTGGCCGCGACCACCGGCCTGCTCGAGCTGATGAGCCGGGAGGAGATCGCCGGCGTCATGGCGCACGAGCTGGCGCACGTCAAGGGCCGCGACACCCTGATCATGACCGTCACCGCCACCTTCGCCGGCGCCATCGGCATGCTGGCCAACCTGTTCGCCTTCCAGGCGATGTTCGGCGGCTCCTCCGACGACGAGGAAGGCGGCGGTCTCGGCGGCCTCGGCGCGCTGGCGATGATGATCCTGGCGCCGATGATGGCGATGCTGGTGCAGATGGCGATCTCGCGCACCCGCGAATACGAGGCCGACGCCGAGGGCGCCCGCATCTGCGGCCAGCCGCTGTGGCTGGCCTCGGCGCTGGGCAAGCTGGAGATGGCGGCGCACCGCATCCGCAATCCCAGGGCCGAACACCATCCCGGCACCGCGCACCTGTTCATCGTCAATCCGCTGGCCGGCAAGGGCGCCGACAACCTGTTCTCGACCCATCCCAGCATGGAGAACCGGATTTCCAGGCTGCGCCAGATGGCCGGCGACATGGAGCCGCCGCTGCATCCGCCGGCCGCGGCCGGCGGCCCCTGGAACCGGCCCAAGGGACCGTGGGGGTGAGAGCCCCCGCCTCCCGGCCTTCCGCCCCGACCCCGCGCGGCGCCGCCCTCGACATCCTGCAGACGGTGCTGCGCCGCAAGCGGCCGCTCGACGAGACCCTCGAGGCCAATCCCGACCTGGCCCGGCTCGACGAGCGCGACCGCGGTTTCGCCCGCCTGCTCGCCGCCACCAGCCTGCGCCGGCTGGGGCAGATCGACGCCGTGCTCGACGTCTTCCTCGAGCGGCCGCTGCCGCACAAGATGACGGCGGTGCACGACCTGCTGCGCCTCGGCGCCTGCCAGCTCCTGTTCCTCGGCACCCCGGCCCACGCCGCCGTCGCCACCGCCGTCGAGCTGGCCAAGGCGCGCGGCTTCACCGCCCACAAGAACCTGGTCAACGCCGTCCTGCGCCGCGTCGACCGCGAGGGCGGGGCTCTGGTCGCCGTCCAGGACGCCGCGCGGCTGAACCTGCCCGACTGGCTGTGGCGGTCGTGGTGCGAGGCCTACGGCGAGGACACCACCCGCGCCATCGCCGCCGCGCATCTGATCGAGCCGCCGCTCGACCTGTCGGTCAAGGCCGACGCCGCCGTCTGGGCCGAGCGCCTCGGGGCCGAGTCGCTGCCGACCGGATCGCTGCGGCGTGCCGGCGGCGGCTCGGTGGCGCTGCTCGAAGGCTTCGGCGAGGGCGCCTGGTGGGTCCAGGACGCCGCCGCCGCGCTTCCCGCCCGCCTGCTCGGCGCCGTCGCCGGCCGCGCCGTCGCCGATCTGTGCGCGGCGCCCGGCGGCAAGACCTGCCAGCTCGCCGCCGCCGGCGCCCATGTCGTCGCCGTCGACCGTTCGGCCAAGCGGCTGGAGCGCGTCGACGCCAATCTGCGCCGCCTCGGCCTGGCCGCCGAGATCGTCGCCGCCGATGCCGCCGAATGGCGGCCGCCGGCGCCGCTCGACGCCGTGCTGCTCGACGCGCCGTGCTCGGCCACCGGCACGTTGCGCCGCCATCCCGACATCGCCTGGCTGAAGCGCGCCGACGACGTCGCCAAGCTGGCGGCCCTGCAGCGGACATTGCTTTCGGCAGCGGTGGACATGGTCCGCCCCGGCGGCCAGATCGTCTACTGCGTCTGCTCGCTGCAGCCCGACGAAGGCCCGCGGGTGGTGGCCGAGGTCCTGGCCGCCGGCGCGCCGTTGCGCCGCGTGCCGGTCGACGCCGCCGAGATCGGCGGCCTGGCGGAACTCGTCACCGCCGACGGCGACCTGCGCACGCTGCCCTGCCACCTGTCGGAGATCGGCGGCATGGACGGCTTCTATGCCTGCCGGCTGGAGAGGATCTGAATGCGCCGCTTCGTCCTGATCGACCGCGACGGCACCATCAATGTCGACAAGCTCTATCTCGGCGACCCCGAGCAGTTCGAGCTGATCCCCGGCGCCGCCGCCGCCCTGCGCCGGCTGCAGGCGCTCGGCTTCGGCATCGCCGTGGTCACCAACCAGTCCGGCATCGGCCGCGGCCATCTCGACGACGCGCAGGTCGAGCGGGTGATGGCGCGGCTGCACGAGACGCTAGAGGCCGAGGGCGTGCGCCTGGACGGCGTCTACATCTGCCCGCACCGCCCCGAGGACGGCTGCGAGTGCCGCAAGCCGGCGCCCGGCCTGGTGCGCGCGGCGGTCGCCGAGCACGGCTTCGATCCCGCCGACGGCTTCATGATCGGCGACAAGCAGAGCGACGTCGAACTCGGCCGCGCCGTCGGCGCCGTCACCTTCCTGGTGCGCACCGGCTTCGGCGAGGGCGAGATCGCGCGCGGCGCCACCGCCGACTACGTCGTCGACGACCTGCCGGCGGCGGTGCGCGTCATCGAGCGCCTGGTCGAAAACGTCGGATCGTCGCCCCCACGGAGGCCATGATCCCGCCGTCCCGGCTCGCATCTCCCGCTGGGTTCCGTGCGACCGCCCTGGGAGCGCGGGCGTCCTCGCCCGCACCCCCGGCCGCCTGAGGCGCTTGGCGGGCGGGACGCCCGCGCTCCCAGGGCATTTGCCGCATTCCTTGGCGCGACGCCCTAGCCTCTGGCGCGGCGTCCGGGTTTGGCTATGATGCGGCCACCCGACCGGAGAGCGCCGTGACCGTACCTGCCTTCGTCATCAACCTGCCGCGCGACGCCGAGCGCCGCGACCACATGCGTGGCGTCCTGCGGGCGGCGGGGATCGACGCCGAATTCGTGCCGGCGGTCGACGGCCGCGCCCTGGGTCCCGAGGACTGGGCGGCGCATTACGACCGGGCGCGCTGCCTGCGCGTCTACGGCCTGGAGATGACGGCCAGCGAGCTCGGCTGCTATCTCAGCCATTACCGCCTGTTCGAACGGATCGTCGCCGAGGGCATGGACGTCGCCCTGATCATGGAGGACGACATCGAGATCGCGCCCGGCTTCGGCGCGCTGGTCGACGAACTGGTCGCCGGGCCGCATCAGGACTGGCAGGTGCTGCGGCTGTTCTGCTCGCGCCCGCGCGCCGCCGCGCCGAGCGCGCGCAAATACGAGGGCCGGCGGCTGGCGAGTCTGTCCAACGGCTATGCGCTGTACCGGCTGAACGTGCACGTGCTCGGCGCCGGCGCCTACCTGATCAAGCGCGGCGCCGCCGCGCGCATGCTCGCCTACGGCCGCCGCGCCTTCATGCCGATCGACCAGGAGATGGACCGGTTCTGGGAGAACGGCATCGTGCCCTACATGGTGCGGCCGCTGCCGGTGCGTCACCGCGACGACTTCGCGTCGAGCATCGGCGACCGCCCGACCAGCCGCCGCCGCGACCAGCCGTTGGGCGTGCGGCTGTCGCGGCGCCTGCAGCGGATCGTCGACGGCGTGCGCAAGCGCCTGTTCGTGCTGCGGCGGCCGTCTTGAGCCGCGCCGTGCGCATCCTGTTCGTGACCTCCACCCGGCTTGGCGACGCCGTGCTGTCGACGGGAGTGCTCGGCCGGCTGCTCGACGAGATCGGCCCGGCGGCGCGCCCCACCGTGGTCTGCGGCGCCCCGGCCGCGTCGATCTTCGCCGCCGTGCCCGGCCTCGAGCGGCTGATCGTGCTGAACAAGCGCCGCTACAGCCTGCATTGGGCGTGGCTGTGGCGCCAGGTCGCCGGCCGGCGCTGGGATGTCGTCGTCGATCTGCGCAACGCGCCGCTGATGCGGCTGCTGTGGGCGGCGCGGCGCATCCATCTGCCGCCGGCGCGTGGGCGCGAGCATCAGGTGGCGCGGCTGGGCCGCGCCCTGGGCGCCGCGCCGCCGCCGCCGCCGCGGCTGTGGTTGTCGGAGGCGCATCGGCGGCTGGCCGCGGAATTGATCCCCGACGGCCCGCCGGCGCTGGCGGTCGCGCCGGTGGCGAACTGGATGGGCAAGACCTGGCCGGCCGAATACTTCATCGAACTGGCGCGGCGGCTGACCGGGCCGGAGGGGCCGCTGCCCGGCGGCCGCGTCGCCGTCCTCGGCGCACCGAGCGAACGCGCCGCCGCGGCGCCGCTGCTCGACGCCCTGGCCGGCGACCGGCTGATCGACCTGGTCGGGCGGACCGACCCGGCCCAGGCCGGCGCCTGCATCGCCCGCGCGGCGCTGTTCGTCGGCAACGATTCCGGGCTGATGCACGTGGCCGCCGCGGCCGGGGTGCCGACCCTGGGCCTGTTCGGGCCGAGCCCGGAGTGGCTGTACGCGCCCTGGGGGCCGCACACCGCGATCGTGCGCACGCCGCAGAGCTACGACGAGCTGATGCGCGACCTCGACGTGCCGCTGTCGCACCGGCGCTCGCTGATGTACGACCTCACCGTCGACGACGCCTGCGCCGCCGCCGTGGCGCTGTACCGGCAGCGGGGCTGACGCTCAGCGCGCCGCCGCGATCGCCCGCAGATGCGCCGCGATCTGCTCGGGCGGCAGCCGCACGGTCAGCGCCTCGCCGTCGCGGGCCTTCAGGCGGAGCTCCAGGCCGTCCGCGGCCGCCCCGCGCAGCGTGGCGTCGGGCAGGGCGACGACGACGTCCTCGCTGCGGGCGCAGCCAAGCAGGCTGATCGCGGCGCAGACGCCGATGCGCCGGTCCAGGTTGGTCGCCGCCAGCGGCGCCTCGCCGACCGCGGCCTGGTCGAAGTAATGCCAGCCGATGCCCTGATAGGCGGCGGTGTAGAGCAGATGGTGGGTGGCGGCGCCGGTGGCGTCGTCGATCCAGGTGCGCAGGCGGCCGAGGTCGCCGCCGTCGGTGCGGTGCCCGGGGCCGAGCACCACCGTGCGCGCGTCGAGATAGTCGTAGGAGACGACGGCCGCCTCCGCCGCCGGCTCGACCAGCGGCTCGGGGTAGGGCGGCACGCAGCCGGCGAGCGCCAGCGCCGCCGCCAGCGCGGCGAGGCCGCCCCGCGCCTCAGTCGACAGCCGTCGTGGACCGCGCATCGGCCGCTCCCTCCATCTCGTCGACCAGCGTGCCGCCGCCCAGCGCCTTGTACAGGTTCACCGCCGCCTCGAGGCGGGCGAAGCGGGTCAGCACGTATTCGTCCTCGACCCGGTTGACGCTGCGGTCGGCTTCCAGCACCGCCAGGAAATCGGTCATGCCGATGTCGTAGGCGGCCAGCGCCAGCCGCCGTGCCTCGGCGGCGCGGCGCACCGCCGCGCGCTGGGCCTCCTCCTTGGCGGCCATCAGGCGCACGGCGGCCAGCGCGTCCTCGACGTCGCGCAGCGCGTTGAGGATGGTCTGGCCGTAGGTCCGGGTCAGCTCGTTGTAGTGCGCCTCGTTGCGGGCGATCTCGGCGGCGTTGCGGCCGCCGTCGAAGATGCTGGCGATCAGGCTGGAGGTCAGGTTGTAGAACACGCTCTGCGGCTGCAGCAGGGTCGCCCAGTGGGCGCTGCCCCAGCCGTACTGGCCGGTCAGGCTGACGCGCGGCAGCAGGTTGGCGCGGGCCGCCCCGATATCGGCGTTGGCGGCGCGCAGGTCGGCCTCGGCCCTGCGGATGTCGGGCCGCTGCAGCAGCAAATCCGACGGCAGGCCGGGATCGATCCGCGGCAGTTCCAGGTCCTCCAGCGAGCCGCCGCGCAGCTTCAGCGACTGGGGCGGCCGGCCGACCAGCACGGCCAGGCGGTTGTGCGCCCGCTGCGCCTGCAGCTCGTAGGTCGGCACCGTCGCCTCGGCCTGCGCCACGGCGTCGCGCTGCTGCGCCACCTCCAGGGCGGTGCCTTCGCCGATCTCGTAGCGCTGCTCGACGGTCCTCAGCACGCGCATCATGTTCTCGACGTTGCGCCGCGCGACGGCGGCCCGGTCGCGATTCTCGAGATAGCTCAGATAGCTCAGCGCGATGTCGGCCATCAGCGACATCGCGACCGCCTCGCGGTTGTAGGCGCTGGCCTCGGCGGCGGCCAGGGCGGCGTCCATCTGCGAGCGGTTGCGGCCCCACAGATCGAGTTCGTAGCTGGCCTCGAACCCCGCCGTGCGCAGCCGCGACGACTGCTTCGGCTGGCGCAGGCTGCCGGGGCCGCCTTCGGGGTACTCGAACTCGTCGTCGACGAAGCCGTCGACCTGGGGCAGCAGGGTGGCGCCGCGCGCGTCGATCGTCGCCCGCGCCTGGGCCAGCCGGTCCAGCGCCGCCTTGAGCTCGAGATTGCTCTTCAGCCCCTCCTCGATCAGCGCGTCGAGTTCGGGCGATCCGAACACCTGCCACCATTCGGCGCGCACGCCCGGCGCGTCGGCCGGCAGGGTCGGCCCGACCGCCTCGGGGCGTTCGGGCTCGGCGGCCGGCGCGGCGCTGTAGGCGGCGGGCAGCGAGACCTCGGGCGGCGGATAGTCGGGCTGCGGGGCGCATCCGGCCAGCGCGGCCAGGAATGCCGCCGCCGCGGCGCGGCGCGGCGTGCTCATGCCATCGTCCCCGGAACCAGTTGCCGCGCGAGCGCCGGCTCGTTCTGATTGGCCATCAGCACGTGCGAGAGCACCGGCTGGAGCATCGGATGGGTGAAGCCCAGTGTTCCCTCCTTGTCGCCGGCGCCATGCCGCAGGATGCCGGCGCGCACGGCGCGGTCGATCTCGGCGTGCAGCGCCTCGGGGGTGCCCGGCCACACCGCCTCCAGTTCGGTGACGGCGGCCAGGTGGGTGCGCGCGACCAGGCGCAGCAGGGCGCGGTCGAGCCCCAGCGCGTCGATGCGCGACATCACCAGCGAGACCAGGGTCAGCGGCACGCGGGTGGCGCCGGCGCGGGCGGCCTCGCCCTGGTGCAGGGCTTCGCGGCACAGCTCGGTCGCGAACAGCGGCACGCCGTGGGCCAGGGCGGCGATCGCGTCGATGGTCGCGCTCTTCAGGCGGGCGCCGGCGCAGGCGCGGACGGTGGCGGCGATGGCCTCGGCGGGCAGGCGCGACAGCTTGACGGTCTCGTCGACGGCCAGGTCGCGCAGCGGCGCCGGGCGCAACGACCGGCCGGCGTAGACCAGCAGCAGCGGGATTTCGCGCGTCGCCGCCGCCAGCGCGGCGACGACGCGGGCGTCGGCGTCCGAGGCCAGGTGCACGTCGTCGACCAGCAGCGCCAGCGGCCGTTCGGCGACCAGGCGGCGCACGGCCTCGGCGGCGCCGTCGGCGGGAGCGCGGCCGCGCAGGCCGGCGGCGGCCAGCAGCGCCGTGGCGACGCCGCCCTCGGCGGCGCAGCGGCATTCGATCCAGCCCAGGCCGGCGTCGCGGCAGCGCGCGCCGAAGGCGCGGCCCAGCGTCGTCTTGCCCATGCCGGCCTCGCCCTCGAGCCAGACCAGCGCGCCCTTGCCCGCCCGCAGCGGTTCGATCCGCGCGACCAGGGCGTCGAGTTCCTCGCCGCGACCGAACAGGGTCGCGGGCTCGGGCGGGGCGGCGCGGCGGCGGCGGCGGCCGCCGCGCAGCGGCAGGCGCAGTCCGTCTTCCGGCGGCTCCTCGCCGTCTTCGGCGCGATGGGCGAAGGCCAGCATCCGCGCCGCCGTCGCGTCGAGCGCGATCGTGCCGCCGGCGGCCTCGGCGCGCAGGGCGCGGGCGTCGCCGATCAGGCGGCCGGCGACGGTCTCGCCGGTCCAGCCGCCGGCGCGTTCGATGCTGGCGACCAGATATCCGCTCGCCAGCCCGGCGGCCAGCGGCGGCGCCTCGGCGCCGGCGCGGCGGCCGGTGGCGAACTGCTCGGCGACGGCGCGCGCCGCGGCGAGCGCCCGCGCGGCGTCGTCCTCGCGCGTCCGGCTGAGGCCGAAGATCACGTCGACGCCGCTCGCCGGCCTGGCGACCATCACCGCGTCGCCGTCGGCGGTGGCGTTGATCACCGCGGCCTGCAGCAGCCGCCAGTCCTCGGCGTCGCCGCCCTCGGCCGCCAGGCTGAGCACGCAGGCGGCGCGCAGTTCGAGGCCGCTGCCGACGGCGTTGCCCAGGGCGGCCGGCTCGGCCTCGCCGCCGCTGCGCCCGGCGAGCTGGTAGCCCTTGCCGACCGCCATGGCGCGGTTGGTGACGTTGAGCTTCTTGAACAGCGCCACGACGTGCTGCTTGACGGTGCCGATGCCGATGCCGAGCTCGTGGGCGATGTCCTTGTTGGCCTTGCCGGCCTTCAGCAGCGCCAGGATCTCGAGCTGGCGCGGCGTCAGGTTGTGTTCGGCGGCGTCGGCCCTGGCGGGATCGCGTTCGGACGCGCGGACGTTGGTCATGGCGCGCGCGACCGCTTCGCGGCCAGGTACTGCGAGATGTCGTCGATGGCGTCCTGGAGCCGGGCGCCGAGCGCGTCCCGCGGCGGCGCGGCCTGAGCCTGCGCCGCGGCGGCCGGCCTTGCCGCCGCCGGGCGCTCGGCGGCGTCGTCGGGCCTGACCAGCGCCCGCAGCACCTTGATGCCGGCGGGCTGCGGCTTGCCGGAGGCGGCCGGCCTGGTCCCGGCCGCCGGCGCCTCGATCGCGACCGGCATTTCGCTGGGCTCGGGCCTGGCCTCCGGCACGCGCTTCGCGGCCTGATCCGCGGCCTCGGGCTTCTCGGGCGGCTTCTCGGCCTTGGGCTTCTCGGGCGGCTTCTCGGGCGGCTTCTCGGCCTTCGGCTTCTCGGGTTCCGCGGCCTTGAGCCTCTCGGCCGGCTTTTCCGGTTTCGGCTCTTCGGCCGCGGTCTTCGGCTTTGCGGCCTCGGCGGGGCGCGCCGGTTCGACGGCGGCCGGCCGCCGCCCCAGGGTGTCCTCGATATGGCGCAGTCGCACGTCCAGGTTCTGCATCCGGCGGTCCAGCGTCTCCAGGCTCGTGGCGGTCGCGCGCATCGCCTCCATCACCGGGGCGTCGCGGTCGGGGCGGGGGGCGCCGTTCAGCCGGGTGGCGGCGAGCAGCGCGACCAGGGACTCGACGTAGGCCAGGTCGAAATCCGCATCCTGCGCGCCGGGCGCCGTGCGGGCGATCCGCTCGGCGGCCGAGCGGACCAGTTTCTCGATGGCGTCGAAGACCGACCTGTCCTGGCCGGCCGGCGCCCCGGCCGCGCCGGAAGCCACGTCGCGCATGCCCTGACCGTCCTGCGCCAACAGTCGTTGGAGCTGCTTGAGGGCGAGAACGCTTGGTTGCTCGTGGCTCAACTGGGTCTCCGGTGGCGCCCCATGCCTTTCGCATAGCCGCATAGGACGTCATACTTCTGTTGGACGAGGACTGCCCTAATTTGTCCAGGACTACCACATTTTAAGAAATTTGTTAATGTTCCAATCCTATGTATGAGCAAGCGCCGGGACTGGGCGACAGATTGAATCGGAACGGAAAAGGAAACGTTAACGCCATGGATGCAAGCGCAGCGGCGGTCGACGTTCCGGAGGGAGGGCGCAAGCCGAGGAAGGCCGCCGCGGCGCCGTTCCGGATCGGGCGCTTCTCCAGCATCCTGCGGCTGGTTCCCGACCTGTTCCTGGCCAGCGTCGTCATCAACCTGCTCGGCCTGGTCATGCCGCTGACCATGCTGCAGATGTACGACCGCATCATCCCGCACCAGTCGACCTCGACCCTGGGCCTGCTGGTCGGCGGCGTCGTCCTGGCGCTGCTGCTCGACGCCCTGGTGCGCATGGCGCGTTCGCACCTGACCGGCTGGATCGGCGCCCGTTTCGAGCACCGCGCCAGCTGCGCGGCGGTTCGCCGCATGCTCGACGCGCGCCTGGGCGACTACGAGCGCGTCGGCTCCAGCACGCATCTCGAGCGTCTGCGCGCCACGGTCGCGGTGCGCGACTTCTATTCCGGCCAGGCGCTGCTGTCGCTGTTCGACCTGCCGTTCATCGCCATCTTCATCGCCCTGATCGCGATCATCGCCGGCCCGCTGGTGTTCGTGCCGCTGACCTTGATCGCCGCCTTCGTCGCCGTCGCCTGGTGGCACGGCCGCAAGCTCAAGGCCGCCCTCTACGACCGCATCAAGTTCGACGAGCGGCGGTTCAGCTTCATCGCCGACACGCTGGGCGGCATCCACAGCATCAAGGGCATGGCGCTCGAAGGCGTGATGCAGCGCCGCTACGAGATGCTGCAGGACACCAACGCCAAGATGAGCTTCGACAGCTCGAAGCGCTCGATCACCGCCCTGAACATCGGTTGGATGTTCAGCCAGCTGTCGACGGTGCTGGTCGTCGCCTTCGGCGCGGCCCTGGTGGTGATGGGCGAGATGACGCCGGGTTCCCTGGCCGCCTGCATCATGCTGTCGGGCCGCAGCCTGGCGCCGCTGCAGTCGGCGCTGGGCACCTGGGTGCGCTTCCAGGGCTTCTCGGTCGCCCGCCGCCAGCTCGAGACGGTGTTCGAGCTGCCGGCCTCGCCGCAGGTCGGCAAGCCGGCGCTGCCGCAGGTCGAGGGCGTGGTCGAACTGCGCAACGCCGGCTTCGGCTTTCCCGGCCGCGCCACCAACCTGTTCGAGGATCTGACGCTGCTGATCAAGCCCGGCGAATGCATCGGCATCGTCGGCGACAGCGGCAGCGGCAAGACGACGCTGCTGTCGATGCTGGCCGGGCTGACCGCGCCGACCAGCGGCAGCGTCATGGTCGACGGCTACGACCTCGCCAACTTCTCCAGCGCTTCGCTGTCGCGGCGGATCGCCTACCTGCCGCAGCGCGGCGAGCTGTTCAACGGCACCATCCTCGAGAACATCACGATGTTCGACCCGTCGCTCGACGCGACGGCGCTGGAGGTCGCGCGCGGCCTCGGCCTCGACAAGGTGGTGGCGACGATGCGCAACGGCTACGAGACGGTGGTCGGCAACACCGCCGCCGACGCCATGCCGGGCGGCGTCAAGCAGCGCATCGCCATCGCGCGGGCGCTGGTGCACCGGCCCAAGGTGGTGCTGTTCGACGAGGCCAACCTGGCGATCGACTCCGCCGGCGACGAGGACCTGCGCGCCCTGCTGGCGTCGATGAAGGGCGATCGCACGATGGTGCTGGTGACCCATCGGCCGTCGCTGCTCAACCTCGCCGACCGGGTGTTCGAGATCAAGGGCTCGCGTCTGGTCGCAAGCACGGCGCAGGAGGCGCTGTCGAATTCGGGACCGGTGGCGGACGTCGAGTCCAAGGCGCTGGTGCCCGAGCGGCCGGCCGTCGACCAGCGCATCGCGGCGACGGTGCTGTCGCGCTTCAAGGTGCAGACCGACCTGTCGATGTGCCTGGTCGGGCTGCTCACCGCGATGGGCTGGCGCGGCAATCCGCGCCAGCTCGCCGAGGCCCTGCCGCATGTCGCCGACTCGCTCGACCTGACCGGGGTGCGGCGGGTGATGGCGAACCTGAACTACACCTGCGATTCCTTCCGCGCCAACCTGACCGAGATCGACGATCTGTCGCTGCCCTGCCTGTTCCTGCCCGACGACGGCCACGCGCAGGTGCTGCTGTCGGCGGAGGAGGACGGCACCTTCGCCGCGTTCGACGGCGAGTCGGTGGCGATGAAGCGCGTGCCGCGCGGCGCCGTGCCCGGCATCGCCCACGTCTTCCGGCCGGTCGAGGCGCCGGCCCGCGGGGCTCAGCGCGCGAGCTGGATCCGCGGCATCTTCGCGCGGTTCCGGCCGATGATCTGGCTGGGCCTGCTGCTGACCGTGGGCATCAACCTGCTGACCCTGGCGACGCCGGGCTTCGTGATGTTCAGCTACGACCGGGTGCTGCCCAGCGGCGACCTCGGGGCGATGCCGTATCTGGTCGCCGGCGTCATGGTCGCCCTGGTGGTGGCGCTGATCCTGCGCCGGCTGCGCGCGCAGATGCTGTCCTTCATGGGCGCCCGCACCGAATTCGCGGTCGGCACCACCATCTTCCAGCGCATCCTGGCGCTGCCGGCGTGGTCGACCGAGCAGGCGGCGGTCGGCTCGCAGGTGGCGCGCATCAAGGACTTCGAGTCGATGCGCGACATGTTCGTCGGCCCGGTGGCGCTGCTGGCCTACGACCTGCCCGGCGCCCTGATCTTCGTCATCGTGCTGGCCTTGATCAATCCGTGGCTGGTGCCGGTGATCCTGGTGGTGATCGTCGCCTTCCTGCTTCTGGGCGCGCTGTCGCAGCCGGGCCTGTCCGCCCGCGCCATGGTCGCCTCGCGGGCCTCGTCGCAGCGCGCCGAGTTCCTGTCCGACACCCTGGTCAAGATGCGGGCGATCAAGTACGCCGGCGCCGAGGACCGCTGGTTCGAACGCTTCCGCCAGCTCTCGGCGAAGTCCGTCGCCCACGAGTTCAAGGCCCAGCAGTACACCGAGCGCGTTTCGATCGCCGCCGGCACCATCTCGCAGATCGCGGTGATCGCGGCGATCACCACGGCGGTGCTGGGCGTGTTCGCCGGCACGACCAGCGTCGGCGCCGTCGTCGCGGTGATGATCCTGGTGTTCCGCCTGGTCGGGCCGCTGCAGAGCGCCTTCCTGTCGATGGGCACGCTGGTGCGCGTGACCACCAGCATGCGCCAGATCGACAACCTGATGCGCCTGAAGGGCGACCGCGACAGCCTGGCGTTGCGCCAGGCGCCGCCGGCCCTGAAGGGCGAGGTGTCGTTCGCCCGCGTGTCGTTCCGCTACTCGCAGGACGCCGACCCGGCGCTGCTCGGGGTCACCTTCCGCGTGCTGCCGGGGCAGGTCTGCGCCATCGCCGGGCCCAACGGTTCGGGCAAGAGCACGATCATCAAGCTGATCACCGGCATCTACACGCCGCAGGCCGGCAGCGTGCGTCTCGACAACATCGACATCCGCCAGATCGATCCCGGCGACCTGCGCTCGATCATCTCCTACGCGCCGCAGCACTGCGACATGTTCTTCGGCACCATCGCGCAGAACCTTCGCCTGGTCTATCCGCTGGCCACCGACGAGGAACTGCGCTGGGCCACCCACATGGCCGGCCTCTACAACGACATCATGGCGATGCCCCGCGGCTTCGACACGCGGGTCGCCGACGGCCAGGCCGACCAGCTGCCGCACGGCTTCCGCCAGCGGCTGTCGCTGGCCAGGGCCTATCTCAAGCCGGCGCCGGTGCTGCTGTTCGACGAGCCCGGCAACGGCCTCGACTACGAAGCCGACCTCGCCTTCCAGCGGGCGGTCGGCACGCTGCGCGGCAAGACGACGATCGTGCTGGCCTCGCACCGGCCCAGCCATCTCAAGATGGCCGACGTGGTCGTGTACATGGAGGACGGCTACGTCCGCCAGGTCGGAAGCTGGGAGCAGGTCAGTCCGCTGATCATGGGGAAAATGCGGTGAGCGAACCAACCACCACCACGCCTTCGGCGGCCCCGGTCGCCATCGTCCGCGCCGGCCGCCAGCGGCACCTCATGACCGAGCCGATCACCTACGAGGAGGAGGCGCTGCCCGGCTTCGTGCGCGTCGCCCTGCTGTCGGTGGCGGTGCTGCTGGCGCTGTTCGTGACCTGGGCGGCGCTGGTCGAGATCGACGAGGTCGCGCGGGCGCCCGGTCAGGTGATGCCCAGCGGCGCGGTCAAGATGATCCAGCACCTCGAGGGCGGCGTCGTCGGCGAGATCCTGGCCCGCGACGGCGAGCAGGTGTTCGCCGGCCAGGTGCTGGTGCGCATGGATCCGGCCCAGGCCCGGGCCGAGCTCAAGCAGATGCGGGCCCGCGAGGCCGGGCTGTTGATCCGGGCCGAGCGGCTGCGCGCCATCGCCGACGGCCGGGCGCCGGATTTCGGCGCCTGGGAGGCCGAGTATCCGGCGCTGGTCGCCGAAGAGCGGCGGATCTGGAACGGCCGCACCGAAACCGCGCGCACCGACCTCACCATCATCGACAGCCAGGTCGAGCAGCGCCGGCGCGAGTTGCGCCAGCTGCGCGATTCCCTGAGCATCGCCGAGCAGCACCTCGACATCGCGCGGGAGCAGTTGGCGATCCGCGAGAAGGGCGTCAGCGCCGGCGTCGTCTCGCGCCAGGTCTATCTCGAGACCAAGCGCGCGCAGATCACCGCCGAGGGCGAGATCGCCCGCCTGCGCGAGCAGATCGAGCTGGGCGAGAAGGCGCTCGACGAGACCACCCGCCGCCGCGACAGCCTGGAGCTCACCCAGCGCCAGGAGGCGCTCGACGAGTTGGGCGGCGTCACCGCCGAACTGGCGCAGGTCAACGGCGTTCTCGACAAGCTGCGCGACCGGGTCGCGCGGCTGGAGGTGCGGGCGCCGACCGCCGGGCTGGTGCAGGACCTGCGCGTCCATGCCGCCGGCGAGGTGGTGCCCCCGGGCGGCGTGCTGATGCAGCTCGTGCCGACCGAGGACCAGCTTCAGGCCGAGCTCGAACTGTCGCCGCGCGACGTCGGCCATGTCGCCCCCGGCCAGAAGGTCAAGATCAAGATCTCGACCTACGACTACACCCGTTACGGCTGGATGCAGGGCGAACTGGTGCGGGTGTCGCCGTCGACCTTCCTCGGCGACGACGGCGCTCCCCACTACCGGGCGACGGTGCGGCTGGGGCGGTCGTGGATGGGCGACGATCCCGCCAGCAATCCGATCCTGCCGGGCATGACCATCGAGGCCGACATCGTCACCGGCGAAAAGTCGCTGCTGGCCTATCTGATGCGGCCGATCTACGTCGCCCTGCAGAGCTCGTTCCACGAGCGCTGACCGGCGGCCCCTCGGGCCGGGCGCGAGCGCGGGCCATGAAGGCGTCCTCGCGCTCTCGCGGGTCCGCCGGCTGGATGCGGCTACCTCGGATGCGTGCTTCAAAGCCTTGGTCGCGGGTCGCTATCGTCGCCAGCCCTAAACCAGGATGCGCGAGCGCACGAAGTCGATGATACCAGTAGGATCATGAAGGCCCTCGCAGCGATTCTCGACACCGTGCCCGAGCAGCTCGCCGTCCTCGACGCCGGGCTGCGGCACGTCTACGCCAACGAGGCGCTCGGCCGCGTCTACGGCCGCACGCCGGCGGAGGTCGTGGGCATGACCTGGGCCGAGCTCGGCGTTCCCGCCGCCAACATCGCCCTGGCCGAGGCCGACTGCCGGGCCGCCCGCGACAGCGGCGTGCCGACGCGCCGCACCCTCGAGTTCGCCGGCCGGGTGTTCGAGTTCACCGTCACCGCGGTCGCGCTCGACGACGGCGCGCCGGGCTTCGCCATCGTCAGCTACGACGTCACCGAGCGCCACCGCCTGATCCGCGACCTCGCCGCCAGCGACGCGCGGCTGCGCGCCGCCCTCGACCTCGGCCCCATCGTCGCCTTCACGATGGACCGCGACCTGCGCATCACCTGGCTTTCGCACAACCAGCTCGGCCGCCGCGACGACGTCGAGACCATCGGGCGCCGGCGCGACGAGCTGTTCGAGCCGCAGGACGCCGAGCGCCTCGACGCGCTGTCGCGGCAGGTGATCGCCGAGGGCCGGCAGGTCCGCGCGCAGATTCTGGTCCAGTCGCTTACGCGCGGCGCGCCGCAGTGGCTGGACATCATCCAGAGCCCGCTGATGCGCGACGGCGAGATCGTCGGCGTCGCCGGCGCGGCGATCGACATCACCCAGGTCAGGCACGATGCCGCCCTGATGACCGAACTGGTCGCCGCCCGCGACGCCGCCGAGGACGCCCGCCGCGCCGCCGAAGCGGCCGCGGCCTCGAAGACCGCCTTCTTCGCCGCCGCCAGCCACGACCTGCGCCAGCCGTTCCAGGCCCTGCACCTGTATCTGGGCGTGCTGAAGGGCATGTCGCTCGAACCCGCCGCCGCCGCGGTCCTCGAGCGCGTCGAGGAGGCCCTGGCGGCCGGCGAGGACGTTCTCAAGGTGCTGCGCGACATGGCGGTGTTCGAAGCCGGCATCCTGGTGCCCGACCGCAAGGTCTTCGCCGTCGCCGACATCCTGGAGGCGCTGCGCAGCGAGTTCGCCGGCGCCGTTCCACCCGGGCTCGAGCTGCGTTTCGTCGGCTGCGGGGCGGTGGTCGAGACGGATCGCGTGCTGGTGGTCCGCATCCTGCGCAAGCTGCTGCGCAACGCCCTGCGCTTCACGGCCGAGGGCAGGGTGCTGGTCGGTTGCCGCCGCGCCGGCGACCGGCTGCGGATCGAGGTCCACGACACCGGCCCCGGCGTCAGCCCGGACCAGCAGCGCCTGATCTTCGAGCCGTTCTACCAGGTCGGCAATTCCGAGCGCGACCGTCGCCACGGGCTCGGCATGGGCCTCGCCCTGGCGGCGGCGATGGCGCGGCTTCTGCGCGCGCCGCTGACCATCCAGTCGGTGCTCGGCCGCGGCGCCTGCTTCTGCCTGTCGGTGCCCCTGGCCGACCGCGGCGACGACCCGGCGGCGGCCTGGGACGCCCGAAGCCGGCAGAAGAAAACGGCTTAGCCGTCTCCGGCCAGGCCGTTTTCCGTCGCCGCCGCGAAGGCGAAGACCCATCTTTCAGAGGCTTCGGGCGTTCTTCCACGCCGCTCCGTCGTGCAGACGGGCTGGGCGCGGAGAGGCGGGTTGTCCTGGGGCAACGACGTTTGTCGCCGGCAGTGGCAAGACGGTGACCAGCAACGTACGCCCGTCCCGACCAGCTGGAGGACCGACCCCGTGTACAGCGACTCCTACTCCATGGCGATTTCGGACGACCTCCTGAACCTCGCCGCCGAGAACACGAAGATCCTGGTCAGCGGCGGCGGAATCAGCACCGAGACGGCGGCGTCCCGGGTGGTGGATTCGCTTTTCTGCCCCTGCATCCGACAGGGTGTCGGTTGCGGCTGCGCGAATGTGCTCGTTTCCGCGGTTCTGCAGGAGGTGCTCACCCGAAGCAAGGCCGAGGCAGGCCCGTCGCGTCGGGACGCCCGGTTCCGCGGCACCGGCCTTGCCCGGGTGGCACACGACTAGGCGTATTGCGACGGAGAGTTGGAATGGCATTGGAACATGCGGCGCCAGGACAGGCCGTCGACCTGTCCGCATTCGGCGAAAAGATCAAGGATGCTCGAACGACGGCGATCGTGAAGTCGGAGTCGTTCGAGGCGATCCGGCTCGTCGTGCATGCTGGAACGGAGATACCGCCGCACAGCGTCTCCGGAAGGATGACGCTGCACTGCCTGGAAGGGAAGGTCGTGCTGGGATTGCCCGACGACGAGGTCGAGCTCGATGCGGGCGCGTGGCTGTATCTCGACCGGGGAGAGGTGCACTCCGTCAAGGGCATCCTCGATTCTTCCCTGCTGCTGACGATCATGTTCGAGGGCTGACGGCCCGGCAGTGCTCGCGGAATTGCTCGGCGACGATCCCGGCCACGGCATCGGCCTCGATCGGCCGCGAGATGCCGTAGCCCTGGACGACATCGCACTCCAGGACTTCCAGCACCTCCATCTGGTCCACGCCCTCGACCCCTTCGGCGACCACCTGCATGCCGAAGCTGTGGGCCAGGCGAATGATGCTGCCGACGAGCATGCATTCGTCCAGCGATGCCGGCAGTCCGTCGATGAAGCTCTTGTCGATCTTCAGCGTATGGGCCCGCAGCCGCTTCAGATAGGCGAGCGACGAGTAGCCGGTGCCGAAGTCGTCGATGGCGACGCCCACCCCCAGCTCGGCGATCTCGTCCAGTCTCTCTCGCGACCCGCCCTCCATCAGCACGGACTCGGTGACCTCGAGCTCCAGCGCCTCGGGCGGCAATTCGTTCTCGGTGAGCGCCTGCTCGACATGGCCCCGGAAGCTTTCGCCCAACTGCAGCGACGAGACGTTGACCGCCACCGGCAGCGTCAGCCCGTCCTCCCGCCACCGCGCGGCCTGGCGGCACGCCTCCGACAGGACGAGGCGCCCCAGCGGGCCGATCAAGCCGCTCGCCTCCGCCGCCGGAATGAAGGTGGCCGGCGAAACAGGGCCGCGGGCCGGATGCGTCCACCGGGCCAGGGCCTCAACGCCCGTGATGCGCCGGCGGAACAGGTCGTATTTCGGCTGGTAGACGAGATGCAGGCCGCCATCCGCCTCGAGGGCCGCCCGGAGGTCCCCGGCAACGCCGTCCGCCACCGAAAGGACGCTCACGGGGCGACTCCGTCGTACATCGCGTAGAGTTCGGCGTCCTCCCGGGCGATCCTGGTCTTGAGGGCGTCCAGCACCGCCCGGGTCTCCGCCACGAACCGCTTCGGATCGGCCGCGATCGCCGTCGGTCCGCGCCACTGCCGCCTGTATCCGTCGAAGTCCGCCTTGAGCCCGCCCATTTCCTCCTGGAACCGGCGCGCCGCCCGCCGGAGTTCCGGGGCGGCCGAGCCGAGCAGCTTCGGATAGAGAGCCGTGTCCTCGAGGGCGAGATGCATGCCGAACTTGCCGAACAGTTCCCGGACGACGGCGGCGACCGGCGCGGCGTCCGCCGCGATCGTCCCGACGTCCAGCTTGGCCTCGATCCGGCGCACCAGGGTCCGGAGCTGGTCGTGGTGGTCTCTGTAATGGCTGGTTCTCATGTCGCGCATGTGCGGCTCCGCCCAATCCTTCGACCTTACCCCACTGGAGGGATCGGATATTTGCTGGCGCGCAAACAGCCGCCACCCGCAAGCGAAAAGGGCTTGGCCATCTCTGGCCAAGCCCTTGGAATCGTTGGTGGAGCTGAGGGGAATCGAACCCCTGACCTCTGCAGTGCGATTGCAGCGCTCTCCCATCTGAGCTACAGCCCCCCGGGAAGAGGCGCGATACTTGGCATACCGCGCATCGGCTGTCAAGCGGCTGCGAAGAGGTGGCGACGCGGCGGCGATTCCGCCAGCCGTCGCGCCATCTTGCGCCGGCCCGCCCATGCCGTTAGTTTACGGGCACCTCCATCACACACGAGGCGCAGAGCCGAATGGACGTCATCCTCGTTCCCCTGCTGCAGGTGGTCATGATCGCGCTGGACCTCTTCGTCTGGGCGCTGATCATCTCGGCGGTGCTCAGCTGGCTCGTCGCCTTCAACGTCATCAACACCCACAACCGCTTCGTCTACACGGTGATGGACGTGTTGTGGCGCGTCACCGAGCCGGCGCTGCGGCCGATCCGCCGCTTCATGCCCAACACCGGCGGCATGGACTTCTCGCCGCTGGTGCTGATCCTGCTGATCATCTTCCTGCAGAACGTCCTGCAGCGCCTTGCCTGGCAGATCTGACGCCGCCTCGCCCTTCGCCGCCGGCGCCGACGGCCTGCGCGTCGCCGTGCGGCTGACGCCCAAGGCGGCGCGCGAGCGCGTCGACGGGCTCGCCGCCGAGGCCGACGGCGGCGTCGTGCTGAAGGTGGCGGTCACCGCGGTGCCCGAGAACGGCAAGGCCAACGCCGCGTTGATCAAGCTGCTGGCCAAGCGCTGGAAGCTGCCCAGGACCGCGGTGCGGGTGGTGGCCGGCGCCACCGAGCGCCGCAAGACCCTGTTGATTTCCGGCGACGCCGACGAGCTGCGGCGCCGCCTCGAACATTGGCTCGAGGAGCTGCCATGAGCGCCAAGATCATCGACGGCAACGCCTTTTCCGCCGCCCTGCGCGACCGTCTGCACGAGGCCGTGCGCGAGGTCCGCCGCGCGCACAACCTGACGCCCGGCCTCGCCGTCGTGCTGGTCGGCGCCGATCCGGCCAGCCAGGTCTACGTGCGCAACAAGAACAAGCGCGCCGTCGAGATCGGCATGAAGTCGTTCGAGCACCTGCTGCCCGAGGACACCGGCGAGGCCGAGCTGCTGACCCTGATCGACGCGCTCAACGACGACCCCCAGGTCCACGGCATCCTGGTGCAGCTGCCGCTGCCGCGCCACATCGACGCCCAGAAGGTGATCGAGCGCATCGACCCGCACAAGGACGTCGACGGCTTCCACCCCTGGAACGCCGGCATGCTGGCGACCGGCGGCGAGGGCATGGTGCCGTGCACGCCGCTCGGCTGCCTGATGCTGCTCAAGGACGCGCTCGGCGACCTCGCCGGCCTCGACGCCGTCGTCGTCGGCCGCTCCAACATCGTCGGCAAGCCGATGGCGCAGTTGCTGATCCGCGAGAGCTGCACCGTCACCGTGGCGCATTCGCGCACCCGCGACCTGCCGGCGGTGGTGCGCCGCGCCGACATCGTCGTCGCCGCCGTCGGCCGGCCCGAGATGGTGCGCGGCGACTGGATCAAGCCCGGCGCGGCGGTGATCGACGTCGGCATCAACCGCGTCACCCTGCCCGACGGCGCCTCGAAGCTGAAGGGCGACGTCGCCTTCGACGAGGCGGCCGCCGTCGCCGGCGCCATCACGCCGGTGCCGGGCGGCGTCGGGCCGATGACCATCGCCGTGCTGCTGCGCAACACCCTGGTCGCCGCCTGCCGCCAGAACCGCGTCCAGCCGCCGGCGGTCGACGACTGGGCATGACCGCCGGCCTCTGGAACCTTCTGGCGGCGATGGCCGCCTTCCTGGCCACCCACGCCATCCCGGCGCGGCCCGGCCTGCGCGACCGCGGCATCAAGGCGTTCGGCACCGTCGGCTACCACCTCGCCTATTCGCTGCTGTCGATCGCGGTGGTGGTGTGGCTGGCCTGGGCCTATGCCGAGGCGCGCTACGACAACGTCGCGCTGTGGGACCAGGCGCCGTGGATGCGCTGGGTGCCGCTGGTGGCGATGCTGCCGGCGTCGCTGCTGCTGGTCGCCGGGCTGACGACGCCGAACCCGTTCTCGCTGGGCCCCGGCGGCAAGGGCTTCAACGTCGGCGCGCCGGGCGTGCTGCGCCTGACCCGCCACCCGCTGCTGTGGGCGCTGGTGCTGTGGGCGGGCGCCCATCTCGTTCCCAACGGCGACGTCGCCTCGCTGATCCTGTTCGTGCCGCTGCTGCTGCTGGCGGCGGCCGGGCCGGCGCTGATGGAGCGCAAGCGCCGCCGCGACCTGGGCGCCGAGCGCTTCGCCGAGCTCGCCCGCCACACCGGCCGCCCGAGCTGGTGGGCGATTCCCGAGATCGGCGCCTGGCGCCTGCTCGGCGGGATTCTCCTTTATGCCGCGCTCCTGCACCTGCACGCCCCGGTGATCGGCGTCTCGCCGATGCCGGTGTAATCCGATCGACGGATTGCGCGCCGCCGATCGCGCCCTTAGGCTGTGGTTCAACAACAGCGACGACAGATCGCATTGTGGGAGGAGACGGATGATATTGCGCCTGGCCGTGGCGGCGATGCTGGCCGCCCTGATGCTCGCCTTCGGCACCTCGGCGCGGGCCGAACCGCGCGGCGACGGCATCCACACCGAGGTGTGGTTCAACAACACATCGTTCCTCGACCTGAAGGAGGACCTCGCCGAGGCCACGCAGGCCGGCAAGGGCTTCGTGCTGATCTGGGAGCAGCCCGGCTGCTCGTCGTGCCAGCGCCTGCACGACGTCAACTTCCAGGACCGGAAGCTGGTCGACTACGTCCAGGCCAACTTCGCCGTGATGACCATGAACATGTTCGGCGAGGTCGAGGCCACCGACTTCGACGGCGAAGTGCTGCCCGAGAAGGACCTGGCCGCCAAGCACCGCGTCCAGTTCACGCCGACCACCATCTTCTTCGACGAAGCCGGCAACGAGGTCTTCCGCCTGCCCGGCTACTTCAAGCCGTATTTCTACCTGGCCGGTTTCGTCTTCGCCAAGGAGAAGGGCTACGCCGACGAGGCGGCGCGCGGCATGTTCCCGCGCTGGATGCAGGCCAACGGCGACAAGGTGCGCGCCGCCTATGGCGGCGGCCCCGAGGGGTGAGATAGGACCTTCGTCCGGGAACCCTCGACCGCCCCGGCTGTTGAGCCGTGCGGCGGCATGGGTTACCCCTGTGTCGCCGGACGACCGACGCGGGGGATCACTGCGGCATGGATTTCTTCACCGAGTTCGCGGCCGACCACGCCGTCGCCTACGCCATCGTCGTGCTCGGCCTGGTGGCGATCTCGGGCCTGGCGCTGGGCGGCATCCGGTTCGGCGGCGTCCAGCTCGGCATCGGCGGCGTGCTGTTCACCGGCATCGCCTTCGCCCATTTCGGCTTCGGCATCGATCCCGAGATCCTGGAATTCGTCCGCGAGTTCGGGCTGATCCTGTTCGTCTACGCCATCGGCCTGCATGTCGGCCCCGGCTTCTTCAACGCGCTGAAGAAGGACGGGCTGTCGCTGAACGCGCTGGCCGGCTCGCTGGTGGTCCTGGGCGTGCTGGTCACCGTCGGCGTCCACCTGATCGGCGGCCTGCCGCTGCCGGTGGCGATGGGCCTGATGTCGGGCGCGACCACCAACACCCCGTCGCTGGCCGCCGGCACCCAGATCCTCAAGGATCTCGGCGTCGCCGACGAACTGCGCACCGTGGTGCCGCTGGGCTACGCGCTGGCCTATCCGTTCGGGATCATCGGCATCATCATCACGATGATCCTCCTGCGCAACGTCTTCAAGCTCGACCCGCGCGAGGCGGCGGCGCGGTTCGAGACGGCGCGCAACGCCGGCGGCGTGCTGGAGACCGTCAACATCGAGGTCCGCAACGGCGCGCTCGACGGCAAGCGCCTGCGCGACATCCCCGGCTTCGCCACCCTCGGCGTCGTCGTCAGCCGGGTGCTGCACGACGGCACGCAGCAGGTCGTCGACCCCGAGCACAAGCTGTTCGTCGGCGACGTCGTGCTGGCGGTCGGCAAGAAGCGCAACCTCGAGGACCTGCGGCTGATCCTCGGCGGCGAGATTTCGGCGCTGAACCTCAAGGAGATGCCGTCCGACGTCAAGTGGCAGCGGCTGATTGTCACCAGCCGCGAGGCGCGCGGCAAGACGCTGGCCGAGCTCGACCTCGCGCGGCGCCACCACGTCGTGCTGTCGCGGGTGGTGCGCGCCGGCATCGAGCTGACGCCGACCGGGCCGTTGCGCCTGCAGTTCGGCGACATCGTCACCGCCATCGGCGAGCCCAAGGCGCTGGAGCACGTCGCCAGCCTGATCGGCAACCGCTCGGAGGCGCTGAACCAGGCCCAGATCCCGCCGATCTTCATCGGCATCGTGCTCGGCGTCGTCCTGGGCAGCATCCCGATCGCCGTCCCCGGCCTGCCGGCGCCGCTCAAGCTCGGCCTCGCCGGCGGGCCGCTGGTCGCGGCGATCCTGCTCAGCCGCCTCGGCACGCTGGGGCCGCTGGTGTGGTTCATGCCCCCCGTCGCCAACCACGTGCTGCGCGAGATCGGCATCGTGCTGTTCCTGGCCTGCGCCGGCCTGAAATCGGGCGGCCAGTTCGTCGAGACCATCGTCGACGGCCCCGGCCTGAGCTGGCTGTTCTACGGCGCCCTGATCACCATCGTCCCGCTGCTGATCGTCGGCTTCATCGGCCACATGTGGATGCGGATGAACTACCTGTCGCTGTGCGGCCTGCTCGCCGGCTCGATGACCGACCCGCCGGCGCTGGCCTTCGCCAACGGCCTGCACAAGTCCGAGGCGCAGTCGCTGGGCTACGCCACCGTCTATCCGCTGGTGATGTTCCTGCGCGTCCTGGCGCCGCAGATCCTGGCGGTGACGCTGCTCTAGCCGCGCGCCTGCGCCGCCAGGCGCTGCAGCCGGTCGTGGTCGCCGCCGGCCAGGGCGCGGACCAGGGCGCCGTCGCGCCACCACAGCACCGTCGTGCCGCCGATCTCGGCGGCGCGCACCGTCGCCCCGTCGGCCTTGCCGGCGGCCGGCGCCGCCCACAGGCTGACGCGGCCGCCGTCGGGCGCCTGGTAGACCAGCAGCGCCGCCGGCCCGGGCAGCAGGCGGCCGCCGAGCAGTTCGTGGCCGTCCAGGGCCGGCGCGGCGACCGGGGCGCCCAGGCGCTCGGACAGCCAGGCGAGCAGCTCCGGCCCGGCGGCCATCTCGACCGGGCGGTCGGGCAGGGCGGCGAAGGTGGCGTGGGCCTCGGCCGCCGCGCGCACCACCGGCGGGCGCTGCCGGGCGGCGGGGACCAGGCGCTCGTGCGCGACCCAGCCGACGGCGGCGCCGATCGCCAGCCAGACCACGACCACCGCCATGCGCATCGGCGACGGCCGCGCCGCCGCGGCGCCGCCGGTGGCGCCCATGCGCTCGGCGCGCCGGCGCATCCATTCCTCGCGATCGAATCCGCTCACCTTCACCAATCCTTTGCGATGCCGTGCCATGCTGGTCCGGCCGGAGCCCCGGAAAGGGATTCCATGTTACATCGCCGCGATGCTATTGTCCGGGCGGGAAGGGCCTTTGCATGAACGACCGCATCTCCGCCACCGGCAATCAGATCGTCCCCGGCTTCGACGGCGTTCGCCCGGCGAGCGCCGAGGGCCGACGCGTCGCGGCGCCGACGACCGGCGGCGGCGGCGACCGCCGCGAGGGTGGATTCGAGTTCCGCGGCAAGGTCAATCTGCGCGGTCCGTTCGACGCCGACGCGCCGCGCGGAACCTATCTCGACATCCTGGTCTAGGGCGGCGTTTCCGCTTGCGCGCGGGTGCGGTGGGAGACACAGTGGCGAGATGACCGATCTGCCGTCCCATGGCCCCAGGCACCGCAGAATTCCGGAAGGCGACGACCGTCCGCGGCTGGTCTGCGGCGAATGTGGATTCATCCTCTACGAGAACCCGAAGGTCATCGTCGGCGCCGTCTGCACCTGGGAGGGCCGCTACCTGCTGTGCCGGCGCGCCATCGAGCCGCGCAGCGGCTACTGGACGATGCCGGCCGGCTACATGGAACTGCACGAGACCGCGGAGCAGGGCGCGGTGCGCGAGGTGTGGGAGGAGGCCTGCGCCCGCGTGGCGCTCGACGGGCTGCTCTCCGTCTACAGCCTGCCGCACATCAGCCAGGTCCACATGATCTACCGCGCCCGCATGACGGCGCCGGATTTCGGCGCCGGCCCCGAGAGCCTGGAGGTGGAGCTGTTCGCCTGGGACGAGATTCCCTGGGACGAGCTGGCCTATCCGACCGTCGGCTGGTCGCTGCGGAACGCCCGCGATCTGGCCGACCGCGACGATTTCGCGCCTCGCGGCGTGCCGGCCGACTACCTCGAAAGGCTGCGCCAGCCATGAGCGACGAGGCCGCTCCTTCCGGCCCGGACGCCGTCGCCTCCGGACCGCAGCCGGAAACCGTGAGCTTCCGCCACGCCTTCTTCCAGAAGCTTCAGGACCTGCATTTCCGCCTGTCGGAGCAAAGCGGCGAACCGGTCGCGATCGTCAAGCTGGGCGACAACGAGGTCGCGCTGACCTTCCGCGGCATCCGCAAGGAACTGAAGCTCGAGAACGACGATCCCGACGCCCGCATGCTCGACCTGGTCGCCGACGGCCTGCAGTACGTCCGCGGCCTGCGCATCGGAGACCCGCTGCCGCGCGAGCTGGTGACCCGCGAAGCCTCGTGGGAGCCCGGCGACAAGCACGTGCGCATCGCCCATCAGCGCCTGACCATCCAGCTCGTGAGCTGGATCTCCGGCGAGGAGCACGTCATCACCAATCCCGACGAGCTGCAGCAGGTCGCCGACGACCCGGCGACCCGGCGCAAGGTGGTGACCGCGTTCGACGAGGCCGCCGACAAGCTGGGCATCGGCCGCGAGCGCAAGCACGAGGTCGTCGAGCGGCTGGAAATGCTGACCCGCGAGCTGTCCTACATCGAGGCGCTGCGCGACATCTACCAGGCGATCCGCGGCATGGAGCAGAAGATCCAGGGCCTGCGCAAACTGTACGGCCACGAGCGCAGCGTGCTCGAGATCGCCGATCCGGTGGCCCGGCTGATGGTGGTCGCGAGCAAGGAGTTCGGCGAGCTGTTGATGCAGGTCGACGCCCAGACCTGCGAGATCATGGGGCTGCTGCGCAACATCGACAACCACACCGCCTATATCCGCATGATCCGCGACGAGCTGCACAAGCGGATGATGGCCTGGGACGAGATGCTGGCGCGCTGGGCGGCGGTGAAGGTCGAGATCGGCATCGACAAGCCCGAGCTGCTGCGCCAGACCTATCATTTCCTGGCGCCGCGCTACATGCAGGTCAACGAATGGGTGCTGGTGACCAAGCTGCAGGAGCACAAGGAAGAGCCCAAGGGCGTCAGCCTGCTCGGCTCGGAGCCGTCGAAGAAGGTCAAGTTCGCCAAGGGCGTCATGCAGTGGTGACGCGGCGCTTCCGCGGAAGCGCGTGTGAAGGAATTGCCGCGAGCTGCCATTTCAGGCGTCATGCCCGCGAAAGCGGGCATCCAATCCTGTGCCACTTCAACAGGTTGCGACGCCTCAGGAATGGGCTCCCGCTTCCGCGGGAGCGACGGATTGGATTTCTTCACACGCTCTTTCGCGGGCATGACGTCTGAACTCGCGGCTCGTTTGGCCGCCGCGGCGTCAGGCGCCGCCGAAGCTCTGCACCAGGCTGCCGGCGATCAGGAACCAGCCGTCGACCATCACGAAGAAGATCAGCTTGAACGGCATGGCGATCATCATCGGCGGCAGCATCATCATGCCCATCGACATCAGCACCGAGGCGATGACCATGTCGATGATCAGGAACGGCAGGAAGATCAGGAAGCCGATCTCGAAGGCGCGGCGCAGCTCGCTGATCATGAAGGCGGGGATCAGCACCCGGAACGGCGTCGCCTCGGGGGTCTCGATCTCGGGGATGCGGGCGATGTCGGCGAACAGCTGCAGGTCCTGCTCGCGCACCTGACTCATCATGAAGCCGTGGATCGGCCGGGCGGCGCGCTCGAAGCCGGTCATCTCGTCGACCTGGCCGTCGATCATCGGGCGGATGCCCTCGTCCCAGGACCGCTCGAAGGTCGGCGCCATCACGAAGCCGGTCAGGAACATCGCCAGGCTGACCATCACCATGTTGGGCGGGCTGGTCTGGGTGCCCAGCGCGTGGCGCAGGAACGACAGCACCACCACGATGCGGGTGAAGGAGGTGACCATCACCAGGATCGACGGCGCGATGCTGAGCACCGTCAGCAGCGCGACGAGCTGGATGATGCGCGAGGTCGTCGAGCCGCTCTCGTCGCCGAGATCGAGCGACAGGCTCTGCGCCGCGGCCGGGTCGGCGGCCGCCAGCAGCAGGGCGCCGAAGCCGGCGGCGGCAAGCAGGTGACGGGTCATCGCGCGGCCTCCTCGGCCGGATCCGGGGGCACCGGGATGTTGCGTTCGATCGCCAGGTCGGATTGGCCGCCGATCACCAGCAGGTGCTCGCGATCGTCGCGGCGCACCAGCACCAGGCGGCGCTTCGAGTCGAGCGCCAGCATCTCGACGATCGCCAGCCGGCGCCGCCGGCCGCGGCGGATCGGCGCGCCGCCCAGGCCCATGCGCCGCGCCAGCCAGCCGATCACCGCGATCAGCGCCACCACGAAGACCAGCGCCAGGACGAATTTGAAGTAGACCTCGGTGTCCATTCAGCGCGGGTCCATCTGCTCGCCGCCGTGAATGCGGCCGTGCTGGGCTTCGATGTCGGCGGCCAGCCGGTCGAGGTTGGAGAGCAGCGTCTCGAGGTCTCCGACCAGGCCGCGGCCCTCTTCGCGCGGCAGCGCCTCGATCGCCGCGCACAGGCCGGCGACCTTGCCCTCGAGTTCCGACAGATCGACCATGGTGCCGGTCGCCATCAGGCGCCGCGCGGTCCCGACCATGGAGGCGACCTTGCGGACCTCGATCTCGACGTCGAGGCGGCTCATTCCGGCACCTGGAAGGCCGCGTCCGCCGGCGCCTCGGGCCGCATGGCCGCGTTGGCGCGATAGACGTAGGTCAGGATTTCGGCGACCGCGGCGAAGGCCTCGACGGGAATGACGCTGTCGACGTCGACCGCCGACAGGATCTCGGCCAGGTCGGCGTCCGCGCGCACCTTGACCCCGGCGGCGAAGGCGGCCTGCAGGATCGCCTCGGCCAGCGCTCCGTGCCCGGCGGCAACGACCCGGGGCGCGTCCGCGACCTCGGGCGCGTAGGCCAGCGCCACCGCGATGGTCCGCCGAACGCGATCGCCGTCGGCCGATGCACCCTGCTGCTGAGTCACGTTGAGCCCGTGTCCGCGCTTCGCTATGTTCGGCACTATCGCGCCGGCCGCTTAAGAAAACCTTTAAGCCGCGGCCGGCGCGCGTCCGTCCCCGCCCGCCCCCTTTACGGTTTCTTAAACGCCCGGCGGCGATAGTGACGCGTGGGCGAATGGCAAATGGGACCGAGCCGATGCTGGACGATCTGACGCTGTTCCAGATGGCGCAGAAGCGGATGGACTGGGCGGCGCGCCGGCAGCAGGTGCTGGCCGAGAACGTCGCCAACGCCGACACGCCCGGTTTCAAGCCGCGCGACATCGCCCAGCCGGACTTCAAGCGCATGCTGGCGCAGACGACCGCGGTGCGCGCGACGGCCACCAACCCGCTGCACGTCTCCAGCCCGCCGATGGTCGAGGACATGGACATGCGCGCGGTCAAGACCCCCTACGAGGCCTCGCCCGACGGCAACGCCGTGGTGCTCGAGGAGCAGATGCAGAAGGTCGGCGAGACGCGGGCCGCCCACGATCTGGCCGCGACCCTGTTCCAGAAACACGTGCGCCTGCTCAAGACGGCGCTGGGCCGCGGCGGCGGCTACTGATCACGGAGTCGGTCATGGACGAGCTGAAGAACGCCTCGAAGATCGCCGTTTCGGGCATGAACGCCCAGGCCCGCCGCCTGCGGGTGGTCTCGGAGAACATGGCCAACGTCGATTCGCTGCCGATGACCCCCGGCGCCGAGCCGTATCGCCGCAAGCTGGTGACCTTCAGGTCCGAACTCGACCGCGAGACCGGCGCCAGCCTCGTCAAGGTCGCCGACGTCATCCGCGACCAGACCGAGCTGCAGCGCAAGCTCGACCCCGGCCATCCCGGCGCCGACCGCGAGGGCTACGTGCTGATGCCCAACGTCAACCCGCTGATCGAACTGATGGACCTCCGCGAGGCCCAGCGCAGCTACGACGCCAACCTGAACGTCGTCAAGGCGTCGAAGCTGATGGTTTCGAAGACCCTCGAGCTGCTGCGCTAGCCCGATTGCCGAAGGGGACCGATAGATGACCGTACGTATCGCCGACGCCATCGCCGCCTATTCCGCCGCCACCAGGGGCGCCGTCGCCACGCCGGTCGACGCCGGCGCGCCGGCCGCGGGCGAGAGCTTCGCCAGCATGGTCAAGCAGGTCGCCACCGAGGCGGTCGAGCAGAACCGCCACGCCGAGGAGATGAGCAAGGCGGCGATCACCGGCAAGGCCGACCTGCGCGACGTCGTCGTCGCGGTCAATTCGGCCGAGCACGCGCTGGAGACCGTGGTCGCGGTGCGCGATAAGGTCATCACCGCCTACAACGACATCCTGCGCATGCCGATCTGACGGGGCGGCGGCGCGATGACCGAAGCCGACCTGCTCGACGTCGCGCGCGACGCCCTGATCGTGGTCATCAAGACCAGCGCGCCGGTGATGCTGGCCGGCCTGACCGTCGGCGTGCTGATCTCGCTGTTCCAGGCGCTGACGCAGATCCAGGAGATGACGCTGACCTTCGTGCCCAAGATCCTGGTCACGTTCACGTCGCTGCTGCTGCTGCTGCCCTTCATGCTCAAGACGCTGGTCGAGTTCACCCGCATTGTGATGGACCGCGCCGCCCACGGCGGCTAGGACCGAGATGCTCAGCGACCTGCTCACCTACGACGTCTTCCAGTTCCTGCTGGTCTTCGCGCGCCTCGGCGCCGTCATCATGATGCTGCCGGGCTTCGGCAGCCCGATGGTCAGCACCCGCATCCGCCTGATCCTCGCCCTGGGCCTGTGCCTGGTGGTGACGCCGGTCGTCGGCTCGGGCCTGCCGGCGATGCCGCAGCAGCCGGCGGCGCTGCTGCTGCTGCTGTTCGGCGAGATCACCATCGGGCTGTTCCTGGGCCTGACGGTCCAGGCGCTGATGGTCGCGCTCAACCTCGCCGGCTCGTACATGAGCTACCAGTCGGGCATGGCCAACGCCCTGGTGCGCGACCCGGTCAGCGAGCAGCAGAGCCTGATCATCCCCAGCTTCATGGCCAATCTGGCGGTGGTGATGATCTTCGTCACCGACCTGCACCACCTGATGCTGCGGGCGGCGGTCGACAGCTACCTGCTGTTCCGGCCGGGCGCGCCGCTGCCGCTGGGCGACTTCGCCAACGCCTTCGCCCGCACGCTGGGCGACAGCTTCGCGCTGGGCCTGCAGCTCGCCGGGCCGGTGCTGGTGTTCGGCGTCATCTTCAACACCGGTCTGGGCCTGATCTCGCGGCTGATGCCGGCGCTGCAGGTCTATTTCGTCGCCATTCCGATCCAGGTGCTGGTCGGAATCCTGCTGCTGTCGGCGACGCTGCCGGCGATGATGATGTGGTTCCTGCGCGCCATGGAGGACGGACTGCTGCCGTTCACCGCGGGGGGATGAATGGCCGAAGACCAGGACAAGGACTCCAAGACAGAAGAGCCGACGGGCAAACGGCTCGAAGACGCCCGCAAGAAGGGCGACGTCGCCAAGTCCCAGGAAATCCAGACCTGGGCGATGCTCGTCGCCGGCACCGCGATCCTGCTGCTGTTCGGGCCGTGGATGGCCGGGCGGGTGCAGGCGGTGATGCGGCCGTTGATCGAGATGCCGCACGCCTTCGACACCGATTCCGCGGCGCTGCACCGGCTGCTCGTCGACCTGGCGCTCGAGCTGCTGCTGGTCATGGCCGGGCCGTTCGCGCTGCTGATGGTGGTGGCGGTCGCCACCGGCATCGCCCAGCACGGCTGGGTGTTCACCTTCGAAAAGATCAAACCCAAGCTCAGCAAGATCAATCCGATCCAGTCGGCGCAGAAGTACCTGACGCCGCAGCCCTGGCTGGAACTGCTCAAGGGCCTGCTGAAGCTGGGCGTGGTCGCGGCGGCGATCATCCTGATCGTCTGGCCGCGGCAGCGCGAGCTCGAGCTGCTGCTCGGCATGGAAGTCCGGATCCAGCTCGCCTATCTGATGGATATCCTGGCCCTGGTGCTCTATGCCGTGATCGCGGTCGTGGCGGTGATCGCGGTCGCCGATCTGCTCTATCAGCGCTATTCGCACCATGAGAAGATGCGCATGACCAAGCAGGAGGTCCGCGACGAGCACAAGCAGCAGGAAGGCGACCCGCAGGTCAAGGCGCGCATCCGCAGCCTGCGCATCGAGCGCGCCCGCCAGCGCATGATGCAGGCCGTGCCGACCGCCGACGTCGTCGTCACCAACCCGACCCACTACGCGGTGGCGATGAAATACGATATGGAAGCCATGGGCGCGCCGGTGGTCGTGGCCAAGGGCGTCGACCATCTCGCCTTGCGCATCCGCGAGATGGCCAAGGAGCACGAGGTGACCATCGTCGAGAATCCGCCGCTGGCGCGCGCCCTGTACGCCGCCGTCGAGGTCGACCAGGAGATTCCACCTGAACACTACAAGGCAGTCGCCGAGGTCATCGGCTACGTCATGCGGCTCAAGGGCAAGCTCAAGCCCAAGCACTGAGGTCGCGCCGATGCGGCTGGCGCTGGCGCTCGCCTTCGCGGTGATGACGCTGCTGGCCTTCGTCGCCACCGACGAGCTGCGCCCGGCGGTGGTCGTCGTCGCCGGGCTCGGCGCCGCCATCCTCGTGGTGCTCGGCCGGCGCGCGGCGGCGGCGGCGCGCGCGGCGGCGCGCGGCGAATGGCTGGCCGCGGCCTTCGACGCCGAATCCGGCGCCCGCCTGGCGGTCGGCCCCGAGGGCGAGCTGCGCCGCAACGGTCCGGCGCGGAGCCTGTTCGCCGGCGCCGACGATCCCCTGTCCGGCCTGCGCGAGCGCGCCGCCGGCGACGAGCGCACGCTGGAGGAGCTGGACCGGCTGCGCGCGGCGGCGAGCATCGGCATCGCCGAATCGATTGAGATCTCGCTGTCGGGCGGCGACGGCGGCCGCGAATGGTGGAGCCTGTCGGTGCGGCCGATGACGACGCCCGCCGGCGCCGTGCTGTGGCGCGGCGAGGAGGTCACCGGCCGGCGCGCCATCGAGGAGACGCTGCGGCGCGAGCACGAGATGCTGACCGACTTCCTCGACTTCCTGCCGGTCGGCTGCTACTCGGCCGACACCGAGGGCCGGTTCCGCTACGTCAACCTGCGCCTCGCCGAATGGCTCGGCCGCACGCCCGACGCGCTGGTCGGCATGGACATGCGCGAGGTCCTCGGCGTCGTGCCCGATCCCGAGGACGACCGCGCCGAGATGCGCCTGCGCGGCAAGGGCGGCGACGTGTTCCAGGCCTTCGTCAGCCATGCCGTCTACGACGACGCCGGCGAGACGCTGACCCGCTCGGTGGTGGTGCGCGACCTGATGCCCGAGCGCATGTGGGAGCGGGCGCTGAAATCGGCCGAGCGCCGCGTCAAGTGGCTGTTCGACGACGCGCCGGTCGGCATCGCCATGGTCGATCCCGACGGCATCATCGGCATGACCAACCGGGCGCTGCAGGGCATGCTCGGGCTCGACGACGACGGCGCCGGCCGCCAGCTCCTCGACCTGGTGGCGCCCGAGGACCGCGCCGCCGCCGCCGACCTGTTCTCGCGCGTGCTGATGGGCACGGCGCCCAGCGGCCACATGGACCTGCGCCTGCTGGGCCGCGGCGAGCTGGTCGCCACCGTCTGGGTCAATCCCGCCGCCGAGGACGGCAGCATCTCGGGCCTGATGGCGCATTTCCTCGACACCACCGAGCAGAAGAACCTCGAGATCCAGTTCGCCCAGTCGCAGAAGATGCAGGCGATGGGCCAGCTCGCCGGCGGCGTCGCCCACGACTTCAACAACCTGCTGACCGCGATGATCGGCTTTTGCGATCTGATGCTGCAGCGCCACGGCCCCGGCGACGCCTCGTTCGCCGACATCATGCAGATCAAGCAGAACGCCAACCGCGCCGCCAGCCTGGTGCGCCAGCTCCTGGCCTTCTCGCGCCGCCAGACGATGACGCCGCAGCCGCTGTCGGTGACCGACGCCCTGGCCGAGCTGTCGTCGCTGCTGCGCCGCCTGCTCGGCGAGCGCATCGCCCTGGAGATGGTGCACGGCCGCGACGTCGGCCTGGTGCGCGTCGACCCCGGCCAGTTCGACCAGGTGGTGATCAACCTGGCCGTCAACGCCCGCGACGCCATGGCCGGCGGCGGCACCCTGGCCATCCGCACCGATTCCAAGATCCTCGACAAGCCGATGCAGCGCGGCCACGAGACGGTGCCGCCCGGGCGCTACGTCGTGCTGGAGGTGCGCGACACCGGCCACGGCATCGCCAAGGAGAACCTGTCGCGCATCTTCGAGCCGTTCTTCTCGACCAAAGCGGTCGGCGCCGGCACCGGCCTGGGGCTGTCGACCGTCTACGGCATCGTGCGCCAGACCGAGGGCTTCATCTTCGTCGACAGCGAGATCGGCGCCGGCACCACCTTTTCGATCTGGCTGCCGCGCTACGAGGCGCCCGAGGAGGCGCGGCCGGGCCGCGCGCCCGAACCGGCGCCGGCCGAGCGCGACCTCACCGGCGCCGGCACCATCATGCTGGTCGAGGACGAGGACGCGGTGCGGCTGTTCGCCGGCCGCGCCCTGCGCAACAAGGGCTACACCGTCACCGAGGCGGCCAGCGGCGAGGGCGCGATCGAGCTGCTCAAGGACGCCGGCGCCATCGACGTGCTGATCACCGACGTGGTGATGCCGGGCATGGACGGCGCCACCCTGGCGCGGCTGGTGCGCAGCGAACGGCCCGAGACGCGGGTGATCATGATCTCGGGCTATTCCGAGGACGTCGCCTTCGACGGCCTGTCCGACGACCCCGCCGTCCGGTTCCTGCCCAAGCCGTTCAGCCTCAAGCAGCTCGCGAGCGCGGTCAAGGAGGCGCTGGACGGGGCGGAATGAGGGGACCAATGGGTCCGCCCCCGTCCTCGCCGGCACCGGCGGCTACCCGAGGCGATTGGCGGGCGGGACGCCCGCGCTCCCAGACGAAAGCCTTTTGGCGCGATGACGCGGCGCCTACATTAGCTCCGCACCATCCGACGGAGACGCCGATGACGCCGATCAGCCGCCGCACCGTCCTGGGCGGCCTCGCCGCCGCCGCCGCCGCCGGCCTGGCGCCGCGGCCGGCGCTGTCCGCGCCGGCGCTGCCCGCCGTCGGCCTCGGCACCTGGATCACCTTCAACGTCGGCGAGGATCCGGTCTTGCGCGCCGCCTGCGCCGAGGTGATGGCCGCCTTCTTCGACGAGGGCGGCGGCATGATCGATTCCTCGCCGATGTACGGCTCGTCGCAGGCGGTGGTCGGCGCCGGGCTGGAGGCGCTGGGGCGTCCGCAAGGGCTGTTCTCGGCCGACAAGGTGTGGACCGGCTCGGGCGCGCGCGGGCCGGAGCAGATCGAGCAATCGCGCCGGCTGTGGGGCGTGGAGCGCTTCGACCTGTTGCAGGTCCACAACCTGCTGGCCTGGGAGGAGCACCTGGAGACGCTGTTCGCGATGAAGGCGCAGGGCCGGCTGGGCCATGTCGGCATCACCACCTCGCACGGCCGCCGCCACGACGAATTCGAGCGCATCATGCGCACGCAGCCGCTCGATTTCGTGCAGCTCACCTACAACGTCCTCGACCGCGAGGCCGAGGCCCGGCTGCTGCCGCTGGCCGCCGAGCGCGGCATCGGCGTGATCGTCAACCGGCCGTTCCGCCAGGGCGCGCTGACCCAGGCGCTGGCCGGGGCGCCGCTGCCGGGCTGGGCGGGCGAGCTCGGCGCCGCGAGCTGGGCGCAGCTTCTCCTGAAGTTCATCCTTTCGCATCCGGCGGTGACCTGCGCCATTCCCGCCACCACCCGCGTCGACCACATGCGCGAGAACAAGGCGGCGGCGCGCGGGCCGATGCCCGACCCGGCGCTGCGCCGGCGCATCGTCGCGGCGGTCGAGGCGGCGCTGTGACCCCGGCGCGCGCTCGGCTCGACCGGGCCGTGATGCCCGCCCGTTTCCCTAGGGGCGTCAGGGCATGAGTTCGGCGTGGTGGACCTATTCGCCGGGCGACCTTCTGCTGTTCGCGCCGCGGACCTGGTACCGCCTGATCGAGATGCACAACGCGGCGCTGTGGCCGTGGCATCTGGCGTTCGTGGCCGTCGGGCTGGCGTCGATCGTGCTGCGCCGGCGCGCCGCGGGCCGTTTCACGGCGCTGCTGCTGGCCGGCTGCTGGGCGTTCGCCGGCATCGCCTTCCTGCAGGACCGTTACGCCACCATCAACTGGGCGGCGGCGTATTTCGCGGCGCTGTTCGTCGCCCAGGCGCTGCTGCTGGCGCTGCTGGGCGGCGCCGGGCTGTTGCGGTTCGGCCCGGACGACGGACCGGGGCTCGCGCTGGCGGTGGTCGGGGTGGCGGCCTGGCCGCTGATCGCGCCGCTGCTCGACCGGCCGTGGGCCCAAGCCGAGGTGTTCGGCGTCATGCCCGACCCGACGGCGGTGGCGACGCTGGGGCTGCTGACGGGCGTGCGCGGCCGGCTGGTATGGCTGGCGATGCCGGTGCCGCTGGTCTGGCTGTCGGTCAGCGGCCTGACGCTGTGGGTCATGGAGGCGCCCGAGGCCGCCGCGCCGCCGGCGGCGGCGGCGCTGGCGCTCGGCGTCGCGCTCAGCCGTGGCTGGCGAGCACGGTCTCGACGTCGCCGGCCGCCTCGCGGCCCGGCAGCACCGCGTTGAGCAGCACGCCGATCAGCGCCGACAGCGCCATCGACGACACCGCGAAGCCGCCCGCGAACTTCAGCTCGGCGCCGCCGATGCCGATGACCAGGATGGTCGAGGCGATCAGCAGGTTGCGCTTGTTGCCGAGGTCGACCTTGCCCTCGATCAGCGTGCGGATGCCCGACGAGGCGATGACCCCGAACAGCGCGATCGCGACGCCGCCCATCACCGCGGTCGGGATGGTCTGCAGGAACGCGCTCAGCGTGCCGACGAAGCCGAGCACCAGCGCCAGCACCGCCGCGCCGCCGATCACCCAGGCGCTGAAGACGCGGGTGATCGCCAGCACGCCGACGTTCTCGCCGTAGGTGGTGTTCGGCGGACCGCCGATCAGCGCCGCCAGGCTGGTCGCCAGGCCGTCGCCGAGCAGGGTGCGGTGCAGGCCGGGCCTGGCGAGGAAATTGCGGCCGACGACGCGGCTGAGCACGATCTGGTCGCCGATGTGCTCGGCCATGGTGACCAGGGCCACCGGGGCGACGATCAGGATCACCGCCAGCGGCGAGACGCCCTCCTTCAGGCCCGAGAAGAACAGCGCGAACTCGGGGACGCGCAGCAGCGGCGCCTCGGCCACCGGCGCGAAGTCGACCATGCCGGCGAGGATCGCGGCGAGGTAGCCGGTGACGATGCCGAGCAGGATCGGCACCACGGTGAAGAAGCCGCGCAGCACCAGCGAATAGAAGAAGATCGAGCCCAGCGTGAACAGCGCCACCAGCAGATGCGGCAGGCTGTACGCGCCGCCGCCGGCGGTGTTCTGGGCCATGTCGACGGCGACGCTGGCCAGCCCGAGGCCGATGACCACGATCACCGGCCCGACGACGACCGGCGGCAGCAGATTCAGCAGCCAGCGGACGCCGAAGGCTTTGATCAGCGCCGAGACCAGCAGGTAGACCATCCCGGCGACGAAGGCGCCGAGCATCGCGCCGCCCGGGCCGCCGAGCGCCGAGGCGGCGATGATCGGGCCGATGAAGGCGAAGGAGGAGCCGAGATAGGCCGGCACCGCGAAGCCGGTGCTGGCCAGGTAGACCAGGGTGCCGAGGCCGCTCGAGACCAGCGCCACCGCCGGATCCAGCCCGGTCAGGATCGGCACCAGCACGGTGGCGCCGAACATCGCGAACAGGTGCTGGACGCTGAGCAGGGCGAAGGTGCCGGGCGCCGGACGTTCATGGACGTCGAGCACCCGTTCGGAAGCGGCGGTCATGGCGGTCCCCCCTCGGCATCGTTGCGTCGCCGAGGGATAGCGCGGGCGGCGGCCGGCGTCAAACGATGCGGTTTTCCGGCGATTGAGCACGGCCAGATTTGGCACTCTGAAACCACAAGCAGAGAGCCATGTTCGACATCACCAACGCCCATCTTCCAAGACGCCAGCGAGTTCCTAGAGGCTCGGCGTTGGCCCGATGGTCCCTTCTGCCCGCACTGCGGTTCGGTCGAGGGCATCACGAAGATGCAGGGCAAGGCGCGTCGGCCCGGCCTCTCTAACAGTGCAAGGCCTGCCGCCACCAGTTCACCGTCACCGTCGGCACCGTCTACGAGCGCTCCAAACCGCTTGGTTCACGGCCCATCGTATCCGTCTGGCCATGCGCGAGCCGTTCTGCCAAGGCCCGATGGGCTCGGGCGGCGGCACCATCGAAGCCGCTATCACCTCGTCAGCGCCGCGCCGAAGAAGGCAAGCGCCTCACCTATCGGCGGACTGAAGTCGGGGTGGACTGCTAAGCCAAGCTCACCCGTCAGCAGTCTCGCGAATTGCTGACCGCCGTTGATTGGGAAATATGGGCGAGACTCATCCGCGCGACGGGGATACGCTGCCTTCTCAAACCAGTGGGAGGGGCAACAATGCCCGACATCGGCGCCCTTTCGGTTGTGCTCAGTTCGTTCAAGGCGGCCAAGGATATTGCGGAGGCTATGGTAGGCCTCCGGGATGCTGCGGCGTTTCAGGGGAAGATGGTCGAATTCCAGTCTAAGATCATAGATGCCCAAAATGCTGCATTTGCGGCACAAGAGGAGCGCTCGGCGCTTTTGGACAAGATACGTGACCTTGAAGCAAAGGTGGCTAGCTTCGAAACATGGGAAGCTGAGAAGCAACGCTACCATCTCAAAGAGATCGCTTCTGGCGTTTTTGCTTACGCGTTGAAAGAAGATACACGCGGCTCCGAACCGCCGCATTTGCTTTGCACAAACTGCTTTCAGCAAAAGCAAAAATGCGTGCTCCAATTTGAGCAGCGTGATGGGGGGCGGCAACACATCCATGTGTGTCCCCGGTGCAAAGCTAATTATCTTGTGTTCGGCACGGCCTTGTCCATGCGGCCTCGTTAGGCGTGGTAGCGCTCTTGCCCATCGCCGCCTCAGTCCACCATCGGAAGCGTCAATGCCTTACATAAACCCTGTGGGTATCGAAAAATGCAGGAAGCGCTTGTCGGAAGCGCATGATTTTTTTCGGCTATGCAAATCCAGCAGAAGCCACGAAGAGTTTGCCAATAATTGGGCAGATTTTCTTATAAAAGCGGCTGCAATTATCCATATTATGGAAACCGCATCGACAAAAACGCCGCAAGGTAGGCAGTGGCATTACGCAAAGAAAAAGCAAGCCAGAAAAGACCCTCTCACTTTGTACATGTATCAAGCGCGAAACGCGGAAGAACACGGCCTAGAGCCTCTGACTGAACTTGAGCCAGGAGGCATCGGCATCGGCGCCAAAGGACAGGGTGTTCACATACGCCACGGAGTTTTTACTGCAAACGGTTTCTTTGGCATCATTGGAAAAAATCCGGACGGCTGCTACCCTACTGCAATTGTTCGACCGCCCCAATTACACCTTCTTCCTGTTGTGGATGACCGGCATCGGAATACATACGCCCCGCCCCGTGAGCACCTTGGCCGGCCCATTGAGGATAAAAGCCCGCTAGGGGTTGGCGAACTCTATCTCAAGTACCTTTCGGACCTGATTGCCGAGGCAGAGGAACTCGCTCGATCTCCATAGCGAGATACACGGCGTCCACAATACGCTCCCAAGGATCCGTAAAGGCGAACCCCTCTGAGAGCGTGTATGCCCGCCTCGATCATTTCGGGCGTGACCTCGATTTGGGCGCTGGCTTGTCGCTCCATCAGATCGCTCCCGGCCTTTGGTTTGCCAAGTATACAAGCCCCGGTCTTCCGCGCGGAGCGTGCGCGGAAACCGGCGCCCGTGCCCGTCCGGCGCGCCCTCTCTAGCGGACTTCCTGTCCGGCCGCCGGATCGCCGCGGCGGCGCAGGGGGGCGAGGGCCCGTCTGGCGGCGCCGCCGCCGATGTGGCGCGCCGCCATCAGGGCGCCGGCGGCGGTGCGGGCGTTGAAGGCCTGGACGCCGAAACGGTCGCGGCACAGCGGCAGCCAGTTCCTCTTGTAGCCGTCGTCGCCGCGGCCGAAATCGACCTCGGCGACCCGATCCAGCGCCAGCACGTGCTCCATCATGCGCAGGGTCAGCAGCGAGCCCAGCGAGTGCTGCTTGAAGGCCTCGTCATGGGCCAGCTTGAAGATCGTCGCCCGGCCCTCCCAGACGATCCAGATCTGCGCAGCCGCCGGCACCTCGCCGACATGGACGGTGCCGAGCCGCAGGGCGCCGGCCTCGGCGCAGGCGCGGACCAGGGCGGGGATGAAGCCGGGATGCGGCTCGGGTTGCTTCCACGAGCGGGCGTAGACCGCCTGGTAGGCGTCGAGCGCCGGCCCGACGCCGTCGCCGCCGGTGACGATCTCGAACTGCGCGTCGACGTCGCGGCGCACCTTCGCCTGCTGCCGGCGCAGGGTGCTGCGCAGCGCGCCGGGGCGCGCCGCCAGATAGTTGGCGGCGCTGAGACCGCGGGTCTCGGCGTAGCGGTTGACGAAATGGCGGTAACGCTGGATCGGCAGCCCGGCGGCGGCCAGGGCGGCGGGCATCGCCGCCGCCAGCGGCGCCTCCTCGGGCAGGGCCGACAGGTCGAGCACGTCCCAGTGCCGGCGCTCGGCGCGCAGCGCACGGGCGAGGGCGGCCGCCGCCGCCTCGGGAGCCGCGGGGTCGGCGACCGGCGCGAAGGCGCAGGTGTAGGGCCGCACGAACGCCGACAACGTCCGCACGGTCAGCGGCCCGGCGCGCCGGGCGCGCGCGACCAGAGGCAGCACGGCCAGCGGCCGGCCGGCCTCGTCGGAAGCCGCCAGCAGCCGCAAGCTCTCGCCGTCGTCCAGGGTGGTCGCCGCCAGCGCCCGGAACCAGCCGGGCGTGCAGTGGAACCCCTGCCTTCCCGCCAGGGCGAACAGCCCCTGGTGGGGTGCGGGCAGATCGTCGAAGCGAGAATGAACCGAATAGGGCATTCCTGTCTCTCACCATGCGGATAAGCCGCCAGCGCGGGAGCCGAAGGCGTCGCCTGGTGTTAATGTAAACATGCGAGCCGGCGGCGACTGCGCGCCGGAAGCCGTGGTCCCCTCTGGCGAAGGCCCCGCCCGTCCTATGCTCCATCTGCCGGACGTCGCTGTCCCCTCCGACGAACTCTCGGTCAGCCTGCGGCCGGTGGTGCGGCCCGAGCTCGCCGCCGCCTGGCAGGCGCTGGAATGCCGTGCGGCGCCGTCGTTCTTCCAGTCCTGGGGCTGGATCGGCTGCTGGCTCGACTCCCTGCCGGCCGCGCTCGAACCCGAGGTCATCGAGGTCCGCTGGCGCGACGCCGTCGTCGGCCTCGGCGTCGTGGTCCGCCGCACGATGGCGCGGCGCGGCATCCTGCGCTCGCGCATCCTGTTCCTGAACGCCACCGGCGACGCCGAACGCGACGCGATCTACATCGAGCACAACGGGCTCTTGTGCGACCAGCAGATCACCTCGGCCGTCGAGCAGCGGGCGATCGACTGGCTGGTCGAGCGCGACGAGCGCTGGGACGAGCTGACCCTGCCCGGCATGCCGGCGCGATGGGGGGCGCTGGCGGCGGCGCGGGGCCTGAACGTGTGGTGGCAGCAGGTGCAGCCCGCGTACGAACTCGACCTCGGCGCCGTGCGCCAGCATGCGGACGGCCTGCGCGGCCGCCTCAGCCGCAACACCCGCCAGCAGCTTCGCCGGGCCGAGCGGGTCCTCGGGGCGCCGGCGCGGCTGCGCCAGGCCGAGACGGTCGAGGAGGCGCAGGCCTTCTTCTCGGCGCTGAAGGCGCTGCACGTCGCCTCGTGGGAGCGGCGCGGCCGGCGTCACGCGTTCAGCGGCGCCTTCTTCGAGCCGTTCCACCGGGCGCTGATCGCGGCCCGCTTCGAGGCCGGCGAGATCCAGCTGCTGGAGGCCGGCGCCGGCGGGCGGCCGTTCGGCTACCTCTACAATTTCGTCCATCGCGGCCGCGTCTACGCCTATCAGAGCGGTTTCGCCCAGGGCGACGATCCGCGCGCCAAGCCGGGCCTGGTCAGCCATGCCCTGGCGGTCGAGCGCAACGCGGCGGCCGGGCACGGCGTCTACGACATGCTGGCCGGCGACAACCAGCTCAAGCGCTCGCTCGCCGACCGTTCGAGCGAGATGCTGTGGCTGACCCTGCAGCGCGACCGGCTGCCGCTACGGCTCGAGCGCTCGCTGCGCGGCCTCAAGCGGCGACTCGCCGGGCAACGGAGCCCCGGGCGCGGGCGTTAAGAAATTGTTCAGCCGGAATTAAGACCTCGTTGGGGGAATCTTAGGCCGTTCTTAAACGGCACCCGGTAAAAACTGCCTAGCGCCATCCAGGTGCACTCCAAAGGCAGTCCTATGGTTGACATGAACCAGAAGAATTCGCATGGAGAGCTGCGCAAGGCTCTTCTCTCCTGCCGCCAGGCATTCGTCTGGGCGGCGGCGTTCAGCCTGTTCATCAACGGCTTGATGCTTGCCCAGCCGCTCTACATGATGCAGATCTACAACCGCATCCTGCCGACCCAGAGCGAAGCCACGCTGCTGGTGCTGACCGGCCTGGTCGTCGCGCTGCTCGCGCTGATGGCGTTCCTCGACGTCGTGCGCTCGCGTCTGCTGGTGCGGGTCAGCGGCCGTCTCGACCTGGCGCTCGGCCGCCGCGTGCTCGGCGCCATGTTCGGCGCCCATCTGCGCGGCAAGGGCAGCGACGGTCTGCGCGACTTCGACACGGTGCGGCAGTTCCTGGCCGGCCCCGGCCCGACGGCGTTCTTCGACGCGCCCTGGATGCCGGTGATGATCGCGGTGACCTTCCTGTTCCATCCGCTGCTCGGCTGGGTCGCGGTCGGCGGCGGCGTGCTGCTGTTCGCGCTGGCCGTGCTCAACGAGGTGACGACGCGCCGGCCGATGGAAGAGGCCAGCCGCCACACCGCCGCCACCCACGCCATGGTCTCCGGCAGCCTGCGCAACGCCGAGGCGATGCAGGCGATGGGCATGTTCGGCGGCGTCGCCGACCGCGCCTTCGCGCGGCGCAACGAGATGCTGCGCCTGCAGCAGGTCGCCAGCGACCGCGCCGCCACCGTCATGGCGATCAGCAAGACCGTCCGCATCGGCCTGCAGGTCGCGCTGCTGGGTCTCGGCGCCTGGCTGGTGATCCAAAACCAGATGAGCGCCGGCGGCATCATCGCGGTGTCGATCGTCGTCGGCCGCGCGCTGGCGCCGATCGAGACGGTGATCGGCACCTGGAAGCAGTTCGTCGCCGCCCGCTCGGCCTGGGGCCGGCTGGACACGCTGCTGGCCGGCGCCCCGGCCGACGCCGAGCGCACCGCGCTGCCGGCGCCCAAGGGCGAGCTGACGCTGGAAGACGTCACCATCGTGCCGCCCGGCTCCGGTACGCCCACGCTGCGCCGCGTCGGCCTGCGGGCGGCGCCCGGCGAGGTGCTGGGCATCGTCGGCCCGTCCGGCGGCGGCAAGTCGACGCTGGCGCGCGCCATCGTCGGCGCCTGGCGGCCGCTGGCCGGCAAGGTGCGGCTCGACGGCGCCGACATCGAGCACTGGGACGCCGCCGCGCTGGGCCCGCACATCGGCTACATGCCGCAGGACGTCGAGCTGTTCGACGGCACCGTCGCCGAGAACATCGCCCGCTTCGGCGCCGGCGGCTCGGCCCCGATCGTCGCCGCCGCCCGGCGCGCCGGCGTGCACGAGATGATCCTGCGCCTGCCGCAGGGCTACGAGACCCCGATCGGCGTCGGCGGCAGCGTGCTGTCGGCCGGGCAGCGCCAGCGCATCGGCCTGGCCCGCGCGATGTACGGCGATCCCAAGCTGGTCGTGCTCGACGAGCCGAACTCCAACCTCGACCAGGACGGCGAGGCGGCGCTGGTGCAGGCCATCCTCGAGATGAAGCGCGCCGGCACCACCGTGGTGCTGATCACCCACCGTCCCACCGTGCTCGGCACCATGGACACCATCGTGCTGCTGGCCGACGGCGAGGTCCGCATGGCCGGGCCGCGCGCCGAGGTCCTGAACAAGCTCACCCGTCCGGTCGCCGCCGGCGACGAGGACGCGGGCGAGCGCAAGCTGGCGAGGAGCTGACGCCATGACCACGACGATCATCGCGCCGGCCGCCGCCGGCAAGACGACGGCCGGCGACGCGCCCTATCGCGCCGAGTTCAAGGGGCCGATCCTGGCCGGCGCCCTGGTGCTCGCCCTCGGCTTCGGCGGCTTCGGCACCTGGGCGGTGACCGCGCCGCTGGCCACCGGCGTCACCGCCGGCGCCACCGTGGTGGTGGACTCGCACCGCAAGAGCATCCAGCACCTGGAAGGCGGCGTCGTCGCCGCCATCCTGGTGCGCGAGGGCGACACCGTCGCCGCCGGGCAGCCGCTGGTGAAGCTGGATCCGACCCAGCTCGAGGCCCAGATCAAGATGCTCCAGGGGCGGCTCGATCTCGCGCTGATGCAGAAGGCGCGGCTGTCGGCCGAACGCGCCGGCCGCGAGCGGATCGCCGTGCCGGTCGAACTCGCGCGGCGGGCGCAGGCCGAACCCGAGGCCGCCGACGTCGTCGCCGGCCAGCAGCAGCTGTTCGAGGCGCGGCGCCAGGCGCTGGTCAGCCAGGTCGAGGTGCTGCAGAACCGCATCGCCCAGTCCAGGACCCAGATCGCCGGGCTCGAGCAACAGGCCGCCGCCACCGACGCGCAGATCGCGCTGATCAAGCGCGAGATCGCCGGCAAGAGCGAGCTCAACGCCAAGGGCTACACCTCGTCGGTGCAGCTGATGGCGGTCGAGCGCGAACTGGCGCGGCTGGAGGGCCAGCGCGGCGAGGCCACGGCGCAGATCGCCCAGGTCGAGCAGGCGATGAACGAGGCCCGGCTCCAGATCCTGACCATGCAGACCAAGTTCCGCGAGGACGTCGAGGCGCAGATGCGCGAGGCCGAGGCCCAGGCCTTCGACCTGACCGAGCGCCTGGGCGCGGTCAAGGACATGCGCGCCCGCCTGGTGATCGCGGCGCCGGTGGCCGGCGAGGTCGTCGACATGACCGTGCACACGGTCGGCGGCGTCGTCGCGCCGGGCAGCCGCATCCTCGACATCGTGCCCCAGGACGACGCCCTGGTCGTCGAGGCCCAGGTGCCGACCGTCGACATCGACGACGTCGCCGTCGGCATGCCGGCCGAGGTCCACTTCTCGGCCTTCGACCGCAGCGTCGTGCCGACGGTCAAGGCTACCGTCGCCGGCGTCTCGGCCGACCGGCTGGTCAACGACAGGACCGGTGCCGCCTACTACAAGGTGCGGGTCAAGGTCGACGATCCGGCCGCCAAGGCCCTCGACGGGCTGCGGCTGCTGCCCGGCATGCCGGCCGAGGTGATGATCAACAAGGGCGACAGGACGCTGTTCGACTACTTCTGGATACCGTTCCAGCAGTTGCTGAAGCACGCCCTGCGGCAGTAGCCGAAAAGCGGACGCCCGGACCCCGGTCCGGGCGTTTCGATTCGCGGGGCTTACGTATCAGAACGTCCTGGTGATGCCGATGGTGACCAGGTTCTCCAACAGGTCCTCGCCGTCCTCCGGGTCCTGCAGCAGCATGTCGTAGGCTCCGAACACCCGGGTCTCGGGGGTCAGCCAGTAGCCGAGCCCCAGGCCGGCGCCGTAGATGTCGACGACCCGCTCGGTCGGGGCCTCGAAATAGATGCGCCGGAAGCGGCCCTTGGCCTCGCCGGTCAGCAGCGGCGTCAGCTCGCGTTCCCAGCGCAGCGAGGCGCCGTAGCCGATCCGCTCGTAGTCGACGTCGTCCGACCAGCGCTGGTCGCGGAACACCACGCCGGCGACGGTGTCGCGGCCGCGGGCCCAGTCGAGCCGGATCTGGGTGCGGCGTTCGTTGAAGGCGAAGTCGTTGAGCCCGAAGACGTCCGAGAGCAGCTCCAGCCCCAGCAGTTCCAGCACGTCGACCGGCTGGCCGAACTCGTCGACGACCTGCGGCAGTGTCGAGACGTCGACCAGGCTGCCGTCGGGGGCGACGGCGACGTTCTCGAGCCGCTCGGCGATCTGCTGCTGCGAGGTGGTGATGACCTCGTCGTGCTCGGCGGCGACGTAGGTGCCGGGCCCGAAGATCCAGGCGGCCTGGCCCTGGAAGAAGTCGCGCTCGAATTCGTGGCGGTAGCGCGCGCTCAGCTCGCTGCGCGCGTTCGGCCGCAGCGACGCGCCCAGGCTCCAGATCATGCCCGAGGCGTCCGAGCGGTAGGTGTCGTCGTCGAGGTGGCGATAGCCGGCGCTGCCCAGGATCGAGACGTGGCGGTTGACGTCGTAGGCCAGGTCCAGCTCGGCGCGGGCGGTGTTGCTGCTGCGGTCGGCGAAGTCGTTGTCGGAGATGTGCGCCGTGGTCCGGCCCAGCAGGTCCAGGCGCCAGCGCAGCAGCGTGAAGTAGGCGCCGTTGGTCAGGCTCGCCGACGCGGTGTTCGAGACCGTCTGCGACAGCGCGCCGTCGAACGGCACGACGTGGTCGAAGCGGTAGCGCAGCTCGGACTCGGCCCAGCCGCCGAACCGGTTGAGCAGGTAGGGGCTGAACATATAGGTGGCGATGGTCTCGGCGTTTTCCGAGGCGACCTGCTCGCGCGCCGACAGCCCGTCGACCGGATCGAGGAACTCCTGGCGGATGGCGGCGCGGGTGTCGAGGTAGACGTGGTCCTCGACCAGCTCGGCGGTGGCGCCGTGCGACAGGCGGTGGAACAGGCCGTCGAGATCGTCCTCGCGCAGGTAGTGCAGGCCGCTGAGCGAATAGTCGAGCGTGCCCCGCCATCCCGGCCGCACCGCGTTGACCGAGATGCCGGGCGCCAGGGTCAGGAAGACGTCGGACTTCTCGTCGCGGGTCGTCGCGCGCACGTTGTCGGTGGCGCTGATCGAGGCCGAGATTCGCGGCGTGATCTCGATGGTGCGCGCCGGGCCGGGTTCGCCGGGGCCGCTCTCGCGCATCTGCTCGCCGCGGCTCTGGGCATGCGCCGGCGCGGCGACGGCCGCCGCAATCATCGCCGCCGCAACGGCCGCCGCCGCTGTCCGGCCGCAAGTCCTCGTCCGCTCGGTGATCATCGCATCCCGTCGTCGCTGCCGCGCAAATCCCCCTGCCTCGCCGAACGGCAAGCCGGGTGAGCTGTAAGCTACCGGCTTGCCGAGGACTTAACAAGACGGGCGTGCAACTTAAGGAGTAGTCAGGTCGCGTCGGCGCCGGCGAAGGCGAGGCCCTTGCGGCGCTTGTTGAGCACCAGGCTGATGTCCTGGCAGCATTCGACCTGGGCCAGCGAGTCCTCGATGTCGCGGCGGCTGGTCTTCTCCGCCTCGACCACGAACAGCACCTGGCCGACATGCATGGCCAGCACCGCGGCCTCGGGCGCCGCCAGGACCGGCGGCGCGTCGAAGATGATGACGCGGTCGTCGTAGCGCCCGCCGATCTCCTTGATCAGGCGCGCCATGCGCTGGCTGGCCAGCAGCTCGGTGGCGCGCGGGTCCGGGCGCCCCGGCGGCAGGATGCCGAGCTTGCCGATGTCGGTGCGCAGCAGGACGTCGCCGATGTCGACGTCGTCGCGGCGGAGGATGTCGATCAGGCCGTATTCGGCGGAAAAGCCGAACCGCTGGCCGGTCGACGGGTGGTTGATGTCGGCGTCGACCAGCAGGACGTGGGCGTCGGCCTCGCCGGCGATGCTGAGCGCGAGGTTGTGGGCGACGTAGCTCTTGCCCTCGCCGGGATTGGCGCTGGTCACCATGATGACGTGACTGTCGCGCTTGCGCCGCTCGGGGCCGAAGGCCTTGACCAGCAGCGGCCGCTTGATGCGGCGGAACTCGTCGACGACGGCGCGGTCGCTGTCGCCGTCCGGCGTCACCATCCCGGCCCGGCGCAGCCGCGGCAGGTCGAGCGCGAGGACGCGGCTGCCGGCGGCGGCCTGCGGCCGCGGCGGCCGCGGCGCCGCCTGGCGCAGCGGCACCACCGGCTCTTCGGCCGGCGGCGCGGCGGCGGGCGCCGGGTTGTCCTCGGCGCCGTAGGCCCGGGCGATGCTGCCCGCGGCCCGCGGCGGCGGCGGCGCGGCCTCCGGCGCGGCGGCCGGCGGCGCCTCCAGCGGCGCCGGTTGCTGGGAAAGCCGCTCGCCGGCGCGTCGGATCAGGTCATAGGGCATGCGGGTGTCCTCAGATGATTCCGGTCAGGCCGTCGGTGATGCGGCCGAGCTGGCCGCTGAACACGGTGATGAACAGGGCGTAGGTGACGAGGAGCCCGAACACCGCCGAGCCGAACATCACGGCCGAGAGGCGCCGGCCGTGGCGGGCGGCGGCGTTCATGCCGACCGACACGGCGCCGAGCACCGGCAGGTCGAAATTCTCGCGGAGCTGCCGCGGCGAGCCGAAGGACTGCGACATGTAGACCAGCAGCGCCGCCACCGCGCCGCCCAGGCCGAGGCCGGCCACCAGCACGGCGGTCGCCAGCAGCGGCTTGTTCGGACCGCTGGGCTGCACCGGCACTTCCGGCGGATCGATGACGCGGAAGCGGATGACCTTGTCGGCGCTGCTGTCCATCTCCTGCGACAGCCGGGCCTGCTCGCGGCGGCTCAGCAGCTCGGCGTAGTTGGACTTGAGCACGGTGTAGTCGCGGTTCAGCGCCTTGTACTGGGCCTCGATCTGCGGCGCCAGCCCCGCCCGGCTCTCGACGCGCTCGACCACCGCCTCCTGCGCCCGCACGCGCCGCTCCAGCAGCTCGATCTCGGTCTTGACCTCGACCGCCTTCAGCTTGAGCTGTTCGTAGACCGGATTGGAGGCGCGCTCCTCGCCCGGCGCCGGGGCGCCGCCCCGATCGTCGGGCGCGGCGGCGCGCTGCGCCTCCAGGGCCTCGAGCCGGCGCTCGGTCAGCACGACGTCGGGATGGCGCTCGGTGTAGCGCAGCCGCATCTCGGCCAGGCTCGCCCGCAGCTCGGCGATGCGCCCGTCGATGCCCAGCGCCCGCGACTCGCCGTTGCCGTCGAGGATGACCTGCAGCGCGGCCCCCCTGCCGACGTAGCGGGGGATCTCCGCCATCTGGTCCTCGATCGACTGCAGCCGGATGCGGGCTTCGCTCAGCTCCTGGTTCAGTCCGGCCAGCCGCTGGCGCGCCGCGTCGATCATGGCGGCGAAGTCGCCCTCCGGCGACAGGTAGCCGACATTGGCCTTCTTGAAGGCGGCTAGCTTGTCCTCGGTCTCGTCCAGCTTCTTCTCGTACATGCGCAGCTGGCTCTCGACGAATTCGAGCGCCTGCTGCATGTCGCGGCGGCTGGCGCCGAGATTGCTTTCCACGAAGATGGTCAGCAGGGCCTGGACGACGTCCTTGGCCAGCACCGGGTCGTGGGCTTCGTAGGCGACCGAGAACAGGTTGTCGCCCTCGATCTTCAGTTCGGTGCGCTCCAGCATCTTCTCGAGCAGCTCTTCGCGCTCGAGTTCCGATCCGACCGTCAGGTCGAGGTCGGTGGCCCGCATCACCTTTTCGAGGTTGGGCCGGCTGAGCAGCGTCCGCTGCATGATCTCGACCTGGTTGTCGAGGTCGAAGTCGACGGTCATGCCGCGCATCAGCGGCGACAGCAGCGACTGGGTGTCGACGTAGATCCGGGTCGAGGACTGGTAGCGGTCGGGCAGCACCGCGATGGCCGTCCAGCCGAGCAGGCAGATCGCCACCGCGGTGCCGAGCGCGTGCCACCGGTGCCGCCATGCCTGCGCGACATAGGGCAGGAGTTCGTTTCGGACGTCGTTCATGGGCGGGCGCTTTCCAAGACTAAGCGTTTTCGAGCGCCTTGATGGTAAGGACGCGGCGCGGCGGATGAAACGTCACGTAAGGATAGACTCGCTTCTCTATTAGAGATGCCGGCGACCGGATGGATAAAAGAAACAGGGCCGCCGTAATTGACCCGGCGGCCCATTTGCTTCTATTTGTCTATGACCAATACGACGTCCTAGAACCAGCTTTGCGGAATGACTATGACGTCGCCCGGAAGCACCCGGCGGTTGGCGGCGATCTCGCCGTCCTTGAGCAGGGAGTCGAGGTTGACCGGAATCTGGACCTCCTGGTCCTCGTCCTTGCGGATGATGCTGGCGCGATTGCCGGCGGCGAACGGCGTCATGCCGCCGACGGCGATCATCACGTCGAGCACCGACATGTCGCGCCGGTAGGGGATGGCCTGCGGCCGCGTCGCCTCGCCGATCACCCGGACCTGCTGCGAATACGGCCCGACGAAGTTGCTGACGATCACCGTGACCACCGGCTCCTGGACGAAGGCGCGCAGCGCCGTCTCGAGGTCGCGCGCCAGCTCGGTCGGCGTCTTGCCGCTCGCCACCATGTCCTCGACCAGCGGCGTCGAGATGCGGCCGTCCGGCCGCACGGGCACGGCGACCGAAAGGTCGGGATTGCGCCAGACGAAGACCTGGAGCCCGTCGCCGGGGCCGATCAGGTATTCGGGCGCGACGGCGGGATGCACCGTCTCTTCCGGGGTCGGGACGGGCACGTTGCAGCCCGCGAGCGCCGCGCCGACCGTCAGGGCGGCCGCGGCGAGGAAGAAGCGGCGCAGTCTCGGGAGCATGGACACGGGATACCTCCTGCATCGCCGGATGGAACGAGTCGGTTTACCACCGCCGGAACCCGGCCACCAATCGCCCGTCCGCACTATGCGCGCCGGACTGGTCGCGACGCCGTCATATGCGGGTACGGACAAAGGTCGTTGGCCGTCATATAAATACAGGCCAAAACCAGCGTCGAAAGAAATGGCAGTAGTGATTTCATGGTGTCATGGGTTCTTTTGAGTGCGTTCCGAATGGGTGAGATTATCCACTAGAATGACTTCCCAATGAGCGGTTGGAGCGGCCGGGCGCCTTTGCGATGATGGCGTCCCGTAACGACATCGCCCGGTCGTTCGCGACCAAACACCATGATCCGCGGTCAAGCGTGCCTGCCGCTCACCACAGGCCGCGACACGGAGGCTCACCTGGAATGCTTCGCGTCTTCCGCCACTATGTTTCCGCCCCCGCCATAGTCCTGCTGCTCGTCGAAGCCACCCTCGTGTTTCTGGTCCTGTCGCTGGCGGCGCGGCAGTTCGCGCCGCTGCTCGGCGGCGTGCCGGCCGAGGACCATCTGCGGGCGGTGATGCCCGCCTCGCTGTTCGCCTCGGCCGTGCTGTGCTCGATCGGCCTGTACGACAAGGCCAGCCTCACCGACTACCGCCGCGCCGCCGGCCGGCTGGCGGTCGCGTTCTTCATCTGCTGGCCGGCGCTGTTCCTGCCGGTCTGGACCTATGCCGGGGCGGCGCCGCTGGCCGCCGCCGGGCTGACGGCGGTGGCCACCGTCGGCGCGCTGTCCGGGGTGCTGGCGGCGCGCCTCACCTGGGGCCGCGTGCGCGAGATGGCCAAGCTGCGCCGGCGCGTGCTGGTGCTGGGCGCCGGCCCGCTGGCGGCCCGGATCGAGGAGACCCTGGCCTCGCGCGACGACGGGCCGCTGGTGCTCGGCTACCTGCGGGCCCAGAACGAACCGGCCATCGTCGACGGCCGCCGCCTGGTGGTCTCCGACGAGACCCTGCTGGAGACCGCGCGCCGCCTGGGCGCCGAGGAGATCGTGGTCGCCGTCGACGACCGCCGCGGCGCTCCCGTCGAGCCGCTGCTCGAATGCCGTCTCGACGGCATCAGCGTCACCGACCACCTGACTTTCTGGGAGCGCGAGAGCGGCAAGGTGATGCTGGAAGCGCTGTCGCCGTCCTGGCTGATCTACTCCGACGGCTTCCAGATCGGCTCGTGGCTGAACAAGGTTCTCAAGCGCGTGCTCGACATCGTCGCCGCCGGCGCCGTGCTGTTGCTGACGCTGCCCTTGACGGTGATCACCGCCCTGGCGATCAAGCTCGAAAGCCCCGGCCCGATCTTCTACCGCCAGGAGCGGGTCGGCCTGCACGGCCGCGTCTTCGACGTCTACAAGTTCCGCAGCATGCGCGCCGACGCCGAGAAGGACGGGCGACCGCGCTGGGCGGCGCAGTCAGACCCGCGCGTCACCCGGGTCGGCGAGTTCATCCGCAAGACCCGCATCGACGAGATCCCGCAGGTCTGGAACGTTCTGCAGGGCGACATGTCGTTCATCGGCCCGCGCCCGGAGCGGCCGTTCTTCGTCGAGGAGATCGCCCGCGAGGTGCCCTACTACCACGAGCGGGCGCGCGTGCGGCCGGGCATCACCGGCTGGGCGCAGATCAACTACCCCTACGGCGCCTCGATCGAGGACGCCCGCGAGAAGCTGGCCTACGACCTTTACTACATCAAGAACTACAGCCTGCTGCTCGACATCCTGGTGCTGATCGGCACCATCGAGGTCGTGCTGTGGCCGAAGGGCGTGCGGTAGCCGGCCGATGTCGTTCGCCGTCCTCATCCATGCGCTTTGCGCGCTCGCCTACGTCGCCGTCGCCGGCGTGCTGCTGCGCCACGGCGCCGACCGCGCGCTGAAGCCGCGCCTGCTGGCCGGAATCGCGGCGGTCGTCCTGTGGGCCGCCGCCGCCGCCGCCCGCGACGCCGCCGTCGGCGCCGGGGTCGACCCGCTGGCGGCGGCCTCCGCCGCCAACGCGCTGCAGGCCCTGGAGATGCTGCTGTGGCTGGCGGTGGCGGCCGGACTGCTGCGCCGCCGCGGCGACTTGCCGCGCTGGACCGCCGCGGCCGCCGCCGGTTCGGTGGCGCTGGCCGGCATGGTCGCGCTGCCGCCGGTGCTGTGGGTGGCGGGCTGGGCGAGCGGCGGCATGATCCTGCCCATCGCCGGCGGCCTCGGCCTGGCGCTGCTGGGCCTGGTGCTGATCGAGAACGTGGCCCGCGGCGCCGCGCCCGGCGGCTTCTGGTCGGTCAAGTTCCTGGCGATCGGGCTGGGCGGCATCTTCGTCTACGACTTCTTCCTCTATTCCGACGCGCTGCTGTTCCGCCAGCTCGACGTCGACCTGCTGCAGGCCCGCGGCGCCGTGCACCTGATCCTGGCGCCGGTGCTGGCGCTCGGCGCCACCCGCCGCCCGAACATGCGGCCGCTGTCGGTTTCGCACAGCATGGCCTTCCACACCGCGGCGCTGCTCGGCGCCGGCTGCTACCTGGTGCTGATGGGGGCGGCCGGGCTGTACGTGCGCGAGTTCGGCGGCCGCTGGGGGCTGGTGCTGCAGGTCGGATTCCTGTTCGCCAGCGTCGTGCTGCTGGCGGTTCTGGTCGGCTCGGGGCGCATCCGCGCCCATGCCCGCGTGCTCGTCGCCAAGCATTTCTTCGCCTACAAGTACGACTACCGGGTCGAGTGGCTGCGCTTCATCGCCGCGCTGTCGGAAGGCGGCATGGAGACGGACGCGCGCCGCCGCGTCGTCGGCGCCGTCGCCAACATCGTCGACAGTCCCGGCGGCGCGCTGTGGCTGCGCGACGAACACGGCGCCCATCACCTCGTCGCCACCCTGAACCAGCCGCGCGCCGCGCTGCCCGAGCGCCTGGAGCCGGAGCTCGCCGCCTTTCTCGACCAGCAGCGCTGGATTCTGGTCGTCGACGAGTGGCGGGCCCGCGGCGAGCGCTACGGCGAGCTGACCCTGCCGGCTTGGGTCGAGGCGGCGCCGGTGTGGCTGCTGGTGCCGCTGGCGCGCGAGGACGGGCTGTCCGGCGTGCTGGCGCTGCAGCCGCCGCGGGCGCCGCGCAAGCTCGATTGGGAGGACTTCGACCTGCTGCGCACGCTGGCCAGCGAGGCCGCCAGCCGGCTGTCGGAGCACGAGGCGATGCAGGCGCTGGCCGACGCCCGCCAGCTCGAGCTGTTCAACCGCCGCTTCGCGTTCGTGGTCCACGACCTCAAGACCATCATCAGCCAGATGTCGCTGGTGCTGAAGAACGCCGATGCCCATGCCGGCAACCCGGCGTTCCAGCGCGACCTGGTGGTCAGCGTCGCCGAGTCGGTGGATTCGATGAACGCGCTGCTGGCCCAGATCAACGCCGAGCGCGGCCGCGCCGACCGCGTCGAGCTGGTCGGCCTGGCGCGCGCCCTGATCGAGCGCCTTCCCGACGGCGCGCCGGTGGCGCTGGACGCGGCGGTCGCCAGCCTCGACGCCGCCGGCGACGAACGCCGGCTGAAGATGATCCTGACCCATCTGGTCAAGAACGCCCGCGAGGCCGCCGGACCCGCCGGCCGCGTCACGGTGCGCATCGGCGCCGAGGCCGGGCGCGGCCTGGTCGAGGTCGTCGACGACGGTCCCGGCATGGATGCCGCCTTCGTCCGCGACAAGCTGTTCCGGCCGTTCGCGTCGACCAAGGACGGCGGCTTCGGCATCGGCGCCTACCAGTGCCGCGAACTGGTTCGCGAGCTCGGCGGCCAGCTCGTCGTCGACAGCACTCCCGGGCGCGGCACCACCTTCCGGGTGCTGCTGCCGCTGATCACCCCGGCCCAGCCGCCCGCAGACTCCCCCAAACAGCGAAAGGTCGTATAGCCTTGACAGCCTCCGACACCAGACTGCTCGTGGTCGAGGACAATCCGGGGCTCCGGCGCCAGCTCTGCTGGAGCTTCTCGGAATACAAGGTCTCGGCGGCCTCCGACCGCGCCGGCGCGCTCGGTTGCGTGCGATCGGAAAAGCCGCACGTCGTCATCCTCGACCTCGGCCTGCCTCCAGACGCCCAGGGCGCCAGCGAGGGCCTGGCGACGCTCGAGGAGATTCGCGCGCTCGCCCCGGCGACCAAGATCGTCGTCATGACCGGCAACGAGGACCGCGCCAACGCGCTGGCGGCGATCGGCCTCGGCGCCCACGACTTCTGCAACAAGCCGATGGAGCTGGACGAGCTGCGCCTCATCGTCCAGCGCGCCCGCCATGTCCAGCAGCTCGAGGAGGAGGCCCGCAACAACGGCAATCCCGAGCGCCAGCCGCTGAAGGGCTTCATCACCGCCGCCGACAGCGCGATGCGGATCTGCCGCATGGTCGAGAAGGTGGCGCCGACCGACGTCACCGTGCTGCTGCTCGGCGAGAGCGGCACCGGCAAGGAGGTGCTGGCCCGGGCGCTGCACGACAACAGCCCCCGCGCCGACAAGCCGTTCATCGCCATCAACTGCGGCGCCATCCCGGAGAACCTGCTGGAATCCGAGATGTTCGGCCACGAGAAGGGCTCGTTCACCGGCGCCGTCAAGCAGACCATCGGCAAGTTCGAACAGGCCAACCGCGGCACCCTGTTCCTCGACGAGATCGGCGACATCCCGCAGCCGCTGCAGGTCAAGCTGCTGCGCTTCCTGCAGGACCGAGTCATCGAGCGCATCGGCGGGCGCCAGCAGATCCCGGTCGACGTGCGCATCGTCTGCGCCACCAACCGCGACCTCCAGCAGATGATCGCCGACGGGAGCTTCCGCGAGGACCTCTATTACCGCCTCAACGAGATCGCGGTGCAGATTCCGGCCCTGCGCGAGCGACCCGGCGACGCGGTGATCCTGGCGCGGCATTTCCTCAGGCGCTACGCCTCGCAGTACCGGCGGCCGGTCAAGGGCCTGGCGCCGGACGGCGCCGCCGCCGTCGCCCGGCACGAATGGCCCGGCAACGTGCGCGAGCTGCAAAGCCGCATGAAGCGGGCCGTGCTGATGGCCGAGGGCGAGATGGTCACGGCGGCCGAGCTCGAACTCGCGGTCCCGGACGTCGTTCAGGAACCGGTCGCGATCTCGCTGCGGCAGGTGCGCCAGACCGCCGAGCGTCAGGCCCTGGTCGAGGCGCTGGCGCAGTCGGACGGCAACGTCTCGCAGGCGGCCAAGCTGCTCGACGTCAGCCGCCCCACGCTCTACGCGCTCATGAAACAGCACGCCGTCGGCGTGCCGATGCTCAAGGACAGCTAGCCGCTCACTAGCCAATCCAAACCTCCGGAGGAAAGCCATGCCTACCCGCCCCCGCCGTCCCTTCGCCCGACTCCCCCTGAGGGCGATCGGCCTTGCCTGCGCCACCTGGGTCTCCGTCGTCGCCCTGTCGAGCGGCGGCGCGCTCGCCGACGCCGAGGCCTCGCGCGAGTACCTGCGCGACGCCGAGGAATACCTGTCCGGCGGCGACGTCCGTTCGGCGATCATCCAGTTCAAGAACGCCGTTCGCGCCGATCCCGACAACGCCGAGGCGCGGCTCGCGCTGGGCATGGCCTATCTGGGCGGCGGCGATCCGGTCTCGGCCGAGAAGGAACTGCGGGTGGCCCGCGAGAAGGGGCTCGACGAGGAGCGGGTCGCGGCGCCGCTGGCCCGCGCGCTGGTCATCCAGGGCAAGATCGACGAGCTGTTCACCGCGGTGCCGCGCGGCGACCGCGCCCCCGAGGTCGAGGGCGAGGTGCTGCTGTGGTACGGCTACGCCCATGCGGCGCACGGCAAGCTGGACGCCGCCAAGGTCGCCTTCGAGGAATCGGCGCGGCTGCTCGCCGCAGATCCGCGGCCGCGCCTCGGACTGGCGCAGCTGCACATCCAGTCGCGCGAGCTTGCCGCCGCGGTGGCGGCGGCCGAGCAGGCGGCGTCGATGGCCGGCAACCCCCAGGACCGCGCCGAGGCGCTGGCGATCAAGGGCGAGGCGACGCGGATGGATGGCGACGCCGAGGCGGCGCGCCGGCTGTTCAACGAGGCGCTGATGGCCGACCCGGTCAACCGCGTCGCGCTCATCGGTCGCGCCTCGGTGGCGCTGGGCGCCGGCGACGCCGACGCCGCCGCGGGCGACGTCAAGGCGGCCCTCGACGTGCGGCCGCAGGATCCCGTCGCCAACTACCTGATGGCGGCCATCCACACCAGCCGCAAGGACGCCGACGCCGCCATCGAGATCCTGCAGCAGCCCGCGCTGCAGAACTTCCCGCCGGCGCAGTTCCTGAAGGCCAACCTGCACTTCCGGCGCGGCGAGACCGCGCTGGCCCGCCAGGCGCTCGAACGCTATCAGGGCATGGTCGGCCAGGACGCGCGCAGCACCCGGCTCAAGGCCACCATCCTGCTGGGCGAGCGCGAGGCCGAACAGGCGATTCCGCTGCTCCAGGCCCTGGCCGAGCACGACCCCTCGGACCCGCAGGTCCCGGCCCTGCTCGCCGCCGCCCACATGCAGATCGGCGACAACGAGGCCGCCGCCAAATGGCTCGACAAGGCCGTCGAGCTGGGGCCGGACGACCCCGGCAGCCGCACCCGCTTCGCCCTCGGCCAGATGCAGATGGGCCAGACCGAGGACGCGATCAACATGTTGCGCTCGGTCACCGAGCAGGACCCCGAATCGATGCAGGCGCGCCTGCTGCTGGCGCTCGCCCACATGCGCGGTGGCAGCTTCGAGGACGCGCGCGCCACCGCCGAGGAACTGCGCGCCCAGATTCCCGACAGCCCGGTGCCCGACAACCTGATCGGCGGCGCCTATCTCGCCGACGGCAAGATCGACGCCGCCCGCGCGGCCTTCGAGGCGGCGCTGGAGAAGCGGGCCGATTTCGGCCCGGCGCTGATGAACCTGGCCCGGCTGCACCAGCGCCAGGGCGATCACGAGCAGGCGCGCCGGCGCTATCTCGAGGCCAGCGAAGGCGCCGGCACCGCCGTCCAGGCCTATATGGGCCTGGCGGACCTGGAAACGGCGCGCCGGCAGCCCGATGCCGCCATGGCGTGGCTGGACAAGGCGATCGCCGCCCAGCCCGAGGCGACGGCGCCGCGCATCCGCATGATCGAGCTGCTGCTCGCCGGCGGCCAGCCCCAGAAGGCGCTGTCGGCCGCCCGCGAGCTGGTGCGGGTCGCCGAGGGCAAGCCCGAGGCGCTGCGCACGATGGCCCAGGCGCAGTGGCAGGCCGGCGAGAAGGCCAGCGCCATCGTCACCCTGCGCCAGGCCGCCGAGATGCTGCCGCGCTCGCCGCAGATCCGGGTCGAGTTGGCGCGGGCGCTGGTGCGCAACGGCGACGAGACCGCGGCCGAGCAGATGCTGAACCAGGCGGTGCAGCTCGACCCCGGCTACCTGCCGGCGCGCACCGAACTGGTGGCGCTGCGGCTGCGCAAGGGCGACCAGGCCGGCGCCGTCGCGCTGGCCGAGGCGTGGCGGCGGGCCGATCCCGACAACGCGGCCGCCGCCATCCTGCTGGCCGACGTCCAGCAGCGCGCCGGCCGCGCCGACGAGGCGCTGGCGGTCGTCGCCGAAGCCGCCGAGCGTCACCCCGATTCCGCGCCGCTGGCGGTGCGCGCCGCCGAGCTGACCGCCATGGCAGGCAAGCCCGAGGACGCCGCCGCGCGCCTGGCGCGCTGGGTCGAGGAGCATCCCGACGCGCCCCAGGCCCGCATGGCGCTGGGCAGTCTGCAGTTGCGGCTGGGCCGCTACGACGCGGCCGTCGCCAGTTTCGAGACCCTGGTCGCCGCCAATGCCGGCAACGCGCTGGTGTTCAACAACCTGGCCTGGCTCTACGACCGCAGCGGCGACGCGCGGGCGCTGGAATATGCCCGCCGCGCCCACGACCTGGCGCCCGATTCGCCCGAGATCGCCGACACCCTGGGCTACCTGCTGGTGCGCAAGGGCGAGGTCGAGCGCGGGCTGGCGCTGATCCAGCAGGCGCACGCCAAGCTGAAGGACATGCCCGAGGTCCGCTACCACCTCGCCGTCGCGCTCGACGCCGCCGGCCGCAAGGACGAGGCGCGGCAGGTTCTCGACGCGCTGATCGACGAGGGACCGGCCTTCGAGCAGGCCTCGGCGGCCAAGGCGCTGCATCGGCAGCTGTCGCGCTAGGGCGGCGATCCATCGACCCCCGGGCCGGGCCCGGGGGTCACCGGCATGTCTGCAACCAGAGGACCCCGGCGTTGCGCATCCTGACCTTCACCACGCTCTTTCCCAACGCGGCGCGGCCGCATCACGGGGTGTTCGTCGAGAACCGGCTGCGCCATCTGGTGGCCAGCGGCCATGTCGAGGCGCGGGTGGTCGCGCCGACGCCGTGGTTCCCGTTCACGAGCGAACGCTTCGGCGACTGGGCGCGCTGGGCGCGGGCGCCGCGGTTCGAGAGCCGCCACGGCCTGGCCGTGCACCATCCGCGCTATCCGCTGCCGCCGGCGATCGGCATGAACCCGGCGCCGTTCCTGCTGGCCGCCGCCGCCTGGCCGCGGGTGCGGCGGCTGGTCGCCGCGGGCTTCGATCCCGACCTGATCGACGCCCACTACTTCTATCCCGACGGCGTCGCCGCGGCGCTGATCGCCCGCCGCCTCGGCAAGCCGTACACGATCACCGGCCGCGGCTCCGACCTGACGCAACTGCCCGAGCATCCGCTGCCGCGGCGCCTGATCCGCTGGGCGGCCAGAGGCGCCGGCGGGCTGATCACCGTTTGCCAGTCGCTCAAGGACGACCTCGTCCGCCTCGGCCTGGCCGCCGAGCGGGTGCGGGTGCTGCGCAACGGCGTCGACCTCGCGATGTTCCGGCCGGCCGACCGGCCGGCGGCGCGGGCGCGGCTGGGTTTCTCGCGGCCGACGCTGCTGTTCGTCGGCCACCTCATCCCGCGCAAGAACCAGGCCCTGGCGATCCGCGCCCTGCCGCTGCTGCCCGACGTCGCGCTGGCGATGGCCGGCGACGGTCCCGACCGCGAGGCGCTGGCCGGGCTCGCCCGGGCGCTGGGGGTCGCCGAGCGCGTCCGCTTCCTCGGCCTGATCCCGCACGAGCGGTTGGCCGAGGCCTACACCGCCGCCGACGCGCTGGTGCTGAGCACCCGGCGCGAGGGCTGGCCCAACGTGCTGCTGGAAGCGATGGCCTGCGGCACGCCGGTGGTGGCGACGGCGGTCTCGGGCATCCCCGAGGTCGTCACCGCCCCCGAGGCCGGCCGCCTGGTCCACGAGCACACGCCGGAGGCGCTGGCCGCCGCGATCGCCGGCCTGCTCGCGGCACCGCCGTCCCGCGCCGCCACCCGCGCCTATGCCGAGCGCTACAGCTGGGACGCCACCACGCAGGGCCAGCTCGACCTGTTCGCGGCCATCCTCGGGCGCGAGGCGCCCAGGCTCGACACCGCGTCCGCCCGTCCGGCGGCGCGCATCGCCTGACCAACGAACGCCAGGAGAAGTCATGACCAAACGCCGCGTATGCCTGGTGGGGGCCGGCGCCATCGCCCAGACCCATGCCGAGGCGCTCCGCAACGTCCCCGGCGTCGAGATCGCCGCCGTCGTCGACCCCAACCGCGCCGCCGCCGAGGCGCTGGCGCGCCGGCACGGCGCCCGCGCCTGGGACTCCGCCGCCGAGCTGCTGGACAAGGACCGGCCCGGCGCCGCCCACGTGCTGGTGCCGCCGGATCTCCACGGCAAGGTGGCGCTGCCCTTCGTCGCGGCGGGCGTGCCGGTGCTGGTCGAGAAGCCGCTCTGCGCCTCGGGCGAGGAGACGCGCGGCCTGATCGCGGCGGCCGAGCGCGCCGGCGCGGTGCTGGGCGTCAACCAGAACTTCGTCTTCCATCCCGCCTTCCGGCGGCTGGCGGAAGCGGTGGCGCGCTCGGGTCCGCTGCGGGCCGTCGATTGCCTCTACAACGTGCCGCTGCGCCAGATGGCGGCGCGCCAGTTCGGCCACTGGATGTTCCGCCAGCCCAAGAACATCCTGCTGGAGCAGGCGGTGCATCCGCTGTCGCAGATCATGGCGCTGGCCGGGCCGTTCGCCGAGCTGTCGCTGAAGGCCGGGCCGGCGCAGGAGATCGCGCCCGGCGTGCCGTTCCACGCCACCGCCGCGGTGACCGGCACCTGCGGCGGTTCGGTGCCGTTCCAGATGCAGTTCGGCGTCGGGCGCGAATACCCGTTCTGGCAGCTCACGGCGATCTGCGACGACGGCGTCGTCGTCGCCGACATGCTCGCCAACCGCTGCGTCGTCTACGGCCGCACCAAGTGGCTGGAGCCCGTCGACACCATGCTGGTCGGCGGCGGCGCCGGCCTGCGGCTGCTCGGCGACAGCCTCGGCAACGGCGCCAATTACGTGCTGTCGCTGCTCAAGCTGAAGCCGCGCTCGGATCCGTTCTACCGCAGCATGCACGGCAGCATCGCCGACTTCCACGCCGCCCTCGACGCCGGCCGCGCGCCGCGCAGCGACGGCGCCTTCGGCCTGGCGCTGATCGAGGCCTGCGAGGCGATGGCCGCCGAGGCGTTCCGCGAGGCGGCGCCGCAGCCCCCGGCGGCCGGCGGCGGCGACTACGACGTCGCCGTGCTCGGCGGCACCGGCTTCATCGGCCGTCACGTCGTCTCGCGCCTGCTCGCCGACGGCTGGCGCGTCGGCGTGATGGCGCGCAACTTCGCCAATCTCGCGCCGGTGTTCAGCCGGCCCGGCGTCACCCTGGTGCGCGGCGACGTGCGCAGGGCCGAGGACGTCGCCCGCGCGGTCCAGCCGGCGCGGCTGGTCGTCAACCTGGCCCATGGCGGCGGCGGCGCCGACTTCGCCGCCATCCGCGACGCCATGGTCGGCTCGGCGGCGCTGGTCGCCGAAGCCTGCCTGGCCAACGGCATCGAGCGGCTGATCCATGTCGGCTCGATCGCCGGGCTGTATTGCGGCGATCCCGGTGCCGTCGTGACCGGCGCCACGCCGACCGACCCGCGCCCCGAAAAGCGCGCCGACTATTCGCGCGCCAAGGCGCTGGCCGACGACGCCCTGACGACGATGGCGCGCGAGCGCGGACTGCCGCTGTGCATCCTGCGCCCCGGCGTCGTGGTCGGCGAGGGGGCGCCGCCGTTCCACACCGGCGTCGGCTTCCACAACAACGACCAGCACTGCCTGGGCTGGAACGACGGTCGCAACCCGCTGCCCTTCGTCCTGGTCGAGGACGTCGCCGACGCGATCGCCCGCGCGCTGACCAGCGCGGCGGCGGCGGGGCGCTGCTACAACCTGGTCGGCGACGTGCGCCTGAGCGCGCGCGAATACATCGCCGAGGTGGCGGCGGTGCTGGGGCGGCCGCTGGTCTACCATCCGCAGAGCCCGGTCAAGCTGTGGGCGGTCGAGTTCGGCAAATGGCTGATCAAGCGCGCCGTCGGCCGCAAGGCGCCGGCGCCGACGCTCTACGACCTGCGCTCGCGCGGGCTGGTCGCCCGCTTCGACACCGACGACGCCAAGCGCGACCTCGGCTGGGCGCCGCAGGCCGACCGCGCCGCCTTCCTGCGCGCCGCCATCGGCGCCCGGCCGGCGGCGGCCTCGCAACCGCCGCCGGCGCGGCCGGCCGACGCGCTCGAGGCGGCGCAATGAACGCGGTGCCGCGGCGACGGCGGCTGCTGCACGTCTTCGCGACCTTCGCCGTCGGCGGGCCGCAGATCCGCTTCTGCCAGCTGGCCGACGCGCTGGGTGGGCGCTACGAGCATGTCGTGGTGGCGATGGACGGCGCCTACGCCTGCGCCGAGCGCCTCGCCCCCGGCCGGGCGGTGGTCTTTCCGCGGCTGGAGCCGCCGCGCGGCAACCTGCTCGCCCGCGTGAGGGGCTTGCGCACCATGCTGGCGGCGATCCGCCCCGACGTGTTGCTGACCTACAACTGGGGCGCCATCGAATGGGCCGCCGCCAACCTGCCGCCGGCGCTGCCGCACGTCCATGTCGCCGACGGATTCGGGCCGGAGGAGGCGGGCGGCCAGTTGCGCCGCCGGGTGCTGTTCCGGCGCGCGGTGCTGCGCTGGGCCGACGCCGTGGTGCTGCCCTCGCGGCTGCTGCACGGCATCGCCCGCGACGTCTGGAAGCTGCCCGAGCGGCGGCTGGCCTACGTGCCCAACGGCATCGACTGCGACCGCTTCGCGGCGCCGCGCGATCCCGGCTTCGCCGCCCGGCTCGGGCTGGCCGGGCTGCCGCTGATCGGCACCGTCGCGGCGCTGCGGGCCGAGAAGAATCTCGGCCGGCTGCTCGACACCTTCGCGGCGCTGGAGCGGCCGGCCGGACTGGTGATCGCCGGCGACGGTCCCGAGCGCCCGGCGCTGGAGGCCCGCGCGGCACGGCTGGGCGTGGCCGAGCGGGTGCGCTTCCTGGGCCATGTCGCGGCGCCCGAGACGGTGCTGGCCAATCTCGACCTCTACGCCCTGTCCTCGGACACCGAGCAGATGCCCTACGGCGTCATTGAGGCGATGGCGGCGGGGCTGCCGGTGGCGGCGACCGATGTCGGCGACGTCGCGGCGATGGTCGCCGAGCCCAACCGCCGCTTCGTCGTCGCGCCGCAGGCCCTGGGCGGCGCCCTCGCCGCGCTGCTCGACGCGCCGCCGACCCGGCGGGCGCTCGGCGAAGCCAACCGGACCCGCGCGCGCGCCGAGTTCGACCTCGCCCGCATGGTCGCCGCCTGGGATTCCTTGTTCTGCCTGCAGCGAAAGGCTGGATTGAGCGCGCGGCAAGGCTCGCCGGCGCCCGAGCGACTATAATAGCGTTGACGGCCGGATGGGCCGGCCGTCGCGAAACCTCGGACAGGAGGCGTAGCCATGTCGGTCGTCGTCAAGAAGACCGTCGGGGACACGCCGGCCAAGACGTCCGTCCCCGCCCGCGCGCACCCGCATCCGTTGCTGGGTCTGCGCGAGGAGATCGATCGTCTGTTCGATGACTTCTTCGCCGCGCCGTTCGGCCGGCTCGTCGATCTCGAGCCGTTCCGCCGCGTCGGCGTCTTCCCGTCGCTGGGCGACATGACGCCCCAGGTCGACGTCCGGGAGACCGACACGGCCATCGAGATCAGCGCCGAGCTGCCCGGAATGGACGAGAAGGACATCGAGGTGACGATCGCCGACGGCGTGCTGTCGCTGAAGGGCGAGAAGAAGGTCGAACGCAAGCAGGACGAGGGTGACTGGCACCTCACCGAACGGCGTCACGGCGCCTTCCATCGCACCTTCCGTCTGCCGGACACGGTGGACGAGGAGCATATCAATGCCCGCTTCGACAAGGGCATCCTGATGCTCGAACTGCCCAAGACCGCCAAGCCGGCGAAGGAGGCCCGGAAGATCGAGGTCAAGGGCAAGTGACCGCGACGCAGCCGCCAACGAAAAGGGCCGCCCGGCGACGGACGGCCCTTTCGTTTGGCCGGCGCTCCTCAGAACGACGCCGACACCGCGGCGATGAAGCGGGCGTCGCACAGGTCCGTGCCGCCGAAGCATTCGCTGTCGTCGAGGTCGGTGTCGACGTAGGACAGCGACACGCCCAGGCCTTCGATCTCGGCGCTGACGCCCAGGCTCCAGTCGGTGTAGTCCGGCGTGCCGAAGGTCGCGTTCTCCTCGATCCACTGGTGACCGACCCGGCCCGCGAAGGCGATGCCGTAGGGCAGGCCGGGCGCGACGCTGATGCCGCCGGACAGGTAATGGGCGGTGCCGCTCTCGGCGAAGTAGTCGGGCGAGTAGTGGTAGGCGCCCGAGAGCTCGATCATCTCGGTCGGCGCGTAGGACAGGCCGAGCTTGCCCTCGACGAAGTCGTAGTCGGGACCGGCGCCGGGATAGGCGTAGTAGATCACGCCGAGATCCCAGCCGATGCCGGCGAACGTGCCGGTGACGCCGCCGTAGCCGTCGAGCTCCAGCGTCTCGTCGACGCCGAAGTCGACGTTCGAGCCCCAGGTGCCGATATAGGGCGAGATGCCGACATCGGTCTCCATCGACCAGTCGATGCCGCCCTGGATCGCCGGCGCCTCCAGCGTCTGGCTGATGCCGCGGAAGGCGTAATCGCTGGTCAGCGCGACATTGGCGCTGAACTCGCCCGGGAAGGTGTCGGCGGCCTCCTGGGCGGCGGCGGCGGACATGGTGACCGCCAGGGCGGCGGTGGCGACGAGCGTCTTCTTGATCATGTTCGGATCTACCCCATCGAAATGACTTCCCCCCAACCGGGGATGATCTCCTGATGGAGCAAGGAGCGGGCCAACCGCGAAACCCCAGGGCGCGCGCGGGTGAGCGCGCCTTCGCGCATCGGCGTAGCCTAAAAGTTGGGCTGCGGTTTGGGGTGGTGCACAATGAGCGGGCAGGGACGCGGTCGTGCGAATCTTCAATGCCGCCGGCGACGCGCCGCCCTAGGATGGTGGCATCCAGCGCGGAGGGCGTTGCCATGAAGCGTCTTGCGATCACCCTTGCCGCCGCAGCGGTTTTCGCCGCCGGCGGCGCGGCGTCCGGCCGGGCCGAGGACCCGCGCCAGGCGATCAGCCTTCCGCCCGACGTCCGGGCGGAGTTCATGGAGGAGATGCGCGGCCACATGGACGCGCTCGACGACGTCATCGCGAGTCTGGCGGCGGCCGATTTCGGCGCCGCCGCGACGGCGGCCCGCGACGAGCTCGGCATCGGCAGCGGCAAGGGCTTCGGGCGCTTCCTGCCGCGCGAGTTCCGCGAGCTGGGGATGGCGATGCACCGCTCGGCGCTGGACTTCGCCGACGTCGCCGCCGCCGTCGGGCAACCGCCGACGGCCGCCGAGTGGCGGGGCACGGTCGAGGCGCTGCAGGTGGTCTCGTCGACCTGCCGCGGCTGTCACGCGGCCTTCCGGCTCGAGTGAACGGCCCGGGAACGAAAGCCCGCTGGCGCGGGCTTTCGAAGCGCTATCCGGCCTCGGCCATCAGGTCGCGGACGAACTGGGGCAGGGCGAAGCTGGCGACGTGGATTTCCGGGTTGTAGTAGCGGGTCGCGAACGGTGCGCGGGCGAAGCGCTCGCGGATCGTCTCGACCGAATGCGCCCGGGCCGCGGCGTCGTGGCTGGACCAGCCCAGGGCCATGAAGCCGCCGACATAGGTCGGCACGGCGCAGACGATGAAGCCGGCGTCGGCGTAGTGGGGCCGGCGGCGCTTCAGGGTCATGCCGATCTCTTCCGGCTGCAGCACCGGAACGCCGTTCTGGTTGATGACGATGCCGTTCGGATTGAGCCGGGCGGCGCAGTCCTTGTAGAACGACTCGGTGAACAGCACCTCGCCCGGTCCGATCGGATCGGTCGAATCGACGATGATGACGTCGAACGTGCGATCGGTCTCGGCCATGAACTTGATGCCGTCGGCGATCACCACTTCGGCGCGGGGATGGTCGAAGGCCCCGGCCGATATCCTCGGCATGTACTTGCGGCACAGCTCGATGACGCCGGGGTCGATCTCGACCATGGTCGCGCGCTCGACGCCCGGATGCTTGAGCACCTCGCGCAGCACGCCGCCGTCGCCGCCGCCGATGATGCACACGTGCCGGGCGGCGCCGTGGGCGAGGATCGGGGTGTGGGCCATCATCTCGTGATAGACGTACTCGTCGCCCTCGGTGACCTGGATGACGCCGTCCAGGGCCAGCACCCGGCCGAAGCCGGGTGCGTCGAAGATGATCAGATCCTGGAACTCGGTCTTCTCCTGGAACAGCACCTCGTTCATCTTGAACGTCTGCCGCCAGTGATCGTAGAGCTTCTCTTCGAACCAGGTGCTCAAGGTACGAGCCCCCGCTTCTGCTCGCCCAGCGTCACGTTGTCGGGCGCGAAAGCCTTCTTCAGCACCGGGAGCGTCTTGTAGGGATCGCAGGCGCCGCACATGAACACGTCGAGCGCCGCGTAGCCGCGCTCCGGCCAGGTGTGGATGCTGATGTGCGATTCCGCCAGCACCAGCACGCCCGAGACGCCGCCGTTGGGCGAGAAATGGTGCAGGTGGCAATGCAGCACGGTGGCGCCGGCCACGTCGGCCGATTCCCGCAGTGCCGCTTCGACCGCGGCGAGGTCGTCCAGACTACTGGCCCCCCACAGATCGATCAGAAGATGCGTTCCGGCGAACTTAACGCCGTTGCGTTCGACAAAGTAATCCTTGTCGTTGTCGACGACCGGCCAGGCCTGGCGGATCTCGACATTGTCTTCGGTGCCGTTGAGGGTTGTTCTCGGATTGCTGCCCGAGTCCGTCCCCAGTTTGGCGGCAAGAGAGATGCTCATAGGCTCCCACCTCCTAACCAGCAGAAGGACCAGTAGGTCGATTTGCGTGCAGCGTTTCGCTGAGTTTCCCCGGGGCGCACCCCGAGAAGAGCGCCAAATCTATGCACACTCGCCGGCGATTGAAAGGGGAAATCCCCCCTTCGCCCGAATTTAATGGCGCCGGCGCCGAATTCCGCGTTTGCAGCGCTCCGCCGGCATGCCCGCGCGGGCGGGCGCCAATTTGCCAGTGGTGGTTGCGAGGGCGACGATCTCCCGGAATTCGCGGATCGAGACGCGCGCCCTCGCAAAGCCGGTCAGTTGATCGCCGACAGTCCCTCGGCCTGCAGGCGCTCGCGGTACGCCGACATGAAGGCCTGGAAGCGCTCGGCCTTGCGGATCTCGTCGGGAACCCGCCGGTAGTCGGCGATCGAGCCGCCGGCGGCGCTGGTCAGCAGGCTGAAGGCGTCGCGATAGGGCGACTGGGCCATCGGCACGCCGAACCGGTTGCGCAGGGCCGAGACGCCCTCGTCGTCGCCGGCCAGCGTCAGCGCCGTCGCCCAGTGCAGCACGAAACGGGCGCTTTCGGCATCCAGCGGCGTGCCCGGAGCCGGCTCGCCGACCAGATCGGCGAAGGCGGCGGCGGCGTCCTCCCAGTTCTGCTCGCGCCAGCGGATTTCGGCGCGCAGCAGCCGGGCGCTGCGGGTCTGGTCGCCCTCGATCAGCGCCACCGCCTCGGCGGCGCGGCCGAGATCGCTGAGCGCCTGGGCGCGCAACTGCCGCCGCTGCGCCTGCAGCAGGTCCGGCAACTGCGGCCGGTCGCTGGTCTCGATCACCGCCAGCGCCTCCTCGGGCTTGCGGTCGAGCAGATAGATCAACGCCAGCCGCGCCGCGACCCTGGCCTTGTCCTCGCCCTGAAGCCGGTAGTCGACCTGGTGCCGCAGCAGCTTGGCGGCCTGGTCCAAGAGATCGACGGTCGCCAGCCGGTCGGCCAGCCGGCGGATCATCTCGTCGCCCTTCGGCCCGGCCGGGGTCAATTCGCGGAACTCCTCGTACAGCGCGATCGCGGTGACGGGCGGCAGGGCATCGGCGCCGCCGTCGAGGAACAACCGCTCGAAGGTGCCGGTCATCAGTTCCGAGACCGCGTCCATCTTGGGATGGCCGCTGAACGTCGTCGCGAGCTGGCGCAGGCTGCGCAGGCCCTCGCCGTAGTCGCCGGCCTCGATGCGCAGCTCGCCCAGCCGCCGCAGCAGGTCGAATTCGAGATCGTCGCCGCGCCAGGCGAAGCGCAGACGGTCCATGCGCCGGATCGCCTCGGCGGCGTCGATGCGCTGCTGCGCCAGTTCGAGCTCGATGCGGTCGAGCGCGGCGCGGGCGCGGTAGAGGCGATCGTTGCCGGCCTCGACCTCCTGCCACAGGGCGATCGCCTGGTCGAAGTCGCCGTTGACCTTGGCCAGCCGGGCTTCGAGCCAGCGCAGATGCGCCTTCTCCGAGCGGGTGAGGCGTTCGCGGCGCAGCGTCTCGATCAGGTCGGCGGCGAGGCTCAGGCGCTCGTCCTCGACGGGCGCCTCGTCGGCGTCGGCGTCGGCTTCGGCTTCGGCGGCGGCATCGATCAGCGCCTCGGCGGCGATCATGCCGAGCCGAACCTTGATCTCGGGATGATATTTGCGCAGCAGCGGCAGCCCGGCCTGCAGGATGCCGGCCTGGTCCGCCGGCCGGTTCAGGCGCGCCTTGGCGGCGGCGGCCCAGAACGCCGCCTCGGCGCCGGCCTCGGCGGCGGCCGCGGCCAGATCCGCCACCGCCTCGTCGGGCCGGCCCATCAGGAGCTGCCCGGCGCCGCGCACCGCGCGGAAGGCCGCGGCGTCGGCGACCGAGGGCTCCTCGTCGGCCATCACGCGCAGGATCGACAGCGCCTCGGCCGCCGCGGCGTTGGCCAGGTGCAGCCGCGCCAGGTCGAGGCGCAGCGGATTGCGGTTGCCGCGCGGGGTGAGGCCGAGCTGCTCCTCGAGCACGGCGCGGCGGGCGCGGTAGTATTGCGGGCCGGGCTGCAGCCAGCCGCCGGGATCGAAGCTCGGCGCCGCGGTCGCGGCCGGCGCCTCGTCGCCCAGGCGCTGCTCGGCGTCGACGCCCTGGCCGACCACGTCGACGCTCAGGCCGTCGGGCGCGGTCACGGCGACGCCGGTGCGGGTCGAGGTTACGTCGACGCCGTCGGCGCGCGGCACGACGACGACGCCCTGCGCGGTCACCGGCACTTCGACTTCCGGCAGGTCGCCGCCGGGATAGACGCCGTGGCCCAGCGGCACCACCGGCACCACCCGCAGCATGTCGCCGACCTCGGGATCCTGCAGCGCGAACACGGCGCCGCCCTCGCTGACCGGCATGAACAGCGACGCCAGGCCATCGGCGACGTGGCGCTGCACCTCGATCGCCGTGGCGGGGCGCATCGGCCGGCGCGACAGGTCGACGAACCAGCGCAGGCCGTCGCGGCGCAGGCCGGGATTGACGTCGGGCCGGGTGATCAGGCGCAGCACGGTCGCCGCCTCGTGCGGCACCTGCTCGGCATGGACGACGGCGTCGCCGGCGCCGGCGCGCAAGGCCGCCAGGTCGACCTGCTGCGGCGCGTCGAACACCAGCCACAGCCAACCGGCGCGACGGAACGCCGCGGCGGCGGTCGGGCGCGGCCAGTCGAGCGTGATCGTCGTCGCGGCCTCCGGCGGCGGCGCCACCGGCGCGGCGGCCCGCATCTCCTCGACGATCTCGGCCGGCGGCTTCGGCGCCGGCTGCGGCGGCCGGCTCGGCGCGACCGCCGGCTGCGGCTCGGCGGCCTCGGGCGGCGGCGCCAGCGGCACCGGGGCCGGCTTGCCCTCGACGGTCGGCGGCGGCGCGCCGTCGGCCGGCCGCACGACGTCGACCACGACGCCGGGGCCGCTGCGGAAATGGCGCAGACGCGCGCCCTTGGGCAGGCTCAGCGTCAGGCTGGTGGCCTTGTCGTCCGAGCCGGCGCGCAGCAGGCCGACATCGGCCGGCAGCGCCGACCGCAGCCGCGCCGCGTCGAGCCGTCCGGGCCGGGCGAAGGTGACGGTGACGGAATCGCCGTCCTTGGCGACCCGGTACTCGACCGGCCGCGGCCAGTCGAACACCAGCCGCAGGAACCCGGTGTGCTCGCCGGTGCGCACCGGCACCGCGGCGAGATCGGCCGGGGCGGCGGGCGGCGGCGGCGGCGGCGCCGGTCGCGCCTCGGCCGGCGGCGGCGGCTCCGCCCGGGCGGGGCGGTCGACGAGGTCGATCACCACCGACGAGCCGACCAGGAAGGCGCGCGGCGTCACCGACCGCGCCAGGCCGAAGCTCAGGGTGCGTCCGTCGGCGCTGGCCTCGAAGCTTCGCAGATAGGCGCTCAGCGGCCGCAGCACGTCGCGCGGATCGCCGCTGGGCTTGCGGCTGAAGCGCACCACCAGGCGGTCGCCGGCCACCTCGGCGGAATAGGACACCGGCGCCGGCCAGTCGAAGACCATGCGCCCGTAGCCGTCGTGCACGGCGGCACGCGGCGAGTCCTGCGCCGCCGCGGGCGCGGCGGTCAGCAGCGCGAGCAGCAGCAGCAGAAGGGGGCGCAGGGCGGCGCGGGCCATCACAGCTCTCCGGCCAGGATCACGATGTCGACGCGGCGCGCCGCGGCGTCGCGCCGGTCGGCCGGCAGCGCCGAGACCTCGTCGTAGCGGCTGTCGCCGGCCCCGTGCACGCTGATGTCGCGCGTGTAGCCGGCGCGCCGCAGAACATTGGCGACGGCGGCGGCGCGGCCGATCGTCAGCTCCCAGTTCGAGGCGTAGGCGGCGCCGCCCGGGGCCGTGCGGTCGGAATGGCCGATCACCGCGACGGGGTTGGTCAGGTTGCTCAGCACGCCGCCCAGCGTGAACAGCGGCTGGTCGGCGCGCGCGTCGAGCACGGCGCTGGCCGGCGCGAACAGGATGTCGCCAGGCAGCGAGATCACGAGGCGGTCGTCCAGAAGGTGAAGGCGCGCCTTGGCGAGTTGCGGCACCTCGGCCATGCCGTCGCGCAGCACGGCGTGGAGGTAGTCGAGATTGATCGCCCGCTTGCGGAAGACGGTGGCGATGTTGTAGCGCGCCGTCGGCTCGGAGGTCGCCGGCGCATTGGTGGAGTGCGGCTGCTGCGACATCGACGCCATCACCTGCGCCCATTTCTCGCCGGTCACCGTCGACATCGAATAGAGCATGACGAAAAACGTCAGCATCAGGCAGACGATGTCGGTGAAGGTGACGTACCACGCGCCGGTCGCGGCCTCGGTGCGCGGCTCGAACTCGTCCATGGCTAGTCCCCGACGAGGGCCGGCGCCCGGCCTTCGTCCTCGCCCAAGGTCCGGAACAGCAGGCGCACCCGTTCGGGCGAGCCCAGGCGCAGGCCGGCGGTGAGCGCCTGCGGCGGCGCGCCGCGGGCCAGCATCTCGCGCGCGAAGGCGCCGGCCCGCGCCACCTGCGGCGTCTCGCCGATCGGCAGCGCGCCGTCGGCGCCGGGCGGCGCGCCGATGACGAATTCCAGCTCGTGGCGCAGACCCGGCGGCGGCGCGCTCAGCGCCGCGACGATGCGGTCGAGCAGCGGCAGCTGCCCGGGGCGGATGGCGGCCTTGTCGTCCAGGAACAGCGAGGCGGCGTCGAGTTCGACCTGCATCAGCCGGCCGGGGCGCAGGATCGAGACCTGGGCGGCCGGGATCGCCGCCTCGAACACCCGCGTCATCTGCTGCTGGAACGCCCGCGCCGCCGCCAGGTCGCCGAAATTGGCGACGAACGGGTCGGTCGTGCCGCCGGGACCGAAATCGGCGAAGGTGGTCGACAGGCTTTCCATCACGGCCTTGGCCTTGACTTCCTCGTAGGAGGCGATGCTGTTGAGCAGGATGAAGAAGGCGAGCACCAGCAGATAGACCGACAGGAACAGCGTCAGAGTTCCGCGGCCCCCGAACGTCTTCTGCGGCTCATTGATGCCGTCCATCGCAACTCAGTCGAAACTGGCCAGGAGGGCGTCGACCTCGTCCTGCCTGGACGCCTTGTCGGGCAACTGCGGCCCGTTGAGCAGATCCTGGTCGGTCGGCGGCCCGGCGGCCGGGGCCGCCTGCTCCGCCGCCGCGACCTCGGGGGCGAAGGCGTTGACCAGGGCGTCGACCTTCTCCTCGATGTGCTTGAGGGCCTTGACCACCTTGGTGATCCGCTGGCCGGTAATGTCCTGGAAGTTGCAGGACTCGTAGATCTGGGTGGTCGCCTCGGTCAGCTTGTCGGCGATCTCGGGCGAGACTTCGCCGATCAGCATCTCGATCTTCTCGGCGGCGTCGAGGATGTTGTTGGTCGCCGTCTCGGTGTGATCGACGATGGCGTCGAGCTCGTCGGTGGCGCTGGCGATGACGTCGGTCTGCGGATCGCGCGGGCGCAGCGCCGCGATCTCCTCGCGGGCGGCGTGGATGTAGCGCGCCAGGGATTCGATCTCGTGATAGAGCTTCAAATCCCCGGCGCTGATCTCGCCCGGCGGATCGGCCAGCAGGGATTGCACCAGTGCGGCGATCCGATCGACCTTCACGCTCTCGCCGAGGTCGCGTCGCAGCGCCTCGAGGCACAAGGCGAGATCACGATCGATGGCACCGCCGGACATGGCATCCCTCTCTCACGGTCGGCTCAGAATTCGCCGAGCACACTGACCATCTTCGCCTTCAGGGTCTCGGCGTTGAACGGCTTGACGATGTAGTTCGAGACGCCGGCCTCCTTGGCCGCGATCACGTTCTCGGACTTCGATTCGGCGGTCACCATGATGAACGGCGTCGCCTTGAGCTTGGCGTCGGCGCGCACCTCGCGCAGGAGCTGCAGCCCGGTCATCGGCTCCATGTTCCAGTCCGAGATCACCAGACCGTAGCTGCCGGCGCGCATCATCTGCAGCGCCATGCTGCCGTCGGTCGCCTCGTCGATGTTGGCGAAGCCGAGCTGCCGCAGAAGGTTGCGGATGATTCTCAGCATCGTCTTGTAATCATCAACGATCAGAACATTCATATTCTTGTCGACAGCCATTCCCTAACTCCATCATGGCGCCTGAAGGGTCGAACGCGCGAAGGTCGTGTGACTTTCAAAGTGTACCTAGTTAGATTATAGCCGCAGTAGTTCGCAAGCGCTATCTCCTACGCCTTTAGCCATCCCCGAGGCTGGGTTTGGGCATCTGCCGGCGCTGCGCCAGCTCGGCGGTGACCGCTTTGGCCTTCTGCGGCGCCATCTCCGCCATGATCGGGGCGATCTTGCGTTCGGACATCCGTTCGACGACGTCGAGAAGAATTGGCATGTCGAGCTGCTCGAAAATCCGCGCCGCATCTTTCGGCTTCATGTTCTCGTAAATTTTGACGAGGCTGCTCATTTTGGCTTCTTCTTGCTCGTCATATTTCCTGATGAGCGCATCGATCGAAGCCTGCAATCCCTTCAGATCGTTGATCTTCTTGTCGATTCTGGCCTCGGCCGCCTGAAGCAGGCCCTCGCGCATGTCGAGTTCGCGGCCGCGCTCGTCCAGGTCCTCGCGGCGGTCCGACAGCTTCTGCAGCACTTCGAGCTCGCTCTGGCTGAACGGGCTGGCGTCGCCGATGCCGGGCGGCGGCGGCTCGGCCGGCTGCGCCGCGGGCAGCGTCGGCGCGCCGCCGCCCTCGGCGGCGGCCGGCAGCTTGGCGGTGCCGGGGGTCGAGCGCGCCGCGTCCTGCTGCGCCTCGGCCATCGCCACCGAGCCGATCGATCCCGACATGGCGCCGCGCCAGATGTCGTTGGCGCGCACCATGAACATCAGCAGCGCCACGAAGATCGTCACCGGAAGCAGACGGAACTGAGGCATCCCGGCCCTCCTCACCGCACCGACTGCAGGGCGCGCAGGAGCTCGCGTTCGGCTTCCGAGCGCTCGTCGTCGTCGCCGGCCTCGGGCGGCTCGGCGCGCAGGCCCGGGCGCGCGGCGGCCAGCGGCGGCGGCGCCGTCCGCGGCGTTGCGGTG
>CAZJFH010000023.1:0-11128 GCA_964545205.1 uncultured Rhodospirillaceae bacterium
CCGAGGCTCCGAGCGAGGCTCCGAGCGAGGCTCCGTCCGAGGCTCCGAGTGAGGCTCCGTCCGAGGCTCCGAGTGAGGCCCCGAGCGAGGCTCCGTCCGAGGCCCCGAGCGAGGCTCCGTCCGAGGCTCCGAGTGAGGCCCCGAGCGAGGCCCCGTCCGAGGCCCCGTCCGAGGCCCCGTCCGAGGCTCCGAGCGAGGCGCCGTCCGAGGCTCCGTCGGAGGCCCCGAGTGAGGCTCCGTCGGAGGCCCCGAGTGAGGCTCCGTCCGAGGCTCCGTCCGAGGCTCCGAGTGAGGCCCCGAGTGAGGCCCCGTCGGAGGCTCCGAGCGAGGCTCCGTCGGAGGCCCCGAGTGAGGCTCCGTCCGAGGCCCCGAGTGAGGCTCCGTCCGAGGCTCCGTCGGAGGCGCCGTCCGAGGCCCCGAGTGAGGCTCCGAGTGAGGCTCCGAGTGAGGCTCCGTCCGAGGCTCCGAGCGAGGCGCCGTCCGAGGCTCCGAGCGAGGCGCCGTCCGAGGCTCCGTCCGAGGTCCCGAGCGAGGCTCCGTCCGAGGCTCCGTCCGAGGCTCCGAGCGAGGCTCCGTCCGAGGCTCCGAGCGAGGCCCCGAGTGAGGCTCCGTCCGAGGCCCCGAGCGAGGCTCCGACAGAGGCGCCGAGTGAGCTCCCGGCTGAGGTCCTGACCGATGTCCTCACCGAGGTCCCGACCGAGGTCCCGAGCGAGGTCGCGAGCGAGGCTTTGACGGAAGCCCTGTCCGAGGCTCCGTCCGAGGCTCCGAGCGAGGCGCCGTCCGAGGCCCCGAGCGAGGCCCCGTCCGAGGCTCCGAGCGAGATGCCGTCCGAGGCTCCTGAGGAGGCCGTCACCGAGGCGCCTGGCGAGGACTTCGACATCGACGCCGGCAGGAACGCCAACCTGGATGTCGAGGGCACCGACGGTGCGGACACCTTCGAGGCTTCGCTTGGCCGCAACGCCAAGGTGGACATCGAGGCCGGCGGCGGATCCGACGACATCGGCGTCGACGAGGTTGGCCGCGACGCCAAGCTCTCGATCGATGCCGGCGACGGCAACGACACCGTCGACATCGGCGAGGTCGGCCGCGGTGCCGAAGTCGAGGTCGAGGGCGGTGCCGGCGACGACACGATGTCGATCGGCGAGATCGGGCGCGACGCCGAGGTGTCGCTGGATGGCGGCGAGGGTGACGACCGGTTCATCCTCGGCGGCGAGGACGACCTGTTCGTCTTCGGCGAGGGCGCCAGCCTCGAGATCAACGGCGGCGGCGGCTGGTGCGACGTGGTCGAGCTGCACCTCGACGACGAGGCCGGCGGCGGCGGCGGCTGGACCCTCGAGGTCGAGGGCGAGGTCGTCGACATCTCCGGCCACGGCGAGTTCGAACTCGAGGAAGGCCAGGACGCGACGCTGACCAACGGCGACCAGACGATCAACCTCGAGGACATCGACAAGATCGAATGGTAGAAACCGCAGCGGTCCGCCGTGACGCCAAGGGCGACGGCGGACCGCATCCCGGCTCCGAGCCTGACGGTTCGGCGGCGTCGAGCCGCCGAACCGTCGCGCCTGCCGAGACCGCCGTGTCGGAGGACCCGCGGCTGCTCGCCGCGTCCGAGGACCCGCGGCTGCTCGCCGCCCTGGCGCGCATCTCGCCGTTCAACGAGCATCCGCCGGAACGACTGCGCTGGACCGCGCTCGACGGCGGCCGCAACAACGCCGTCTACCGGGTCGAGAGTCCGGCCGGCTGCCACGTCCTGCGGCTCGGCCGGCCGTCGCCGCCGCGCGACTGCAGCTATGCCCACGAACTCGGCAACATGGCGGCCGCCCACGCCGCGGGCGCGGCGCCTCCGCCGCTGTTCTACGATGCCGCCGACGGCACGCTGGTGGTGCCGTTCCTGCCCGAGATTCTCGACCTGGGCAGCTTCCGCGCCGATCCGGCGCTGCTCGACCGGGTCGCCGACTGCTTCGGCCGGCTGCGTCGCGCCGTCGGCTTCGCCGGCCGCTTCGACCCGCTGCCGCGGCTGCGCACCACCCTGCGCGACGCGCCCAGGCCACAGCATCGCCTGGCCGAGGACCTGCCCGAGGTCGCGGCCCTGGCCGACCGGCTGCTCGGCTTCGTCGAGCGGCGCGGCGGCGGCCTGGCGCCGTGCCACAACGATCCGATGGCCGACAACATGGGCCTGCTGGACGGCCGCGTGGTGATGATCGACTGGCAGTCCGCGGCGATGGCCGATCCCGACTGGGACGTCGGCGCGTTCTGCGCCAATGCCCGCCTGCGGCCGGAGGAGGAGGCGCGGCTGCTCGCCGCGGTCTACGGCTCGGCCGAGGCCGAGCGGGCGTTGCGGGCGGCGGCGTTCTCGGGCCTGCGGCGCTACGTCCACCTGACGCAGGCGCTGATGCTGATCGACCGCGCGCAGGCCGGGGCGGGATGGCACCAGCTGCTGGCGCGCAACCTTTCCCATTTCCGCGGCATGCTCCAAGATGGCGCCTTCGCCGAGCCGGGCGCGCGCCGGCATGCCAGTTCCGCGCCGGCCACGCCGCCGGCGGCCGAGACCGGAGACCGAATGGACGCAGACACCGCGACGATATTCGTCAGCATCGCCGCCTATCGCGACCCGGACTGCCAATGGACGGTGCGCGACCTGTTCGAGCAGGCGAGCAATCCCGATCGCATCCGGGTCGGCATCTGCTGGCAGTTCGTGCCCGAGGAGGACAAGGACTGCTTCGAGATCGAGACTCGACCGGATCAGTGCCGCAGCATCGAGGTCGACGCGCGCGAAAGCCTGGGCGTGTGCTGGGCGCGCCACAAGGTGCAGAGCCTGTGGCAGGGCGAGGACTACGTCCTGCAGATCGACAGCCACATGCGTTTCGCGCCCGACTGGGACGTCAAGCTGATCGAGATGCTGGGCCGATGCCCGTCGGAAAAGCCGATCCTGACCACCTATCCGCCCGGCTTCACGCGCCCGCGCCAGCTCAGCCATCCGACCTTGGCGCGGCTGCGGGCCAAGATGTTCAACGAGCTCGGCGTGCTCTATCTGCGCGCCGAGGGCGTGCCGGTCGACAGGGCGCCGGACCAGCCGCAGCCGCACGCCTTCTGCGCCGGCGGCTTCCTGTTCGGGCGGGCCCGGCTGATGCAGGAGGTCCCCTACGATCCCTACCTGTACTTCCAGGGCGAGGAGATCACGATGTCGGCGCGGCTGTGGACGCACGGCTGGGACTTCTTCGCCCCCAACGAGCCGCTGATCTGGCACGACTACACCAAGGGCAGCCGCCCGCGGCACTGGGACGACCACGATGCCTGGACCAAGCTGTCGAAGCGGGCGGCGGCGCGCCTCAATCACCTGCTCGGCATGGCGCCGGCCAGCGATCCCGAGGCGCTGCAGGAGATCGAGCGCTTCGGCCTCGGCACCGTGCGCAGCCTCGACGAGTACCAGGCCTATAGCGGCGTCGACTTCAAGAACCGGCTGATCGAAGGCAAGACCAGCGAGGAGATCCTCGCCGAGCGGCCCGAGGGCGAGCGCCGGCAACGCCACAAGGAAGCGTTCGAACGCATCTGGCGCGACAACGGCTGGCGCTCGGAGGAAACCCGCAGCGGTCCCGGCTCGACGCTGGCCGCCACCGCCCAGCTGCGGCCGCAGCTCGTCGAGCTGTTCGGTTTCCTCGGCGTCGAGGTGCTGGCCGATGCCGGCTGCGGCGACTTCAACTGGATGAACCAGATCAGCGGCGGTCTGCGGCTGTATCTCGGCTTCGACGTCGTCGACGAGATGATCCGAGGCGTGGCCGAGACCTACCACGCGCGGACCAACCACTTCTTCGCCGCCCGCGACATCCTGATCGACGTCCTGCCGCGCTGCGACGCCATCCTGTGCCGGGACGTGCTGACGCACCTGCCGCAGTTCCTGGTCAAGGAGGCGCTGAAGAACTTCCGCGCCAGCGGCAGCCGCTACCTGATCGCGACGCATTTCCCGGACGCCGCCAATGCCGAGATCGGGCTGGGCGGCTGGGCGCCCCAGAATCTCACCGCCGAGCCGTACGGGTTGCCCGAGCCGCTGATCCGCATCCCCGAAAAGCTGTCGGGCAGCTCGAAATGCCTCGGCGTGTGGCGGCTCGACGGGCTGGCGTGACCCCTTCGATGCGGCGCCTCGTCCGGGATAGGCGGCGCGGCTATGCCGAGGAGGAATGGGCATGAGGGCTTTCCTGCGCGACCTGATGTGGATGGTCGCCGCCATCGCCCTCACCGGCCTCGCCGCCGCCGCGCAGGCCCAGGACTGGAAGCCGCTGCCCTGGCATGTCGTCAACGTCCGCCATGCCTTCGCGGAAACCGCGTTCGACTCGCTGCGGGTCACCGTCGACATCGCCGGGGACGTCGAGGAGGGCGACTACGTCTACATCGCGCCGGCCTATGCGCGGGTCGGCGGGGTGCCGTTCTATTTCGGCCTGCAGACCGACCTGCTCGTCGCCGGCGAGAACCGCGGCAAGGGCTTCATCTTCTCGCGCTGGGGCCGGCTGCAGAGCGACGACGCCCGCCCGGCGCCGGGCGGCTGGCACGCGGCGCTGGACGACGCGGCGTCGGGCGAGGGCGATTTCGTCGGCGTCCGGCTGCAGTATCCGTGGACGGCCGGATCCTACACCTTCCTGCTGACCCGCCGGCCGGCGCGGCGCGGCGGCGCCGACTGGTTCGACCTCGTCGTCTTCGACCACCAGCGCCGGCAATGGGTCGACGCCGGCGGCTTGCGCTTTCCGGCGGACGGGCCGCCGACCCTGGAGAACGGGATCATCAGCTTTCTCGAGCTCTATCCCTATCCCTACGGCCGCGCCTTCCCGCGCGGCTACCAGGTGCCCGACCTCGCGGTGACCTTCGGCGCGCCGATGGTCAACGGCCGCGAGCCGGCCCGTCGCAGCAGCCTGTTCACGCCGCCCAAGGTGCCGCCGCTGGCCGCCACCACGCTCGAGGACGGCGAGGCCACGGTGCGGCTGGGCACGCGGGCGGCCGAGCCCGCCGATCGGCCCGGCGAACGCTCGCCGGCCGCCGGACTCCCGCGCTGACGCCCTCCGGCCTACGACCGAAGTCGTAGCCCGGGGCGCTGCCTTGGCGCAGCGCCGGGGCGCCGCTAGACTGCGCCGCCATGACCCAGCCCTCCTTGCTGAAGACGGCGCTGCTGCCGCTCGGCGCGCTGTTCCTGTCGCTCGCCGCCGTGGTCTCGGGCCAGGGCATGCTCAACACCCTGGTGCCGCTGCATCTCGCCGCCAACGCCGACGCCGGCTTCGTCAGCCTGGTCGGCACCACCTATTTCGCCGGCTTCACCGCCGGGGCATGGTACGGCGGCCGCGTGATCCGGCGCGTCGGCCATGTCCGCGCCTTCGCCGGGCTGGCCGCGACGATGGTCATGATGGCGCTGCTGCTGCCGCTGGTCCCGCAGACCGGCTGGGTGCTGGTGCGGTTCGTCCACGGCGCGTCGATCGCCGGCGTCGTCGTCGCCATCGAGGCCTGGCTGAGCGGGGTGGCGCCGTCGATGTGGCGCGGCCAGGTGCTGGCCTGGTACGCGCTGGCCAGCAACTTCTCGTACGGCTCCGGGCAATTCCTGCTGACCAGCTACGACGCCGGCGACGTGCGGCTGTTCGTGCTCGGCGGCCTGCTGCTGGCGCTCGGCATCGTGCCGATGGCGCTCAGCCGCATGAAGGAGCCGGTGGTGGCGGCGCCGACCAACGTCTCGTTCGGCTATCTGCTCGGCCTGTCGCCGATCGGCCTGGCCGGCGCCGCCACCGCCGGCATGACCAACGGCGCCTTCGTCGCCCTGATGCCGATGTTCGGCGAGCGCATGGGCATGGGCGCCGCCGGCGTCGGCTGGGTGATGGCGGCGGCCGTGTTCGGCGGACTGCTGCTGCAATGGCCGCTGGGCATGCTGTCCGACCGCATGGACCGGCGCATCGCGGTGATGATCAGCGCCGCCATCGGGCTCGCCGCCAGCCTCGGCATGGCCGTGGTGCCGGTCGGCCTGCTGTGGGCGCTGCTGGCCGTCGCCGCGCTGTTCGGCGGCGTGGTGTTCGGCCTGTACCCGCTGGCCCTGGCCCTGGCCGCCGACCGGCTGTCGGAGGGCGAGGACATGGTGCCGATGTCCAGCAGCATGCTGCTGGTGTTCGGACTCGGCGCCAGCCTCGGTCCGGTGGTGGCCGGCGTCGTCTTTCCGCTGCTGGCCAACCGCGGCCTGTTCGTCTACACGGGCGGCGCCTTCCTGCTGCTGGTGGCGGCGGCGATCCTGCGCCAGCGCATGCATCCGGCGCCCGAGGTCGGGCCGCGGACCGAGTTCGTGCCGATGCCGGGCTACGCCACCCGGGTGGTGATGGAACTCGACCCGCGCGTCGAGCCGGAACAGCCGGAACTGGACTTCTCCGCCCCGCCGCCGGGCGGCGACGAGCCGGAGCCGGCCAAGGCGGCCGAGTAGCCGCCGGCGGTGCCGTGGCGATGGGCCGGTGGCGCGTTCGACTGCCCGGCCTTGACATCGAAGCCCGCGCATCATATTAGTGAGAATTAATATTAGAACAGTTTGCCAAACCGGACGAGGAGACCGAGCCATGTCGTTCATTCCCGGCTTCCCCGCAGAGGGCGTCGTCACCGTCAACCGCGTCATTCTGAGGCCCGAATTCGACGTCGACGACCTGCAGGAGCGCGTGGCGCTGCTGTGCGAGAACGTCAAGACCTACCATTCCGACACCGGCTTCATCGGCGGCTTCGTCTGCCTCAACACCGGGCAGGTCTCGAACGAGGGCAGCACCGTCGGCCAGGCGGTGGAATCGCCGCTCAAGGGCCGCGAGGCGCTGATCGTGACCTTCTGGCGCAGCATGGAGGAGCACGAGGCCTCGCATCGCAGCGACACCTTCCAGCCGCTGTTCCGTCAGGTGCTGGAGTTGTGCGAGAACGGCAACGAGGAGATCGCCTACGACATGCTGTGGTCGGGCAAGGCCTACACGCGCGACGAGGCCGAGGCCGCGCGCGCCGCCAAGCGGATGCACGCCGCCTGACGCCCGGCTCCTGCTTGCGCCGGCCCGACACGGCACCGCGCCTGCCGTGTCGGGCGATTGGAAGTATTGCAGCCACTTAGCGCGTGAGTTACCGTCGATCCGTCCCGAACCACCGAGGATGGAGCGACCATGAGCGCCGATTGGGAAAGCAGGGTCCGGCAGCGCGCCCACGACATCTGGGAACGCGAAGGCCGGCCGGAAGGTCGTTCGGACGAGCACTGGCGCATGGCGGAGGACGAGGTCCGCGCCGAGGACCAGGCCGCGGCCAAGCCGGCCGCCAGGAAGTCCGCCGCCAGGAAGCCGGCCGCCAAGCCGCAGGCCGAGCCCGAGAAGAAGGCCGGCACCAGCCGCAAGGCCGCGGACTCGAAGCCGGCCGCGACCGAGAAGAAGCCCGCCGCCAAGAAGGCGGCTCCGGCGAAAAAGGCCGGCACCGCCAAAGGCTGAGGACCGTCATCCCGAGGAGCGCGGGTCTCGACACCCGACGTCGCTCGCCGTCCTCGCGACGCGCGGCGATGCCCGCGCGCGCCTACAGCCAGCCGCGGCGCTTGAAGTACCAGTAGGGCAGGATCGCGCACACCACCATCAGCAGCAGCGCCAGCGGATAGCCCCAGGGCCAGTTCAGCTCGGGCATGAGCTGGAAGTTCATGCCGTAGATGCTGGCGATCAGCGTCGGCGGCAGGAAGATCACCGCCACCACCGAGAAGATCTTGATGGTGTTGTTCTGCTGGATGCTGATCATGCCCAGCGTGGCGTCGAGCAGGAAGTTGATCTTGCCCGACAGGAAGGCGGCGTGCTCGGTCAGCGAGCGCAGGTCGCGGGTCGCCGTCTTCATGCGCAGCCGCATCTCCTTGTGCGGGGCGGACTCGTCGCGCTGGCTGAGGAAGGTGACGACGCGGTCGAGGCCGAGCAGGCTGTCGCGCGCCCGCGAGGTCAGGTCGCCCTGGCAGCCCAGCGTCTGCAGCACCCGCTGCAGGTCGGTGTCGCCGTCCTCGCGGCGGAAGATGCGGCGCGAGACGGCGTCGAGCTCGCCGCCGATGCGTTCCAGCACGTCGGCGAGGCGGTCGATGATGGTCTCGAGCAGTCCGCACAGCACCGCGTCGGCGCTGCCGGCGATGCCGGCCTGGCGCTGGACGCGTCCGGCGAAGATGGCGAAGGATTGCGGCGAGCCGTAGCGCACCGTGACCGTGCAACGCGGGGTCAGGATGAAGGTCACCGGCGTGGTGGTCGGATCGGGGGTGTCGGCGGCGGTCAGCAGCGGCGCGGTGACGAACAGCGCGTCGCCTTGCTTGTACAGCCGGCTCGACGCCTCGATCTCCTGCATCTCCTCGCGGGTCGGCACGGCGATGCCGACCGCCAGCTCGACCGCGTCCTCCTCCTCGGGCGTCGGCTGCAGCAGGTCGATCCATACCGGCCCGGCCCGCAACGCGTCGAGGCCGCCGGCCTGCAGGCGGCCCTCGGCCAGGGTGTAGACGGTGATCACGCCGGCGGCTTCAGTAGACCACGAACTCGTCGCCCAGGTAGCCGAGCACCCTGTGGAGATCCGATTGCAGCAGGGCGGCGACGTCGCGGGTGATCGGCACGATGTAGTCGTGGGCCGACAGCACGCGGCCGTCGGCGGCCGAGAGCATGCGCAGGTTGACGAACACCGTGTCGCGGCCGACGGCATAGGTGCCGGCGACCAGGGCCTGGGCGTCGCGCGCGCGCAGGAGCTGGCGGACGTCGCGCGACAGCACCATCTCGCCGCCCTTGTCGATCAGGATGCTGCGGCGCAGCTTCACTTCGGCCACCGGAATCCCCGTGTTGGCCAAGCGGGCGCCGACCTGCTCGGCGGTGATGCGGCCGAAGCCCGTCGAGCGTTCGAGGTCGTTGACGTCGACCAGCGTCGCCACCACCACCGGCCGCTGCAATTCCTGCAACGGGCCGGCATTGCGCAGCAGCGCGTCGGCCGCGGCATAGCTGGCGAACAGCGGCGTCGCGGCGGCGACGGCGCCGGTGGCCGGCAGCGTGGCGACGGTGCTCGCCGGCGGCTCGTCGGCGCAGGCGGCCAGCGACAGCGCGAGCGCGGCGGTGGCGCCCAGGCGAAGCGCGAGTTTCATGGCATCTCCGATCATTTGCGCAGGCTCCGCCGATAGATTCGCTCGGCGCGCTCCGACTCCCATTCGCCCGGACCGACGACGGGCAGGGCCTGGACCGGCAGCGGCACCGGCGTCGCGGCCAACCGGATCGCCGGCGCCGGCGTCCAGGCGACGAAGTTGCCGATGTCGCCCTCGGGCACGTACCAGCTCTCGGACCGGCTCCACAGCACGACGCCGTCGTCGACGATCTGGTTGGTGACGACGACCTCGGCCTGGTCCTTGGCCGAGAACAGGCTGATGATGTCCGCGATGCCGCCGAGCGAGACGGCGGCCGTCGCGACGCCGGCCTTGTCGGCGATCGCCGGCCCGGCGCCGGCCAGCGCGCCGAGACCGGTGAACACCCCCGGGAAGGCGCTGGGGTCGAGGTACTCGTGCACGATCGGGCGCACCCGGTAACGGACGACCAGCGCGTCGCCGGGCACCGCCACCACCGGCACGCCGGCCTGGCTCAGCCGGCTGACGAGCTGGTCGTGGTAGGCGTCGGCGAAGGGCATGAACGGATCGCGCGGCTCGACGTAAACCGGGCGCACGACGGCGCCGGAGCCGTCGGTGGCGCGGGCCAGCACCTCGGCGGCGAGGCCGTCGGCCATGTCCGGCCACTCCCCCGCGGTCGCCATCGTGCGCTGGCCGGACAGCAGCTCGGGCATCGGATAGGGGTTCTGGGAGCAGGCGGCGAGCAGGCTCGTCACCGCCGCAAGAGCAACTGAGGCCAGTTTGCGCATCCTCGGTCTCCCTCGGTGGTGCGGACAGTCTAACCCGCGAAACCACGGCCGCCTATGTGATTTCCGCCAACCCAACCTACCCGGAGGACATAAGCTGTCGGCATTTCGGTGTGGCGCCGGGTGCCTGGCCTGGCGTAGTCTGCCGCGCCGAAAAGACCGGGAGCAGCCATGTCCGCCCAGAAGGAAATGTACGATCAGATCGCCGCCTTGCTCGGGACCATCGCCAAGGCGCTGGACATCCCCGAGGACCAGGTCGGCAAGGCGGTCGAGGACGGCCGCGTCGCGCTCGAGATGGGCGTCGACGAGGACGGCCGGCGCTATGTCCGCGCGGCGGCCGGCGGCCGCGCCGCGCGGCTGTACGAGGGCGCGATCCGCTACGAGCCGGGCTCGGAGCCGAGCGACGAGGCGGGCGACGGCGGCTGCGGCTGCGGGCGCGGCTGAGCCCTCATTTCAACACCGGCCCGCCCAGCGGCGGCCGGCCCTGGGCGTCCTCGATCTCGACCACCCAGACATCCCAGTCGCGCTCGACCTGACGCGCGATGTAGGCGTCGGCCTCGGCCTCGGCGACCGGCTCGGGGCCGGTGCCGCGCAGCCAGGCCAGCGCCCCCTCGGCCGTGCGCACCTGGGTCAGCACCTCGCAGCCGGCGGCGCCGCGGTTCAGCTTGATCAGGATCGTGCCGGCGTCCGGGTCGCCGCGCCGGGCCACCGTGGCGGCGACGCCCTCGGCGTTGCAGGCGCGGATTTGCGCCTGGACCCACAGTTTCGCCTTCAGCTTCGCTTCCATGGTCCGTCTTTGCGCTTGCCGTGCGCAAAAGGCAAGGCCGCTGCCACGGGGAACCCCTGCTTGCCCTTCGGCGTTCACCTTGCGGATACCCATTGGCGACCCGGAGGTGAGGGATGTCGCGACGACTGTTGAGCACCGCTGCCTGCGCGCTGGCGCTGTCGGCGCCCGGCTGGGCCCTGGCCCAGCAGCAGGACACGAAGGAGGCGCCGGCGGCCCTGACCGCCCCGGCAGACGAGACGGCCGAGAAGGCCGAGAGAAAGGCGGAGAAGGCCGAGAGGAAGGCCGAGAACGCCGCGGCGAACGCCGAGGCGCCTGCGGCCGAAGCGGCCGAACCCGCGCCGCCGGCGGCGACCGCCGAGGCCGAGCCCGCGCCCGCTCAGCCGGCGGCGACCGCCGAGGCCGAGGCCGCGCCCGAACAGCCGGCGGCGACCGCCGAGGCCGAGGCCGCGCCCGAACAGCCGGCGGCGACCG
>CAZJFH010000023.1:11228-68200 GCA_964545205.1 uncultured Rhodospirillaceae bacterium
CCGAGGCCGAGGCCACGCCCGAGCAGCCGGCGGCGACCGCCGAGGCCGAGGCGACTCCCGAGCAGCCCGCCGCGGCCCAGGCTCAGGCGACCGCCGAGGGCGACGGGGACGAGGACGGCGTCAGCCGCACCGAGTTCCTGACCGGCGCCGGCCTGGCGATCGCGCCGTGGCTGATCGAGAAGGTGATCGAGAGCCAGCGTCCGCCGCAGGCGCCGGCCTACGGCGTCCAGCAGCAGGGGCTGGCCTATCCGCCGGTGGTGCGCGAGCGCATCATCGAGGAGGAGCGCATCATCCGCCGCTCGGACCAGGGCCGCGGCGGACAGGGCGTCGCCGACCGCGCCTCGGAACTCGCCGCCGCGCCGCCGGCGCCGAAGCCCGAGCGCCGGCCGCAGCCGGTCGAGCTCTCGGACTGGAGCTATGCCGACGACCTGCGCAACCAGTGGCGGGCCGAGCAGCTTATCGGCGCCGAGGCGCGAAACCGGAACGATCAGGTGATCGGCAACGTCGAGAACATCCTGATCGATTCCGACGACCGCATCACCGGCCTCCTGGTGCGGGTCGACGAGATGAGGGGCGTCGACGACACCGTCGTCAACGTGCCCTGGGACAAGGTGCGGCTGGCCGCCGACGGTACGGCGGTGCAGGTGCCGGTGAGCGCCAATAACGCCAGGACCTATGCGCTCTACGGCGAGTCCGGCGTGCTGCAGGCGGCGCTGGGCTGGGCCGGGCAGGCCGGGGCCGAGCCGCAGCGGACCTGGAAGGTGACCGATCTGATCGACGACTACGCCACGCTGGCCGACGGCAGCGGCTACGGCTATGTCGGCGACGTCGCCTTCGACCGCACCGGCCGCGTCGCCGCGGTGATCGTCCACCGCGACCTCGCCCAGGGCGGCGGCGGCGGCACCTTCGCCTATCCCTTCCACGGCGCCGAGCACGGCTTCGAGCCGTGGCTGCCTTATTACGCGCTGCCTTACGGCGCCGCCCAGGTCGCCGGGGCCGAGCCGCTCGACGAGCCGCTCGACTGATCTCGTGCCGCCGCCCCCGCCGGGCGGCGGCACTTTTCTGGAACCTTTTCAACCTATGATTATTCCGCTCGCGCCGGCGGCGCGGATCGCATATGATCGTCCGCTAATGATGAAGCGGCGACAAGCCGCCGCCCGGCTGGGATTGCGAGAGCAGAACGGGCGAGGGGGAAACGACATGGACGCAAGCCGCTGCGAGCTTGCAGCCGCCGTGCCGCCGGAGAGCGGGCCGGCGACGAGCGTGCGCGTGCCGGGCAGGCTGCCGCCGGCCGCGCTGATGGCGTTCTGCCGCGACGTCGAGCGCCTGCTGCGCCTCGATCCGGGGCTGGTCTTCGAATACCTGGCGCCGTGCAGTTGCACGAACTGGCGGCTGCGCGGGCGCGACCGCGACGGGCGGCCGTTCGCCGCCGAGGCGACGGTGCGGCGCCTGCCCGACGGCCTTCGGCTGGACTATGCCGGCGGACCCTGGGCCGGGCATGTCTTCAGGGTGGTCGCCGGCGAGAACGGCGAGGCCGGCCTCGAGATCGTCGAGCTTCACCGGGATCGCCCTGCCGGGGCGGCGGCGGCGGCGCTGGACGACTGGGGCCGGGCGCTGCAACGCCACGCCGCGCACTGGCGGCGCTGGTCGCGGTTCGGCGCCTGGCGGCTGTGGATGGAGGCGTTCTGGCTGCGCATGACGCCGACCTCGCGGCGGGCGACCGGGCGCGCGCTGGTCGCGGTGCCGCTGGTTGCGCTGGTGGCGGCCTTCACCATCTAGTGTCCGCATGTGCGGACGCTTTTCCAGCCTGACGCCGCCCGAGGCGATGCGGCGGCTGTTCCATCTCGTCGAGCCGGTGCCCGCCGGGCCGCCACGCTACAACTGCGCGCCGTCGCAGGACCTGGCCGTCGTGATCGCGACCCCCGCCGGCCGGCGCCTGGTGCCGATGCGCTGGGGGCTGATTCCGGCCTGGAGCGCCGGGCCCGGCCACGGCCCGTGTCCGATCAACGCCCGCGCCGAGACGGTGGCCGAGAAGCCGTCGTTCCGCGAGGCCTTTCGTCGGCGCCGCTGCCTGGTGCCGGCCGACGGCTTCTACGAATGGCGCCGCGACGGCCGGCGCAAGCGGCCGGTGCGCTTCACCCTGAGCGACGGCGCCCCGTTCGCGATGGCCGGCATCTGGGAGGCCTGGCACGGTCCCGACGGCACCACCATCCGCTCGTTCGCGATCATCGTCACCGACGCCAACGCCCTGGTGCGGCCGGTGCACGACCGTATGCCGGTGATTTTGGCGCCGGGCGACTGGGCGGCGTGGCTCGACCCCGGCAACCCCGACCCGCGCCCGCTTCTGACGGCGTTTGCGGCCGAGGCGATGCGCGCGCAGCCGGTCTCGGAACGGGTCAACAGCCCGCGCCACGACGATCCGGGCTGCATCGCTGCGGCCGAGGCCGGCGAGCAGGCCCAGCCGCGGCTACTCTGAGGCCGGCTCGCATTCCTGCAGTTGGCCCAGGATGGCCTTGGCCGCCTCGAACACCGCCCGGTCCTCGGGATCGCGGACGTGGCGCAGCAGCGTCATCGCGAACAGGTCGGCCTCGGCCGGCGGCGCGAGGCCGCGCAGCAACAGGCGCACATTGGCCGCGACGACGCGTTCGGAATGATAGGTGCGGCAGACGCGGACGCAGTCGTCGACCAGCCCCGCCCAGCGCTGCATCCGGCAGCGGCATTCGAGCAGGCGGTCGATGCCGAGCTCCTCCTCCTGGACGGCGCGGGCGACCGCCAGTTCCCGGCTGGCGCCCTGCTCCTTGACCACGCGGTTGTAGTCGGCCTCGATGCCGCTCAGCCGCTCCAGCGCCGAGTCGAGTGCCTCCTTGGCGCTCTGCGTCGCCAAGACGGCCTCCTCGAGCAGCGGAACCCTGTCCATGGTCATGCCCTCCCCGCCGATGGTCGCACCAATGGTGCCCTGCCGCCGGCCCGGTGGCAAGGCCGCGGGCGGTCGCACAGATTTCACTTGCGCCGCCCGACGGGCTTGGTCACTGTCCGCTGCCCCTCAACACGGAGAAGCATCATGGCAGGCTTTCGCAGCCACGACGGTCAGCATTCCGACCGCATGCCAATCAAGCGTACCGCCGAGCAGAAAAAGGTCCTGCTGAGCCAGCTCAAGGAGCAGCTCGCCGGCATGAAGCCGTGGGTGGCAGAGGCGCTGCGCACCTCGTTGAAGCAGCGCATCGGCGAGTTGGAGAAGGAGATCGCGGCCGACGCCCAGCGCAGCCGCCGCTGACCCTGTGGAACACGCGGAAAAGGGCGAAAAGCCGTTGCCCGGCAACGGCTTGAGCTGTGGAAACAAAAGCGGAACGCCGGCTTGACGGGGGTCGCCGCGGCCCCGTAAACTCCCAAACCCCCCAGACTTTCGTCGGATAGACGTGCGGGGCGCAAGCGGAGGCGTTGATGACGCAAGTGGCGTCGATTTCCCAGCAGATCTGGGACATGAAGTACCGGCTCAAGACCGCCACGGGCGAGCCGGTCGACAAATCCATCGCCGATACCTGGCGCCGCGTCGCCCGGGCCCTGGCCGCCGGCGAGGCCGATCCGGCGCGGCGCGAGGCCGAGTTCTACGCCGCGATGGAGGACTTCCGCTTCCTGCCGGCCGGGCGCATCCTGTCCGGCGCCGGCACCGACCGCCGCGTCACCCTGTTCAACTGCTTCGTCATGGGCGACATCCCCGACGACATGGCGGGGATCTTCGAGCACCTGAAGCAGGCCGCGCTGACCATGCAGCAGGGCGGCGGCATCGGCTACGACTTCTCGACCATCCGGCCCAAGGGCGCCAGCGTCAAGGGCGTCGGCGCCGACGCCTCGGGGCCGCTGTCGTTCATGGACGTCTGGGACGCGATGTGCCGCACCATCATGAGCGCCGGCTCGCGCCGCGGCGCGATGATGGCGACGATGCGCTGCGACCATCCCGACATCGAGGCCTTCATCGAGGCCAAGCGCCAGCCCGGCCGGCTGCGCATGTTCAACCTGTCGGTGCTGGCGACCGACGCCTTCATGCGGGCGGTCAAGGACGACGCCGCCTGGGAGCTGGTCTTCGACGGCGTCGTCTACAAGAGCCTGCCGGCGCGGGCGCTGTGGGACAAGATCATGCGGGCGACCTACGCCTATGCCGAGCCCGGCGTGATCTTCATCGACCGCATCAATCGCCTGAACAATCTCTGGTATTGCGAGACCATCCACGCCACCAATCCCTGCGTCACCGCAGACGCCTGGGTGACGACGGCCGAGGGGCCGCGCCAGGTCGCGGAGCTGGTCGGGGTGCCGTTCGACGCCATGGTCGACGGCCGGCCGTGGAGCAGCACGGGCGCCGGGTTCTTCGCCACCGGGCGCAAGCCGGTGCTGCGGCTGACCACCGCGCAGGGGCACGCGCTGCGCCTGACCGCCGACCATCCGGTGCGCCGGGTGCTGCGCCGCGCCGCCGGCGGCATCGAATCGGACTGGACGCCGGCCGGGCGGCTGCGTCCGGGCGAGGAGATCGTGCTGCACGACCATCGCCGCCTCGCCGACTGGCCCGGCGCCCACGGCGAGGACGAGGGCTATCTGATCGGCCTGCTGCTGGCGGCCGGCGCGGTCTGCGACGACCGCGCCGTGCTGAGCCTGTGGCCGCGCGCCAGGGTCGCCAACGGCGGCGCCTGCGACGGCTGCGGGTCGGTGATGGCGCGCGCCCGCGTCGCCGCCGAGGCGCTGCCGGGGGGCGAACTGGCCGGCTGGGCGCCCGGGCCGGGCCGCGACGGCTTCCGACTGGCCTCGCACGCCCTGGCGGCGCTGGCGGCGTCGCTGGGCACCGATCCCGGGCGGCCGGCGATCACCCCGGCGATGGAGCGCGACTCGGCGGCCTTCCAGCGCGGGCTGCTGCAGGGGCTGTTCGACGCCGCCGGCGCCGTCCACGGCCACCGCGCGGACGCGCTGCGGGTCGAGGTGGACGGCGACCCCGAGCTGCTGCGGGCCGCGCAAAGAATGCTGCTGCGCTTCGGCGTCGCCGCCGGGCGCGACGGCGCGGCGCTGTCGGTCCGCGGCGACAATCTGCTGGTCTTCGCCGAGCGGATCGGCTTCGCCGACGCCGAGAAGGCGGCGCGGCTGTCCCGCGGCCTGGCCGGCTATCGCGGCGCGCTCGGCCGCGAGGCCTTCGTCGCCACGGTGGCGGCGCTGGAGGACGACGGCGAGGAGACGGTCTACGACGTCCGGATTCCCGGGATCCACGCCTTCGACGCCAACGGGCTGATGGTCCACAATTGCGGCGAACAGCCGCTGCCGGCCTACGGCGTCTGCCTGCTCGGCTCGGTCAATCTGGCGCAGCTCGTCTCGGACCCGTTCGGCGACAAGGCGGCGCTCGACCTCGAGCGGCTGGCGACGCAGGTCCGCACCGCCGTGCGGATGATGGACAACGTCATCGAGGCCTCGAAATTCCCGCTCGACGAGCACCGTCGCGAGGCCCTGGCCAAGCGCCGCATCGGTCTCGGCATCACCGGCCTGGCCGACGCGCTGCTGATGTGCCGGGTGCGCTACGGCAGCCCGCAGGCGGTGAGGCTGGTCGAGGCCTGGATGGCGCGGCTGCAGCGCGAGGCCTATCTCGCCTCGGTCGAGCTGGCCAAGGAGAAGGGCCCGTTCCCGCTGTTCGACGCCGACAAGTACCTGGCCGGCGAACACGTCCGCGCCCTGGACGAGGACGTGCGCCAGGCGATCGCCGCGCACGGCATCCGCAACGCCCTGCTGACCTCGATCGCGCCGACCGGCACCATCTCGCTGTTCGCCGACAACGTCTCGTCGGGGCTGGAGCCGGTCTTCGCGTTCAAGTACGGCCGCAGCGTGCTGATGCCCGACGGCAGCCGCCACGAGGAGGAGGTCACCGACTACGCCTATCGCCTCTACCGGCGCCTGCACGGCGACACCGCGGGCTTGCCGGACTATTTCGTCGACGCCCAGTCGCTCAGCCCCAAGGATCACCTGGTGATGCAGGCGGCGGTGCAGAAATACGTCGATTCCAGCATCTCGAAGACCATCAACGTCCCCGAGAACATCGACTTCGAGGCGTTCAAGGACGTCTACATGCAGGCCTACGAGCTCGGGTGCAAGGGCTGCACCACCTACCGGCCCAACGAGATCACCGGCGCCGTGCTGCAGGTCGCCAAGCCCGACGCGCCGCAGGCCGAACTGCCGCTGGAGCCCGAGAGGCCCGAGCGCGCCGAGCAGGAGGGCGTCGTCCACCACCTGACCCAGCCGCTGACCCGGCCCGAGGCTTTGGGCGGGCGCACCTACAAGCTGCGCTGGCCCGAGAGCGAGCACGCCATCTACATCACCGTCAACGACGTCATCCAGGACGGCCGCGTGCGCCCGTTCGAGGTGTTCATCAACTCGAAGAATCTCGACCACTACGCCTGGACGGTGGCGCTGACCCGCATGATCTCGGCGGTGTTCCGCCGCGGCGGCGACGTCGCCTTCGTCGTCGAGGAGCTGAAGGCGGTGTTCGACCCGCGCGGCGGCCACTGGATGGGCGGCCGCTACGTGCCCTCGCTGCTCGCCGCGATCGGCGAGACCATCGAGCGCCACATGGTCGACATCGGCTTCCTGCCCGACCCGCGCGGCGAGGCGACCCCGGCCGCGGAGAAACAGGTCGTCGCCATCGGCCACACCGCCCGCCGCCACTGCCCGAAATGCGGCCAGCCCAGCCTGGTGCGCATGGAAGGCTGCGACACCTGCCACAGCTGCGGCTATTCGAAATGCGGCTGAGGAGCGGTCAGACGCCCCGCAGCACAGCGACGTTGCCGCCGATCACCTCCGCCGCCATCCCGTGCTCGCGCGCGATCCAGTCGATCGTGGCGGGGCGGTAGAAGCAGACGTGGCCGCGCTCGCGCATGTAGCCCCAGCGCGGAAAATCGATGCCGTCGAGCAGCAGCGAGGTCATCAGCCCGAGCACGCCGCCGGGGCGCAGCAGGCCGGCGAGGCGGCGGAATTCCTCGGCCGGGTGGTGGAAGTGTTCGGCGACCTCGGTGCAGGTGACGAAGTCGTAGCGGCGGGCCAGCGGCGCCGGGTCGGGGCGGAACAGCGGGTCCCAGTCGGCGACCCGGAAGCCGCGCTCGGCCAGGATCGTCGAAATCGCCGGGCCGGGGCCGCAGCCGTAGTCGAGGCCTTGCGAGCCCGGCGGCAGGCGCGCGGTCAACGGATCGAGCAGGTGCGCCAGATGGCGGCGGTAGCCGGGATCGGCGGGGTCGTTCTCGTGCAGCAGGCATTCGCGCCGCTCCTCCTCGGCGCTCGGCAACAGCGTCCTGTCGAGGAAGGTCAGTTCGCAGGCCGGGCAGCGGAAATAGCGCCGGGCGAAGGCGGTGGCGAACGGCTTCGCGTCGGGCGCGGCGCAGAGCGGGCAGGTCGGGTCGGGCATCGCGGCCGAGGCTAGCGGTGCCGCCGCCGCGGCGCAATGCTCAGCCGACCAGCCGCTCCGCCGGCAGCCGCAGCCGTGCCGTCGTGCCCTGTCCCGGCGCGCTTTCGAGGTCCAGCGATCCGCCGTGCAGCTCGGCCAGGCGGCGGGCCAGCGGCAGGCCGAGGCCGGTGCCCTCGTGGGCGCGGGCGGTGTCGGCCTGCGAGAACGGCTCCATCACCCGCTCGAGGTCGGCGGCGGCGATGCCGGGCCCGGTGTCCTGCACCGCCACCGTCAGCCCGGCCGGACCGACCTCGGCGCGGACCGCGACGGTGCCGCCGGCCGGCGTGAACTTGACCGCGTTGGACAGCAGGTTGAGCAGGATCTGCTTCAGCCGCAGGCCGTCGCCGCGCACGCGCGGCAGCGGCTCGCGCACCGCCACCTCGATGCGCACGCCGCCGCGCTCGGCGGCTTCGCGCACCAGGTGCAGGCAGGCGGCGATCAGCTCCGGCACCGACAGGATCTCGTCCCGCAGGTCGAGGCGGCCGGCGTCGACCTTGGCCAGGTCGAGGACGTCGTTGATGAGCCGCAGCAGATGGCTGCCGGCCTCGTGGATCAGGCCGGCATAGTCGCGGTAGCGCGGCGGCAGCGGCCCGAACAGCTCCGAGACCATCACGTCCGAGAAGCCGAGCACGGCGTTCAGCGGCGTGCGCAGCTCGTGGCTCATGTTGGCGAGGAAGTTGGCCTTGGCCTGCGCCGCCGCCTCGGCCTGGCGCACGCGCTTGGCTTCGGTGACGTCCTCGACCATGCCCTCGTAGTAGAGCAGCGCGCCGGCGGCGTCGCGCACGGCGCGGGCGCTCTCGGCGATCCAGGCGACGCTGCCGTCGCGGCGCCGGATCTCGGATTCGAAGCCGCGCACGGCGTCGTTCTCGATCAGGCGCCTCCGGAACGCCTCGCGGCGGTCGCGCTCGACATAGAGCTGGGCGCCGATGTCGGTCAGCTCGGCCTTGAGCTGTTCGGGATCGGCGAAGCCGTACATGCGGGCCAGCGCCCGGTTGGCGGCGAGGTAGCGCCCGTCCGGCGTGGTCCGGAACATGCCGACGACGGCGTTCTCGAAGGCGTCGCGGTACTGGGCCTGGGCGGCGGCCAGGGCGGCGATGAGCTGGCGTTCGCCGGTCATCTCGCGGGCGAACACGGCGATGCGGGCCGGGCCGTCGCCATCGCGCACCGGCTGATAGGTGATCTCGAACGAACGGCCGTCGCGCTCGTCGCAGAAGCTGACCGCCTCGCCCGATTCGACGGCCTCGCGAAAGGGAACGCTGCGCAGGGCGGCGACCTCGGGCGGCCAGATGTCGAAGGCGCAACGCCCGATCATCTCGCGCCGCCGCAGCCCGAGCCGCGCCGCCGCCACCCGGTTGACGGCCACGAACCGTCCGTCCGGGTCGAGCAGGAAGGCCGATTCCGAGGTGGCGTCCAGCAGCGCGCGCAGATCGGCGCTGCGGGCCGGCCTCGGCGGCGGGCGGACGATGTCGGCGATGATCTGTTCGCGTGGCCTGGTGATCTGCATCGGCACCCCCGCCGAGCCCACGCACGCAGCGTGCCAGGGCCGGCGACCGCGTGCCGCGGCGGCGGCGGCGGGCTCGGTGCCCAGCCGCGCGGCAGCCCTGCCCAAAATCCGGGCATTCCGCCGCCGGCCGCGCAAGGCCGGCGGGGTCACCGGCCGGCCGAGGCCTCGCGCGCCCAGGCGACCATCTCGGCCACGAACCGCCGCAGCAGCGGCCGCACGCGCGCCGCTTCCTCGGGCAGGAAGGCGAAGGGCGGCGCCTCCTGCATGTAGGTGCGCTGGGTCAGTTCGAGCTGCACGGCATGGACGCCGCGCTCGGGATGGCCGTAATGGCGGGTGTTGTAGCCGCCCTTGAAGCGGCCGTCGAGCACCGCCGCGTAGCGCGGATCGCCCGACACCGCCGCCATCAGGCGGCGGGCCAGCGCCGGGTCGGCGGCGGCGCCGTCGTCGGTGCCGACGTTGAAATCGGGCAGGTCGCCCGCGAACAGCAGCGGCACCCGCGTGCGGATCGAATGGACCTCGAACAGCACCGCCACCCCGTAGGCGGCGCGCAGTCGCGCCAGTTCCTCGGCCAGGCAGGCGTGGTAGGGCTGCCACAGCGTCTCGACCAGCTCGCGCTTCTCGGCGTCCGCGAGCGGCCGCTCCCACACCGGGGCGCCGTCGCTGAACAGGCGTTCGGGGTGCAGCCCGGTGGTGAAGCCCTCGTACAGCGGCTCGTCGGCCAGGCCGCGATTGAGGTCGACCAGCAGCCGCGAATGCGTGCCCCGCAGCACGCCGACCCCGAGCTCGTCGAGGAAATCGTAGAGCCGGTCGAGGTGCCAGTCGGTGTCGGGCAGGATGCGCGCGGCCGGGGTCAGCCGCGCGGCGAAGGCCGGCGGCATGCCCGTGCCGACATGCGGGATGCTGGCCAGGACCGGCACGCTGGCGGGCCGGAAGACGAAGGCGGCGGCCATGTCAGGCGTGATCCCGGCAGGCGCGCTCGTAGGCTTCGGCGCGTTCGCGCACCGCGTCCGGGATGGTTTCCGAGCGGCCGGCGGTGAAATCGGTGAACACCGAGACGATCTTGGCGTCGAAATACAGCTCGCCGTCGGCGTCCTTGCCCAGCAGGCGGAAGGTCAGGCTGGAGGTGCCGACCTTCTCCAGCAGCACGCAGACCCGAAACGCCAGGCCGGGCGCCATCGGCCGCAGGTAGTCGCAGCTCGCGTGCACCGTCGGCGCGCCGCGGCCGCCCCGCACCAGGCCCGCCCAGTCGAGCCCGGCGACCTCGCGGAACCAGGCCTCGACCGCCTCGGTGGCGAAGTCGAACACCCGTGGCGTATAGACGATGCCGGCGGGATCGCAATCGCCCCACCTCACCGCCCGCTCGACGACCAGCCTGTCCATGCGCCCTCCTGCTGCCGCGACCAGGGTGCCCGGCCGCCGCGCGGCGGTCCAGTCCTCCGATCGTGGGGCATCCGGTATGCATACTGGACGGGCAGGCACTTCGCATTTAGCATTTCGGTACCGCCCTGCCGAATCGTGCAGCCAAGCGCGGTCGGCGTCGGTTCGAACCTGAAGGGGAAACGCCAAGCAATGAAAAAATTCAACTCCTATTGCGCGCCCGTCGCGCTCGCGCTGGCCGTCGCCGTGGCGGCGCCGGCGACGGCCTCGGCGCAGGACTGCTCGGTCAAGGTCGGCTTCCTGCTGCCCTATTCCGGCACTTACGCGGCCCTCGGCAACAACATCACCGACGCCTTCAAGCTGCGGGTCGACGAAGCCGGCGGCAAGCTGGCCAACTGCAAGATCGAATACGTCGCGGTCGATTCCGAGGCGGCGCCGCCGAAGGCCAAGGACAACACCAGCCGCCTGATCGGCAAGGAGAAGGTCGACGTGCTGGTCGGTCCGGTGCACTCGGGCGTCGCCATGGCGATGGCCCAGGTCGCGCGCGACGAAGGCACGCTGACCATCGTCGCCAACGCGGGCGCCGACGCGCTGACCAACCAGATGTGCGCGCCGAACATCTTCCGCACCTCGTTCAGCAACTGGCAGGCCAGCCATCCCGCCGGCGAGGTCGCGCTGAAGGACGGCATCAAGAAGGTCGTGACCCTGACCTGGAACTACCCGGCCGGCAACGAGGCCATCCAGGGCTTCAAGGACAGCTTCACCAAGGGCGGCGGCGAGATCGTCAAGGACCTGCGCCTCGACTTCCCCAACGTCGAGTTCCAGCCCTACCTGACCGAGATCGCGGCGATCAAGCCGGACGCGGTGTTCGTGTTCTTCGCCGGCGGCGGCGCGCTGAAGTTCCTGAAGGACTACGATGCGGCCGGCCTGCACGGCAAGATTCCGCTCTACGGCTCGGGCTTCCTGACCGACGGCGTGTGGCAGAAGGCGCCCGAGGCGGCGGCCGGCGTCAAGACGACGCTGCACTACGCCGACAACCTCGACAATCCGAAGAACAAGGCGTTCCGCGCGGCCTTCAAGAAGGCCACCAACCGCGACGCCGACGTCTACGCCGTCCAGGGCTACGACGCGGCCGAGCTGCTGCGCATCGGCCTGGAAGGCGCCGGCGGCGACATCAAGGCCAAGGACAAGGTGATCAAGGCCATGGAAACGGCCAAGATCGACAGCCCGCGCGGCGAGTTCACGCTGTCGGCGTCCCACGGCCCGGTGCAGGACTTCTACACCCGCATGGTCGAGAACGGCCAGGAGAAGGTCCTGGGCGTCGCCATGGAGGACCTGCCGCCGCCCAGCGACAAGTGCAAGATGAACTGATCGGGCACGTAGATCGTGGTGGCGATGGCCGGACATGCTTCCGGCCATCGCTTTTTTTTGGGTTCATCGCCGAATTCCGGGGAGAGCCCCAGATCGTCGGTTCATCGTCGCGGCCACTGCACCGGCACCTCCCGCTACGGCCGCACCACCAGCACCGAGCAGGTCGAATGGCGCACGACGCGCGCCGCGTTGGGGCCGAGCAGGTAGTCCTTGAGTTCCGGGCGATGCGAGCCGCAGACGATCAGGTCGGCGCGGGTCTTCTCGGCGATGGCCAGGATGGACTCGTAGACGTTGCCCTCGGCGACGATGTGCTGCACCGCCATCTCCTTCGGCACCACCTCGGCGACCTTCTCGTGCAGGCGCTGCAGCAGCGTCTCGGCGACGTTCTTCTCGTAGCCCTTGGGGAAGAACTGGCCGACGATGCTCATGCCGAAATCGGGCATCACCGTCATCACGTGCAGGCTGGCGTCGGCCGCCCTGGCCTGGTGCACGGCGTGCGGCATCGTGTGGCTCCAGTCCATTGGGTTGTCGAGGTCGACGGCGACCAGGATGTCCTTGAACATGATCATGCTCCCATGGCGGCGGCGGACCGGCGCGCCCGCCGGCGCTGCGCCGCCCAGATCAGCGCCAGCAGGGCCAGCGCCGGGATGTAGAACAGGTGCTTCGGCGGCCGGTCGGCCGCCACGACCACGCCCTCGACGACGTAGTCGAAATCGAAGCCGGCCTTCTCGGCCGGGCTGCCGAAGCCGATGCGCTCGACGATCAGCGCCGCGTCCTCCTCGGCGAGGAACAGGCCGGCGGCCTCGAGTCGCTGCTCGGGCGTCTCGCCGCCCGGCAGCCGCAGCACGGCGACCTTGTCGACGGGCTGGCCCTCGAGCGTTTCGCCGATCACCCTGAGCGACAGCCGGCCGCCGGGCGGCAGCGCCTCGACGACGCGCGCCAACTCGCTCGGCGGCAGTTCCTCGTGCTCCGGCTGCACCATGTCCATCCAGAAGCCGGGGCGGAACAGGGTGAAGGCGACCAGCAGCAGCGCCAGCGTCTCCCACAGTCGGTTGCGCACCAGGAACCAGCGCTGGGTGGCGGCGGCGAAGGCCAGCATCGCGGTGGTGGCGGCGGCGAAGACCAGCAGGCCGTGCCAGACCGACGCGATGCCGATCAGCAGCAGCTCGGTGTTGAAGATGAACATGAACGGCAGCAGCGCCGTGCGGATGTCGTAGAGGAAGCCCTGGACGCCGGTGCGGATCGGATCCGACTTGGCGATCGCCGCGGCAGCGAAGGCGGCCAGCCCCACGGGGGGAGTGTCGTCGGCCAGGATGCCGAAATAGAACACGAACAGGTGCACCGCGATCAGCGGCACCACCAGTCCCGCTTCGGCGCCGATCGACACGATCACCGGCGCCATCAGCGTCGCGACGACGATGTAGTTGGCGGTGGTCGGCAGGCCCATGCCGAGCAGCAGGCTGATCACCGCGGTGAACAGCAGCAGCAGCATCAGGTTGCCGCCCGAGATGAACTCGACGAACTCGGTCATCACCAGGCCGATGCCGGTCAGCGTCACCGTGCCGACGACGATGCCGGCGGCGGCGGTGGCGACGCCGATGCCGATCATGTTGCGCGCGCCCATCACCAGCCCGGCGAACAGGTCGGCGAAGCCGGCGGTGAACGCCGTCGCCGCCGCCTGACGGCGGAACAGCGCCTTCAGCGGCCGGTGGGTCAGCACGACGCCGATCATGAAGGCGGTGGCCCAGAAGGCCGAGAGTCCGGGCGACAGCCGCTCGACGGTCAGCGCCCAGACCAGCACGACGACCGGCAGCAGGAAATAGAGGCCCGACTTGATCGTCGGCCCCGGCTCGGGCAGCTCGGCGATGTCCTCGCCGCTCTCCAGCTCGGGGAAACGGGCCGCGTACCAGACCAGGCCGAGATAGGCGGCGGCGATCAGCGCGCCCAGCACCCAGCCGGCGGCGGCGCCGAACGCCGCCTGGATCCAGCCGGCGACGTAGTAGACGGCCATGGTCAGCGCGGCGAGGCCGATGAACGTGGTCAGGAAGGCCAGCGCGCTGCGCGTCCACTTGCTCTCGCGCCGGCGCGGCAGGCCCTTCAGGCCGGCCTTCAGCGACTCGAGATGGACGATGTAGATCAGCGCGATGTACGAGATCAGCGCCGGCAGGATGGCGTGGCGGATGACGTCGAGATAGGAGATGCCGACGAACTCGACCATCAGGAAGGCGGCGGCGCCCATCACCGGCGGCGTGAGCTGGCCGTTGGTCGACGACGCCACCTCGACGGCGCCGGCCTTCTCGCCGGTGAAGCCGACCTTCTTCATCAATGGAATGGTGAAGGTGCCGGTGGTCACCACGTTGGCGATCGACGAGCCCGAGATCATGCCGGTCAGCGCGCTGGACACCACCGCCGCCTTGGCCGGCCCGCCGCGCATGTGGCCGATCAGCGAGAAGGCGACGCGGATGAAGTAGTTGCCGGCCCCCGCCCGCTCCAGCAGGGCGCCGAACAGCACGAACAGGAACACCATGCTGGTCGACACGCCCAAGGCGACGCCGAACACGCCCTCGGTGCCGAGCCAGTAGTGCGACATGCCCTTGTTCAGCGAGGCGCCCTTGTGGGCGATCACGTCCGGCATCCACGGGCCGAAGAAGGTGTAGACCAGGAAAACCAGCGCCACCACCATCAGCGGCGGCCCCAGCGCCCGGCGCGTCGCCTCCAGCAGCAGCACCATGCCGGCGACGGCGACGACGATGTCGGCGTCGGTCGGCCGCCCCGGGCGGCGGGCGAGCTCGTCGTAGAACAGGAACAGGTAGGCGGCGCAGAAGGCGGCCGCCAGCGCCAGCGCCCAGTCGGCGACGGGCACCCGCCGCCGCGGCGAGCGCCTGAAGGCCGGATAGGCGGTGTAGGCCAGGAACATCGCGAAGGCGAGGTGGATCGACCGCGCCTCGGTGTCGTTGAGGATGAATATGTTGAGCAGGAACGGCAGCGGCGAGGCGTACCAGAGCTGGAACAGCGACCACGCCAGCGCGATGCCGATCAGCAGCGCCCCGACCGGCCCGGTCGGCGTGCGCGCGCCGGTGTCGACCTGGGCGACGATGTCCCGGGCGGCGTCGGACTGCTGCTGGTCGGGGGTGCCGTCGCGCATCGCTGAAATCCGTTCGTTGTGCTTCCTCTCCCCTCGTGGGGGAGGGCTGGGGCGAGGGGTGCCGGCGCCTGACCAGGCGGCCGGAATCACCCTCGCCCTGCCGCTTCGCGGGCCCCTCCCTCTCCCCTCGAGGGAGAGGGGATCGCCCTACTTCGCGCCTTCGGCCTTCTGCTGGCCGAGGCCGGCCTCGTCGTAATACTTCTTGGCGCCCTCGTGCAGCGGCGCGCTCAGCGCGGCGGCGACCATCTCGTCCTTCTTCAGGCTGGCGAAGGCGGGATGGAGCTGCTGGAAGTCCTCGAAGTTCTCGAACACCGCCTTGGTCACCGTGTAGACCACCTGCGGATCCTTCTTGGCGTCGGTGACGAAGGTGGCGCGGACGCCGAAGGTGGTGGTGTCGTCCTCGTTCTCGGCGCCGCGGTACATGCCGCCGGGGATCGTCGCCATCGAGTAGTAGGGGAACTTCTCGACCAGGCCCTTGACCGCTTCGTTGTCGACGTCGACCAGCACGGTGTCGCAGCTCGTCGTCGCCTCCTGGATCGAGCCGTTGGGATGACCGACGGTGTAGACGATGGCGTCGACCTTGTTGTCGCACAGCGCCTGCGCCTGCTCCGCCGGCTTGAGCTCGGAGGCCAGGGCGAAGTCGTTCAGCGTCCAGCCCATCTCGTTCATCAGCACCTCCATCGTCGAGCGCTGGCCCGAGCCGGGATTGCCGACGTTGACGCGCTTGCCCTTGAGGTCGTCGAAGGTCTTGATGCCGGAATCGGCGCGGGCGACGACGGTGAACGGCTCGGCATGCAGCGAGAACACCGCCCGCAGATCCTTGAAGGCGTTGTTGGCCCACTCGCCCTCGCCCTCGTAGGCCTTGTACTGCACGTCGGACTGGGCGACGCCGAAGTCGAGCTCGCCCTGCTGGATGGTGTTGACGTTGTAGACCGAGCCGCCGGTGCTCTCGGCCGAGCAGCGGATGCCGTGGTCCTTGCGGCCCTTGTTGACGAGCCGGCAGATGGCGCCGCCGGTCGGGTAGTAGACCCCGGTGACGCCGCCGGTGCCGATGGTGATGAACTGGTCGGCCGCCGAGGCGGGCACGGCGGCGGCCAGGGCGGCCAGAGTGGCCGCGGTGGCGATTCCGGTGAGCGCTTTCGTCATTCTTCGTCTCCCACGTTGCACGACATGATGCGCCGCGCCGCGTCGGCGTCGGCGATTGGCCGCCCGCACAGGGCGGCGGCTGCGGCGGCCCGGCGGCACGGCTCGGCGTTGTCCTCCGCCAGGCCGCCGCCAGGGCGCCAGAGGTTGTTCTCGAAGCCGACCCGGCCATGGCCGCCGAACGCCGCCGCGACGGCGACGCAGGCGCTCTCGGCCGGGCCGAAGGCGCAGACCGCCCATGGCCCCCGGTCGCACCAGGCGCCCACGAACCCGCACAGGTCGCGCGGCATCGCCGCCGTGCCGTCGTAGCGTCCGAGCACGAACAGCACCGCCGGGCGGGCCTGCGGCACGATGCCGCGGCGGACCAGCGACAGCAGCCGCGCCGCCTCGCAGCGGTCGTAGACGATGTACTGGACCAGCGTGCCGTCGCGATGGATCTCGGCGAGGAAACGCGCCGCCTCGGCCTCGGCGCCGTCTTCGGGGATCAGCTCGCGCACGGCCAGCGACACCGCCTCGGGCCGCAATTCGCGGACCAGGGCCATCTGTTCGGCCGGGCGGTAGCGGCCGACCGCCTCGGTGGTGACCTGCACGATCATCGCCTCGCCGACCGCCGCGCGGACGGCGGCGGTGGCGGCGCGGTAGGCGTCGGCGTCGAGCACGTGGCGGCCGGCGGCGTCGCGCACGTGCAGATGCAGCAGCGACGCGCCGGCCGCGCGGCAGGCGGCGGCGGTGCGCGCGATCTCGGCCGGCGTCACCGGCAGCGCCGGATGGTCCGCGGCCGTGCGGCGCGCGCCGTTGGGCGCGACGGCGAGGATGAAGGGAGCGGTGTCGGTCTCGGCCATGGCGTCCGCCAAGCCTCGCGCGGACGGCCGGTCGCCGCAACCGAACGAACGGCTCGATTGCGCACCCGAAAGGGTGGCCGAAACGGCTATGCCGTGGCCGCGCGCACCGCTTCGGCGGTGATGTCGGCGATGCGCTCGACCTCGGCGGCGGTGACGATGTAGGGCGGCGCCAGCATGACGTGGTCGCCGCGCCGGCCGTCGACGGTGCCGCCCATCGGATAGCAGACCATGCCGCGCTCGAAGGCCTCGCGGCGCACGCGGGCGTTGACCTTGCGCGCCGGGTCGAACGGCTCCTTGGTGGCGCGGTCGGCGACCAGCTCGACGCCGACGAACAGGCCGCGACCGCGGATCTCGCCGACATGCGGATGATCGCCGAGCCGCTGGCGCAGCGCCGCCATGAGCTGGTCGCCGCGCGCGCGGACGTTCGCCAGCAAGCCGTCCTCGACGATGCGCCGGCGCACCGCCAGGCCGGCGGCGCAGGCCGTGGCATGGCCCATGTAGGTGTGGCCGTGCTGGAAGAAGCCGGAGCCGTCGCGCACGGCGCGGTGGATCGCCTCGGAAACCATCACCGCGCCGATCGGCACGTAGCCGGCGCCCAGCCCCTTGGCCATCGTCAGCAGGTCGGGCACGACGCCCTCCTGCGCGCTGGCGAACAGGCTGCCGGTGCGGCCCATGCCGCACATCACCTCGTCGAGGATCAGCAGCACGCCATGGCGGTCGCAGATCTCGCGGATGCGCCTGAAGTAGCCCGGCACCGCCGGCACCGCGCCCAGCGTCGCCCCGACCACCGGCTCGGCGATGAAGGCGGCGACGCGCCCCGGCCCGGCGGCCTGGATCGCCGCCTCGAGCTCGTCGGCGACGCGAGCGCCGTACTCGGCCGCGCTCTCGTCGCCGCGGCGGTCGCGGTACTCGTAGCACGGCGCGACGTGGCGGGCCGGAAACAGCAGCGGCGCATAGGGCTCGCGCCGCCAGGCGTTGCCGCCGACCGCCAGCGCGCCCAGGGTGTTGCCGTGATAGCTCTGGCGGCGGGCGACGAACAGGTCGCGCCCCGGCTCGCCGATCTCGAGGAAATACTGGCGCGCCAGCTTCAGGGCGGCCTCGGTGGCCTCGGAACCGCCGGAGACGAAATAGACCCAGCGCAGCCGGTCGTCGGCCAGCTCGCGGGCCGCGTCGGCGACCAGTGCCTCGGCGAGTTCCTCGGCCGGGGCGGTGGTGAAGGCGGCCGAGTGGACGTAGGCCAGCCGCTCGACCTGCTCCTTGATCGCCGCGCGCACGGCGGCGTCGGAATGGCCGAGGCACGAGACCGCGGCGCCGCCCGAGGCGTCGATCCAGCGCCCGCCGTCGGCGCCGACGACGTGGATGCCGTCGCCGGCGAGCGCTTCGGGATAGGTTGCGCGGGTATCGCGGTGGAAGACGCGGGTCATGGCTTGTCGTCCGCTGGCCTCAATCCGCGCAGCATGTCGATCGGCAGCGGGAAGATCAATGTCGAGGTGCGTTCGCCGGCGATGTCCTGCAGCGCCCCGAGATAGCGGAGCTGCATCGACAGCGGGCTTTCGGAGAGGATGCGCCCGGCGTCGACCAGCCGTTGCGCCGCCTGGAACTCGCCCTCGGCGGCGATGATGCGGGCGCGGCGCAGGCGTTCGGCCTCGGCCTGCTTGGCGATGGCGCGGATCATGCTCTCGTCGATCTCGATGTGCTTGATCTCGACGTTCGAGACCTTGATCCCCCAGGCGTCGGTCTGGCTGTCGATGATCTCCTGGATGTCGCGGTTGAGCTTGTCGCGCTCGGCCAGCATCTCGTCGAGGTCGTGCTTGCCCAGCACCGAGCGCAGCGTCGTCTGCGCGAGCTGGTTGGTGGCGGCCATGTAGTCGGCGACCTGGTTGACGGCGTCGCCCGGCTCGACGACGCGGAAATACAGCACGGCGTCGACCTTGACCGAGACGTTGTCGCGCGAGATCAGGTCCTGGCTGGGGATGTCCTGGACGATCGTGCGCAGGTCGATCCGCACCATCTGCTGGACCAGCGGCACCAGGATGATGAATCCGGGGCCGCGCACGCTGGTGAAGCGGCCGAGCGTGTAGACGACGCCGCGTTCGTATTCACGCAGGATGCGGATCGCCGCGACCAGGATCGCGATCACGGCGGCGCCGACGAGAGCGATGACGATGAGATCGACCATGATCAGACTCCGGGTTCGGATTGCAGCGGCTCGACCGCCAGGGTCAGGCCGCGGATCGCGACGACTCGCACCGGCTGTCCCGGCCGCAGCGGCGCCGGCGCCTCGGCGCGCCACAGCTCGCCGCGCACCACCACCCAGCCGGTGCCGTCGGCCCAGCGGTCGACGCGGCCGGCATGGCCGAGCAGGTCGTCGCGGCCGGTGGTGGCGGGGCGGCGGTGGACGCGGACGACGTAGCCGAACAGGAGCAGCAGCGCGATGCCGGTCACGGCGGTGGTGGCGGCCACGGTCTGCCACGACAGGCGGAACGCCGGCGCCTCGGCGTCGAACAGGATCGCCGCCCCGACCGCGAAGGCGGCGAGGCCGCCGAGCCCGAGCACGCCGAAGGACGGCACGAAGGCCTCGGCGACCATGAAGGCGATGCCCAGCAGGACCAGCGCCAGGCCGGCGTAGTTGACCGGCAGCACGGCCAGCGCGTAGAGCCCGAACACCAGGCAGATCGCCCCCAGCACCCCGGGCAGAATCGCGCCCGGGCTGGCGAGTTCGAAGATGATGCCGTAGACGCCGATCATCAGCAGCAGGAAGGCGACGTTGGGATTGGTCAGCAGCGACAGCAGCTCGATGCGCCAGTCCGGCTCGATGGGCACGATGCTCGCCCCGGCGGTGCGCAGCGTCACCGCCGCGCCGGCGAGCGTGACGGTGCGGCCGTCGGCGCGGTCGAGCAGCTCGGTCAAGGACGGGGCGACGAATTCGACGACGCCGAGGCGTTCGGCCTCGGCGGCGCTCAGCGAGGCGCCCTCGCGCACCGCCTTCTCGGCCCATTCGGCGTTGCGGCCGCGCAGTTCGGCCAGCGAGCGCAGATAGGCGGCGGCGTCGTTGACCAGCTTGCGGGTCATCGCGTCGTCGTCGGCGGGCGCGTCGTCGTCGCCGCCGGGCAGCGGCCCGCCGCCGCCCATCTGCACCGGCGTCGCGGCGCCGAGATTGGTGCCCGGCGCCATCGCCGCGAGATGGCTGGCGTAGAGGATGTAGGTGCCGGCGCTGGCCGCCCGCGCGCCCGACGGCGCCACCCAGGCGATCACCGGCATCGGCGCGGCGAGCAGTCCGCGCACGATGTCGCGCATGCTGGCGTCGAGGCCGCCGGGCGTGTCGAGGCGCAGCACCACCGCCGCGGCGCCGAGCTCCTGCGCCTGTTCCAAGCCGTTCTCGACGTATTCGGCGGTCGCCGGCCCGATCGGCCCGACGATGCCCAGCACCGCCACCGTCGGCGCGGCAGCCGGCGCCGCGCCGCCGCCGAGCACGCCCAGCAGCAGCGTCAGAACGATCCCTATCGCCGGCCAACCGGCCGGCCGGGGCGGCTTCGTGCCCGTCATCGCCAACCCTCCCTGTGCAACAGGTCGGCAGACGAAGCCGGGGCGTAAAGGGCGCTCAGCCGTTCGCCCGGGCGGATCGGCGAAAGGCTATGGCGTTTGGTGAGCCGTCGGGGGCGCATTCGCCTCTGCCGGCCGCGACGGCGCCTCGTTCCCGCGCCCCCTATCCGCGCTTCATCTGCTTGTAGGCGTTGATCAGTCCGTTGGTCGAGGCGTCGTGCCCGGTCACCGGCTTGTCGCCGGCCAGCTCGGGCAGGATCGCCTTGGCGAGCTGCTTGCCCAGTTCGACGCCCCACTGGTCGTAGGAGTTGACGTTCCAGATGGCGCCCTGGACGAAGATCTTGTGCTCGTACAGCGCGATCAACATGCCCAGGGTGCGCGGGTCGAGCCGGCGGTAGAGCATGCTGTTGGTCGGGCGGTTGCCCTCGAACACCCGGTGCGGCAGCAGCGCCTCGACCGCTTCCTCGTGCATGCCGGCGGCCTGCATCTCGGCGCGGACCTCGGCCTCGGTCTTGCCCTTCATCAGCGCCTCGGTCTGGGCGAAGAAGTTGGACAAGAGCAGGGTGTGGTGGGCGCCGACCGGGTTGTGGGTCTCGGCGGCGGCCAGGAAGTCGCAGGGCACCAGCTTGGTGCCCTGGTGGATGAGCTGGTAGAAGGCGTGCTGGCCGTTGGTGCCCGGCTCGCCGAACAGGATCGGGCCGGTCGAGTAGTCGACGCGGTGGCCGTCCAGGGTCACCGACTTGCCGCTGCTCTCCATGTCGGCCTGCTGCAGGTAGGCCGGCAGCCGCGACAGGTACTGGTCGTAGGGCAGCACCGCGTGGGCCTGGGCGTCGAAGAAGTTGTTGTACCAGACCCCGAGCAGCCCGAGGACCACCGGCATGTTCTCTTCCAGCGGCGCGGTGCGGAAGTGCTCGTCCATGGCATGGGCGCCGTCGAGCAGTTCCTCGAAATGGTCGAAGCCGACGGCGATGGCGATCGACAGCCCGATCGCCGACCACAGCGAATAGCGGCCGCCGACCCAGTCCCAGAACGCGAACATGTTGGCGACGTCGATGCCGAAGGCCGAGACCGCCTTGGCGTTGGTCGACAGCGCGACGAAGTGGCGCGACACCGCGTCCTCGCCCAGGCGGGTCACCAGCCAGCCGCGCGCGGTGTGGGCGTTGGCCAGCGTCTCCTGGGTGGTGAAGGTCTTCGAGGCGACGATGAACAGCGTCGTCTCGGGGTCGCACCATTTCAGCGTCTCGGCGATGTGGCTGCCGTCGACGTTGGAGACGAAGTGCACCTTCAGGCCCGGGCTCTGATAGGGCCTGAGCGCCTCGCACACCATCACCGGGCCGAGGTCCGAGCCGCCGATGCCGATGTTGACGACGTCGGTGACCGCCTTGCCGGTGGCGCCGAGCCAGCCGCCGGCGCGCACCATCTCGGAGAAGTCGCGCATCTGGGCCAGCACCGCGTCGACCTGCGGCATCACGTCGACGCCCTCGACCGTCATCGGCCGGCCGGAGCGGTTGCGCAGCGCGACGTGCAGCACGGCGCGGCCCTCGGTCACATTGATCTTCTCGCCGGCGAACATGCGGTCGCGGCGGAGCTCGACCCCGCAATCGCGCGCCAGCGCGAACAGCAGCCGCATCGTCTCGGCGTTGATCCGGTTCTTCGAATAGTCGAGCAGCAACTCGCCGAGACGGATCGAGAACCGGTCGAAACGGCCTGGGTCCTTGGCGAACAGCTCGCGCATATGGGCCGCGCGCATCGTCTCGTGATGCTCGGCCAGAGCCCGCCAGGAGGGAAGCTGGGTAAGCGGCGACACGGTCGGTCCTCCGTCTGCCTTCGAAGCAGGGCGACAGTAGCAGAGGCCTCGAACGCCGGCCATCCCCCGCGCAGAAGCGCGCGGCATATGCCGAATGGCGGGACTGGACGCGCGGTCGCGGCATGCCTAGGCCTGACGGCCAGCCGGACGTTCTTTGGTTGGTGCAACATTGTCGAACATGATCGCTCTGGTATCCTGGCCCGCGCCAATCGAGGAGTCACCAACCAGCCGATGCGGAGTCCCGATGCCCAACTCGCCCCCCTGCTGATCCTGGCCGGGCTGGCGCTGGCGACCCTTTGGGGCGGCCTGTTCCTGCAGCTCGACCGCGAGAAGACGAGCGCCGCCCAGGCGGCCGCCGACCAGACGGCGGTGCTTGCGCAAGTGATCGAGGAGCATGCGATCTCGACGATCCGCCAGGTCGAGGACCTGACGGCGGCGCTCGGGATTCACATCCGGCGCGGCATGCCGCTCGACACCAGCAACTTCGTCACCGACCGCAGCCTGGTCGTCTCGTTCGGCGCCTACGACTCCAAGGGGCGGCTGGTGCTGTCGTCCGGACTCGACGTCTTCCCCGACATCAGCGGCGCCGATTTCTTCGCGGCGGCGCGCTCGGGCCGGGAGTCGCGGCTGTTCGTCGGCGAACCGGTGCGCGACCGCCGCATGGGCTGGCTGCTGCTGCCGTTCTCGCGGCGGGTGGTCGCCGCCGACGGAACCTTCATGGGCGTGACGGTGGCGATGGTCGACCCCGACTACTTCTCGAGCTTCTATGCCTTTCTCGGCCTGCCCGAGCGCAGCCTGGTGGCGCTGGCCCGCCAGGACGGCACGGTGCTGGCCAGCCAGAGCCTCGACGGCAGCACGGCCGGAGCCGGATTCGGGGCCGCCGCGGAATGGGGCATGCTGGCCGCGGCGACCGGGCGCTATCGCGGCACCAGCCCGACCGACGGGCTCGACCGCTTCCACGCCTGGCGCAAGATCGCCCAGTTTCCGCTGCTGGTCGTCGTCGGCCGGTCGACCGAGGAGGTGTTCGCGCAATGGCGCGAGCACCGTGGCACGGTGGTGTCGACGGCGGCGCTGCTGAGCTTCGGACTGGTGCTGCTGACCGGGGCGCTGGCGCGCCAGGTGCTGCGGCGGCGCAGCGTCGACGCGGCGCTGGCCCTGCACGACCGCGCCATGGCCTCGAGCAGCGACGGCATCGCCATCATCGAGCGCGGCACCGGACGGCACCGGATCATCCACTGCAACGCCGCCTTCCTGCGCATCACCGGCCACAGCGTCGGCGAGGCGCTGGCGGCCGACAGCACCATGCTGTGCGGCCCTTACGTCGATCCGGGCCGGATCGAGCTCGAGGCGGCGCTGCGCGACGGCCGCGAGGCCGCGGTCGAGATCCTCAACGCGCGCCGCGACGGCCGGCCGTACTGGAGCGAGGTCGACGTCGCCCCGGTGCGCGACGAGACCGGCAACGTCACCCACATGGTCGCGGTGCTGCGCGACGTGACCGAGCGCCGCCAGTCCGAGATCATGCTGGTCGAGGCCAAGGAGCAGGCCGAGGCGGCCAGCCGCACCAAGTCCGAATTCCTCGCCAACATGAGCCACGAGCTGCGCACGCCGCTGAACGCCATCCTGGGCTTCGCCGAGATCCTGGAGCACGGCGTGTTCGGGCCGGTGAACGACAAGCAGCGCGAGTACCTGCGCGACATCCACGACTCGGGCAGCCATCTGCTGCAGATCATCAGCGACATCCTCGACATCTCGAAGATCGAGGCCGGGCGCATCGAGCTGCGCGACGAGCGGGTCGACGCGACGGCCCTGGTCGAGGCCTGCCTGACCCTGATCCGGCCGCGTGCCGTCGCCGCCCAGGTGCGGGTCGAGACGGAGCTGCCGCCCGGCCTGCCGCTGCTGCGCGGCGACGAGGTGCGGATCAAGCAGGTGCTGCTCAATCTGCTGTCGAACGCGGTCAAGTTCACGCCGGCCGGCGGCGCCGTCACCGTCACGGCGACGCCGCACGAATCCGGCGGCGTCGCGCTGGCGGTCGCCGACACCGGAATCGGCATGAGCGCCGAGGAGATCGAGGAGGCCCTGAAGCCGTTCCGCCAGATCGACGGCTCGCTCAGCCGCCGCCACGAAGGCACGGGCCTGGGCCTGCCGCTGGCCAAGTCGCTGGTCGAGCTGCACGGCGGCAGGCTGCGCATCGACAGCCGCAAGGGCCACGGCACCACCATCCTCGCGGTGTTCCCCGAGGTCGAGCCGTCGCGGTCGCGCCTGGCCGAGACGGGGTGAGGGCGCGCGCGGGAGGCGCGACCCGCGCGCTTACAACCCGACCAGGCTCTTGGCGAAGTCCTCGGCCTTGAACGGGCGCAGATCCTCGGCGCGTTCGCCGACGCCGATGGCGTGGACCGGGATCGCGAACTTCTCGGCCAAGGCGACCAGCACGCCGCCGCGGGCGGTGCCGTCGAGCTTGGTCAGCACCAGGCCGGTGACGTTGGTGATCTCGCTGAACACCTCGACCTGGCTGTGGGCGTTCTGGCCGACGGTGGCGTCGAGGACCAGCAGCACCGTGTGCGGCGCCGTCTCGTCCTGCTTCTTGATCACCTTGATCACCTTCTGCAGCTCGGACATCAGGTGCGCCTTGTTCTGCAGGCGGCCGGCGGTGTCGATCAGCAGCACGTCGTCGCCGCGCTTCCTCGCGTCGGCCAGGGCGTCGAAGGCCAGGCCGGCGGCGTCGGCGCCGGTGTCGCGGGCGATCACCGGGCAGTTGGTGCGCTGGCCCCAGACCTTGAGCTGCTCGACGGCGGCGGCGCGGAAGGTGTCGCCGGCGGCGAGGCTGACCGACAGGCCGGAATCCTTGTACTGCTTGGCCAGCTTGCCGATCGTCGTCGTCTTGCCCGAGCCGTTGACGCCGACCACCAGCACGACGTGCGGCTTGCGGGCGCGGTCGATCTCGAGCGGCTGCGCCACCGGCTCGAGGATCTCGGCGACCTCCTCGGCCAGGGCGGCGCGGATCTCCTCGGGCGCGACCTCCTTGCCGAAGCGCGACTTGGCGAGGCGCTTCGAGACCCGCGCCGCGGTGGCGACGCCGAGGTCGGCGGTGATCAGCAGTTCCTCGAGCTCCTCCAGCGCCTCGTCGTCGAGCCGGCGCTTGGTGAAGATGTCGGCGATGCCCTGGGTCAGGCGACCCGACGACTTCGACAGCCCGGCGCGCAGGCGCGCGAACCAGCCCTCGGCTTTCGGCTTCTCGGCCAGCGGCTCGGGCACGAAATCCTCGACCGCCTCGTCGGCGGAAACACCCTGGGGCGGCGGAATCTCGACGCCGGGCGCCGGCTCGCCGGGAATCTCGGCCGGGCCGCCGGGCTCGTAGTCGGGCGGGCCTTCGGGAGCCGGGCGCTCCTCGGGCAGGCCGGGCGGCAACTCGGGCTCGCGCTCCGGCGGCGCCTCGGGCGGCACGTCGGGATGGCCCGGGACCTTCTCGGGCTGCTGGTCTTCCCGGGCCGCCTTGCGGCCGAACAGCCCGCCGAGCCAGCCGCGCTTCCCGGCCTTGGCCGGCGGCGCCTCGTCGGCGCCCTGGGGCGGCGGAATCTCGACGCCCGGCGCCGGGTCGTCGGGGATTTCGGCCGGCCCGCCGGGCTCGTAATCGGGCGGGCCCTCGGGGGCCGGGCGTTCCTCGGGCAGGCCGGGCGGCAGCTCGGGTTCGCGCTCGGGCGGCGCCTCGGGCGGCGCCTCGGGCCGCGGCTGCTGGTCCTCGTCACGGCCGGCCCAGCGCGACAACCAGCCCTTGGTCTGCTTCACGTCGCTCATGTCGTCACCTCGCCGATCAGCGCCTCACCCGCGACGCCCGTGATCCGCACCGGCACCACGGTGCCGGCGGCGGGGGCCTCTCGTAAGCGGACAGGCAGGTAGTGTTCGCAATGGCCGGCGTCGTCCTGCTCGACCAGCACGCGGGCCGTGCGACCGACCCGCGAGTCGAGAAACGCGGCCATCGCCGCCGCGCCCTTGGCGCGCAGCCGTGCGGCGCGCTCCTTGACGACGTCGCCCGGCAGCTGCGGCATCCGCGCCGCCGGCGTGCCCGGGCGGGCGGAATAGGGGAAGACGTGCAGATGGCTCAGCCCGGCGGCGTCGACGATGTCGAGCGAGCGGGCGAACATCGCCTCGTCCTCGGTCGGAAAGCCGGCGATGACGTCGGCGCCCAACGCCACGTCGCCGCGCAGGGCGCGCAGGCGCTCGGCCAGGCGGATGACGTCGTCGCGGCAATGGCGGCGCTTCATGCGCTTGAGGATCATGTCGTCGCCGGCCTGGATCGACAGGTGGAAATGCGGCATCAGCCGCTCCTCCTCGGCGACCGCGCGCAACAGCTCGTCGTCGACCTCGACCGGGTCGAGCGAACTCAGCCGCAGCCGCGGCAGCTCGGGCACCTGGGCCAGCAGCCGCCGCACCATCTGCCCCAGGCCGGGCTTGCCCGGCAGGTCGGCGCCGTAGGCGGTGATGTCGACGCCGGTGAACACGACCTCGGCGAAACCGGCCTGGGCCAGCGCGCGGACCTGCTCGACGACGCGGCCCATCGGCACCGAGCGGTTGGGGCCGCGGCCGAACGGGATGATGCAGAAGGTGCAGCGGTGGTCGCAGCCCTGCTGGACCTCGACGAAGGCCCGCGCCCGGCCCTCGAAGCCGGAGATCAGGTGCTCTGCGGTCTCGCGCACCGTCATGATGTCGTCGACGACGATGCGCTCGGCCGAGGGCTGGAAGAAGCTCTCGGGCCGCATCTTCTCGGCATTGCCGAGCACCTGATCGACCTCGGGCATGGCGGCGAAGCGTCCGGGGTTCACCTGGGCGGCGCAGCCGGTGACGATGATCCGCGCGCCGGGGCGCTCGCGGCGCAGCTTGCGGATCGCCTGACGCGCCTGGCGCTCGGCCTCGGCGGTCACCGCGCAGGTGTTGACGATCACCGCGTCCCGGAGGCCGGCGGCATCGGCATGGCCGCGCATCACCTCGGATTCGTAGGAGTTGAGGCGGCAGCCGAAGGTGACGATGTCGACGCTCTCGCTCATCCCAGCAGCGATGGGTCCATCGCCCCGGCGAAGCTGGTGGCGACCGGGCCGGTCATCATGACGCGGCCATCCTCGCGCCACTCGATCACCAGCGTGCCGCCGTCGAGCACGACCTCGGCCCGGCGGCCGGTCAGGCCGCGCCGCGCGGCGGCGACCAGCGTGGCGCAGGCGCCGGTGCCGCAGGCGCGGGTGATGCCGGCGCCGCGCTCCCACACCCGCATGCGGATGCGCGCCGGATCCAGCACCTGGGCGACCTCGATGTTGGCGCGCTCGGGGAAGAAGGCGTCGGTCTCCAGCCGCGGCCCGAGGCGGGCCAGGTCGACGGCTTCGGCGTCGGCGACGAAGAACACGGCGTGCGGATTGCCCATCGACACGCCGACGGGATCGCGGAGGCCTTCCAGCCCGACCGGCATGTGCAGGGTGTCGCATTCGGCGGCGACCGGGATGTCGCGCCAGTCGAGCCGCGCCGGGCCCATGTCGACGGCGATCATGTCGCCGGCGGCCTCGGCGGTCAGCAGCCCGGCGCGGGTTTCCAGGGTCACGCGCCCGCGCCCGGTCTCGCGCAGCAGCATCCAGCCGACGCAGCGGCTGGCGTTGCCGCAGGCCGCGACCTCGCCGCCGTCGGCGTTGCGGATCAGCATCATCGCGTCGGCACGGGCATCGTTCGGCGGCGCGACGACGATGAGCTGGTCGCAGCCGATGCCGGTCCTGCGGTCGGCGATCGCCCGCACCTGCGCGTCCGCCAGCGCCAGCGGCGCCGTGCGCGCGTCGATCACGACGAAGTCGTTGCCCAGTCCGTGCATCTTCACGAACGGCAGGCCGGTGCGGACGGGAGCGTTCATACCCGGCGTTATATGGGGCAGAGGCCGGCGGAGTCCATAGTCACTCGGCGAGCGCCGACCACGGAACCGGCGGCCCCGCACCGGCATTGTTCGTCGAGGACATCAAGGAGGAGGCGATGACGCGATTGCTAGTGATGACGGCGGCGCTCGGCCTGCTGGCCGCGACCGCCACCGCGGCCGGGACCGGCGATCCGGGGCAGGCCGGAATCGCCGCCGAGCAGCCCGAGATCGCGGCCGACGGCGCGACGGCGCTGGAGGCCGATCCCGAGCTGGTCCGCCAGGTCCAGCAGAAGCTGGCGGAGGAGGGCTATCTGCAGGGCGGGGTCGAGGGCCGGTTCGACGACGCCACCCGCGAGGCGCTCGGCCGCTACCAGGAGCAGCGGGCGCTGCGGGTGACCGGCGAGATCGACCGCGAGACCCTGGCCTCGCTCGGCGTCGAATCCGGCATGCCGGCGGCCGACGGCGAGCCGGCGGAGCAGGCGGCCGAGGCTCCGGCGGGGGCGCGGCAACCGGCGACGCCGACCGAGCGTTGACCACGGCCCTTGCCATCGCGCGGGGCGCTTGGCTAGAACGGGGCGATGCCAAGCGATCCCCGCGACATTCTGCGCACGGTGTTCGGCTTCGCCTCGTTCCGGGGCGAGCAGGAGGAGATCGTGCGCCATCTGTGCGAGGGCGGCGACGCCCTGGTGCTGATGCCGACCGGCGGCGGCAAGTCGCTGTGCTACCAGATCCCCGCCCTGTGCCGCGACGGCGTGGCGATCGTCGTCTCGCCGCTGATCGCGCTGATGCAGGATCAGGTCGAGGCGCTGCGGCAGCTCGGCGTGCGCGCGGCGGCGCTCAACTCGACGCTGTCCTTCGGCGAATCGGTCGAGGTCGCGCGGCGCATGCGGGCCGGCGACATCGACCTGGTCTACGTCGCGCCCGAGCGGCTGCTGACCGACCAGTTCCTCGACCTGCTCGATCAGACCCGCATCGCGCTGTTCGCCATCGACGAGGCGCATTGCGTCAGCCAGTGGGGCCATGATTTCCGGCCCGAATACCTCCAGCTCGCGCTGCTGTCCGAGCGCTATCCCCAGGTCCCGCGCATCGCGCTGACCGCCACCGCCGACGGCGCGACGCAGCGCGACATCGTGGCGCGGCTGCGGCTGGAGCGCGGGCGCGTCTTCGTCGCCAGCTTCGACCGGCCCAACATCCGCTACCGCGTCCGCCCCAAGGCCGCGCCGCAGCGCCAGCTCCTGTCGTTCCTCGCCGACCGCAAGGGCGAATCGGGGATCGTCTACTGCCTGTCGCGCATGAAGGTCGAGGAGACGGCGCGCTGGTTGAGCGAGGCCGGCCATCCGGCGCTGCCCTACCACGCCGGCCTCGACCGCGACGTCCGCTTCGCCAACCAGGACCGCTTCCTCAAGGACGAGGGGCTGATCATGGTGGCGACCATCGCCTTCGGCATGGGCATCGACAAGCCGGATGTCCGCTTCGTCGCCCATCTCGACCTGCCGCGCAGCCTCGAGGCCTTCTACCAGGAGACCGGCCGCGCCGGCCGCGACGGCCTGCCCAGCGAGACCCTGATGCTCTACGGCGTCCAGGACGTCGCCAAGATGCGCCAGATGATCGGCAATTCCGAGGCCCCCGAGCAGCAGAAGCTGGTCGAGCGGCGCAAGCTCGACGCGCTGCTCGGCTTCTGCGAGACCACCCGCTGCCGGCGCCAGGTGCTGCTGTCCTATTTCGGCGAAAGCCTGGCCGAGCCCTGCGGCAACTGCGACACCTGCCTGGAGCCGGTCGAGAGCTTCGACGGCACGGTGGCGGCGCAGAAGGTGCTGAGCTGCATCTACCGCACCGGCCAGGGCTTCGGCGCCGGCCACGTCATCGACGTGCTGACCGGCACCGAGGACGAGCGCATCCGCCGCCTCGGCCACGACCGGCTGTCGACCTGGGGCATCGGCAAGGACATGCCCAAGGAGGCGTGGAAATCGGTGGTGCGCCAGCTCGTGGCGCTGGGGCTGGTCGAGATCGACCTCGACGGCCACGGCGTGCTGCGCCTCGGGCCCGACTGCCGCGCGGTGCTGCGCGGCGAGCGCAAGATCGAGCTGCGCCGCGATCCGGCCGCCGGCGCCGGCCGCTCCCGCAAGGAGCGCGGCGCCCGCGCCGCCACCGTGGTGCCGGAGCGCGACCGGGCGCTGTTCGACGCCCTGCGCCAGCGCCGGCTGGACCTCGCCCGCGCCCAGGGCGTGCCGCCCTACGTCATCCTGCACGACAGCAGCCTGGCCGAAATGGCGCGGCTGCGCCCCGACAGCCTGACGGCGATGGCCGAACTGCCGGGCATCGGCGCCGCCAAGCTGGAACGCTACGGCGCCGCCTTCCTCGACGTCGTGCGCGAGGCGGCGCCGGCTACCTGAGGGTTTCCAGATAGGCGATCAGCGCCGCGATCTCGGCCTGGCTGAGATTGATGTCGGGCATGGCGCCGTGCGGCGCGGTCAGAAAGGCGCGCAGCCAGACGTCGTCGCGGTCCTGCGCGACGCTGGCCAAGGGCGGCGCGGCGTCGGTGCCGCGCGCCCGCTCGGTGCCGGGGGCGACGTGGCAGTGGCTGCACCAGACGTCGGCGAGCTTGGCGCCGGTGGCGGCGACCTCGCCTGCCGGCTGGGCGTGGGCGGCGCCGGTCAGCGCCATCATGGAGGCGATCACGCAGATGCTGGGCCGCGGCATGGCATCCTCCTTTTCCGGCCGTTTCACCGCCAACGGATAGCCGCTCATCCCGAGGGGGCGGTCGCCGTCGCGCCCGGGCGCGCCCATATGCCGCCAACGACCAACACGAGAGGGATGTGACGATGTCCGACCACGTCTACAAGCTCGTCGAACTCGCCGGCAGTTCCGAAATCAGCATCGACGACGCCATCCAGTGTGCCATCACCAAGGCGTCCCAGTCGATCCGCCAATTGAGGTGGTTCGAGGTCAAGGAGGTGCGCGGCCACATCGACAACGGCAAGGTCAAGCACTACCAGGTCGTGCTACGCGTCGGCTTCACGATCGAGGACAACGGCTGAGGCGGAACCAGGCGTAACTGACCCTCTCCCGCAGGCGGGAGAGGGGGGAAGGGGGCTTTTTTCCGGTTGTTCCCAGCGTTCCCTCGTCATGCCCGCGAAGGAGCGTGTGAAGAAATACGATCCGTCGCTCCCGCGGAAGCGGGAGCCCATTCCTGAGGCATAGGAATAGATGCCCGCTTTCGCGGGCATGACGCCTGATACCCGGACGCCTTTGAACAGACTCTCAGGCCGAATCATCGTCGCCCCCGCGGAGGCGGGGGCGACGATCTGGGGGCTTTCCCCGGGTCCGGTGTCAGGCGCGGGCGTGCTCCAGCGCCGCGTTGCGCATCGATTTCTGCAGCTTCTCGAAGGCGCGGACCTCGATCTGGCGCACCCGCTCGCGGCTGATGCCGTAGTGCTGGCTCAGGTCCTCGAGGGTGACCGGATTGTCGCGCAGCCGGCGCTCGGTCAGGATGTGGCGCTCGCGCTGGTTCAGGGTGTCGAGCGCCTGGCCGAGCAGGGCGCGGCGCTTCTTCAGCTCCTCGCGCTCGGCCAGTTCGGTCTCCTGGTCGTCGCGCTCGTCGACCAGCCAGTCCTGCCACTCGCCCTCGCCGTCGATGCGCACCGGCGCGTTGAGGCTGTGGTCGGGGCTGGCCAGGCGGCGGTTCATGCTGATCACGTCGGCCTCGGCGACGTCGAGCTCCTCGGCGATCTTGCGCACGTTCTCGGGGCTGAGGTCGCCTTCCTCGATCGCCTGCATCTGGCCCTTGAGCTTGCGCAGGTTGAAGAACAGCTTCTTCTGGGCGGCGGTGGTGCCCATCTTCACCAGCGACCACGAATGCAGGATGTACTCCTGGATCGCGGCGCGGATCCACCACATCGCGTAGGTCGCCAGCCGGAAGCCGCGGTCGGGGTCGAAGCGGCGGACCGCCTGCATCATCCCGACATTGCCTTCGCTGATCAGCTCGCCCATCGGCAGCCCGTAGCCGCGATAGCCCATGGCGATCTTGGCGACCAGTCGCAGATGGCTGGTCACCAGCCGGTGCGCGCAGTCCCAGTCGGCGGCGTCGCGATAGCGCTTGGCCAGGTTGTACTCCTCGTCCGGCCCGAGCATGGGAAACTTGCGGATTTCCTGGAGATAGCGGGACAGGTTGCCTTCCGGCGCCAGGCCCAAAGCGTTGGTCACAGCCGTCATCCGAGTCTCCTTCGTGCGGTGCGAGGCGCCTCCGAGTCGAAGCCGCGTCATCGCTGATTCTGGGACAGGGCGCGTCATCGCCGCCGTCCAGACCAGTAGACAATAGCGGAGCACGGAACTCAATTATACGGAGATTTAAATCTGCTCCAGGATGGATACCAACGCATTGATATCGCGAGGCATACCGCTTCGGTATGTATGCCTGTCCTTGGTATGGGGGTGCATAAACCCGAGCAGATAGGCGTGGAGCGCCTGGCGCGGGAAAGCTATGACGTCCTTCCTGGCTTCCGCGGGTATCCCGGCGGGTCGCGCCCGGCCATACGTCTGGTCTCCTACCAAAGGATGACCGATCGAGGTCATGTGGACCCGGATCTGGTGCGTTCGTCCGGTCTCGAGCCGGCACTCGATCAAGCTGGCGACGCCTTTGAAGGACTTCAAGATGCGCCAGCGCGTGACCGCGGTTTTTCCGCCGTGGCGCAGCAGGGCCATTTTCTTGCGGTCGCGGTTGCTGCGGCCGATGTTGCCCTCGACGACGCCCGACGCGGTCGGCGGCACGCCCCACACGACGGCCCAGTAGGCGCGCTCGACCGTGTGCGCGGCGAACTGCTCGGCCAGGCCCTGGTGGGCGGCGTCGGTCTTGGCGACGACCAGCAGGCCGCTGGTGTCCTTGTCGAGGCGGTGGACGATGCCGGGCCGCCTCACGCCGCCGACGCCCGACAGGCTGTCGCCGCAATGGGCGAGCAGGGCGTTGACCAGCGTGTCCTCGGGGCTGCCGGGGGCGGGGTGGACGACCATGCCGGCCGGCTTGTCGACGACGATCAGGTGCTCGTCCTCGTAGACGACGGCGAGCGCGATGTCCTGCGGCCGCGGCTCGGCCTCGACCGCCGGCGGCACCGAGACGGCGAAGGTCTGGCCGGATTTGACCCGGTATGAGGGGTCGGCTATCGTCGCCGCGTCGCAGCGCACGCGGCCGTCCTCGATCAGCGCCTTGAGGCGGGTGCGCGACAGCGCCGGCAGCCGCGCCGCCAGGAAGCGGTCGAGGCGTTCGCCGTCGGCCTCGGGCGGGACGGCGGCGGCGAGGGGGGCGTCGGACGCCATCGCGTCGAGGTCTCCAGGGTTGGTCATCGAAGGGAAAGTGAGCCGAAAGCATGCAGGCGATCAAGGCATTGGTGTTCGCGATGGCCATCCTTCTCGTCGCCGGCATCGCGCTGCTCGGTTACGGGCTCTATTCGAAGTCGCGCAAGCTGACCGGCGAGCCGGCCCCGGTCGCCGCCGCGCCGCCGGCCGGCGTCGCCTTCGGCGAGCTGAGCGTGCCGCTGGCCCCCGGCGCCGAGGTCGAGGATATGGAGACGGTGGCCGGCCGCCTGGCGGTGCGGGTGCGCGAGGGCGAGGCGGTGCGCATCATCGTGCTCGATCCCCTGACCGGCAGCGTCTCCGGCACCTTCGCCCTGCGCCCGCAGGGCGCGGCGGCCGACCGCCCGCCGGGCGCGCGCTGAGCGGGGCCGCGGTGCTGGAGATCCCGGCGCACCTGCTGCGGCGCGTCGTCGACGCCGCCGAGGCCGCCTATCCGGCCGAGTGCTGCGGCCTGCTCGCCGGCACCGGCGCCCGCGGCCTGCGCGTCACCCGCGTCGTGCCGGCGGCCAACCTGCTGGCCGCCGAGCGCGCCGACCGCTTCGAGGTCGACCCGGCGGCGCGGCTGGCTCTGATGCGCGAGCTCGGCGACGGGCCGGAGCGGCTGATCGGCCACTACCACAGCCACCCCGACCAGCCGCCGGAGCCCTCGGCCACCGACCTCGCCATGGCCTGGGAGCCCGAGCTGGTGTGGCTGATCACCGCGGTTTGCGCCGGCCAGGCCATCGCCACCACCGCCCACCGCCTCGATCCGGCGCGGGGCCGCTTCCGGCCGCTGCGGCTGCGGGTGCGGTGAAAATCCGCGCGGCCCGGAAAAATGTGCTTGAACCCGCCCCATCCTTTGAGTACATAGCGGGTCCGCGCCTTGCGATGTCCCCATCGTCTAGAGGCCTAGGACACCGCCCTCTCACGGCGGCAACCGGGGTTCGAATCCCCGTGGGGACGCCAATCCCGTCTGTGTCTGTAGGTAACTGAAATGGCTCAGCTTTTCAGCTGGGCTTTCTTGTTGTCCACACAGGTCGTCCACACAGCCGCCAGGCTCTCCGTCAGCTTGCAGGGCAGCCGGTCTCCGTAAGTGCGCAGCCTTTTGTGGAGCGCAGTCGGCATAGGCGCTAGCTGCGGCGGCCGACCAACTCCGCGGAGTCCTCCGCCTGGGCCGGCGAGGCAAAGACGGCGGCGGCGAGAACCAGGGCGCGGGAAATCCATGTCATGGGCCAACTCCACTGCATGGCGGGCAAACACGGAAAAGGCGGTCGGGCAGCCGTTGCCCGTGCGCACCGTCCAGTCCGTGGGATACGTCTTCACCACATCGCGCCACTGAACAGCCGGCCGTCAGGCCCGCAGCCAGTCCTAGACCGCCTCGGCCCTGGGCACGTCGCCATGTCGGTGACCTTTTCGATCTCGACCGCCACGCCCGAGCGCCGCCGCCTTGTCGTCCAGGATGTTGTCGGCGCCCGCATAGTCGGCGAAGAAGTCGGCCGGCACATAGCCGTGCAGCAGCGAGCCGATGCCAATGCCATTCATCGGCACCCGTTATATGATTGCCACCATTTATCTCCTGACGTGGTTATTGTACACGGCAAGCTACGACCTGGAAAGTTGCAGAACAGCCAAATGACGCTCACGTTGGTGGACCAACAAGCTCCATAACGGGGCGGCAATCGGAACAATTTCCTTGATGACATTTTCCTCTTCACTGGCAAAATTGTCGGCGACAGCCCACCGTCGGGTGTCTCGGGGGTGCCCGGAGATGAACCACGAACACCTCGTCGAGCAGATCTACGCGGCCACTGCCGAACCGGACCTTTGGGAGCCGGTGCTGGAGGCGCTGGGGGGGCTGCGTAAAGGCGGCCGGCGGGCTGCTGGTCACCCGCCGCAACGACTCGCCGTGGCTGGGCTGGCGCTGCTCGCGGGCGATGGTCCCGGGTGCGGCCGCGTACATCGCCTCGGACGCCGGCGCCCGCAGCCAGACGACCACGCGGCTGCTGGCGGCGCAACGTAGCGGCTTCGTGACCAGCCAGGAGCTGTTCACCGAAGAGGAATACCTTGCCGATCCGATGATGACCGAATGGGGCGCCGCCAACGGCCTCTGTCATGGCGCCGCCACGGCCATACACGTGCCGAACGGCGACTTGGTCGTCGTCCAGATCCAGCGCCGCAGGGGCGAGCCCGGCCTCGATCCCGCCGACATCGCGGTCCTCGATGGCTTCCGCCCCCATCTCGCCCGCGCCGGCCTGCTGGCCGCCCGCTGGCGGCTGGAGCGCCTGCGCGCGGCGGCCGAGGCGCTGGCGCTGGTCGGCCTGCCGGCGGCGGCGGTGCTCGACCTGACCGGGCGCGTGATGGCGGCCAACGCGCCGATCGAGGCCCACCAGCCGCATGTCGTCTGGCGAAGCCGCGACCGCATCGGCTTTCGCGACGCCGCCGCCGAAACCTGCCTGCAGCAGGCGCTGCACAGGCTCAGACAGCCCGCCACCGCGCGCGGCCTGTCGTTTCCGGCGGGCGCGCAGGACGGCACGCCGGCGGTCCCGACCACCGGCCATGCCCGCGACGTCTTCGGGGGCGCCTTCGGCGTGCTGGTGATCACCCCGGTAACCATGCCCGACGCCCCCGACGCCGTCCTGCTACAGGCCCTTTACGACCTGACCCCGGCCGAGGCCAGGGTGGCCGGCGGCATCGCCCGCGGCATGACCCCAGACCAGATCGCCGCCCGCCAAGCCGTCTCGATCGAGACGGTCCGCGTTAGTGGAACCAGCGGCGACACGCGAAAGCGGATGTTTTTTGCGAGTCCTTTGCCCGCCGCTTCATCGGCGACGCAAGGGCGTCCAGGACGAAGCCGGTGGTCATAAAGGCCGAGACATGTCAGCCTGCTTCGTCAAAAAGTGCGGAACGGCGTGCAAGCATCAAGGTGCCATCCACATGCCCCTGAAGGCGTCCAAACGGCACCTTTGAAGGCAGCGTCGGCTAAGTTCAATCGGCCCCCGGCAACAGGGCGAGTCCGAGCTCTTTTAAAAACCCATTGTGCTTCGACGTTGCCTCCCGAATCTGCCGCTCGATCTCGACTAGCTCCTGCTGCGTGGCCGCCAGCACAATCTCTTTCTCGCCGACGGCAGTGCTGATGTAGCGAGAGATGTTGAGGTTGTAGCCCTCCTCAGCGATGCGCTCCATGCTGACGCGCTTGGAATAGCGGTCCTCTTCCTTGCGGAACTGGTAGGTCTCGATGATCTTGCCGATATGCTCGTCCGTGAGCTGGTTCTGGCGCCTGCCCCTGTCAAAATGCTCCGCTGCGTTGATGAAAAGCACGTCATCGGGCTTCTTGCACTTCTTCAGCACGAGGATGCAGACCGGGATGCCGGTCGAATAGAACAGGTTCGCGGGAAGGCCGATGACCGTGTCGATGTGACCGTCCTTCAAGAGCTTGGTGCGGATCCGTTCCTCCGCCCCGCCTCTGAACAGCACGCCGTGCGGCAGGATGATGGCCATCACGCCTTCATCCTTCAGGTAGTGGAAACCGTGCAGCAGGAAGGCGAAGTCTGCGGCCGACTTTGGCGCCAGCCCGTAGTTCTTGAATCGCACATCGTCGCCCATCGCCTCGGTCGGCTCCCACCGGAAGCTGAAGGGCGGGTTGGCCACGATGGCATCGAAAGCAGGCTTCTTAGCGGGGTTCAGCTCGCGCAGGATGTCCCAGTCATTGGCTAGGGTATCGCCGTGGTAAATTTCGAACTCGGTGTCCTTCACCCCATGCAGCAGCATGTTCATGCGGGCGAGGTTGTATGTCGTGATGTTGCTTTCCTGGCCAAAAATCTTGCCGATGCCGTGCGGTCCCATCCGCTTGCGAACGTTGAGAAGAAGCGAACCTGATCCGCAGGCGAAATCGAGAACACTGGCCAGACGCTCTTTCCGGCCTGTGGCGGGTTCCTGGCTGTCCAGGGTCACGATCGCCGACAGGATGTCGGAAATTTGCTGTGGCGTATAAAACTCGCCCGCTTTTTTGCCGGAACCGGCGGCGAATTGGCCGATCAGGTATTCATAGGCATCACCCAGATGATCCACCTCGGACGAGAACTCGGCCAGGCCCCGGGCGATCTCGGCAATAATCGCACAGAGCTTCTTGTTCTTGTCCGCCTGCGTCTTTCCCAGCTTTTCCGAGTAAAGATTGATCTCAGAGAACAACCCGCCGAACGTGCTCTGAAAGGACTCGTTCTCGATGTACTTGAAGCCGTCATAGAGCGTCAGCAGCAATTCATCGCTCTGCGTGCGGGCCAGCTTGGCGATGTTGTTCCATAGATAGGGCGGCTGGATCACATAATGCACCTTGCGGCGCATCTGCTTTTCGAATTCGGCCACGTCGTTTGGATTGTCGTCGTACCACGCCTGCAGGGGGGTGCTCGCGCCTGAGCGTTCCAGCACGTCTTCTGGCAGATCGGGGTAATCCGATCCCAGTTCCCGCTTCGCCGCCGCCTCGTAATTGTCCGAAAGGTAGCGCAAAAACAGGAACGACAGCATGTAGTCGCGGAAATCGTCCGCGTTCATCGCGCCGCGCAGCGTATCGGCGATGTTCCAGAGCGTTTTGCCCAATTGCTTTTGGATTTGGTCGTTCATTGTGCAGGTACTTCCTGGGTGGCGGGCGCTGGTGCCTGGGCTGCGGGCTGGGCCGGAACAATTCCTGGCAGGGCGAACTCGAACCGCGTGATAAACTCGCGCAGGATACGGCGGAACAGTGCCTTGTTGTCCTCGCCCATCTCCGTGGGTTCATGGATGGCATAGGGGCCATGGCTCAGCAGGTTCAGGGCCCGGTTGAACAGCGCCCGGTCTTCATCGTTGTCCAGCGCCTTCAGGCAGAAAGCCATGCTCGGATGACCGAAGAATGAGGCCGTCTTCTCCATGACGCTACGCAAGCCGTTGAAGTGGAATGTGTAGAGCTTCCCCTTGTCGGGATCGGCGGCACGCTGCAACTCGGCTAAGGTGGCGACGTGGTGGAAGAAGGGCGTATCCTCCGTTGCCTGAAGCGTGTAGGCGCCGTCGCGGTTTGGGCGGTGCAGGAAATAGCGCTTGTGGGTAATCTTCGGCTCCCCATCGGCCCGCCTGCCCATTTCGTTGCACATGACGTTGAAGAACAGCGCGTGGTGGGACGAGAAGATCACCTTGATCGGGGCGGGCCCACCGGCAGCATCCTTCCGCGTGGCTGCCCGGCGGAGAAGTTTGGCCAAGTCGCAGGCCACGGAAATCGCGTTGTTGTCGTCCAGCGACGAGATCGGGTCATCGATATAGAGGTACTTTTTCCCCTGATAAGATTCATGCCCATCCAGCATACGTTCGCAGATGGCCATGAAGACGCACCAGATAAAGATGTTCTGTTCGCCCCGTGACACCTTGATGTTGGACTGATCACCCTTTCGGAAACTCACAAAATCAGGCTTGGAGACGGTCTCTTTGCCCTGCTGAACATCCTTGTAGGTGAAGTCGAAATCAAAGTCGGCGTATCGGGAAAGGTAACCCGCAATGGTTTCGTCCAGCGCGAGTTCCGTCATTGCGTTGAAGAAGGACGACTTTTCGTTCAGTTGCAGGCGGCGCACGCTGTCGCCGTCAAGGTCGTTTTCCCAGACGAACAAATCCTCGGTAAAGGCATTGAAATAGAGCGTGTCGGGCGTCCCGGTCGGGTTCTTCTTGGTCTTGCGTTTGCCTGCGTCCTTGAACTCCATCGACAGGCGGGTCTTGCCGGTGCGGTTGTAAGCGTAGATCAAGAGCAGCGAGATCGGCTTCGTGGGGTTGTTCAGATCGTCACGAAGTCTGCCCACCAGCGTCCTAAGGTTCTTGTAGGTGCTCATGAATCAGCCTCCCCGACCCCGGGGAAAAGCTGCTGCATCAACCCCTTCTTGTGGGTCTTGAGCGTTTCGAGCTTTCGGGTCTCAGTGGCGATGAGCTTGTCGAGCGAAGTGAAACAGTCCCCGATGCGCAGTTGCTCTGAAATTTCTGGTCTATAAATCAGTACATTTCTGAGGGCTTCCAGGGAAATTTCTTGGAATGTGCTGCCTTTACTAACAGCCAAAATTCTGGTCTGAACGGGTTGGCTCCGAAGGGCATGCAGGTAAAACTCAGACGGGCCCTTTGTCCTTATTCTTGCGGTGCCCTGCGTTAGGTTTGCAACCGATATTTCCTTTGGAACAATTTGCGATGCCCCGATATTACCCCTAAGTGAGAAGACAATATCACCCGGTTTTACTTCAGACCTGCGGTATTTTTCCGCAATTTCGCTGGAGGTGCGTGACAATCCGCACAGGCGAAGCGCAAAATTTAGGTCCGTACTCTTGATGTACGGCATTCCGGCTGGGACGTGGGGGCCAGCCTGCACAATTCCGTAGGAGATTTTCGCAGTGCAGAGATTCTCCAGGGTCTCGGGTACCCACTCCCCTGCATCGCGGAATTCGGGGAAGCGGAGGCGGGGTTGGGTTTCGCCTTCCTGGGGGAAAAGCTGCTGCATCAGGCCCTTCTTGTGGGCCTTCAGCGCCTCTACCTTCCGCCCCTGCGCAGCAATCAGGGCGTCCGCCGAGTCCAGACAGTCGGCGATTTTTTGTTGTTCGGGGAGCGTCGGCGTTGGAATCTCAACCCCGAAGAATGTCTCCTTGCTGATGTTCAGCAATCCATTGCTGCGGGCGCCGCTGGTAATGTGCTTCTTGAGCTGCTTTCCATGCTGGTTCATCTCAAAGCAGTTTTGAAAGAACCCGCTCGAATACTCTTTCTTGAGGCGGAAGGCGATGAACACGTTTGGCGCGGCGACTTGCCCCCAGCCTTGCAGAAGGTAGATGCAGCCTTGGGGAAATTTCAGCGAATTGCCCTTGTTAAAAACAAAGTCGCCGTCCCGAACCAATGTGTAAAGCTGATACTGGTTCCCCGAGATATCCCGCCCAAACTTCTCCGCCTGCGGCACAAATCCGGTCCCGGCGGAAATACTGACCGGGGTGAGTTTCCTTTCGCCCACACGTTCATTAACCGGAACAGAAGCTCTTCGCAGGCTTACAGGTTTCCATTCCCCCGCCTCTTGAAACTCTGGAAAGCGCAGCTTCGGCACCAATGCAGCTCCGCCGCTGGCCACGGCTTCGGTTTTCCCCTTATTGCTCATAAGCGCTCAGCCCCGAAATTTCGCGGCCTCCGGCACGCTTTAACAGAACCGGCATCAAATCGGTCATCAGCTCTAGTTCCTTCACCCGCCGCGCCTTCCAGTTCAGGCCAAGGGGCTCCATCAGATCGGTCAGTGCCTGGCCGTCAAAGATCATGCGTTGTAGGATGGTTTCGACAAAGCCTTGCAGCGCCTCGGTGGTCAGCCCGTGCTTTCCAGCGATCCCCGCCAGTTCCGCTGCGTTCTTTTCCGCCTTAAAGCAGCTGTAACCATCGCGGATAACCTTTTCGCTGAGGCCCTCACCCGCCTTCAGGGTGGCGATGTAGGCGGCGATATCCTCACGCTCGTCCATGAACTTGGCATCGGATTGGATCAGGCCGATCAGTTCGTCACGGCTCATCTTCCGCTCGCCGGGCGCTGCTGCGGAATAGCGGGCGATCAAGCCCATGATGTAGTCATAATCGATGACGGCCGAGGCGAAGAGGACGAACTCGAAATCCAACTGGTCGGCTTCGGGTGTCGGCGTGTCCGCGCCCTTGCCCTGCTGGGCCCGCAGGCGCTGGGCGGTTTCCAGATAGGCGCCTCGAAAGCCCATAAGGTTATCGCGCGGCAGGATCTGTTCGATTGTGGCGGCGTTTTCGGGCGTCAAATCGGTGTACTGGTCCAACTGGGTCTTGAGCCGCTGGACCTCCTTAAAATGCTCGATGAAAGCCACGCGGGCGGCATCGCCCTTGAGATTGGGCACGGCGTCGGGGACGCAGTCGAGGCCCTGCGACTTCATGAAGGCGTCTAGTTTCTGGACGGCGGTTTCCAGCTTCTGGATGACCACGGGCGCCTTGTCGACCAGCCAGATCTTGCGAGCCTTTTCGGCGGCCGCCTCGCCGGAGAAGAGGGCGATGGCGGCATCGACCGCGCCCTGCTGTTGGCGGAAGTCGAGGATGTTGCCATAAGGCTTGGTGGCGTTCAGCACACGGTTGGTGCGCGAGAAGGCTTGGATCAAGCCGTGGTGCTTCAGGTTCTTGTCGACGTAAAGAGTGTTCAGGAACTTGGAGTCAAAGCCGGTGAGCAGCATGTCGACGACAATTGTGATGTCGATCTTGTGGTGCGGCTGATTGGGGTAGGCTTTCCGCAGGTCAGAATCCGGCCATTGCTGGTCTTTAATGCGCTTCTGCACGTCCTGATAAAACAGATCGAACTCGCCAATCTTATGGTTTGTGCCGTAATTGGCATTGTATTCCGCAAGAATGGCCTTCAGGGCCTCCTTCTTCTTTTCTGGCTCGACCGCGTTGTCTTCCTTCTCCTGCGGCAGATCCTCCTGAATCTGCTTCACGTCAGGATCGCCCTCGGCAGGCGGAGAGAATACGCAGGCGATGTTGAGCGGCTGGAAGCTGGAATCTGCGGACTGCTTCTCGGCCTGCATGGTCTTGAACAGCGCGTGATATTCGATGGCGTCATTGATCGACGACGTGGCGAGCAGGGCGTTGAACCTGCGCTGACCGGTGGCCGCATCGTGCTTGGACAGGATCGCCTCGATGACCGCCCGCTTTGCCAGCGGTTCACCCGGCTTGGGTAGGGTCTTGCCCTGCGGCTTGAAGTAGTCGACATGGAACCGAAGGACGTTTCCGTCCTCAATGGCGTGCGTGATCGTGTAGGTGTGAAGCCGCTTCTGGAAGAGGTCTTCCGTCGTCTTCATGCTACCCAGCGTGTCTTCGATCTTTTGCTGGGCCGCGTTCTGATCGAAGATGGGCGTTCCGGTGAAGCCGAAAAGCTGGGCGCGCGGGAAGAACTCTTTAATGGCCTTATGATTCTCGCCGAACTGTGAGCGGTGACATTCGTCGAAGATAAAGGCGATGCGCTTGTGGCGCAGGGGCTCAAGCTGTTCCTTGAAGCTCTTCTTGCCGCCCTTTTTCTGCTGCTTGTTGCGCTTGCTGTTTTCATCCAGCGCAAGGCCAAGCTTCTGAATCGTGCAGACGATGACCTTGTCAGCATAGTCGTCGGACAGAAGGCGCCGGACGAGGGTGGCGGTGTTGGTGTTTTCCTCGACGCAACCTTCCTGGAACTTGTTGAACTCCTCGCGCGTCTGCCGATCGAGGTCCTTGCGGTCCACGACGAAGAGGCACTTCTCGATGTCGGGATTGTCCTTCAGCAGCGTTGACGCCTTGAAGGAGGTGAGTGTCTTGCCGCTGCCCGTCGTGTGCCAGATGTAGCCATTGCCGCAATCCTGGGCGATCGAGTCGACAATCGCCTTCACCGCGTAGACCTGATACGGCCGCATCATCAGGAGCTTCTGCTCACTTGCCACCAGAACCATGTAGCGGCTGATCGTCTGGCCGAGAGTGCATTTAACGAGGAAAGTCTCGGCAAAACTATTGAGGTGGACAATATTTTTATTGTCTACATCAGCAAACTCGTAGACCGGCAGAAAGCGCTCCTCGGCATTGAAGGCGAAATGGCGCGCATTGTTGTTCGCAAAATAAAACGTCCGATCGCGGTTGCTGACGATGAAGAGCTGAAGAAAGCACAAGATCGTCTTCGTATACCCGTTCCCGGGGTCGTTCTTGTATTCGACGATCTGCTCCATGGCTCGACGCGGGCTTATGCCGAGGGTCTTAAGTTCGATTTGAACGATTGGCACGCCGTTGATCAGGAGAATGACGTCGTACCGATGGTGGCTGTTGTCTGTGTTGATGCGGAGCTGGTTGACCACCTCAAAGGAATTCTTGCACCAGTCCCTGATATTGACCAGCGTATAATTCAGCGGTGTCCCATCGTCGCGGGTGAAGTTATTTCGTTCGCGCAAGATACGCGCAGCTGTAAATACATCCGGTGTGACAATCTCATCCATAAGGCGCTGGAACTCGCCGTCGGTGAGATTCACGCCATTCAGTTGCTCGAACTTTTTTCTGAAATTTTCTTCTAATTTCGCTCGGTCTATGATATCAGGACGATATTCATACTTGAGGTCACACAGCTTTGCGACCAATTCCTTTTCAAGGTCACGCTCGGCTTTATTCATTGTCATGGAAAAATTCATTGCCTATGTGTGTCGATTAGGGAGAATGGATTTGGCCAAGTCACATACGACGCAGAGATGTGACCATTAACAGTTCATAAACGGTGGTTCTCGGTCAGCCGCCAACAATTCTATACGTAACCTCACATCCCCGTTAACCCGCGTGCAGCGATCCGCTCTGAGCGTTTGATTCTAGGCCAATCGTATACGCCGATTGCCATTACCGCAACTGCTGGGCCTACATGTATAGTTACGGCACCCGGTTCCGATTCGATTGATCTCGGATGGGAGGAGGTCCAGGCGCTAATAGGTTGGTACAACGACTTCAAGCCAGCGGTTCAGGGGCGCTGTCCGGAAGCGGCGTCCATGTTGTGAAACCCGCCTGTCCGTTTCCGGCCCCAAACTGTCACCGCCCATCGAACCTACCTCGCGCTCCCGCGGCGCTACATCCGGGGCCTGCGAGCAGGCGATCGCGATCAGTTTCGCCTCTTTTTCGCCGTCGAACACCCGGCGGCACGGGCGGCGTCGCCCGCTTTTTCCGGGCGAGCGTCGCCTGAGCCCTTCTTCCAAACGTTCCATGCCGATCCAACACCGTCATCCCCCCCGATTAGTGACGCCTACTCGGGCGACACCCAACGTGCCGGGCTGTCCACCGCCAGCCGCACCAGTTCGCTGATGCGGGTGGCGCCTGTCTTGCTCCGCAGCGCCTTGATCTGCGAGCGCACGGTGTTGATGGAGACGTCGGCCGTCGCGGCGATCTCCTCGGGGCTGGCGCCTTCGGCGAGGAGCATCAGGACGCGGGCCTCGGCGGGCGTCAGCCCGAACAGCCGCGCCAGCACCGGGCCGGCCTCCGGCTTCGCTGCCGCCGGATCGCCGATGAACAGGGCCGCGCCATCGACTCGTCGGGTCAGCCGGCCGTGAGCGGGGCCGACGAGCACATGGTAAGGCGCTTCGCCGTCGCGGCGCCGCACCGCCATGGCGCCTCCGCCTTGGCCGGCGACGGCCTGCCCGACCAGGCGCTGTAACTCGTCGCCGTCGTCCCTGGTCCAGGCGGCGACGACGTCGCCACGGCCGAGCAGCAGCCCGTCGCGGCGCTCCACGACCGCCAGCGCCGCCCTGTTGGCTTCGATCAGCCGGCAGCGGCGATCGACGACGACGATAGCATGGCTGAGCCGGTCGAGGGCGGACACGACGGCCTGGTGGCGCCGTTCCAGGTTCTCCAACCGCCGGCCCATGGCCAGCGCCCGCCCGATGTGGGGACAGAGGAGACGGTACACCCTCAGGGCATCCTCACTGAACCGCCCCTCCTGCGGACCGCGAATGGCGTTGACCACCGTGAAGTGGTCGTTGCCCCGGAAGTTGACGCCGCAGCCATGCAGATCGCCCCATGGCCGCAGATAGTCGGCGTAGAACTGGGTGCGAACCAGTTCTTCGAGCGGCACCAGCTCTTCCATCAGTCCCGGCACACCGGACCCCACCGCCTTGCGCTGGGCTGCCCGCGTCCACTCGTCCAGCGGCGCGAAGGTTCGCACGTAGTCGGTGAACTGCGCCGGGTCGAACCCGATGCCCAGGGTCAGGTCCGGCGGCGACCCCGGCGTCGGCGCCGAGAACAGGGTGACCTTGCGGCAGTTGAGAAGACTGCCGATGCCTTCGATGACCGGCTGCCAACCTTGCTGATCCTGGCTGGCCTCGTAGATGGCCCCGGCTGCCGCCATCGGGATCAGTCGTATTCGCCGCTGTCGCTGACCGCAACCGGAGGCCGGCGGATGTTTCCCTTCGGCCACGCCAAATCCGTCCTGGCGCACCGGTGCGCCTGCTTCGCGGTGGCCTTGGTGCAACGAGGTGCGTTCCGAGGCGAGTTGCAGCTTGTGCGCCTCTTACAGCTCCTGCCGCCTGACGCCGCCGGTTCGGCGTCCCGGCGCAGCCGGCCGATGGCGGCGGTGATGGTATAGAGCTTGGCGATGCCGCCCTCCTACAGCACCAAGCGGGCGGCATTGTTGCGCCAGGCTTCGGCGATGCGGATGTAGCGCATCGCGACGCGCGGGCTCTCGTGGCGGGTCTGGCGCATGATCGTCGCCAGATCGGCGCCGGCCAGTGCCGCCGCGGTCGCCAGCCCGGCGCGCAGGCTGTGGCCGCTATAGGCATTGGCATCGAGCCCAGCCGCCGTCGCCGCGCGCTTGATCACATTGGCGATGCTGCGATCCGACAGCCGATCGCCGACGACACCGCCGCGCACCTGGCGAAACACCGCCCCGCCGACGAGCCCGGCCTCCCCCAGCCAGCCCCGTAGCGCGGTGACCGGACAGAGCTCCGCCGCCCGGCCGTAGGGCACGCAGACCTCTTGCCCGGCCCCGGCCTGGTCGGTCTTCGAGCGCCGGATCAGCACCCGCACGCCCTCGGCCTCGAAGGCGAGATCGCCGATATCGAGGGCGACCAGCTCGGAGCGGCGCAGCGCACTGGCGAAGCCGAACAGCAGCAGGGCGCGATTGCGCACGCCGCGCAGGCCGCTGCCGCACGCCGCCGTCATCGCCCGCAGCTCGACGAGCAGGAGCGCCGCCTTGGCGTCCTGGCGCACGCCATTGCTGCGGCGAATGCCTTCCCATACCTGGCGGATCGCCGGGTGGCCGTCGTCGAGGGGCTGGCCTGCCGCCGCATGGCTGGCCTTGATGGCCGCCAATGCGACGGCAAGGCTGCCGGTCTTCATCGCCGCGGCGGCGGCGGCGAGATAGAGCGCCACCGTCTCGGGCGCCGCCGGCAGGGCGTCGCGGTCGTTGTCGGTGCACCAGGCGGCGAAGCGGCGCCACTGGCTGGCATAGGTGCGCCGCGTGTTGGCGGCGCGGGACGCTTCGGCGTAGCGGCGAGCCTCGGCCGTGGCGGCGTGGATGGTCGCGGGCACGGGGCCGGCTTGGCGGGTCAGGGACATGGCGCGGCCCCTCCGGGGCGGGTGGCCGGGGCGGCGTTTTGGGCGTGCTGGACGGGGTGGGCGCTGGCGGATGGGGTTGAGGCCGCGGCGGGCAGTTTCGCACAGCTGTTGGCGTCGAGAGCGCCGGCGGGTGCAGGTAGAGGCAAGACGGCGTGGCGCATAAAGGCGTCTCCGGATCAGGTTAATGCTTTCACAAGCATAACACTGCGGAAAGTGCGCCGTTCTTGCGACTTGGACTCCGTTGCTTATGTATTCGGATTAGACTTTGGACTCCAGCGGAGTCAATTGCGTATGTGCGCGCAAGACTGCGGCGCACATTATTCCGTCAACCGTGGCGCCGATGGCCGGCACTGTCGCCGTGCCTACTGCCGCGCGGCGGCCTCACCGCGCCCGGCGTCGGCCGCCAACTGCGTCTGCAGGCACTAGGCTTGCAATTTGGGGTGAAAAGTTGCTCGTGGTTGCGCATCGACATCGGCGCAACCGCCTCGGTACCGCCACGTCTTTACATGCACCTCTCGGGGCGCTGCGGCGAGCCCTCGCCGCCGCACTCGATGCAAAGCCAGTCCTCGGCCCGCGCCGGCCGCCGGTAGCGGCCGAAGCTGACGACCAGCAGCACCAACTCGGCAATGAAGGCCGATGTGCGCTTGAGGTGCACGGTCTCGGCCGCCAGACACGTGCAGAACTGCATCCGGTGCATCTCCATCGTCCGCCCCCCAACGCACGATTCCGATCCCTGATGAAGCGGCATCACCGTGCCGGCGTCATCACCCATTTTGGTGACGTCGCTGCCGCCTGCGGAAGCGACAACGGCGAGCTGTCGCAGCCTTCGGCCGGCGCGCCGAGGTCTTCCGATAAGCGCCCGAATCGGAAATGGGACACCTGTATACCGCAGGGGCCCCGGGACACCCCCAGCACATGGGGCCGTTCGCTACCTATCCGAGTGCGCGCCTAAGACGGATTCCCGTCAACAGCACGCAATGGGTAGTGCGTATTGCCGATATCCTGCGCCGATCCGGCGAAGGATTGGATCGAATTGGCCGTTGTGGCGATAGGGTTCGGGAGGTGGCGGGGTGTCATTTTGGCCGGAGTGGCGAATAAGGCGGTGCGGTTTTGGCGCCTGAAGTGTGCGCCCGAGGTGGAAGATGAGCCGAAAGGGTGACGCGCTGGTGGGGTGGAATTGGTGGTTGACCGGGCGGTGGGGCTTTTCGACTATGCGGCCACGGGAGGCAGAAATGAGCCGATGTGGCTCGAATCCGTACCCGCCGTTCCCGTCCTTCATCGAGGCGGGGGAACGAAATAGCCGTGCGTTTTCAACGATGTAACACCCGAACCCGCCGTTCCCCCCAACGGCACTAAAAACTCCTATAGGGAATCTGAATCGGTGAAGGGGTGTTTTAGCCTTTTAAAAACCGCGATTCCGTTGGTTTTCCTCTATAGGACTTTTTAAGTTTTAAGGGTTACGGGGGGTACAGCGTTATAAAGGTTTGATATATAATGAGAATTCCGTTCCCCCCTACGGGGGTACATGGGGGGAACGCGGGGGAACGCCCCTTTTTCAGCCCAAATCGGCCGGTAACCTCTGTCTAGGTTTCACCCTTCAGCCGGAGCGGCCAACTCAGGAAGCGTCCGCAGATCACTGTCACCACTGGACGCTCAATGGCAACACGTCGCACTCGCGGAGGACGCCCCAAGAAGACCGGCCGTCGGGAGCCCAACGGCCGTCTGTCGCGGGCCGCGATCGACCACGGCACTCCCGAGCTGCGCCGCCAGCGCGTGCGCGCTCACGGGATGCCCGATGTCGGCGTGACGTCGCCAATCGACGAGCTGGCTGCGAAGCGATTGCTGATCGAACCCAATGACGACCCGGCTCGAAACAGCATTCGCCGCGTGCTCGCCGATCGCTTCACGGTGATGTACTGCGTCTCGTTCGGCACGCCCCACCCCAAGGTGCGCGGGCTTACGATAGGCTCCCGAGGGAGCGCGGCCCAGAATGCCAATTCCCAGCCCTGCGAAGCCCGCTGAGAGGGGTTGGCGCAACATTTGGCCCCAAGGGCCCGGAAAGCACTTCTTCTCTCCAGCGCGCCCTCAAAGCGCCGCAGAAGTAATTCTCCAGAGTGGCTCAAATTTTTGAGTGGCTGGTTGCTTCTATAGACTATGGCCTTGCCGTGTCATTGTGGCCGCCCGACAGGTTTGTGGGCGGACGGTGCAGTTGAAAAAGGAAGCGCTGCAGATTTCGGGCGGGGGCAGGTAGGGCTTTTTCGTGCCCGCCCCGCCGATCTGTGCGAAAGTAACCCGAAGCGGCATTGATCATGCGCATAGTCACATAAATCATTTCGCCGCCAACAGCATAGGGGATCGCCTGATCGCTGTGCGCCGCCAGCGGCACCCAGAACTGCATGGGAATGGACGCCTCAGGCGACCTAGAACCCGTCCCGTGGTGCCTGCAGGTTCCCGGTCCAGTCCCCCGTGGACGCCTCGGGCGATCTGTCCCCCTCCGTGGCTTCGAGTGGATTCGCCTTGTTTTTGGACCATGACGTCGGTGCGGTAGGTCACAGACTCGCTGGCCCTGCCGTGGGATCGCGCTTCTCAAGAATTGGGTATTGGAGCCTGGAAAGCGCTTCTTTCTTCAAGGCCAGCGAACTACCAGCGGAATACAAGCCATACGTCATTGTATCCTTTTCGTGTCCGAGGATATCGGCGGCAATGTTCTCAGGGACGTTGGCGTTTTCGAGCATCGTCGCTACCGTTTTCCGAATGCTATGGAAAACAAAGGCGGCGCCAAACCCCTTTGTTTTCTTTAATCTGCCAAAGCGTTTCCCCACCGCATTGCTTCGATCTCCGTACTTGTTTTCCTTAAGCCCACAAAGGACAAACCCGTCTGTGCTGCGTTCGCAGAGACGCTGGATCAACGGCATCAGTTCTTTGTGGATGGGGACTTGCCGCCAGCCGGCTTCGGTCTTGCTATCTTCGATGCTGATGAAGTTTTCAACCAGGTTTACGTTTGCCGTCGGTAATGCGCACAGTTCCTCGATTCGGCAGCCGGTCCACATTGCAAGTTCGATCAGATCGCAAAGAGTCTGATCGCCTTGGTCGGCTGCTGCTTTCAACAGGTCCACAACCTCCACCGGTTCAAAAGCCCGTCGGCGGTCTCCAGTCTCGGGTTTTCCGATCCTGGGCACTGCCAGCTTTTCAAACGGAAGGACATCGTCGGGGACTACCTCAATCGAGTTCAGGTATGCCCAGTATTGGCGAAGGTCAGACAGCGCCCTTTGGATCGTTGCGCGAGCCAGGCCAGCTTCCGCTGCCCGATTAACCCAGTGCTGAACCGCCTTGCGGCGAATGCCGCTCGTATAGGGGAATTGTTCGCAGAACCTCAGAATCGTGGACCGCTTCATGTCCACAGTCTTGGCTTCGTTCTGAAGGGTCCCGAGATACTCCTCAACATGGCGGTCAGTGCGAACGACGTTCCCGGTGGCGATATCTACGAAGCGGCTCGCGTCTTCATGGGCTGGCATCTCGTCATACCGAGGATCGCTATAGTCAAGGATGCCGTCGCGCAAAGCAGCAGGAATAACGATCCCTTCATGTGCTTCTGCGACAATCATCTGACGAATGCCTTTCTTTTCGTGCTCCGGTGCGGAATTGTAGAGTCTATTCCAAAATTCCGCTTCCCGTTCAATCCGGTCTGGGGTGGAGGCTTGCGCGCGGTTGATTTCTGAACGCCAGCGCGCCAACAGGATGGCGCCTCGTACTTTGGCTTCATCTGCGTCCTTCGTCCGCAGGTTCTCTGAAAAGCGAGTTCTTCCGCCGAACGCTGGGCGCAGCTTTCGAGGAATGTCGTGCATGGCCCACCAAACCTGGTGACGCTTCACAAGGTACATGCTCAGGTGCCCTGGGTAAGTTTGTCCACACAGCCTGTCCACACAGGTGGGGTGCGAGGATGTCCGGAAATCCCTGCAGAATGGGGGATTTCGACCCGTGATTCCGACCTAAGCAGATTGTCCCCGTGGGGACGCCAATCTTTCCAAATCGTCACGAACCGCCTTCGGCGGTTTTTTTCGTTTTCGCGGCATGATCACTGCAGGCTCCGCGCGGAATTCGCGCGGCCACCCATGGTCACGCCGGTGCGTGCCGCCGTGCCATCGATCCTTCCGTTGGGGTGCGGCAGGTAGTAAGTCTGTGACGGTTCGAGAATGCATGAGTGGGGAACAGGCCGGATGCCGGAACAGGGGCCGACGATCGAATTCGTCAATCACGCGGCGGTGCTGATGAGCGACGGGCAGTGCGGCCTGTTGACCGACCCGTGGTTGTTTGGCGACGCCTTCCACCACGGCTGGGCCCTGTTGACGGAAACCCCCGACGGCGAGATCACCCGCCTGCTCGACCGGACCACCCACATCTGGCTCAGCCACGAGCATCCGGACCATTTCTCTCCCGCCTTCTTCCAGCGTTTCCGGGAGGAGATCCTCGCGCACGGCATCGAGGTGCTGTTCCAGAAAACACGCGACGGCAGGGTCGCCGGATACCTGCGGTCGCTTGGCCTTCCGGTGGTGGAACTGGCGGCGGGTCGGCGTCACGATCTGCATGAGCGGTTCTCGCTCTGGATCGAGCCCTCCGACCTCTACGACTCCGCCCTCGTCGCGCAGATCGGCGACGTGCGGGTGTTCAATATCAACGACTGCCCCATGGGTGGGGCCGAGGAGCTGGCGCCCTTCGCCCGCAAGTACGGCACGTGCGACGTGCTGCTCACCCAGTTCAGCTATGCCGCTTGGAAAGGCGGCAGGAATGACGTGCAGTGGCGGCAGAAGGCGGCGCGCAACAAAATCGCCTCCGTCCACAAGCAGATCGAAGCCTTCAAGCCGGCATCCTGCATCCTGTTCGCCAGCTTCGTCCGCTTCGCCAACGAGATGAACTGCTACCTCAACGACGCGGTCAACCATCCCGACCGCTTCGGCGAAGAACGGGCGTCCTCGCCCGCCCGGCTCGTGTTCATGGCTCCGGGCGAGGTTCAGCCGCTCGACGCCCTGGCGCAGTCCGCCGCCAGCCTGGACTTCTGGCGCGCGCGGTACGCAGAGATCGCCAGCGCGCCCCTGATGAGATATTCCGCCAGCGAAAGCATCGAGTCCTTGACCGCCCTGTTCGCCGGCTACCGGGCGGAGCTGTTCCGCCGCAACAACGGCCTGCTGATGCGACTGGCCCGCGACCTTCTGCCGTTCCACCCATTGCGGCCGACGGTGGTGCACCTGACCGATCTGGGTCTGTCGGTCCGGACAGACCCCTTCGGCACCCTGTCGGTGGTCGCGGACGGCACACCGGCGGACATCGGGCTGCATTCCAGTTCGCTGGCCTTTTGCTTCCGCCATCCGTTCGGGGTCGACACCCTTTTCGTCAACGGCTGCTTCGAGGAACTGTCGCCCGGCGGCTTCGGCCGCTTCGCCAAGTGTTTCGGCATCGGCAACATGAATGCCGCAGGAGTCGCGGTGGCGTTCTCGGCGCTGGGCCGCCTCGACGTGGTCCGGGTGCTGCTGCGCAAGCTGCGGTCGATCCAGGCGATGCTGGCGCGAAACAAGCCGGCCCGCGCCTGACCCTCACGCTCCTCGGCTGCGGCCGGGAACAGCAGATCGACTGTACTCCCGGCAACCTAGACCGCTGCACGGGGGAGAGCGGGCCGCGCGCACTTGGTCAGGGGAGGCCTGCTTATCGGGGTGGAAAAAATGTCTCGGCCGCCCCGATCGCGAGCCGGCGCCGGCGTCAGCGGTGTTCCGGGTTGGGGTGGTCGAAGCGGCAGCCGGCCTCCCAGGCCGCGCGCTGGTTGCCGTGCGCCGGAATGCCGCCGGCGCGCTTCAGCATCCAGGCCAGGTGCATCAGGTTCCAGGTCATGAAGGTGAGGTTGCGATTGGTGAAATCGTTCTCCGGCCCGCCCGAGCCGGGATCGAGATAGGACGGACCTGGCCCGGCCTCGCCGATCCAGCCGGCGTCGGCCTGCGGCGGGATCACGTAGCCGAGATGCTGCAGCGAGTAGAGGATGTTCATCCCGCAGTGCTTCAGGCCGTCCTCGTTGCCGCTGACCAGGCAGCCGCCGACGCGGCCGTAATAGACGAACTGGCCCTTGTCGTTGAGCTCGCCCGAATGGCCGTACAGGCGCTCGACGACCTTGGTGCACACCGATGACTTGTCGCCGAGCCAGATCGGGGTGCACAGCACCAGGATGTCGGCGGCCAGGACCTTCTGCTGGATCGGCGGCCAGTCGTCGCGGTCCCAGCCGTGGGCGGTCATGTCGGGATAAACGCCGTCGGCAATGGCGAGGTCGACCGGGCGCAGGACTTCGACCGCCACGCCATGCCGCTCCATGATCGCGCGCGACTGCCGGATCAGGCCCTCGGTGTGCGAGGTCTCCGGCGAACGTTTCAGCGTGCAGTTGAGGAACAATGCCGAAAGTCCCGTGAAGTCCCAGTCCGCCATGCTTGTCGCTCCGGTCGCCGTCTCCCTTGTCAGGTGGGGATGAGCCGGCGCGGGAGAACCCTCACCGCGCCTTGCGCCGCCATGGCCTTCGCCTTCGAACGCGCCCGCCGCGGCAGCGCCTGGGCGGAAGTGGAGGTTCGGGACGGCATCGGCCGGCAGTTGGCCGCGGTCGGGGTGGTCCTTTTGCGCGGCGGCAGCGACGAGTTGCCCCAACCCGCCAGCGAGGGCGACGAAGACTCGCGCGGCAGACGGTTCGACGCGCTGGTGAGCGCATTGGGAAAGCGCGGCGACCGTCAGGCACGGTTGGGCCTGCTTTCGGATTTTGCCGCCGCGGAATTGTCCCTGGGGCTTGCGGCCTGACGCCGCCAGGAACAGAGCTTGGACAAGCATGGCAGTCGGGTCACGCCGATTGCAAGCAGACCCTCACCACCCAGTGCCCAGTTTCGTCACCCGCTTGACGCCAATCTTTCGACGACTTGACGGCCGCCTTCGGGCGGCCGTCGTCGTTCGCGATGTCTCGGTGTCAGGCACCGCTCAACCCACCGGCTGGCCGCCGCCGCCCAGATACGCGCCGGCATCGATCCCCTTGCGCATGTCGGGCGCCTCGACCTCGAAGAACGGCAGGGCGCGCACGCCGACGAGGGCGGCGATCAGGCTGCCGGGCCAAATCTCGACGGCACTGTTCAGGTTGTTGACGGCGGTGTTGTAGAAGCGCCGCGCCGCCGCGATGTTGGACTCGACCTCGGCCATGGTCTGCTGCGCCGTGATCATGGTTTGCGACGAGCGCAGGTCGGGATATGCCTCGGCCACGAGCATCAGTCGCCCGAGCGCCTGCTGCAGTGCGCCCTCGGCTTCGAGATGGCGGCGGACCTGGTCGGGATCGGTGGGTGCGTAGGGCTGCTGCACCGCGGCGCGCAGGGCGGTGACCCGCTCGATCACGTCCTTCTCGTGCTCCATGAAACGGCGCGCCGCCGTAAGCACGTTGGGCACCAGATCGTGGCGCTTCTGCAACTGCGCGTCCACCGAGCCCAGCGCCTCGAGGGCCTTGTTGCGGCGATTGATCAGCGACACGTACCAGGCATAGCCACCGCCCAGCACGAGCAACGCGATGGCGAGAACGATGGTGTGGCTCTCCATTCCGGTTCCTCCTTGGAATCTAGTTCGAGGGCCCGGTCGCGAGCATCGCTTGCGGCGGACTGCTGGTTCGTCCCGGCCAGGCTTCGTGCAGCTTCAGCGAATCGACGACATCGAGGACGAACCCGACGTCGCGCAGCAGCGTGCGGAATTGCTTCGGGTCGGTGATGTCGCTGTACGGGTCCTCGAAAGCGCCGCCCAATTCGAACATTTCGCCCGCCTTGTTCATCTCGATGGCGATGATCAGGCGCTTTTCGATGAATGCGAGTTGCAGTCCGTCGCGCCCCCTCGATCGCCCGAGAGCAAGGATGCGTGACATCATGGCCGGGGTGAGCAGGGCGCGGGCCTCGACCTGATCATCGCTCGCCACGGCGAAGGCGCCCATGAACTCCGGATCTTCCAGTTCGACCTGCGCCAGATGTTTTGGTGGCTTCGCCCAGGAAAGCATGGTGAGGAAGTGCCTCGGCATCACGACGGTGTGGCTGCGGAAGTCCCAGGGCACGTCGACTTCCATCAGCAGGCCGTCGAACGGCTCGTCCCGTCCCTTCATGCCGACCCGCGCCTCGCAGACCCAGAAATAGAGGCCGTTGTGGGTGCCCTCGAATCCGTCGTCGGTCTTGACGAACTCCGGTCGCGCAAGGATGTTGGATTTGGAGAACCGCGCGATGGGCGGCTTCGGTTTGTGATGGTAAAGCAGCCCGAGTTTCGCGGCGATCCGGTTCAGCGCCGCCAGTTTCACCGCCTTGCGCAAGCGCATGAACGGAACCTGGCCGAGAACGAGCGAACCGACGAACATCCAAATCGCCAAGCCTCCCAGAAGGAACCCGCTGGCAAGCGTGATCGCGATTCCCAGGACGAGGGCGCCCAGGGGGACGGCCACCGCGGTCTTGACCATCAGGAGCCGCTGCTGCTGCAGCCTCGCCATGGATTGCTCGAATTCGTCGCCGTGCAGTTCGGCGAAGCTCGACTGCAACGCCGCCATGGCCGCCTTTGCGTCGCCCCGCATCGCCCGTCGCAATTCCGCCGCCCGCGCCTCGTAGTACGGCAACTGGCCAATCCCGGAATTGCCCGGCAGCAACCAGCCGGCCACCGTCACGGCGTAGACGGCGCGATTGTAGGCCGCTGCCGCGTCCGCGATCGCGCGATCATGTTCGGCGAGCAGGCGTGTCATGCTGGCGATCGCCGGCGACTGCGCCATCCGCGGGGGCGCCTCGGCTGTGCCGAGCCCATGGTGCAGCCACATCCGCAGCGCCTGCGCGGCGGCGAGGTGGCGGCCGACCTGCGCGGCGGAAGCGACGCTGTACGGCGCCCCGGCCGCCGCCGCCAGATCCTCGCCCCGAGCGGCTTCCTCGGGCAGGTATGGCCGGATCGCTTCGGCAACCTCCAGCACCAATGCGTGAACCGCGCGCAGGCGGGCATCCAGAACCTCGAGCGCGTCGAGCGCATCGCGGTGGAGCCGATGCAGCTTGACCTTCTTCGGCCCGTACCAGCCGATCCAGACCAGGACCGCCAGCAGGACCAGGACCGCCAACGCGCTCATGGGCCGCTCCCCGGTCGTCCCGGTCATGGTAGCCCGAAAGAGCGGTCGCAGCCACCGGGCAAAACGCCGCCAAGCTGATCGCGTATTCGGAATTCGGACAACCCCTCCCGCGGGCCGTGGTCCGCGCGCCGATGTCCCCTTTGGACTCACCGCGCCGCCAGGTTTCTTCGGCGGTCAGGTGGATGCGATCACGGACACCGCCGTCGTCGTTGCTTGGGATGTTCTGAACTCACCGCGCCGCCCGCGTCGCCAGCCAGGTGCGCTCGGTGTTCCAGCGGCCGTCGGTGAGCATGCCGGCCAGCAGCGACTTGGTCGCCTCGCGGACATGGGCGGCGGCGGTGCCGAGCGGGCGGCCGCTGCGGTGGGCGAGCCAGATCGTGCGCTCGAGCTGCGGCTCGACCAGCGGCGCCACCGTGACGCGGCCGGCGCTGGCGTCGTCGTGGGCGACGCGCAGCGACAGGATGGTGTAGCCGGCGCCGCGCGCCACCGCCGCCAGGATGTTGCTCAGCGAATCGAGCTCGACCGCGATGCGCAGGGCGAAGCCGCGCGCCCGCGCCGCGCTCTCGACCTCGTCGCGCAGGCGGTGCGGCGCGCCGGGCAGGATCAGCGGCAGGCCGCGCACGGCGGCGAACGGCACCGCGCCGGCCGGCGTCAGCGCCGCCGGGATCACCGGATCGGCGGGCGGGCCGATCAGGAACAGGTCCTCGGTGGCGACGCGCTCCAGCGTCAGTTCGGCGCTGGCGCCGACGTCGAGCACCAGCGCGAAGTCGACACGGCCGGACTGCAGCCACTCGACCATGTGTCCGGACAGCCCCTCGACGATGCGCAGCGAGATGTCCGGATAGCGCGACGTCACCGCCTCGATCAGCGGCACGGTCAGGATCGGCGCCAGCGTCGTCGGAATGCCGACCACCGCCTGGCCGCGCGGCAGGTCGGCGCGCTGGCGCAGGGTCTCGCGCAATCCCTGCACCCGGTCGAGGATGCCGCGGGCCTCCTCGGCCAGCAGCGCGCCGCTGTCGGTCGGGCTGACGCCGCGCGTGCTGCGCAGCAGGAGCGCCACGCCGACCTCCTGCTCCAGCCGCTGGACGTGGCCCGACAAGGCCGGCTGCGCGACGTTGAGCCGCCGCGCGGCGGCGCTCATCGAGCCCTCCTCGACGATGGTGACGAAATAGCGAAGCTGCCGCAGGTCCATGGCCATACAAAAACGTTATCGCGGGGATCAGGATACTGTACTGGCGGCGGCGGCCGCAATCGGATCAAGTTATCGCAATCAAGCGAACTCAGGGAGCACGCCGATGGCCGAGATGGGCAAGTTTCAGTGGGACGACCCGCTGCTTCTGGAGGAGCAGCTGACCGAGGACGAGCGGA
>CAZJFH010000024.1:0-63869 GCA_964545205.1 uncultured Rhodospirillaceae bacterium
GCAGCGCGGAAATCCGCGCGTCGAACGGCCGGTGCGAGCCCTTGACCGCCTCGACCGACAGCGCGCCGGCGATCACCGCCGCCTTGAAGCCGCGCTCGATCTCGAACAAGCCGGCCAGCGCCAGCGCCGTCGAGACCTGGGTGCCGTTGATCAGCGCCAGCCCTTCCTTGGCGCGCAGCGCGATCTGCGGCAGGCCGGCGCGCGCCAGGCCTTGCGCCGCCGGCAGCACCACGCCGCCGACGCGGACATGGCCGATGCCCATCAAGACCCCGCACAGATGCGCCAGCGGCGCCAGGTCGCCCGAGGCGCCGACCGAGCCCTTGGACGGCACCACCGGCAGCACGTCGGCATGGTAGAGCGCGAGCAGGGCGTCGACGATCTCCGCCCGCACGCCCGAGGCGCCGACCGCCAGGCTGGCCGCCTTCATCGCCAGCACCAGCCGCACCACCGCATCGGGCAGCGGCGCGCCGACGCCGGTGGCGTGCGAGAGAATCAGGTTGCGCTGCAGGGTATCGAGGTCGTCGGGGGCGATGCGGGTCTGCGCCAGCTTGCCGAAGCCGGTATTGATGCCGTAGACCGCTTCCGCGCCGGCGGCGATGCGCTCGATCACCGCCCGCGACGCCGCCATGCGGGCGCCGGCTTCGGCGTCGAACCGCAAGGGCGGTGCCGTGCGATAGATCGCGCGCAGGGCGTCGAGGCTCAGCCCGCCGGGGGCCAGGGTGATGGTCATGCGGTCAGCCTCCGTACCGCGTCGCGGAACCGCTCCGCGATCGCCTCCTCCTCGGGATGGCGGCCGCCGCGGATCACCGCCCGACCGCCGACGACGACGTCCTTGACCAGCGGCACGTTGCCGGCGAACACCCAGGCGTCGAGCAGCCTGTCGCCCTGGCGGCCGGCGAGCAGCGGATGCGCGTCGTCGAGCACCACGAGATCGGCGCGCATCCCCGGCGCGATGGCGCCCGCCGCAAGCCCGAGCGCGCGGGCGCCGCCGGCCTGCGCCGCTTCGACGAGACGCCGTCCGGTCGAGCGCCCGGGTCCGCCGGCGAGCACGGCGCGGCGGCCGCAGATCAGCCGCTGGCCGTATTCCAGCCAGCGCAGTTCCTCGACCGGGCTGACCGAGACATGGCTGTCCGAGCCGATGCCGAAGCCGCCGCCGGCGCCGAAATACTGCTCCGCCGGGAAGATGCCGTCGCCGAGATTGGCCTCGGTCGTCGGGCACAGCCCGGCGACGGCGCCGCTGGCCGCCAGCTGCGCGGTCTCGGCCGCGGTCATGTGGGTGGCGTGGACCAGGCACCAGCGACCGTCGACCGGCATCTCGTCGAGCAGCCATTCCACCGGCCGCCGCCCGGTATGGGCCAGGCAGTCGGCGACCTCGCGCGGCTGCTCGGCGACGTGGATGTGGATCGGCCCCTGGGGCGCCGCCGCCACCGTCTCGGCCAGCAGTTCGGCCGGCACGGCGCGCAGGCTGTGCGGGGCGATGCCGATCACGACGTCCGGCGCCTCGGCGTGGCGGGCGCGCAAGGCTTCGACAAGCCGCGCGAAGCCCGCGCCGTCGCGCACGAAACGGCGCTGGCCCTCGACCGGCGGCCGGCCGCCGAAGCCGCTCGCCGCGTAGAGCACCGGCAGCATGGTCATCGCGATGCCGGCCTCGCGCGCCGCCGCGATGGCGCGCGAGGCCATTTCGGCGGGATCGGCGTAATCCGCGCCGTCGCGGTCGTTGTGCAGGTAATGAAACTCGCCGACCGCGGTGTAGCCGGATTTCAGCATCTCGACATAGAGCTGCGCCGCCACCGCCGCGAAATCCTCGGGCGTGATGCGCGCCACCGCGCGGTACATCGCGTCGCGCCAGCTCCAGAAGCCGTCGTCGGCGCCCGCGCCGGAACGCTCGCCGAGCCCGGCGATCGCCCGCTGATGGGCATGCGAGTGCAAATTCGGCATTCCGGCCAAGGCCGTGCCGGCGAAACGCTCGGCGCCCTCCGCCTGCGCGCCGCGCTCGACCCGCATGATCGTGCCGCGCCCGTCGACCGAGACCGCCACCTGCGCCGCCCACCCGTCCGGAAGGAGTGCCTTGTCGAAAAACAGTTTGCGCATGCCGCACCCGCCGCTAGTATGAATAACCTATACAAGCTTAGACAACATCGGCGCAAGCCCGTGACCCACCGCTGGGATTCAATCTGGATCGACGTGCATCTGGCGACAATGGCGCCGGACGGCCCGGCCTACGGCGCGATCCCCGACGGCGCGCTGGGCATCAAGGACGGGCGCATCGTCCATGTCGGGCGGCGCGACGCCCTGCCGGCGGCGCCGCAGGACCTGGCCGAGGTCGTCCATTCCGGCGGCGGCTGCTGGCTGACGCCGGGGCTGATCGACTGCCATACGCATCTGGTTTACGCCGGCAATCGCGCCAACGAATTCGAGATGCGGCTGAACGGCGCCTCCTACGAGGAGATCGCCCGCGCCGGCGGCGGCATCGTCGCGACCGTGCGCGCCACCCGCGCCGCCGACGAGCCGCACCTCGTCGCCGAGAGCCTGCCGCGGCTCGACTCGCTGCTGGCCGAGGGCGTCACCACCGTCGAGATCAAGTCGGGCTACGGCCTCGACACCGAGGCCGAGCTGCGCATCCTGCGCGCCGCCCGCCGGCTGGCCTCATTGCGGCCGGTGCAGGTGTCGCCGACCTTCCTCGGCGCCCATGCGGTGCCCCCCGAGGCCAAGGCCGATCCCGAGGCCTACGTGACCCGGGTCTGCGACGAGATGATCCCTCGCGTCGCCGCCGGGGGCCTCGCCGAGGCGGTCGACGCCTTCTGCGAGGGCATCGGCTTCTCGCCGGCGCAGACGCGGCGCGTGTTCGAGGCGGCGCGCCGCCACGGCCTGGCCGTCAAGCTGCATGCCGAGCAGCTCAGCAATCTCGGCGGCGCCGCCCTGGTCGCCGAATTCGGCGGCCTGTCGGCGGACCATGTCGAGCATCTCGACGAGGCCGGCGCCGCTGCCATGGCCGAGGCCGGCACCGTCGCCGTGCTGCTGCCCGGCGCCTTCTACTTCCTGCGCGAGACCAGGAAGCCGCCGGTCGCGATGCTGCGCCGCCACTGCGTAGCCATGGCCGTGGCAACCGACTGCAATCCCGGCACGTCGCCGGCAACCTCGCTGCTGCTGATGCTCAACATGGCATGCACCCTGTTCGGCCTGACGCCCGAGGAGGCCCTGGCCGGCGTCACCCGCGAGGCCGCCCGCGCGCTGGGCAAGGCCGATCGCGGCATGCTGGCGCCGGGGCTGCGGGCCGACCTGGCGCTGTGGCACATCGGCGCCCCGGCCGAGCTGGCCTACGCCATCGGCTTCAATCCCTGCGCCGCCGTGGTCAACGGCGGCCGCCGCCGGGAGCCGCGGTGATGAGCCAGCCGCTCTACGGCCGCATCAAGGACGCGATCCGCCGCAAGATCCTGTCGGGCGACTGGGCCGAAGGCTTCCGATTGCCGTCGGAGAACGCGCTGCTCGTCGAGTTCGGCGTCAGCCGCATGACCGTGCACCGCGCCCTGCGCGAGCTGACCAGCGAGGGCCTGCTGACCCGGGTTCAGGGCCTGGGCACCTTCGTCGCCGGCCGCCGGCCAGTGGTCTCGGTGGTCGAGCTGCGCAGCGTCGCCCGCGAGATCGCCGACCGCGGCAACGGCCATCGCGCCACCGTGCGCAAGCTCGAAGCGGTGACCGCCGACGAGCGCCTCGGCCGCGAGTTCAACCTGCCCCAGGGCGCGCGGCTGTTCCACTCGGTGATCGTCCACTGCGAGAACGAGGTGCCGATCCAGTACGAGGAGCGCTGGGTGAATCCGGCGGTGGCGCCCGATTATCTGAACCAGGACTTCGCGGCCCAGACGCCGACCGACTACCTGATGCAGCTCGAAAGCGCGCCCGAGGTCGAGCAGGTGATCGAGGCGGTGCTGCCGACCCCCGAAACGGCCCAGGCCCTGGCCATCGACGTGCGCCAGCCCTGCCTGCGGGTGACGCGGCGCACATGGCGCGGCCGCCAGGTGGTGACCGTGGCGCATCTGGTCCATCCCGGCAGCCGCTACCGCCTGGGCACCCGCTTCCAGGCCGGCCTGCCGAGCGGCGCCGAGACGGCGGGGGCGTGGTGATGGTGGGGATAGGAAGCGCGGCGCCCGGGCGGCCTTGGAGCGCGCGTCTTCAGACGCGCAGTTCTTTGGGTGGGGGCGGGCAAGCACTGCGGGTCTGGAGCAGCGCGCTCCAAGAACACAAACGTGACCAACAAGGACGGTACCTGATGTCGAACGCTTCACGCCTGGACAACGCGCGCATCGTGCGCGCCCCGCGCGGCGGCGAGCGGAGCTGCAAGAGCTGGCTCACGGAAGCGCCGTTGCGGATGCTGATGAACAACCTCGACCCCGATGTGGCCGAGAAGCCGCAGGAGCTGGTGGTCTATGGCGGCATCGGCCGGGCGGCGCGCAACTGGCAGAGCTTCGACGCCATCATCGATGCCCTGCGCCGGCTCGACGACGACCAGACGCTGCTGGTGCAGTCGGGCAAGCCGGTCGGCATCTTCCGCACCCATGCCGACGCGCCGCGGGTGCTGATCGCCAATTCCAACCTGGTGCCGCACTGGGCCAACTGGGACCACTTCAACGCGCTCGACCGCCAAGGGCTGATGATGTACGGCCAGATGACGGCCGGTTCGTGGATCTATATCGGCAGCCAGGGCATCGTCCAGGGCACCTACGAGACCTTCGTCGAAGTCGGCCGCCAGCATTACGGCGGCGATCTTTCGGGCAAGTGGATCCTGACTGGTGGGCTCGGCGGCATGGGCGGTGCCCAGCCTCTGGCGGCGACGATGGCCGGCGCCTCGATGCTGGCCGTCGAATGCCAGTCCAGCCGCATCGAGATGCGCCTGCGCACCGGCTATCTCGACCGCAGGACCGCCGATCTCGACGAGGCGCTGGGCTGGATCACCCAAGCCTGCGCCAAGGGCGAGGCGGTCTCGGTCGGCCTGCTCGGCAACGCCGCCGAGGTGCTCCCCGAGCTGGTGCGCCGCGGCGTTCGCCCCGACGTCGTCACCGACCAGACGTCGGCCCACGACCCGGTCAACGGGTACCTGCCGGCCGGCTGGACCGTCGAGGAATGGGAGAGCCGGCGCGAGAACGACCCCAAGGCGGTCGAGAAGGCGGCCAAGCGGTCGATGAAGGTGCACGTCCAGGCGATGCTCGACTTCCACGCGATGGGCGTGCCGACGCTGGACTACGGCAACAACATCCGCCAGATGGCCAAGGACGAGGGCCTGGAGCACGCCTTCGACTTCCCCGGCTTCGTGCCGGCCTACATCCGGCCTCTGTTCTGCCGCGGCGTCGGGCCGTTCCGCTGGGCCGCCCTGTCGGGCGACCCCGAGGACATCTACAAGACCGACGCCAAGGTCAAGGAGCTGATCCCCGACGATCCGCACCTGCACAACTGGCTCGACATGGCGCGGGCGCGCATCCACTTCCAGGGCCTGCCGGCGCGCATCTGCTGGGTCGGCCTCGGCCAGCGCCACCTGCTCGGCCTCGCCTTCAACGAGATGGTCGCCAAGGGCGAGCTGACGGCGCCGATCGTCATCGGCCGCGACCACCTCGATTCCGGCTCGGTCGCCAGCCCCAACCGCGAGACCGAGGCGATGAAGGACGGCTCGGACGCGGTCTCCGACTGGCCGCTGCTCAACGCCCTGCTCAACTGCGCCAGCGGCGCCACCTGGGTCAGCCTGCACCACGGCGGCGGCGTCGGCATGGGGTTTTCGCAGCATGCCGGCATGGTCATCGTCTGCGACGGCAGCGACGCCGCCGCCAGGCGCATCGAGCGTGTGCTGTGGAACGATCCGGCCAGCGGCGTCATGCGCCATGCCGATGCCGGCTACGACATCGCCATCGACTGCGCCCGCGCCCACGGGCTCGACCTGCCGTTCCTGAAGGCATGAGCATGGAGCGCGTGCTGCTCGACGGCGGCTCACTGACGGTGGGCCAGGTCGCCACCGTCGCCCGCGACGGCGGCGACGTCGACCTGACGCGCGAGGCCTGGGCCAAGGTCGCCGAGGGCGAGGCCCTGTTGCGGCGCATGGTCGCCCAAGGCCATCCGATCTACGGCGTCACCACCGGCTTCGGCGCGCTCGACGGCCGGCCGGTGGCCCCGACCGCCAACCGCGCCCAGCAGCAGAACCTGCTGCGCAGCCATGCCGCCAGCGTGAGCGAGCCGCTGCCCGACGACGCGGTGCGGGCGATGATGGTGATCCGCGCCAACTGCCTGGCCAGCGGCCTGACCGGCGTCAACGCCGCCACCCTGAAGGCGCTGCTGGCGATGCTCGCGGCCGGCGTCATCCCGCGGGTGCCGCGGCGCGGCGCCTTGGGCGCCTGCGGCGACCTGGCGCCGCTGGCGCATATGGTGCTGCCGCTGCTCGGCGACGGCCGGGCGCGGCTGCGCGGCGAGACGGCGTGGCGGCCGGGGGCGGAGGTGATGGCTGCCGCCGGCATCGCCCTGCCCGACATCTCCGGCCGCGACGGCATCGCGCTGATCAACGGCACCGAGCAGACGACGGCGGTCGGCTGCCTGGCCCTGGCCGACGCCGAGCGCCTTGTCGTCGCCGCCGAGGCGGTGGCGGCGCTGTCGATGGAAGCTTTGGGCGCCGTCAACGACAGCTTCGACGAGCGCGTCGCGCTCGCCAAGCCGCATCCCGGCCAGATCGCCACCTCTGCGCATCTGCGCGCCCTGACCAAGGACAGCGCCGCCGTGCTGCCGCCGCGGCCGTCGCGGCTGCGCGACGCGCTGTCGCTGCGCTGCATCCCGCAGGTGCTCGGCGCCGTCCGTGATGCCGTCGCCCATGCCCGGCAGACGCTGGAGATCGAGATCAACGCCGTCAACGACAACCCGATCTTCGGCCTCGCCGACGGCTGGGTGACGTCGAATTCTGGCAATTTCCACGGCCAGCGCGCCGGCGAGGTGCTCGACTTCCTGGCGACCAGCCTGACCTCGCTGGCGGTGATCAGCGAGCGCCGCTCGGCGCGGCTGGTCGACGAGCACGGCAACGGCGGCCTGCCGGCCTTCCTGATCCACCCGGCGGCGGCGCAGGGCGAGAACTCGGGCTTCATGCTGGCCCAGTACACCGCCGCGGCGCTGGTGGCCGATCTGCGCTGCCGCTCCGTTCCGGCCTCGATCCAGTCGATCCCGGTCTGCGCCAATACCGAAGACCACGTACCTCTGTCGCCGTTGGCGGCCGACAGGGCCTGCTTTACCGTCGAAACGGCCTGGAACGTGGTGGCGATCGAGCTGCTGCTCGCGGCTCAGGCGATGGATTTGCGCGGCATCGCGCCGGCGCCGGCGCTGCGGGGCCTGCACGCGGCGTTGCGGGCTCGGGTGCCGGTGATGATTCGCGACCGCGTCATGTCGGACGACATCGCGGCCGCCGAAGCCGTGGTGCGGGATTTCGCGCCACTGGAAAACACAGAAACGCATAGCAGAGGAGAAGCGGGATGAATCGTCGTTCGTTTCTGAAGGCCGGCACCGCCGGTGCCGCCGCCGTCGCCGCCAGCACGCTGGCCGCTCCCGCCATCGCCCAGGGCCGCGAGCGCTGGACCATGGTGACCAGCTGGCCGCGCAACCTGCCCGGCCCAGGCGTTGCCGCCAACATGCTGGCCGAGCGCATCACCGCGCTGTCCGGCGGCCGGCTCGAGGTCAAGGTCTCGGCCGCCGGCGAGCTGGTTCCCGGCCGCGGCGTGTTCGACGCCGTCTCGCAGGGCACCGCCCAGCTCTACCACTCGGTGCCGGCCTATTGGGGCTCGAAGTCCAAGGGCATCCTGTTGTTCGGCTCGCAGCCGTTCGGCCTCACCGCGATCGAGCAGAGCGGCTGGCTGAACCACGGCGGCGGCCAGGCGCTGTACGAGGAGATGTACGGCCGCTTCGGCATCCAGCCGTTCCTGTGCGGCAATTCCGGCGCTCAGTGGTTCGGCTGGTTCCGCAACGAGATCAAGTCGGCCGACGACCTGCGCGGCCTGCGCTTCCGCACCGCCGGCCTCAACAGCGAGGTCTTGTCGCGGCTCGGCATGGCCGTGCAGGCGATGGGCGGGCCCGAGATGTTCCAGGCGCTGCAGTCGGGCACGCTCGACGCCGGCGAGTTCATCGGCCCGTGGACCGACAGCGCGCTCGGCTTCTATCAGGTTGCCAAGAACTACTACTACCCGACCATCGGCGAGCCGAGCTCGGCCGAGGAATGCGGCGTCAACAAGGCCGCCTACGACAAGCTGCCCGACGACCTCAAGCAGGCGGTCCGGCTGGCCTGCCAGTCGCTCTACGACCAGGTGCTGACCGAGTACAACAGCAACAACGCCAAGGCGCTGCCGATGCTGGTCAAGGAGCACGGCGTCCAGCCCAAGGCCCTGCCCGAGGATGTCGTCAAGGCGATCGGCAACGCCGCCGGCGAGGTGATGGCCGAGATGGCCGAGGACCAGGACGAGCTGGTCAAGCGCATCGCCCGCTCGTTCATCGAGTACCGCAGCCTGACCACCGGCTACATGAAATATGCCGACGGCGGCTTCTACGCGGCGCGCGCGCTCGACTACAAGTACCCGGGCTGACCCCCACCGCCCCTCCTCGTCACCCCCGCGAAAGCGGCGGGCCATGCCGCCGCATGGATTCCCGCTTTCGCGGGGGTGACGGGGCGGGAGAACACTGATCCCCAGGAATTCCATGGCCCGCCTGCTGCTGCGCCTCGCCCGCCTGCTCGACACCGTCAACGCCGCCGTGGGCGCCGTCGCCATGTGGCTGGCGGTAGGCATGGTGGTGGTGCAGTTCGGCATCGTCGTGCTGCGCTACGTGTTCGGCATGAGTTCGATCTTCGTCAGCGAGCTCGAGCTCTACATGCACGGCGCGCTGTTCATGCTCGGCGCCGGCTACACGCTGTTGCGCGACGGGCATGTCCGGGTCGACATCTTCTACGGCGCGATGCCGCCGCGGCGGAAGGCAATCATCGACCTGTTCGGCACGGTGGCCTTCCTGGTCCCGACCTGCGTCGTCGTGCTGGTCTACACCTGGCCCTTCGTCGTCAATTCCTGGGCGATCCGCGAGGGATCAATCTCGGTCGGTGGCATCCCCGCCTCGTACCTGCTGAAGACGCTGATCCCGGCCTTCGCCGCGCTGGTCCTGGTCCAGGGCGTGGCGCTGGCCCTGCGCAGCCTGGCGGTGCTGCTGGGCGCGCCGCCGCCCGAGCCGCCGGCCGGCATCGCGGAGGCCGGGTCGTGATCGAGGCGCTGCTCGGCAATCTCGACCTGTTGATGTTCGCCGCCCTGTGCGGCGGCATCCTGCTCGGCTATCCGGTGGTATTCACGCTGGCCGGCATCGGCATCGCCTTCGGCGTGCTGGGCTGGGCGGTCGGCATCTTCAACATGGGGCTGATGGCGGCGCTGGCGCCGCGTGTGTTCAGCATCATGACCAATGAGATCCTGCTGGCGATCCCCCTGTTCGTGCTGATGGGCGTGATCCTGGAGCGCGCCCGCATCGCCGAGGAACTGCTGGAAGAGATGGGCCGGCTGTTCGGGTCCTTGCGCGGCGGCCTGGCGGTCTCGGTGATCCTGGTCGGCATGCTGCTCGCCGCCTCGACCGGCATCGTCGGGGCGACGGTGGTGACGATGGCGCTGATCGCCATGCCGACCATGCTGCGCAACGGCTATTCCAAGTCGCTGAGTTCGGGCGTCATCGTCTCGGCCGGCACGCTGGGCCAGATCATTCCGCCGTCGACGATGCTGATCATCCTGGCCGAGGTGATGTCGTCGGGCTATCAGCAGGCCCAGTTCACGATGGGCAAGTTCACCATCGAGACGATCAGCGTCGGCGACGTCTTCGCGGCGGCGCTGCTGCCCGGCCTGTGCCTGGTGGCGCTCTACGTCACCTACATCCTGGTGCTGGCCTTCGTCAGCCCGGCCAAGGCGCCGGCGCTGCCGCGCGAGCACCACCTGCCGCTGCTGGAGGTGCTGCGCCATCTGTCGCGCGTGCTGGTGCCGCCGATCGTGCTGATCGTCGCCGTGCTCGGCTCGATCCTAGGCGGCATCGCCACCCCGACCGAGGCCGCCGCCGTCGGCGCGATCGGCGCGCTGATGCTTGGCGCGCCGCGCTTCCAGCCCAAGAAGTCGAACCGGCCGTTCATCGCCGCCGCGGCGGCGATCGTCGCCATGCTGGTGCTGACCAGCTTCCTCGATCTGCGCATCGGCCGCGCCCAGGCCAGCGCCGCCGAGCAGGCCGGTACCTGGGTCGCCGGGGCGCTGACCGCCATCGTCTTCTGGGGCATCGGCGTGGCGCTGTGGCGGGCTTTGCGCGTCGGCGTGCTGCGGCCGGTGCTGTCCTCGACCATGGTCATCACCTCGATGATCTTCGCGATGATGATCGGCGCCTCGGTGTTCTCGCTGGTGTTCCGCGGCCTGGGCGGCGACGTCCGCGTCGAGGAGTTTCTGACCGGCATGCCCGGCGGCGAGACCGCGGCCCTGGTGTTCGTGATGGCCGTCGTGTTCGTTATGGGCTTCTTCCTCGACTTCGTCGAGATCTCGGTGATCGTGCTGCCGATCGTGGTGCCGATCCTGCTGGCGATGGGCATGGACCCGATCTGGCTGGCGGTGCTGCTGGCGATCAACCTGCAGACGAGTTTCCTTACCCCGCCCTTCGGCTTCTCGCTGTTCTACCTGCGCGGCGCCGCGCCGCCCGAGGTCGAGACCCTGGACATCTACCGCGGCATCATCCCGTTCGTGATCCTACAGATCATTGGCATGGCGGTGATCTGGTCGATACCCGCCATCGCCACTTGGCTGCCGCGGCTGCTGTTCCGGTGAGGCAAATGCGGCGCCGGCCGGAGCCGGCGCCGCCCATCGCCTCACTCCGCCGGCGCGTGCGCCTTGTGGTCGTCGACCTCTTCCCAGCCGGTGATCATCGCCTTGATATGGGCGAGGACCGAATGCTCCGCGGAGTCGAATGCCGGTGCGCCGCTTGCACAACGAAGCGCGAACGGCAGGCGGAACTCTACGGCCGGCTGCGGGAGTCCGCCGTGCAGGTCGCGGCGATGCCGCTAGCCGACCGTGAGGCCATGCTTGGCGCGGCTGGTGCGGCCGGCCAGGCTTCTGCCCGCGGCCGAGGGCTGGATCGACGATCTGATCGCACGCTCCGACGACTCCGCCTACACGGCGGTCGCGCCGCTAGTCGAGGGCCGCGGTTTCGGGCTGATCGAGGCGGCGCGCGGGGCTTTGGGCCACTGGGTCGAGATCGCCGGCGGCCGTATCGCCAACTACCAGATCATCACGCCCACGGCCTGGAACGGCTCGCCACGCGATTCGGCCGAGATCCGCGGCCCTTGGGAGCAGGCGCTGATCGGCACGCCGGTCGCCGATCCGGAGAACCCGGTCGAGGCCGGATACGTCGTGCGCTCGTTCGATCCGTGTCTGGTGTGCACGACTCACCCGCGCCCGCATTCTGCCGATTTCGGCTGGCGAGCAGATCGGACTCGCGAAGGGGAAGATCGAGTTCATGGCGCTTCAAGGTCTGGGGTCGCGTGGCGAACAGGCGGACACATGGGGAAGCCGGAGCAGTTGCCGGCGGGGTGCGGCTTGGATGCAGGCCGATGGGCAGGAACCGCTGAACCGGTTGACCGAAACCTTGGGCGGAGTGCTGGGTGGTAACCTGGGCGGCAAACTGCCCGACATCATCGAACCTGCCACCTCGCCCGATCATCGCGGCGTCGCGCACGTTCTTTGCCTGACCCGGTCAAGGTGCGTCAGGCCATGCGCCGGTTGGAAGCACAAATGAAACAGGCTGACCAGCAGCAAGGCCTTGGCCGACCGATCGTCCCGGCGCCTCATCAGTAGAGCCCGCCCGCTTCGCTCCGTCGATGCCCGTTGCCGGTTGTCGTCAGGACGATTTGTTGCCCGGCTCGTGGTAGCGGGTGTCGAAGGTGTCGTTGCCGCAATTGGGGCACTTCGGGATTTTGTGCCCCTTCGTGACGTGCACCTGCTCGTGGCAGTTGGCGCAGCGAAAATCGCCCGTCTCCCGTGCGCTCTCTCCGGCATGGGCAGCCATGGCGTCCTCCTTGGCTGGATCGATCCCCTCGACATGTGTGCTCGCCGCGGCAGCCGTAACCCGACCGCCACATGCGTGCCGCGGGCCAATCCGATCGACGCGACAAGGGTCGAGCGGCGGCCCGGGCGGCGCGCCCTCGAAGCCGCAGTGCGGAGCCGGCCCGTTCGCCGGCGCCGCACCCCGAAAAGCGTTCAGCGTCCCTTCTGCTGCTCGCCCTTGTGCTGCTCCATGTAGGCCTTGGTGTGGTGATGGACGTTGCCGTCCTCGTCGCGGTATTCGCGGTTCTGCATCGATCGGTCCTGGCGCCCGCCGCCATCCTGGCCCTTGCCGCCGCGGGTCTCCTGCCGCGTTTCGCCGCGGCCCGGCTCGGCTTCGGACTGGCCGTCCATCATCGCCGGGTTGGCCTGCTTCACGGCGATCCCGGTCATCGTCTTGTCGAACCTCTTGCCCTGGTCGAGGGCGCGCTCGAACACTTCCGCGACCCGCTGCTGGCCCATGGAACGGCCGAGTTCCGCCGCCGTTCCCCAGGCGGCGATGCAGTAGTGCTCGATCTTCTGCACGCCGGCGATCAGGGCGGCGTCGAGCACCTTGTCGTTCTTGATGGTTTCGCTGAGCTCGCGCGCATCCTCGATCAAGCCCTCGATGGCCTGGTTCTTCTGGCGGCCCATCGACAGGCCCATCTCCTCGGCGACTTCCTCGATCGACTCGAGCAGTTCGCGTCCGTGCTCGAGCCGCTCTTCCATGGCCTGGCGGACCTCCTGGCTGCTCAGAGCCTTCGAGAGCCGCGGCAGGGCCCGCGAGAGCTGTTTCTCGGCGCTGTGAATCTCGCGCAATTCGTTCTTGAAAAAATCCTGGGCGGAATTGATGGGCATCTGCGTTCTCCGTTTGGTGCGTGCGTCGAAGCCGGCGGGCGGCTTCCAGCCTTTCTCGGCGCGTCCACTGAACGCCACCCGAAGGTCCTCGGTTCTTCTTCGGCAATTCTTCGCGGCGCGCGTGCTCCATCGACGCCAGGCGCCCCGTCAGGTTCCAGCCGACGCGGCACGGATCCGCCCATGTTCCGGCGCAACCGAATCGGATGCCGCCTGTTGCATCGGAAAGCCTTCCGGAGCAGACGACCATGTCCGATCCCAGCGTTCAGCCCTTCGACCTTCACCGCATGTTCCTGGGGGACCAGCACCAGTTGCTGTTCCTGCTGGAGGTCGTCTTCCGGACGGTGGTGATGTACGGGTATTCCCTGGTCTTCGCCCGGGCGATCGGCAAGCGAGCCGTCGGCCAGATCAGCCCGTTCGAGTTCATCCTGATCATCATCATCAGTTCGGCGGCCGGCGACCCGATGTTCTACGCCCATGTCCCGTTGCTGCACGGGACGGCCGTGATGACGGTGGTCATGCTGCTGCACCGGCTGGTCGGGGCGGCGACGGCCCGATCCGAACGCATCGAGGACCTGATGGAGGGCGAACCGACGCTGGTGATCCGCGAGGGGCGGATCGTCGAAGAGGCGCTTGGCAGCAGCGGCCTGTCCAGGCGGGAGCTGATGATGAAGCTGCGGACTCAAGGAGTCCAGGACATGGCCGTGGTCGACGCGGCCTATTTCGAGCCCTCCGGCCAGCTCAGCGTCTTCAAGGGCGGACGCGAACAGGAGGAGCGCTCAACCCGGCCCGACGAGACCGGCGGTCCGGCCTGATCTGCGCGAGGCCCGGGTTCGCGCGGCAGGCTCAGGCGCCGGCCTGAAGCGCGGCCGCTATCGCGTCGACGATCTCCTCGGGCCGGCCGGCGATGCCGACGGCGATGACGCCGGGCTCACCCCGCGGGTCCTCCAGGGCCGCGATCTGACTCTCGATCAGGGCCACGGGCATGAAGTGATCCTGGCGATCGGCCATGCGCCGGCGCACGAGCTCCACGGCGCCGTCGAGGAAGACGAAGCGGATGCCGGGCGCCGCGGCGCGCAGCAGGTTCCGGTAGTCGCGGCGAAGCGCCGAACACGACACCACGACGTCCTTGCCCTCGACCGCCCACTGGGCCACGGCCGCACCCAAGCGACGCAGCCACGGCCACCGGTCCTGATCGGTCAGCGGCTGGCCCTGCGCCATTTTGGCGACGTTTTCGCGGGTGTGGTAATCGTCCCCCTCGACGAAGTCGACGCGCAGGCGTTCCGCCAGCAGACGGCCGAGTGTCGTCTTTCCGCTGCCGCAGATGCCCATCATCACGATGATCATGGCGCGTCCCGGCGGCCGCCGCCCGACCAGTCCTGGTGAAAACTGCCGGGGCGGTCGATGCGCTCGAACGTATGGGCACCGAACAGATCGCGCTGGCCCTGGATCAGGCTGGCCCCCAGCCGCGGTGCCCGCAGCCCGTCGAGATAGGCGACGGCGGCCGAGAACGCCGGCACCGGGACCGCGGCGGCGATGCCCGCCGTGACGACCCGGCGCAGAGGCTCCTCGGCACGGCTCAGCAGGTCGGCGGCGAACGGCGCCGCCAGCAGGTCCTCCGGATCCGGGGCGGCGGCGATCGGTTCCAGCAATGCCGCGCGAATGATGCAGCCGCCGCGCCACACCCGGGCGACCGCCGCCAGATCGGTTCCCCAGCGGTGCGCCCGCGACGCCGCGCCGATCAGCGCCAGCCCCTGTGCATAGGCGGCCAGCATCGCGGCCGGCAGCGCCGCGCCGACGGCCTCGGCCAGGGCGGGGCCGGGCGCCGCGCCGGCCAGCGGCTTCAGCGGCGGAAAACCGCGCGGCCGTCGCGCCGAAAGAGCGCGGGCGAGAAAGGCGGCGGCGACGCCGGGCACGGCGACGCCGAGTTCCAGCCCCGCCTCGACCGTCCAGCGGCCGGTGCCCTTGTGGGCGGCGGCGTCACGGATGACCTCGACCAACGGCGCGCCGGTCTCCTCGTCGACCGCCTCGAGCACGACGGCGGTGATGTCGAGCAGATAGGACGCTGCCGGACCGGCGGCCCAGCCGCGCATCAGCCTGGCCATCTCCGCCGGGCGCAACCCGCCGGGGCCGCCCATCAGCAGGTAGGCCTCGGCCAGGGTCTGCATCAGCGCGTATTCGATGCCGTTGTGGGCCATCTTGACGAAGTGCCCTGCCCCGCCCGGTCCGAAGGCGCCGTAACAGGGCGCGCCGTCGCCGGCGACGGCGGCGATGGCGCCCAGCAGCGGCGCGACGGCGTCCAGCGCTGGGGCGGGGCCGCCGGCCATCAGGGCCGGCCCGAAGCGCGCGCCCTCCTCGCCGCCCGACACCCCGAGCCCGACGAGATGGATGCCCCGCGCGGCCAGCGCCGCCTGGCGACGCTCGGTGTCGCGGAAATGGGTGTTGCCGCCGTCGACAAGGATGTCGCCGGCCTGGAGATGCGGCACGAGGCGGTCGATGACGGCGTCCACCGGCTCGCCCGCCTTGACCATGACCAGCAGCTTGCGCGGCCGCCGCAGCATCGCCACGGCCGCCTCGGGCGGATCGACCGTCGCCACCGCCGGCGCGAGCAGCGGGCGCGCCGCCGCCGTCACCTCCGCAAACGGATCGCCAGCCACCACCGCGAAGCCGCGGTCGGCGAAGTTCAGGGCCAGGCTGCGCCCCATCACGCCGAGGCCGATGACGGCGATGTCCCTGTCGGCGGCGGCGTCGGTCATGTCTTGGTCTCCGAACCCTGGATCGCTTGGTGGCGCGCGGCGACGTCGCGGACCCCGCGGATCGTCGCGTCGCGGGCCGGTATCCACAGGCAGACGCGGCCCTGACCCCGCAGAGCCCGCTCGTAGGGCGCCCGCAGATGCGAGGCGCAGACCAGCAGGACCTCAGCGTCAAGGTGCGTCTCCGACATCGCCGCCACTTCGCTGCCGATCAGCACGCCCGACAGGTAGCTGGCCGCCTCGACCGCCGCCAGTCCGCCATACAGGGCCCGCGCCCGGGTCGTGAACAGATGGTGCAGCAGCCCGCCCGGCCGCCGCGCCTGGTCGAGGCCGGCGTCGAACGCCGCCGGCGCGAACGGCGCGTCCTTGTCGGCGGTCAGGCCGAGCACGGAATGCTCGATCAGCACCGCGTAGACCTCGCCGGTCATCGAGGTCGCGAAGTCGGTGAGGCATCCGGCCTCGACCCGTGCCCATTTGCTGTGCGTGCCGGGCAGGCAGACCACGCCGTCGCGGCGGCCGGCCAGGGCCATCGCGCCGAAGATCTGCACTTCCTCGCCGCGCATGACGTCGAGCCCGGCCGGCCCCTGGTCGCGACGCACGCCGGGGACGATGTAGGTGGCCGGCACGCCGTCGACGGCCACGACCTCGGCGGCGAGCCGCTCCGGGGTCGCCGGCAGCGGCGGCTGCGGCGCCGTCTGCCAGCCTTGCGGCGCGCCGACCATCCCGGCCATGTAGACCGGCGGCTTCGCGCCGTCGCCGCGCCAGGGGGCGAGGCGCTCCTCGAAGTAGCCGGCGAACTGATCGCGGCGCAGGGCGCGCAGGCCTTGGCCTTCCGCGATCTCCGCCTGGACCAGGCCGTCGGCGCCGAGCAGCCAGGCGCGGAAGGCGGTGGTGCCCCAGTCGACGATGATCAGCGGCGCGTCCATGGTTCAGAGACGCCGCCAGGCGGCGACCAGCGACCGCGCCAGGGCGCCGACCTCGGCGGCCGGGCGGCCGGGCTTCCACAACTCGCCGCCGATGCCGAAGCCGGCGCAGCCGGCGCCGACATACTCCGCGAAGGCCTCGGGGCCGATGCCGCCGACCCCGAGCAGCCGCGTCCCGGCCGGCAGCACCGCGCGGATGTCCTTGACGTATCCGGCGCCGAGCCGGCTGGCCGGAAAGATCTTCAGCGCGGTGGCGCCGTGGCGGAGCGCCGTCAGGCATTCGCTGGGCGTCATGCAGCCGATCAGCGACGCCAGTCCGGACGCGGCCGCCGCCTCGACCACCCGCGGATCGGTGTTTGGCGTCACCACGAACTGCCCGCCGGTTTCGGCGAGCCGCGCCACGTCCCCCGGCTCGAGCACCGTGCCGGCGCCAAAGGCGACGCCGGGCGGACAGGCCGCGGCAAGCGCCGCCAACCCGGCCCATGGATCGGGCGAATTGAGCGGCACCTCGATCAGGGTGATGCCGGCCTCGACCAGGGCGGCGGCGACGGCCGGCACCTCGGGCGGGGTGATCCCGCGCAGGATGGCGACCAGCGGCAGACGCGCGAAGGCCGCCTCGAAGGCGGCGACCGGGGAACCGGCTACCATTCCGCGACGCTCCCGTCCTCGTGCCGCCACAGCGGATTGCGCCAGCGGTGGCCCTGGGCGGCGCGCTCGACGACGACGGCCTCGTCGATCTCGACGCCGAGGCCGGGCCTGGAGAGCACCGGCAGATAGCCGTCCTCGATGTGAAGCGGCGCCGGGTCGACGAGGTAGTCGAGCACGTCGTTGCCGACATTGTAGTGGATGCCCATCGACTGCTCCTGGATGAACGCGTTGTGGGCGACGAAGTCCAGATGCAGCGAGGCGGCCAGGGTCAGCGGCCCGAGCGGGCAGTGGGGCGCGATCGCGACGTCGTAGGTCTCGGCGAGAGCGGCGATCTTGCGCGCCTCGGTGATGCCGCCGCAGTGGCTGATGTCGGGCTGCAGGATGTCGACCATCCGCTGCTCGAGGACGGCGCGGACGTCGAAGCGCGAGAACAGCCGCTCGCCGGTGGCCAGCGGATAGCCCAACCCCGAAGCGATCTGCGGCAGGCAGTGCAGATGCTCGGGAAGGACCGGCTCCTCGACGAACAGCGGGTGGAACGGCTCGAGCTCGCGCAGCAGCACCTTGGCCATCGGGCGGTGGACGCGGCCATGGAAGTCGATCGCGATGCCGACGTCGGGCCCGACCGCGGCCCGCGCCTCGGCGACCCGGGCCACCGCGGCGTCGATCTTGGCGTGACTGTCGACGATGGCGAGCTCGGGGGTGCCGTTCATCTTGAAGGCGGTGAAGCCCTTGGCGACCACCTCCCTGGCCTGGCGCGCGATTTCGGCCGGGCGGTCGCCGCCGATCCAGCAGTACATCCGCATCCTGTCGCGCACCGGCCCGCCGAGCAGGCTGTGCACCGGCACGCCGAGGGCCTTGCCCTTGATGTCCCACAGCGCCTGGTCGATGCCGGCGATCGCCGACATCAGGATCGGCCCGCCGCGATAGAACCCACCGCGGTACAGGCTCTGCCAGATATCCTCGATGTGGCCGGGATCGCGGCCCACGAGCTGGTCGGCCAGCTCGTCGACCGCCGCCGCGACGGTCGCCGCGCGGCCCTCGACGACCGGCTCGCCCCATCCGGCGATGCCCTCGTCGGTCTCGATCTTCAGGAACAGCCACCGCGGCGGCACCTGGAACGTCTTCAACCGGGTGATCTTCATGGAACGGGCCTCTTACTTGATCATCCAGGTCGCGAGCTCGGGAAAGGCCAGGATCATCCCCAGCACCATGAGCTGCATGACGATGAACGGGATCAGCGAACCGAAGATGTCCTTGAGCTGGATTTCCGGCGGCGCCACGCCCTTGAGATAGAAGGCGGCGGGACCGAACGGCGGGCTGAGGAACGAGACCTGCATGTTGACCGCGAACAGGATGCCGAACCAGATCGGGTCGTAGCCGAGCTGCGTCACGATCGGCACGAAGATCGGCAGGGTCAGCATGGCGATGCCGATCCAGTCCAGAAACAGCCCGAGGACCAGCAGGATCAGCATCATCACCATGATGATCACCACCGGTGCGGCGTCGATGCCCAGGATCGTCGACGAGACGAAACGGTTGCCGCCCATCAGGTTGTAGACGCCGACGAGCGTGGCGGCGCCGATGCCGATCCAGATGATCATGCCGCACGTGGTCAGCGTCTGCATGACGCTGTCGTGGATCAGCCGCACGCTGAACTCGCCGCGGATCGCCGTTGCGGCCAGGACGCCGAACACGCCCATCGCCGCCGCCTCGGTGACGCTGGCGATCCCCGCGTAGATGGTGCCGAGCACCATGAAGGCGATGGCGGCCGGCAGCAGGATCGACTTCAGCGCCAGGACGCGTTGCCTGCGCCGCTCGTCGGGCGGCAGCACCGGCATCGGCGGCGCCAGCGACGGATTCAGGGTGCAGCGGGTCAGGACGTAGAGCACGTAGAGGCCGGCCAGCATCAGGCCGGGGGTGATCGCCGCCAGGAACAGGTCCGCGATCGAGACGCTGGCGATCAGGCCGTAGATGATCAGCACGATCGAGGGCGGGATCATCGTGCCCAGCGAACCGCCGCCGCAGACCACGCCGATGGCGATCTTCCGATCGTAGCCGAGCCGCAGCATCTGGGGCAGCGCCAGCATCCCGAGCAGCACGATCTCGCCGCCGATGATCCCGGACATGGCGGCCAGGAAGACCGCGACGACCAGGGTCTGAACGGCGACGCCGCCGGGCAGCCGCCCGGCCAGCACGCGCATGCCGTTGAACAGGTCCTTGGCGATTCCCGAGCGGTCGAGCAGCGAGGCCATGAACACGAACATCGGCACCGCGACGAGCGAATACTCGGTGATGAAGCCGAACACCCGGCTGATCACCAGCGGAATGGCATTGGGGCCGAACCAGCCGATGGTGAAGACCAGCGCCACGAGGCCCGTGACGAAGGCCAGCGGCAGGCCGGTGAGCAGCAGGGCGAAGATGCTGCCGACGAGCACGTAGGTGCCCATCTCGATGCCCATGGCCTGGAAGCCGAGCCCGCCCATCTCAGCGGCCCTCGCCTTCTTGCGCCGGCCGATCGGCGCCGCGCGGATCGACGTCCGGCGCGTTGCGCAGCGCGTGAACGATGTGCAGCAGCGTCTGCAGCGTCATCACGACCAGCGCCAGGAGAATGATTCCCTTGGTGAGAGCCGGGAACGGCGGGTTCCAGCTCGTGCCCGAGCGCTCGAGCGCCCACTCCCCCATCGGATTGTGCGAGGAGCGCCAGAACAGCACATAGGCGGCATAGGACATGCCGCCGGCGAAGCCGAGGGTGATCAGGCCGTTGAAGACGTCCAGCCAGCGGCGCGCCCGCGGCCCGACCGCGTCGTAGATCAGGCGCACGCGGATGTGCTTGTCGCGCGCCATGGCGGCCGGACCGCCGACCGCGAAGATGATGGCGATCATGAACACCGTCGTCTCGTGCACCCAGGAGGTGGGGCTGTCGAAGACGTAACGGCTGATGACCTCGAGCACGCTGATCGCCATGGCGATGAACACCAGCCAGGCCAGTCCGCGGCCGCACCATTCGATCGCCGCGTCCAGCCGGGTGCGGATGTGGCCGTCGGTGCCGCGATGCGCCAGGGGCTGGATGCCGGCGTCGGTGTCGGACAGCTCCTCGAAGGCGGAGACTTCGTTTTTCGGCATCGCGATCTCCTTGCGCGCGCCCGGACGGGCCACCGCGGCAAGACGGCGCGCGCCGGCCCGGCCGGACGCGCGCCGCGAGGGACTACATCAGGTTGCGGGCCGTCAGGAACTGCACGACCGAGTCATAGACCTTCTGGGTCAGCTCGTTCTTCTTGGCCCAGTTCTCCCATTCCTGCTTGGCGATGTTGCGGAACTTCCTGCGCTCCTCCGCCGGCATGTCGACGATCTCGATGTTCGGATCGGCGCGGGCCTCCTTGACCGCTTCGAGATCGCGGGCCTTGAGCTGGAACACCAGGTCGTAGGCCAGGGCGTCCGTCGCCGTCTCGAGGATCTGCTTCAGATCGGGCGGCAGGCCGTCCCAGATCTGCTTGTTCATCGACACCGCCACCATCGGCAGGCTGTGAAAGCCGGGATAGCTGGGATGGCGGGCGAACTTGTGCATGCCCTGGGCGTGGTTGGTCGAGAACACCGTGTAGTCGGCGGCGTCGATGACGCCCTTCTCGAGACCGGTATAGACCTCGGAGCCCGGCAGGTTCACCGGCGAGGCGCCGGCCTTCGAGAAGATGTCGTAGACCATGCCCTCGGGCGCGCGCAGCTTCAGGCCCTTCAGGTCCTCGACCGTGCGGATCGGCTTCTTGCTGACGAAGGATTCCAGGCCGGTCGCCGCCGCCCCGATCAGGTGCACGCCGTAGGGCTGGACCAGTTCGTTGTAAAGCTGCTCGCCGCCGCCATACTGCATGTATTCGAGGAACTCGAGCGGATCGCCCCAGGCGCCGACCAGATTGCCGAGCATCGAGAACGCCGGGTTGAGCCCGGAGAAATAGCTCGGATCGGTCAGATGACCCTGCAGAATGCCCGAACCGACGGCATCCAGCGTCTGGTTGTGCGGCACGACGGCGCCGGTTGCCAGAATCTCGATCTTGATCCGGCCGCCGGACATCTTGTTGATGTTCTCGGCCCACTGCTGCTTGATCTTGAACTGGGGCTCGCCGGCCGTTTCCGAGGTCTGGAACGTCCACTCGTACTCGGCCGCCGAAGCCGGCTGCGCCAGCAGGGCCAGGCCCATCGCGGCGCCCAGCAGGCGACCGCCCATTCGGGCGCATGTTGATGCGATCATCGGAGCACCTCCTCTGTGTTATCGCCCGAACCGTCGGTCGGGCCCTGGGATTCCGGCGCCCCGGACGGGTCGGCCGGGCTTAGCCTCGCCCGCAACTGGGCGAGAATGGCGTCGTCTTCGTGTGCGCCCGAGAGTCCGAGGTCGTACCCGGTCCTGTTCATGACGCGCAGGGCGGCGTCGAATGCGGACTGGCGGTCGCGCCGACGGATCGCTTCCATCAGCATCCTGTGGCGCCCGAGGCTGTCGCGCAGTTCGTCGGCGGTGTCGTTGCTCTGCCGGATCACCAGCAGGATCGACGGCCGCAGGATGTGCGCCAACTGCGCCCATACCAGGTTTCGCGTGGCGCGGTAGATTGCCGTGTGGAAGGCGATGTCGGCGGCCGTGAAGGCCGAATCGGCGCCCTCCGGGCGGCCGCAGTCGCAATTCGCCTCCATGGCCTCGAAGGCTTCCTCGATGGCCACCAGGTCCCGCGCCCGCGCCCGCGTCGCCGCGAGGGCGGCGATCAAGGGTTCGGTGGCGCGGCGGAACTCGAAAATCTCCCGCAGGAAGTCGGGATTGGGCGCCGCGTGGTCGACCATCCAGCGGGTGACCGTGGCGTCCAGGATGTTCCAGTCCCGGTATTCCTGGACCGTGGTGCCCCGGCCCGCCTGGCGGTCGATGATGCCGAGCGCCGCCAGCGGCGCCAGGCCGCTGCGGACCGAGGCGCGACTGATCGCGAACCGGCTCGCGAGTTCCGTCTCCTTCGGCACCAGGTCGCCCGGCTTGAACTCGCCCGAGAAGATTTTCTGGGCCAGATATCCGGTGACCAGATTTCCGACCTCCGTTCGAACCGCCGCCTTCCGGGCCACGCCGACCACCGAAGCCATCCCAGCCTCCATTCGAGGACAGCGCGATGATACGCTTGTCTGACATTTAGGTAAATAGATCAGACATGGTAGCGAGACTGGCCGCATCCCGCTCGAACCGCGCCCGGTCGCGCCCGGCGCTCCGATGCTGGCCGGTTGGCGCAACGCCTTCATGGCGCGGCGGCGCGAAGATGGCGATGGTGGTGGACGCCGGACCAGCCAGTGCCCATCGAGTCCCTCAGGCGAGAATGAGGAGGACGCGATGAAAAAGCGCTGGCGCAAGCCGACGATCCGCGAGATCCGGGTCGGGCTGGAGATCAACGGCTACTGTTCCAACCGGGCCTGACCGGTGCGGATCGTCGTGCTCGGCGCCGCGGCGGGCGGCGGCTTTCCGCAGTGGAACTGCCGCTGCGGCAACTGCGAACTGGCCCGCCGCGGCGGCGCGCGTGCGCGCACGCAGTCCTCGGTCGCCGTCGGCGTCGACGGCGGAGCATGGCTGCTGCTGAACGCCTCCCCCGACCTGCGCGCCCAACTGGCGGCGACGCCGGCGCTGTGGCCGCGCGACGGCTTGCGCGACAGCCCGGTCGCCGCGGTGGTGCCGACGAACGGCGACGTCGACCATGTCGGCGGCCTGCTGTCGTTGCGCGAGGACCAGCCGTTCACCCTGGCGGCGACGCCGCGGGTGCTGGCGGCCATCGATGCCAATCCGATCTTTTCGGTGCTGGCGCCCGGCGTCGTCGAGCGCAGGCCGCTGGAGCTCGACCGCCCGTTTCGCGTCGGCCCGATCGAGATCGTCCCCTTCGCGGTGCCGGGCAAGGTGCCGCTGTATCTCGAGGGCCAAGGGACCGAGGCCGAGGACGTCGTCGGGCTGGAGGTGCGCACCGGCCGACGGCGCTTCCACTACGTGCCTGGCTGCGCCGCGGTGACGCCCCAACTGGCCGCGCGGCTGCGCGGCTCGCCCTTGGTGCTGTTCGACGGCACGCTGTGGCGCGACGACGAGATGATCGCCGCCGGGACCGGCAGCAAAACTGGCCGGCGCATGGGCCACATCAGCATGTCGGGCCCGGACGGCGCGATGGCGGCGCTGGCCGAGCTCGGGATCGGCCGCAAGGTGTTCGTCCACGTCAACAACACCAATCCCGCCATCCTCGACGACAGCCCCGAGCGCCGCGAGCTGGAGGCCGCCGGCTGGGAGGTCGCGTTCGACGGCATGGAGCCGGCGCCGTGGCGATGAGTCCCGACCGGCTCGCCGCTGGAGGACGGGCTCCGCCGTGGCGCGGAGCCCGTCGGTCCGGCTACACCGTCCCGTGCCGCTTGAAGTGCTCGACAGCCTTGTCGCCGAAGCCCTTCAGCTCATCGATCTCCTCGATCGACTTCAGCCCGCCACGCTCCTCTCTCAGCCGGATGATCGCGTCCGCGCACTGCTCGCTCGATCCCGGGACCTGCGCCAATTCCTCGCGGCCCGCCGTGTTCAGATTGATCTGCCCTTGAGCCATCGTGATCCTCCTTCCTTTGGTGTGGGGCGTGTTGCGATCAGCTTCCAACATGCTGCCGCGATGGCTGTTCCGCGGCCGCCCTGAGTGCGCGGCAAGGCAGCCACAAAGTCGGGGCGCCGCCGCTGTTCCGCCAGCTGATCAGTCCTGGCGCGTGTACAACACGACCTTGCCGTCGTCGAGCACGTCGGCGGCGATGACGTCGCTGGTCGAGGCCTGCTGGCGCCGAAGCGCGCCGGCGAACGCCCCGCTGTCCTCGAGGTAGCTGCGCAACGCCTCGATGTCCTGCTTGTTCTCGGCGATTTCATCCTTGATGACGTCGGCGTCGACCCCGGCAAGGGCCTGGTCGGCGCTCACGACCGCGATCGAATCCTGGGGCACGTCCTGCAGTGCCCGCAGATCGAGCATCTCCACGTCGAGATTGGCGATGGCGGCGAGCAGGCCGCCGGCGTTGATCGGCGGCACCTCGCCGGCCGGACGGATCTCCGCCGCCTGATCGCTACCGCCGAGCGTGTTGCTGGTCAGCGGCGAGACGGCCGGGGACCGCGCCTCGCCGACCTGCCCGCTCGGCGGTGCGCCGGAAGGGAGCGGCGCTCCGGTGTCGCTGGCCGCGGGAATTTCCTTGGCCGCGGCCTCGGGCATCGGAACGTCGTTGCGCTGGGTCTCGGTTCCGGGTGGGACGGTGCCCGCTTCGGTCCTGGCCGCATCGGCTGCCCATGTCGGCAAGGCGATCGCAATGGCGGCGGCGCTCAACGCGCCGTACAGGCTTGCTTTCATATTCTCCTCCGTGGGGCTGTCTGAAAAGGCTCAACAAGCGCCGCTTCCGCCGGTTCTCGCCCGTAACTCGCCTCGCGATCCGCTGCCCCAGGAGATGACGACGACGGCATGGCTCTCAGGAATGAGCGCCGCGCCGCGCCTGCCGATGGACCACCCAGGCGCCGAAAAGGCCGCCGGCCGCCGCCCCCAAGGTGTCCATGATCAGATCGACCACGGTGTCGAACGGTCGCAGGTTGATGAAGATCATCTCGACGATTTCCCAGGCGACCCCAAGCGCCAGGCCCAGCGCGGCCGTGGCGAGCACGAATGCGCCGGTCCGCGCGGGAAACATCTCGCGACGCCACAGCAGCAGCGCCAGCGCCAGCACCACCGCACCCGTGGTGTAGGCATGCACCAGCTCGTCATACGCGACGACGGCGTGGAACCAGTTGAACACCCAGCCATAGGCGTTCAGGAAGGCGGCCAGCACCAGCATGACGACGATCACGTCGGGCAGCCGGCGATCGAACAGCATCACCGCCAGCGACATGCCGAGGAAGGCGGCCATGCTCCAGGCTCCGCCGGTCCACAGGGCGACGATGAGCCCGACGCCCAGACCCACCACCCCGAGCCAGCCGAGCGCCCGCCAGCCGGCGCCCGACAGAGCGGGATCGTGAAAAGCATCGGTCACGTCCATCTAGTCCTCTTCAGGCGCCCTTGCGCGCCAGCGAAAGGCTTCGCTTTCGCTGGCGTGCTTCGGCCCGGTCGCGCAGGCTGGTCAGAACCAGCCTTCCTCCTCCTCGGATTCGAGCGCCGCCGACTGGTTCTCGTCCCAGCCCGCGAACTCTTCCTCGTCGCCCCATTCGTCTTCGGACAGCTGGTTGTCCTCGTTATCGTCCCACTCGTTGAACAGGCCGGCGGTCTGCTCGTTTTCCTCGCCCCAGCCTGCATCGGCGAAACCGGCATACTCCTCTTCGTTGACGAAGCCGTCGCCGTTGGCGTCGTACTCGCCGAAGCTGTCGCCGATGGCGCCGTACTCGTCCTGGGACAGAATCCCATCGTCGTTGGCGTCCCAGGTGCCGTAGTCAAAGGCTTCCTGAGCCAGACCGAGCGCCGGCGCGAAGCCGACGGCAAGCGCGACCACGGCCGGTGCGATAATCTTCTTCATGTGACCTCCTTTGGTTGGCAATCCCAAGCCAACCCAGCGGCATGGCGCCTGTTCCCTGGACGCGGGCACGAATTCGGGCAGCGAACCGGGCGATGCCCAGGGCGGCGCCCTGGATCGCCGCCGGCACGGCGAAGCGCTATTGATGTCGCTGGATCCTCGGCGGCCTCTCAATCGGCGGGTTCAAGGTTCGAGTCCGTGTGCGGCCACCGGCGTGCGGCGAGTTCCTCCTCGATCGCCCGCGACTCGAAGGCGGCCGTCGCGTCGTCCATCAGCTCCAGGGCGCGGGTGCGCAGCCGCGGCACCAGCACCTTCTGCCAGCGGCGCACCAGTTCCGGATCGTCCAGGTGGCGTTCGAGGATCCGGGCGCGTTCCACCGACAGCGGACGCCCGTCGCCGGTCCGCCTCTTCGCCGCGTCTTCCGCTTCCGGATCCCGGCCGGCCATCAGCGCCGCGGCGGCGCGTCCACGCTCGGCCTGGCCGAACAGGGTCAGCAGCACCGCGGCGAACTCGTCGACCGTGGCCTCGTCGGCGTGGCCGGGATGGTTCCATTGCCGCAGCAGGACGTGGCCGGCCTCGTGCAGCAGGATGAAGAACAGCGCGTCGCCGGCGGCGTTGCGGTCGGCGCTGCGGGCGGCGAGGAACGGCCCGAGTTCGGCGCACAGGACCACCAGGTCGCCGCGGGCGAAGGCGTTCGGTTCGCCGCAAGGCTCGATCGCGAAGCGGAGATCGTCGATGGCGAAAATCCCCGCCAGCGCCGCGCCGAGACCGGCCAGCTTCTCCTCCGCCGCCCGCACCACGGCTTCGCCGCCCGCCGCGGTCGCCCGCGCCACCAGCCTGGCGCTGAACCGCTGGGCGGTCGCGCCCTCGGCATTGTCGAGGACCAGGTAGTAGTCGGTCGTGCGCGGCAGGCGCAGTTGGAACGCGAGCCGCCCGTCCGCGGTCGCCGAGAACAGGGCGCCGTCCTCGGCCGCCGCCGCCCCGGCCGAATCGACCAGCGCCACGGCGAGCGGGCCGGAGACCGAGACCTCGACCGACAGCTCGGCCCCGGCCGGCAGGCCGCGCAGGCGCGCCTTGTAGCTGGCCCCGGCCGCCACCTCGCCGCGGAACGACACCGCCTGCTCGGCGCTGCCGGCCTGTGGCGCCGCGCCGATCGCCACGGCGGCAAGCGCCAGCCAGAAGACCCACCTCGTCATTCGCCTCTCCATTCGCGCGAGGCCGCTCGCGGCCGGTTTATCACCCGATGCAACCTGGAGCCCATCGCGGCAAAGCTATATCGTCGTGTTCGCGCCTCAAACCGCGCATTGGGGTGATTAGAACATATTCGCAAATGGACGTTGCACCCTGTCGGTCGAGCCGACGGGGTGTTGCTGTTGTTCTCTGCACAAAGACAGTAAAGAATGTGCAGAATTTAACCCTATTTTCGTTGGATAATCCCGCTGGGTATTTCTCCTCATGCTCAGGTGATCGCGTCCGTGCTTCGCGATAGAGTTCCGGCGAAGAAAAGATGCATTTGCAACTGCACGCCAGACGTTCGCTCGTCGCGCGCCAGCCGTCGCGCGCTTGAACGCTCCGTGCGCCGTTCGGGGAGAGAACCATGGGCCATCCGTCAGCCGATCGCGTCCGCTGCAAGAATCCCTCGATCCGGGCGGAGGCGCGCCAGCCCAAACCCGTCGCGCGCAGCCATCCGCTGTGGCGCAGCGGTCCGGCCAAGGCGGCGCTGACGGCCACGCGCAACCCGCTGAAGGACGGCGCCTCGCGGCGCGTGCTGTTCGAGGCGCTGGAGCCGCGATTCCTGCTGTCGGCCGACCTGATGCCGATGGCCGTCGACATGGCCGCCGATGGTGGCGACCTGACGCTTCAGTACGACGCCGACGCCGGGTTGCTGCGCGTGCTCGACAACCGGGACGGCGGGGTGATGGCGCAGCAGGCGCTGGTCGACACCGAAAGCGTGGTGATCCGCGGCGGCGCCGGCGACGACCGGCTGGTGCTCGACCTGCCGCCCGCGCTGCAACTGCCCGGCGGCATCCTGTTCGACGGCGGCGACGGGACGGACGTCCTGGTCGGCTCGGCGGCGGACAGCCGCTGGACGATCGACGGCACCGGCGGCGGCGCTCTGGGCGGGCTGACCTTCACCGGCCTCGAGAACCTGAGCGGCGCGGCCGACAACCAGGATACGTTCGTGTTCACCGCGACCGGCCGTCTGGCCGGGCTGGCGGACGGCGGCGACGGCGGCTTCGACGCGCTCGAACTGTCCGACGGCACCTTCGACACCGTCGCCTTCACGGTGACCGGACCACAATCCGGCATCATCGAGCGCGATGGCGACCGCATCACCTATGCCGGGCTGGAGCCGACCACCGACGCCACCACCGGCGCCAAGATCGTCAACGGCTCGGCCGGGATCGACGAGATCATCGTGCGCGACGACGGCACCGCCGGCGACGGCACGTTCGTGGTCGAGATCAACCCCGGCGAGGACGTCACCTTCACCAACGCCACCTCGCTGCAGATCAACGCCGGCGGCGACGACGACACGGTGACGCTGCAGACCGTCGACGGCGCCTTCACCACCGCCATCGGGGTCGACGGCGGCAGCGGCAACGACCTGCTCGACGCCTCGGCCTTCGCCGGGGACGCCGACCTCGGCGGCGCGGGCGGCGACGACGAGTTGCGCGGCGGCAGCGGCGACAACGCGCTCACCGGCGGCATCGGCGACGACACCTACGTGTTCGGCGCCGGCTTCGGCCAGGACACGGTGACCGAGGCGGCCGGCGGCGGCGTCGACGTGCTCGACTTCACCGGCGTGGCGAGCGCGCTGACCGTCTCGGGCGACAAGCTGACCATCACCAGCGGCGTCAACCAGCTCACCCAGTCGGACACGGCCGCCGAGGTGCTGGACATCACCCTGCTCGACGGCGCCAAGACCGCCCTCGAGGACGGCCTGGGCGAAATCCGCGACTTCGTCGCCCGCATGCAGACCGGCGCCGAGGCCATCCAGCAATTCGCCAACCAGCTGCCGCTGCTCGACCGCGCCGGCGCCGGCAGCCTGGGCGCCATCCTCGGGCTCGAGGCCTTGTTCGACGAGCTCGACAGCCAGATCGACGCCGCGATCGGCACCATCGCCGACAACACGCCGACCCTGCAGGAGCTGATCGCGGCCCTGAACGGGATCACCCCCGGCTCGTCCTTCGTCGACTTCGATCCCGACTACCGCGGCGCCGGCGGCGGCACGGGCACGCTGGAGGCGCTGATCCGCGCCGAGTTCGCGACCTCGGCCAACCAGACCTTCGATCTCGATGCCGGCGAGGACGCCGCGGCGGCCGGCATCCAGCTCGATCTCGACGTGGCGGTCTCCGCCACCCTCGACGGCCTGTTCGTCGCCGGCCTGACCACCACCGGCACGCCCAGCTTCTTCCTGGTGCCGACGGCCGCCGGCGAGGATTTCCTGAATGTCGCGGTGAACGCGACGGTGTCCAGCCCGACCGACGTCGCCCTCGACGTCGGACTGCTCGGCCTGACGCTCTCGCCCGGTATGTACGTCACTTTCGACGGCACGGCGCAGATCGACCTCAACAATGTCGGCGGCGACGGCACCATCAGCGTGACCGAACTCCAGACCGCCGCCGTCACCGGGCCGGGCGGCCTGATCACGGTCAGCGAGACCAGCACGTTCAGCGGCAGCGTCTCCGCCACGGTCGACAGCGGCGTCGCGCTGGCCGGCGGCTCCAGCCTGGCATCGGCGACGCTGGCGTTCTCGATCGCCGGCAGCATCTTCGGCACTTCCGGCGAGCCGGCCGACGTGTCGGTCGCGCTGACGTCCGGCGGCACCGACCTTCTCGATTTCGGCAATCTGTCGCCGACCGAGCTGATGGGCATGCTGGGCCAGGTGGTCGACGCCTACGCACTGCTCGCCGACAGCGACGTGCTCGACGCGCCGGTGCCGTTCACCGGCAAGACGCTGGGCAGCCTGCTGGACGTCGCGGCGGCGTTCAAGGCCGAGGTGCTCGATCCGCTGTTCGTAAGCGGCGACGCGCTGCGCCCCGACGACGACGGCGACGGGTCGATGGACCTGACCATCGGCAACATCCAGGAACTGCTCTCGGCGCTCGGCCTCGATCCCGCCGAATACAACCCGGTGAACAAGGAGCTGGCCTTCGCGATCGGGTTCCAGCGCGCCTTCGGATTCGGCACGGCCACGGTCGCGCAGAAGACGCGCGGCGGCGGCGGCGCCAACGAGGTGCAGACGGTCACCTTGAACGCCGTCGACAGCAGCCTGGCCGACACGTTCCGCCTGGGCTTCATCGGCGACGACGGCCTGATCGAGTTCACAGACCCGATCGCCCGCGACGCCACGCAGGCGCAGGTGAAAGCCGCGCTCGAGGCGCTGCCGGGCATCGGCGCCGGCGACGTGTCGGTCGTCGAGGACACCAATGACGCCGGCCAGACGGTCTACGCGGTCACCTTCGAGGGCGCCCTCGCCAACACCGACGTGGCGCTGATGGAGTCCGACGCCAGCGAGCTCGCCGGCGTCTTCCCGCTCGATTTCGGCGTCAGCCTCGGCAGTCTGGCCGGCATCTCGACCTCGGGGGCCTTCGGCATCACCGCCAGCGTCGGCGGCGACCTGACCTTCGTCGTCGACCTGACGCCGTCCCAGGATCTCAGCATCACCCCGGCCGTGTTCGAGCCCGGTGCCCGCATCGACATCCAGACCCTGCAGGACGGCTCGGCCACCCAACAGGAAATCCAGCAGGTGCGGGTGGTCAACGCCACCGCCGGCAGCTTCAGCCTGATCGTCGGCGACAGCGAGACCGCGGCCCTGGCCCACGACGCCACCGCGACCCAGGTCGAGACGGCGCTGAGCGGCATCGGCTACACGGCGACGGTCGCGCATGCCTTCGATTCCGCGACCAGCACCCGCACCTACACCATCACCTTCACCGCACCGGCCGGCACCAACATCCCCGACCTCACGGCCAATGCCGAGCCGGCCGGCGGGACGGCGCTGACCGGCGCCACCGACGACGGCGTGCTTACCCGGGACGCGCAGTTCTCGGTGTCGCTGTTCAACCGTCCGACCATCGCCGTGACCACCGACACCGAGGGTGCGGCGGGGATCGACGAGGTCCAGAAGGTGCGCATCCTCAACGCCGACGGCGGCAGCTTCCGGCTGGCCTTCGGCGGCGCCGAAACCGCCGACCTGGCATACGGCAGCGGTGCCGCCGCCGTGCAGTCCGAACTGGAAGGCCTCGCCGGGATCGGCGCCGGCAACGTCTCGGTCGCCAAGTCCGGCGATGTCTACACCGTGACCTTCCTCGGCCTCGGCGACGTCGCCGAACTCGGCGCCGTGGCGGCGGGCCTGAGCAACGCGACCGCGGCGCTGACGCTGAACAACGTGACCGTGGCCGACGATCCCGCCAACACCACGATCGACGACCTCGCCGCCGACGTGCAGCGGCAGATCGACGCGGCCCTGGTCGCCAACGGCGCCAGCCTGGGCTTCGATGCCGACACCGCCACCCCCGGCGTGCTGGAGACCGCGCTGATCCTCGACGGCGGTGCGGCCTTCGTCGCGGCCGCGGCGCCGTTCTCGACCCTTCCCGGCGACCTGCGCCTGAGCATGACGCTGGCCGACACGGGCGAGGTGGTGAACACCCGGCTGCGGGTCGCGGCGGTCGAGGCGAGCAGCCTCGCCACGGCGCTCGAATCCGCCGTCAACGACGCTCTGGCGAGCGCCGGGCGCGGCGACGTCACCATCGCCGTCGCGCTGTCGGGCGGCAAGCTGGAGATTTCCGCGACGGGCGCCGACCTGCGGATCGCGACGCCGTCGCTGATCATCGCCGAGGCCGGCGGCGGGCGCATCGCGCTGAACGCGCCGTCGGCCCAGCACTCGTTCGACGTGCTGGAGCCCGGCGCGACGGTCGACCGGCTGCTGCAGATCAGCGCCGACTACGACGATCCGGCGTTCCAGGAGCTGGGTCTGATGAGCGCGCCGACGCCGTTCGACGGCGTGCTCGACGACGACGTGGAATTCACGCTGCTGGTCAACGGCGATGCGGTTCCCGTCTCGCTGTCGGCCCTTTCAACCGCCGGCAACGGCTCGATCGACGATCTGGTGAGCCAACTCGGCAGCGCCGTCGACACGGCGATGACCGGCGCCGGCTATGACGCCGCCGACGTCGACGTCGTGCGCCTCGATCCCAAGGGCAATCGCATCGCCATCGTGGCGGTGCAGGGCGAAGGCGTCGAGAGCTTCGCCATCGTCGTTCCCGACACGGTGTCGGGCGGCGGCGCCAACGGCGCCGTCACCGGCCTCGGCCTGGCGGCGGGGACCAGCGAAACCTTGCGCGCCAAGGCGACCGGCTTCTTCATCGAGGACGCCGGGATCACCGGCACGCTGGACATGAGCCTGCCCGGCGGCGCCAGCGTCGACGCCCATATCGGATTTCTGGGCGTGACCGCCAGCGTCGCCGCCGGCGGCAGCCTGGGCACCGACATCTTCTTCTCCGGCACCGCCACCCTGGCGCTGAAGGACCCGCTCGACGGCGACGACCGGCTGACGGTGGCGTTGATGACCGAGGCGCTGGGCGCCGGCTTCGTGCTGTTCGACGCCGGCGCGGTCAATCCGGCGGTGATCAACACCGGCGTGCTCGCCGGCACGCTGACCGCAGGCCTCGACCTGGTGCTCGACATCGAGCCGGCCGGCGGCGTCGCCGGGCTGACCTCGCTGGACGCGCAGCTGAGCATCTCGATCGCCTCGGGCACCGACTGGCTCGCCGGGCCGCCGGTTCCCAGCATCGCGCTGACCGGGTCGAGCGTCGCCCTGCTCGACCAGTTCGGCGACCTGTCCTTCGATGACGTGATCGCCGCCCTGCGGGCCGTGGTCGACGTCCTGGCCGGCATCGCCGACGGCGACGGGCTCGCCTCGGACCTGCTGAACCAGCCGCTGCCGATGGTCAACGCCAGTCTGGCCGACATTCTCGACGTCGCCCAGGAGCTGGGCGCCAGGCTGGACGCCATCGCCGCCGATCCCGCCGCCAGCATCCAGGAGCTCGACGCGCTGCTGCGCGACGTGTTCGGCATCGGCACCCAGGTGCTGTCGTTCGACGCGCTCGCCAACACGGTCGACATCAACCTCGAACTGGCCGCCGGCGGCGACCTGGTACGGCCATTCAGCCTCGATCTCGCCGATGCCGGCCTGCCGGGCTTCGTGACCGACCTGGTCGGCGTCGGCGCCTCGGGCAACCTGCTGCTCAACGCCAACGCGGCGCTGGCGCTGCGGATGGGCATCGATCTCGGCGCCCGTTCGGTGTTCATGCGCACCGGCACCAACACCGGCACCAACACCGGCACCGGCCTGGCGCTGTCGGCCAGCGCCAGCGCCAGCGATCTCGACTTCAACGCCCAGGTCGGGCCGTTCGGGCTGTTCGTCATCGACGGCACCGCCGATCTGGCCGCCGCCTTCGGCCTGCACTTCGTCGACAACGACGCCGACGACCGGCTGGTGCTGGTCGACTTCGACGACGGCGCCGACACCGACGCTCTGAGCGAATTCCTGGCCGGCGCCACCGCCAGCCTGTCCTATTCCGGCGGCGTCACGCTGCCGCTGTACGTCGGCACCGCCGACGATCCGATCGCCATCGACTTCGCCGACGGCAATCCCGGCGACGACAACGCGCTGATCGTCGCCATCGACTCGACGGCCAGCCCGGTGCTGTCCTTCACGGTGCCGACCGCCGTCACCGACTTCTTCGACAACCTGACGCTGCCCAGCATCTTCAGCCTGCTGAGCGACCCGGCGGTGATCGTCGACGGCCTCGACCGGCTGCTGAGCACCCTGCAGGACACGCTGAACGGCCAGATCTTCGGCATCGAGCTGCCGCTGGTCGGCGACGCCCTGGCCGACAACCCGGCCAGCAACTTCATCGAGGACTTCCGGCTCGACCTGCTGCAGCCGATGGCGGACACGATCCGTACGAGCAATCTCGACCTCGACGGCCTCGTCGACCTCATTACCGACGAGATCGGCGACGTGCTCGGCGGCGCCGGCGGCATCCTGGAGGATCTGAGCGGCGACGGCATCCGCGACGGCGAGGACGTGCTGTTCCGGTATCTCGACGACGCCGGCAACGAGGTGAACGCCCTGCTGGCGCAGGCGATCCAGTTCGACCTCGACATCAGCCGCGAATACACCTTCACCGCGCCCGAGGTCGTGTTCGATCTCGGGATCCCGGCGCTCGGCCTGGCGGCGGCGTTCACGCCGCGCGTCACGATGGCCTTCAACATCCACATCGGATTCGGCGTCGACAGCACCAAGGGCTTCTACATCGTCGCCGACTACGACGATCCGTCGAACGGCGCCGGCCTCGATCCCGAGGTGAGCGCCAACCTCACCATCGACTTCACCGACGACGCCAACAATCCGGCCGAGGTCACCGGGCGGCTGCTGTTCCTGGCGCTGAACATGACCGACGGCGTCGACATGGACGACGACGGCAGCCTCGAGCTGAACAGCGGTCCGGTGACCGACACCGCCGCCGAGGAATTCAGCAAGCTGTTCCTGCAGGCGGTGATCGACATCGTCGAGCCCGGCGGCGACGGCGACCTGACCATCGGCGAGCTGACCTCGGCCTCGCCGCTCGACACCTTCCAGGCCACCATCTCGGGCGGCGCGCTGCTGCGCGTGCACGGCGTCGTCGATTTCAGCACGATCGACGCCAGCCTGGCCAACGTCCTGCCCAAGGTCTCCACCGACATCCTGGTCGACTTCGTGATCTCGGCCAGCCCCGGCGAGAAGATCGAAGTCGCCGCGCCGGAACTGGTGCTCAAGGACATCACGCTCGACCTCGGCTCGTTCATCTCCGGCTTCGCCGGCCCGATCCTCGAGCAGATCGGCAACGTCATCGATCCCTTCGACTTCCTGATCGGCCCGGACGGCTTCCTCAACAAGCGCATTCCGCTGCTGTCGGACCTCGCCGGGACCACGATCACCGGCAAGGACCTGATCGCCGCGTTCGACCCGCAGAACGGGCCGAAGGTGGTCGCCTTCCTCGACTTCGTCGAGCAGTTGTTCTTCCTGCGCGACCTGGTGCGCTCGGCCGCCAGCGATGCCGGTTCCCTCGGCCTCAATTTCGGCGATCTGGTGCTGTTCGACGATCCCAGCGCCGGCACCGATTTCAGCGGCGTCGTCGACGATCCGATCAATCTGGCGCTGCCCGGCGGCATCACCGACCTTCGCAAGCTGCAAAGCCTGAAGAACGCCCAGCTTCCGGGCAGCCTGTCCGGGCCGACCCAGACCGGCTCCGGCGGCGGCTCGACGACCAGCCGCTTCACCGCCGGGGTCACCGATCCGGCCAGCCTCTACTTCCCGATCCTCGAACCGTCCGAGGTGTTCAAACTGTTCCTCGGCCAGCCGGCGACCTTCTTCCAGGTCGAGCTGCCCGAACTCGGCTTCAACTTCTTCTACCGCCAGCAGTTCCCGATCTTCGGGCCGCTGGTCGGCACGTTCGGCGGCGGCGTCGGCGGCGGCATCGACATCGGCTTCGGCTACGACAGCCTCGGGCTGCAGCAGTTCCTGGCCTCCGAGAACCCCGCCACCCTGGTGAACGGGTTCTTCATCAGCGACCTCGACCCGGTGACCGGCTTCGACCGCCCCGAGGCGTTCCTGACGGCGCAGATCACGGTGGGCGCCGCCCTGTCGGTCGGCGTCGCCAGCGCCGGCGTCGAAGGCGGCATCCAGGCCGACATCCTGTTCAACATGTCGGACCTCGACCTCGACGGCAAGGTGCGCCTGGACGAGATGGCGGCCAACCTGCTCGCCAACGACTACAACCCGCTCGCGGTGTTCGACATCAACGGCCTGCTGCAGTTCTTCATGCGGGCCTATCTCGAGATCAACCTGGCGATCACCAAGATCCGCAAGGACTTCGAGTTCGCGCGGCTGACCCTGTTCGAGTTCGACATCCCGTTCGACCGCCCGGCCATCGTCGCCTCGCAGACCGGCGACACGCTGACGCTCAACATCGGCCCCAACGCCGCCAGCCGGCTGCAGGGCGACACCTCCGATTTCGGCGAGACGATCTTCGTCGCCAGCAGCGGCTCCGACATCAAGGTGTGGGGCAGCGATTTCGACCGCGACACCATCGCCGAGGCCATGACCTTCTCCGGCGTCTCGAAGATCGTCGGCGACGGCGGCGCCGGCGCCGACACCATCGACCTGACCGGGCTGACCCTGACCGGCGTCGCGGTCGAGATCCATGGCGGCGAGGGCGACGACGTCATCCGCGGCGGCGAGGGCATCGACCTGCTGTTCGGCGACGGCGGCGACGACGACCTGTACGGCGGCGACGGCGCCGACGTGCTGCGCGGCGGCATCGGCGACGACGAACTGTTCGGCGAGGCCGGCACCGACTCGCTGTTCGGCGAGGACGGCGACGACTCGCTCGACGGCGGCGCCGAAACCGACCTGCTCGACGGCGGCCGCGGGAACGACACCTTCACCCGCAGCGCCGGCGGCGACACCTACGATCTCGGCAATTTCGGCAGCGTCGACGTGATCGACGGCAGTTCGCTCGGCGACACCCTCGACTTCACCGGCGCCGGCCAGAACCTGACCTTCTTCCTCGATCGCTTCGCGGGCGATCTGCAGATTCACGTCGGCTACAACCTGCTCGCCGGCGAGGACGGCAACGAAATCACCGATTTCGCCAGCCAGCTCATCGTGACCGATGCCGCCGGCATCACCAACATCCTCGGCGGTTCCGGCACCGACCTCTTCCTGGTCCGCGAAACGGCGAGCGGCCTGACCCTGAACGGCGGCAACGGCTCGGACCGCTACGTCTTCCATGCCGACCCGACCGGCGCCAAGCCGATCGACGTGACCGTCGCCGATGTCGGAAACGGGCTTGGCACCAACCTGATCGAGGCGATCGGCGGCGGCACGGCCGACACCATCGCCGTCACGAACGGAATGGTGACGCTGAACGCGGTGCCCAACCAGACGGTGACCTATGTCGCGCCGACCGACCTGGTGACCCAGGACAAGCTGGAGATCAAGGTCCGCTCCGGCGGCGGCGACGACGACATCTCCGTCGCCAGCACCAACGTCACCGTCCCGGTGCGCATCGAGACCGGGGCCGACGACGACGTCGTCACCGTCGGCGACGGCAGCCTCGACGCGATCGCCGGCACCTTCCTGCCCGGCGCCAACGCGCCGTTCGGCTTCGGGCCGCTGGTCCTGGTCGGCGGCGGCGGCCAGGACGCGGTGGTCCTCGACGACAGCGCCGACGCCAGCGGCGACTTCGGCAACGTCACCGCCTTCCTCGAGAAGCGCATCGGCATCTCCGAGCTGATCGAGGTCGGCGTCGTCACCGGCCTGGGCATGACCATGCAGGACGGCCTGACCAGCCGCGACGGCCGCGTCGAATACGAAGGCTTCGAGGCGGTCGAGGTCAAGCTCGGCGGCGGCGACGACGTTCTCACCGTCGGCGGCGCCTTCGACCTCGACAAGGCCTCTCCGACGGGCGGCGAGCCGGCGCCGGAGATGCTGGTCGACACGCTGTTCCCCAAGGCGCGCCTGTCCGACGACGTCGGCGATCCGAACGCGCTCGGCATCAAGCAGATCGTGCACGCGATTTCCGGCATGACCATCCTGTCGGCCGGCGGCGGCGACGACACCGTCAACGTCCTCGCCACCAACGCGCTCGACCGGGCGACGCTCGACGGCGCGCTCGACCTCGTCGGGGTCGCCACCGCAATCCAGGGCGGCGGCACCGATCCCGAACGCCAGACCGTCACCATCGACGGCGACGCCCACGGAATCGGCTACTTCACCCTGCAGTACCGCTTCGAGGAGACCCGGCCGATCCGCTTCGGCGCCTCGGCGGCGGAGGTGCAGCAGGCCCTGGTCGACCTGTTCCTGATCGGCCAGGACGCCCTCAGCAACGACAATGTCAGCGTCTCCAAGTCGGTGGTCGGCGGCGACGACGTCTACGAGATCGAGTTCGTCAACGGTCTCGACGGACAGGACGTCGCCCAGCTCGTCGCCCGCATCGTGCCGCTGCTGATCACCGGCGCCGCCGGCGTCGACCACGTCTCCGTGCAGTCGCTGACCCAGGACGCCTTCCTGCTCGGCGGCGACGGCGAGGACTTCTTCGACCTCAACGTCGACCTGACCGGCGCCACGACGACGACGCCGATCCCCGACCCGCTGCCGGCGCTGACCGCGAACGGCATCAACGCCGTCCTGACCCTCGACGGCCAAGGCGACGGCGACGACTACGAGGTCAACCTGATCGGCGGCGCCACCGACTCGCGGATGTCGCTGTTCGATTCCGGCACCAGCGGCTTCGACCGCCTGACCCTGTACGGCACCGAGACGCCCGATCTGTTCCTGCTGCGCGCCGCCTCGTCGGAAAGCGGCCTGGCCTTCGTGGCGCTGCTCAACGAGGACGCCGGCAAGGGCCCGACGGAGCAGCCGTACGAGCGCCTGAACTACGACAACAAGCTCGAAGAGATCATCGTCGAAGGCCGCGGGGGCGACGACGCCTTCCACGTCGACGACACCCGCGCGTCGATCACCATCAACGCCGGCGAGGGCGACGACTTCTTCCAGATCGGGCAGCTGTTCAAGACCCGGCGGACGCCGGCGCTGGCCGGCGTGCTTCCCGAGGACGTGTTCACCACCATCGAGACGACCGTCGGCTGGCTGAGCAACGGCATCAGCGAGACGATGACCGCCAACGGCGACGCCGGCGAGGACGAGTTCATCGTCTTCCACAATCTCGCGGCGCTGAGCCTGAACGGCGGCGCCGACGACGACCGGTTCATCGTCAAGGCGTTCGCGCTGGCCGGCTCGCAGGAGGACCTGCGCGGCCAGACCGACCTCAGCGGCGACGCCGGCGCCGACCTGATCGAGTACGCGGTCAACGCGCCGGTCAACATCAACGGCGGCGACGGCCTCGACACGGTCATCGTCATCGGCACCGAGTTCGGCGACGACTTCGTGGTGACCAAGGACGGCGTGTTCGGCGCCGGCCTGAACGTCAACTTCATCAACATCGAATTCCTCGAAGTGGACGCCGCCGAGGGCGACGACCGCTTCTTCATCCAGAGCACCGACGACGAGTTCGTCGCGCGCATCACCGGCGGCCTGGGCACCGACTTCTTCTGGGTCAACGGGCCGACGCCGCGCAACGGCGTCATCAGCAACGACCTGCTCGGCCATTCCGGCATCATCACCCACTCGGCGACCAGCACCGATCTCGCGTCGCTGTACGAAGGGCTGAAGATCGTCGGCATCTCGGCCAATGTCGCCGACAACGACGAGCCGATGATCGTGCTGACCGAGACCGACGGCTTCACCCGGGTCATCGAGGGCGCCGCCCTCGACCAGGGCGGCATGGACACCTACGCGGTCGTCCTGGCCCGGCCGCCGCGCGACGACGGCGCGGCACCGGCCGAGGACGTGCGGGTCACCATCGCGCCGCCCAAGGGCCTGGTCCTGCTCGACGGCGCGCTGGCCGAGATCCGCAACGCCGAGGGCGACGCGGTGGGCGTCGACCTGATCTTCGACGCCAGCAACTGGTACGTTCCGCAAATCGTGCGGCTGGCGGTCGACACGACGATCGGCACCACCCCGGACCTGGTCGACGTCCAGCACAAGATCGAGGCCGACGACACGATCACCGGCACCGTCGGCGCCGGCAGCGTCAACGGCGAATTCTACGCCGACAGCGACGGGTTCGAGGCGTTGCTGGTCGACGCCAGCGGCCTCAACTTCGGCGACCCGGCCGCCTTCCCCGATCTGCCCGAAGGCCTGCGCGGGCGCTACGTCACCATCGTCGACTGCGCCTCGGACCCCGAGGCGGTCGGCCAGACCCGCCTGATCCTCGACGTCGACGCCAGCGGCGCGCTGATCCTCAACAAGCCGTGGACGGTCGAACCGCCCAGCGACGCCAAGTACGAGATCCAGCTCTACGCGTCGAGCCAGATCCCGAACGTCAAGGTCGAGGTGTTCACCAACGAGCGGCCGGCCATCGTCGTCGACGAGATCGCCGGCGCCGAGACCCACAGCCTCGCGACCGGCGGCAGCACCAGCGTCGCCGAGGGTGCCGACACCGCGGGCGGCGACGCCATCGACCAGAGCGGCGCCGATTTCATCCGGGTGCGCCTGTCGGCGCAGCCGAGCGGCGACGTCACCGTCGCGCTCGACAGCAGTCTGCTGGGCACCGGCAAGCAGCTTCGGTTCCTGGACGCCTCCGACAACCCGATCACCAGCCTGACCTTCACCAACGCCTCCTGGGACGATTTCCAGACGGTGAAGGTGCTGGCGGTCGACGACGGCGTCGTCGAGGGCTTCCACAAGAGCGACCTGATCCTGACCGCAACCAGCGGCGATTCGGCCTTCGACGGCCTGAGCAGCAGCCTGGTCGTCGACATCGCCGACAACGAGCGCCCGGGTGTCCGGATCATCGAATCCGGCGGCCGCACCAACGTCGTCGAATTCACCGACGGCCGGTTCGGCGTGTCGGCGGCGGTCGCCGACGCCGCCGGCTTCCCGCGCGCCGACAGCTATCAGGTGGTGCTGAGCCAGCAGCCGGCGGCCGGCGAGACGGTCACCGTGCACCTGCTGTCCGAACCCACGCGCACGTCGCGCACCGGCGGCATCCGCTCGTACATCGAACAGGTCGAGCTCTCGACCGACGGCGTCAACTTCTTCGAGACGCTGACCCTGACCTTCGATTCGGGCAACTGGGACCAGCCGCAGACCGTCCATGTCCAGGCGAAGGAGGATCAGCGAGTCGACGGCGGCGACACCAAGGTGTTCGCGCCCGGGCTCGATCAGCTCGACAGCATCCAGGGGCCGCTGTTCATCGTCGGCGGCCTGGGCGAGGACCGCACCGGGCTGCTCGAAGCCGAACCGGTCATGCTGCCCTACGAGACCAACATCAAGGACGGCATCGGCACCGTGGTCGCGGCGGCCGACGGCGACCCGGCCACGGCGACCATCGACCTGGACGCCGATGCCGACATCGCAGAGTTCCTGGCGCTGACCGGCAAGGCGTCGCTGAGCGACCTGACGGCGGCCGATTTCGTCGATCTCTCGCTGGAGATCACCGAAGGCCCGGCGAAGAACAAGGTCCGCATCGTCACGGCCGCCAGCGTCGTCGACCAGAGCGCCGGAATCTGGAGCCTGACGCTGAAAAGCTCGTGGTACAGCCCGTTCAGCGACGATTCCAGCGTGCCGACGGGCGACAGCCGCTTCACGCTGTTCGAGACCAACCCCAACCTGCTGGTCGACGAGGTCGATCAGGCGGATCGCCTGATGGTGTTCGACGGCGACAACGTCAACTCGTTCGACGATCCCGCCCTGGGCGGCGGCGTCAACCAGTTCGCGGTCGGCCGCCTGTTCTACGACGACGTCAACCTCTACGGCGATCCGGGCAAGCCCCTCGACCGGTTCCGCATCACCGGACTCGGGATGGCCGGCGACCGTCAGATCGGCGGCTTCACCCAGCCGGGCGGCATCATCCTGGAGGAAATGGAGGAGATCGAGGTCAATCTCGGCCCCGGCAACAACCGCTTCACGATCGACGACACCCCGGTGGCGCATCTGACGCTGAACACCGGCGGCGGCGACGACGAGGTGCGGGTCAAGGCGGTTTCCGGGCACACGATCGTCAATCTCGGCGCGGGCGACGACACGATCACCGTCGCCAACGACGACCAGAGCCTGCAGGACCTGCTCGGCCTGCTGACGGTCACCGGCGACGTGCCGCAGGCGCTGGTCGAGACCCTGGCCAAGGGCTCGCCGGCCGAAGGTCCGTCGGTCAACGCCGTCGACGAAATCCAGCGGCTCGCCATCGAGGCGACCGGCGGCAGCTTCGTGCTGTCGCTGGACGGCCACCAGACGGCGGCCCTGGCGCACGACGTCTCGGGCGACGATCTGCGGGTCGCGCTCGAAGGCCTGGTCGGCGCCGCCTACGCGGTCGACGGCATCGGCGACGTCGCGGTCACCAAGGCCGGCGGCACCTACCGCATCACCTTCCTCGGCGACCTGGCGGGCCAGGACATCGCGCAGCTGGCGGCGGACGGATCGGGCCTGACCAACGGGCTCGGCACCCACGACGTGCTGACGATCGACGGCTCGGGCTGGCACGAGCACGGGGTCGGCGTGCTGACCTCGACCTCGCTGACCGGCCTCGGCATGCCGCAGGTCAACGCCATCCAGACGCTGGTGCTGAACGCCACGGGCGGCAGCTTCCGCCTCGGCTACGGCGGCCAGCAGACGGCGGCGCTCGCCCACGACGTGAGCGCGGCCGGACTGGAGACGGCGCTCGTCGATCTCGCCGGGATCGAACCCGGCGACGTCGCGGTGACGCGCAACGACGACGTCTGGGTGATCCGATTCCAGGGCAACCTCGGCAACCAGGCGATCGCTCCCCTGACCGTCGCCGCCAACGACCTGACCCTCGACGTCGAGACCGGCGGCGGCGCCGTCGCGAGCGGCCCCGGCGAGATCGCGGTGACCGCGCGCGTCGACGGCACCGACACGCCGGCGGTCAACGACATGCAGGTCCTGACGGTGCACGGCAGCGGCGGCAGCTACACCCTGTCGCTGCTGGGCGGCGCGGTGGTCACCGACCCGATCGCGCACGAGGCCAGCGCCGAGACGGTGCGCGACGCGCTGCAGCGCGCCCTGGCCGGCGGCGACCCGTTCGCCGCGCTGAAGTTCGACGTCAGCGTCGACAAGATCGGCAACGTCTACCTGGTCGGATTCCAGGGCAAGCTGCGGCAGATCGCCGACGGCCCCGGGGTCGACCTGCTGCAGGTCGGCGGCGACGGCGGCGTCACCGTCACCACCCGCATGGACGGCATCAACTACTACGGCTTCGAGACGGTCGAGCTGAGTGTCGGCGACGGCGACGCCGTCCTCAACATCCAGGGCGCCACCGCCGGCAGCGGCGGCTTCGCCGAGGCCGGCGGCGTCGCCGCCACCAATATCGGCCTGGCAGGCGGCGACGAGCAGGTGTTCATCGCCTCGAACGCCGATCTCGACTTCGCCTCGGCGCCGGGCTTCGACTTCCTCACCGGGGGGCTCGATGACGTCAACGGCGCGCTGAACCTCGACTTCGGCGACGGTCGCCACGCGCTGATGATCAGCGACGAGGCGAACACCACCGGACGCACGGTGGCGATCACCGACACGTTGCCGGGCGATGCCGCCGCACGCCGGCTGGCCGCCGACGCGGAAATCTGGATCACCGGCCTGTCCGGCACCGCCGGGCTGCCCGATGGCGGCATCTCCTATCGCGCCGCCGCGACCGGCAACCTGTTCGACGGCGTCGTCTACTGGACCGGCGCCGGCGACGACACGGTGACGATCGACGGCACGCATCTGCGGGCCGGCGAGCGCACCATGACCCTGCTCAACACCGGCCTCGGCGGCGACGAGGTCGCCATCGACCTCGATCTCGGCGAGGACGGTTTCTTCGCGCTGCACGCGTCGGGCGGCTCGGCCTCGCCGGCGCCGACCGCCGGCGTGGTCGACGACGACGACCTGGTCCGCGCCGCGGATTCGACGCTGCCGCTGATCCTGTTCGGCGGCTACGGCGCCGACGACATCGAGGGCGGCCAGGCGCGCGACGTCGTGTTCGGAGACTTCGGCCGCGTGCAGTACGGCGCCGCCGAGGGCGCCCTGCCGACCGCCGCGGTCGGGTTCGGCGGCCGCGGCGACCGCATCGACAGCGCCATCGTCGAGCCGGCCTGGATCATCTCCCGCGACCTGACGCTGGGCGGCGAGGACATCGTCCAGGGCCACGAGCAGGAGGACATCCTGATCGGCGGCGCCGCCGGCGATTCCATCGACGGCGACGCCGGCGACGACCTGATCTTCGGCGACGCGGTGCGGCTCGAGCGCCGCGCCGGCGACATCACCAACCCGCGGTTCCAGACGCTGCTGGGCAGCGTGATCTACGGGCGCTCGGACCTGACGGAAGCGGCGATGGGCGCGCCGGTGCCGCTGGCCGACCAGAGCGGCCAGGCGCTGGTCGACGGCATCTGGCGCGACTGGCGCAACCAGGGCGGCGGCGCGCCGCAATGGGCCGCGTTCGAAATCGTCGAGCTGTACCATTCCGACGACATCGCCACCGGCCTGTCGCTGGCCGGCAGCTTCGGCGACGACTACATCGCCGGCGGCGCGGCCAACGACATGATCTTCGCCCAGCTCGGCGACGACGTGGTCCAGGGCGACGGCGCCATCGAGGGCGCGCTCGCCGGGACCCCGGTCGGCGCCGAGCGCGTGGCCGCGCCCGACATCGCCCTGACCCCGACCCTGACCGTGCCGACGATCGGCACGCTGTCGGTGACCGCCTCGTTCGAGGCGGCGACGGACGGCGACGACTACATCGAGGGCAACGGCGGCGACGACGTCGTGTTCGGCAATCTCGGCCAGGACGACATCGTCGGCGGCAGTTCGGGCCTGTTCAGCCTGACCGGCGCCGACCTGCGGCCCGACGGCAGCGACATGCTGTTCGGCGGCGCCGGCCTGCGCATCGAGCGCGACGCCGCGGTGACGACCGCCAACGCCGACACGATCGTGCCGGCCGAGGCGCACGCCCGCGACGCCGACACGATGATCGGCGACAACGGCAACATCATCCGCCTGGTCGGCACCGAGGGCGTCGACGGCGGCGGCTTCCTGCAGTTCGTCTATGACGACTATTCCAGCCTGAAGATCGTGCCGCGGGCGGTGGTCGCGCTCGACTACACCGCGGGCGGCCCCGACTACTCGGCGGCGGCGCTGGACGACATCGGCGGCGCCGACGAGATTCACGGCGAGTCCGGCGACGACACCGTCTACGGCCTGCGCGGCGACGACGTGCTGTTCGGCGACGGCGAGGACGACGACCTGATCGGCGGCTGGGGCCACGAGTGGATCTCGGCCGGCACCGGCATCGACGGCGTGCTCGGCGACGACGGCCGCATCATGACCAGCCGCAACGGCAATCTCGGCGAGCCGCTGCACGGCATCGCCGGCCTGGCCAACAACGAGATGGACGTGACCATCTCGACGCCCGGCAAGATCCAGACCGCGGTGATCAATCCGGCCGGCGCGCTGAAGAAGACGGTCGACCTGACGCCGTTCTACGCCACGCCGGCCGGCGATCCGCTGACCGACGCGAGCCACCACGACGACGTGATCTTCGGCGGGCTCGGCGGCGACTTCCTGCATGGCGGCGTCGGCGACGACGCCATCTCCGGCGCCGAGGCGCTCGCGGCCTATTTCGACCGGCCGGCCAACCCGGGCAACGTGCTGCGCCACGACCCGGTGACCGGCGAATTCGCCGACTACGACGAATACGCGCCGATGACCAAGCTGGTGCCGTTCCTGCTCAACTTCGACGCCGACGCCGGCCCGCTGGTGCCCGGCGCGACCGTGCACAGCGACGGCGCCGACGTGATCTTCGGCGATCTCGGCAACGACTGGCTGGTCGGCGGCACCGACCGCGACACGCTGTGGGGCGGCCACGGCGCCGACCTGCTCAACGCCGACGACGATCTCGACACCAACGGCGGCCTCAACGACGCCCCCGACGGGCCCGAGGCCAGCTACGAGGACCGCGCCTATGGCGGGGCGGGACGCGACGTGCTGATCGCCAACACCGGCGGCGACCGGCTGATCGACTGGGTCGGCGAGTTCAACAGCTTCGTCGTGCCCTTCGCGCCCTACGGCAATTTCGCGATCAGCCGCACGGTGCAGCCGCAGTTGTACGACTTCCTGTACGCGCTGTCGGAGGCCCAGGGCGCCGATCCGACGCGGGCGACCGACACCGGCGCCGACCCGGCCCGCAACGGCGAGCCGCGTGGCGAGATCGGGCTGGTCACCCAGTCCGATCCGGAATGGCAGGACCAGACCGGCGCGCCGGCCGACCCGCAGGCCGGCAACATTCCCGGCGGCCCGCGCGACGTGCTGCGCTCGGCTTCGTTCGACGACGGCACCAGCAGCGGCTTCACCGCCGACAGCGGCACCTGGGAGGTTCGCCAGGGCCGGTTGACCGTCGCGCCCACCACGCTGGGCGAGGACGCGGTCAGCGTCTGGCACATCGACACCTACGTGCCGAACTACTTCGAGATCCGCACCGCCGTCAGCGCGGCGAAGGACCGCGCCGGCTACGACTCGAACGCCTACGTGATCTTCGACTATCAGAGCCCGACCGACTTCAAGTTCGCGGGCATCGACGCGAAGATCGACAAGCTGCAGATCGGCCACCGCACCGCCGAGGGCTGGATCGTCGACGTGCAGTCGCCGTCACGGCTGCGGCACGACACCCTTTACGACGTGCTGGTGGCCATCAACGGCACGGCGGTGACCCTGGTGGTCGACGGACGCGACGTCCTCAGCCACGCCTTCGCGCCGCGCGTCGTCGACGGCATCGCCTACGGCTTCAAGGACGGGATGATCGGCATCGGCGCCGACAACTCGTTCTCGACCATCGACCGCATGGCCCTGCAGGTGCTGCCGCCGCAGCTGACCTTCGAGCATGTCGAGGATCTCACCGACGGCGCGTCGTGGCTGCTCGGCGGCGCCTCCGGCGACTGGAGCTTCGCCGCCGACGGCCTGGTCGGCACCCCGTCCGGGGCCGCGCCGGCCCTGCGACTGGTCGATCTCGGGATGGCGCTGGGCCTGGCGCCCGACAGCTTCCACCTCGACCAGCTCTCGGTCCTCGACCTGAGCGCCACCATTCAGGCCGGCGGGCTCGCCGGGCTGATGTTCGACCACTACGGACCGGAGCGGTTCAAGTTCGCGGCGATCGACCCGGCCGGCGACACGGTGATGCTCGGCCATTACAGCCCGCGCGACGGCTGGGAGATCGACGCCCAGCTCTCGACCGCGATCCCCGACGCCCGCGACCACGAGCTCGGCCTGCTGATCAAGGGCAGCACGGTCAGCGTGACGCTGAACGGCAACGTCGTCCTCAGCCACGCCTACAACGCCCTGGTCACCGACGGCGGCTTCGGCCTGATCGCCCGCGACGCCCCGGCGACCTTCGGCGGCTTCGCGGTGAAGACCGACGACCCGGCCTTCCTCGACCAGGCGATGGCGGCGCTGGTGTTCGACGGACCGGTCGGCGCCGGTGGCGCCACCATCGACGCCGCCGCCGTCGACTCGCTGCGGCTTGCCGCCGTCGAGCGGCTGCAGCTCGCCTACGGCCTCGACCCCGAGACCACCGCCGGCCTGCAGACGCTGACGCCGAGCATCGCCGACCTGCCGGGGAACCGGCTGGGCATGGTGCGCGACGGCAACCTCTATCTCGATCACGACGCCGCCGGCCACGGCTGGTTCGTCGATCCGACCCCGGAGGACGACGACGAGTTCCGCCGCCCGATCGCGCCCGGTCTCCTGGGCGCCACCGACGGCGAGGCGCGCAAGGGCGTCGATGCCCTGACGGTTCTGATGCACGAGTTCGGGCACGTGATCGGGCTCGAGCACGGCGAGACGCCGCTGATGCAGGATTCGCTGTCCGCCGGCGTCCGCGCCGTCCCGGCGGCCGAGCCGGCGCCGACCGGCACCGCGAAGATTTTCGAGGAGCGCATCGATGCATTCGTGGGCGAACAGGACAGAAAGCTCCTCAATTGGATGGCTCGGTCAGGGCTTTTGGCGCCCAGCCTTGATCCGCGCCTGGCCGATGCCGAAGACACTCTCGCCGGCGACGACGACCGCAAGGTCAAGGCCTTCGAGCACCGGGGCTCCGGTGCGGCATCGTCCTCCGACCGTTCCGGCAAGCCCGAGAAGGGAACCGGCACGGCAGCTCCGGACGGCACCTCGCTGCTCGGCCGGAAGCTGATCGACTGGAACGCCTCGCAGCTCTAGGCGCCGCGAAAACATCGAAACAGGGAGAGTACCAATGACCGAAGAACTCAGGAAAACCCGCGAGCCGCAGATCGATTCCGGCACCCCCGCCGCCCCGACCGTCAACTGGGACGACACGCAGATGCGCACGTCCTACGCCAACGTCGTCAACGCCTCGAGCACCCGCGAGGAGGTGACGCTGTTCTTCGGCACCAACCTCACCTGGAACCCGGGCGAGAAACGCGAGTTCAACGTGCGCCTGAACGACCGCGTCGTGCTCAGCCCCTATGCCGCCAAGCGGCTGTGGATGCTGATGGGCGTGATCCTGCGCGAGTACGAGACGCGGTTCGGGCCGCTGGCGATGGACCTGAACGCCGTCCGCAACGAACCCGAGAAGACCGGAACGGAGGGCTGAGGCCCGCCTAGGGACACACGGGGGATGCCATGAGCGTTATGGGCGAACCGTCCTCGACGACGGGTGCCCGGGTGGCGGATGCGGGCGACGGCGCCCGCGTCTCCCTCCTGGACCAGATGCTGTGGAAACAGTTCGCCGAGGCGGCGACGCCGGAAGCGTTCATGCAGATCTGGTTGGCCCTGCAATGCCGGATCGTCGACGGCGCGGTGCGGGGGGTGGCGGTGCTCGGCGAGCCCGACGCCGGCCCGTTCCGCCCGGTGGCGTTCTGGCCCGACCCGGTGGCCTCGGGCTCACGCCTCGGCGCCGCGGCCGAGCTCTGCCTGGCCGAGCGCCGCCCCGTGATCGAGGGCGACGCCGCCGCCGCCGCCTGCGTCGCCTGCCCCATTCTTCTCGACGACGCCGTCCACGGCGTCGTCGCCCTCGAGGTCGAGCGGCGTCCGCGCGGCCGCATGCGCGAGGTGATGCGCCAGCTTCAATGGGGGCTCGGCTGGGTCGAGGTGCTGCTGCGCCGGCAAACCCTGCGCGAGCAGTCCGAATTCGTCGGCCGCGCCGCCTCCGCCTTCGACGTCATCGCCGCGGCGGTCGAGCACCCGCGGTTCGAGGCCGCCGCCCAGGCGGTGGCGCTGGAGCTCGCGGCCCGACTCGACTGCGACCTGGTGGCCATCGGCTTCCGCCGGCGCGGCCGTTGCCGGGTCGAGACGCTGTCGCACGCCGCCCAGTTCGGCTCACGCATGAACATGGTCCGGGCGCTCGGCGCCGCCATGGACGAGGCGGTGGACCAGAAGGCGGTGATCGCCATTCCGCAACGCGACGACTGGGACTACCGGGTCGCCCGCGATCACGGGCTGCTGGTGCAGGCCCACGGCATGGGCGCGGCCCTGACGGTGCCGATTCACGCCGACGGCCGCTTCTTCGGCGCCATCACCTGCATCCGGCCGCCGGGCGCCGCCTTCGACGACGACGCCGTCGAACTGTGCGACAGCGTCGCCGCCATCGTCGGACCGATCCTCGACGAGAAGCGCCGCAACGACCGGCTGGTGATCTGGAAGCTCGCCGAGTCGGTGCGCCTGCAGGCGGTGCGGCTGTTCGGGCCGGGCCACGCCGGGCGCAAGGCGGCGGTGCTGGCGCTGGCGGCCGTGGTCGGCGTGCTGTCCTTCGCGACCGGAGAATACCGCCTGACCTCGCCCGCCACCCTGGCCGGCAGCGTCCAACGCACGCTGGTGGCGCCGATCGACGGCTATGTCGCCAGCCAGCACGCCCGCGCCGGCGATACGGTCCGTGCCGGGCAGCTCCTCGCCAGCCTCGACGAACGGGAGCTGCGGCTGGAACGGCTGCGCTGGGAGGCGCGACGCAACAGCAAGCGGACCGAGTTCCATCGGGCGCTGAGCGAGCGCGATCCGGTCGCCGCCAAGGTGGTCCGGGCCGAGATCGACGAGGCCGAGGCGCAGATGCAGCTCATCGACGCGCAACTGGCGCGCACCCGGATCACCGCGCCGTTCGACGGCATCCTTCTGTCGGGCGATCTGAGCCAGGCGATCGGGGCGGCGGTGACCCGCGGCAAGGAACTGTTCGTGCTGGCGCCGCTGGACGGCTATCGCGTCGTGCTCGAGGTCGACGAGGGCGATCTCGCCGACGTCGCGCCGGGACAATCGGGCGTGCTGCGCCTGTCGTCGATGCCCGAGACGCCGCTGCGCTACGTCGTCGAGCGGGTGATCCCGGTCGCCGAGGCGGCCGAGGGCCGCAACTACTTCCGCGCCGAAGCGCGCCTGACGGAGCCCGATCCGAGCCTGCGCCCGGGCATGGGCGGCTTCGCCAAGACCCTGGTCGACGAACGCCTGCTCGTCGCGATCTGGACGCGGCGGCTGGTCGACTGGCTGCGCCTGACGGCGTGGAAATGGCTGCCGTCCTGAGGCCCGCATGGAACGGTCGCACTTCAGTCCGAACTGGTACCGGGTGGCCGCCCTGCGGCCGCGGCTGCGCTCGCACGTCGCCATCCATCGCCAGCAGTTCCGCGGCCGCATCTGGTACGTGCTGCAGGAAGGCGCCTCGGGCCGGCACCACCGCTTCACCCCGGCCGCCTACCTGGTGATCAGCCTGATGGACGGCCGCCGCAGCGTCGACGAGATCTGGGACGCGGCCTGCGCCAGCCTCGGCGAGGAGGCGCCGACCCAGGACGACGTGATCCGGCTGCTGGCGCAGTTGCACCAGAGCGACCTGCTTCACGGCGACGTGCGGCCGGACGTCGCCGAGGTGTCGCGTCGCGGCCGTCGCATGCGGCTGCGCAAGCTGCTGGCCGGCATGCTCAATCCGCTGGCGGTGCGCGTCCCGCTGATGGATCCGGACCGCTTCCTGAACGCCACCTATCCGGCGGTCGGATGGCTGCTGACGCGCTTCGGCGCGCTGCTGTTCCTGGCGAGCCTCGGCTACGCGCTGAGCCTGGCGGCGATCCACTGGGACGAGCTGACCGGCAACGTCACCGACAGGCTGCTGGCGGCCGAGAGCCTGCTGCTGCTCGTCCTGACCTATCCCGTGGTCAAGGCGCTGCACGAGTTCGGCCACGGCTACGCCGTCAAGAAATGGGGCGGCGAGGTCCATGAGATCGGGGTGATGTTCCTGGTGTTCATGCCGGTGCCCTATGTCGACGCCTCGGCCGCCGCGGCCTTCCGCGACAAGTGGAGCCGGGCCCTGGTCGGGGCGATGGGGATCATCGTCGAGCTGTTCCTGGCCGCCGTCGCCATGATGGTCTGGGTCGAGGTCGAGGAAGGCCTGCTGCGCGGATTCGCGTTCAGCGTGATGCTGATCGGCGGCGTCTCGACCCTTCTGTTCAACGGCAATCCGCTGCTGCGCTTCGACGGCTACTACGTGCTTTCGGACCTGCTGGAGATCCCCAATCTCGGCAACCGCGCCAACCGCTATGTCGGATACCTGGTGCAGCGCCACGCCTTCGGGGTCGCCACCGCGACCAGCCCGGCGACCGCGCCCGGCGAGGCGCCGTGGATGTTCTGCTATGCCCTGGCGTCCTTCGCGTATCGCATCGTCATCACCGTGACCATCGTCCTTTACGTCTCGTCCCGCTTCTTCGTGCTCGGCATCGTGCTGGCGTTTTGGGCGCTGCTGCTCATGGTCGTCCTGCCGATCGGGAAATCGTGCTGGTTCCTGGTCGGCAGCCCGGCGTTGCGCCAGCGCCGGGGCCGGGCCCTGGCGGTGACCGCGACGGCGCTGGCCGGGCTTTCGGCGCTGCTGCTCGCCGTGCCGCTGCCCCATGCGACCGTCGCCGAGGGGGTGCTGTGGCTGCCCGACGAGGCGACGGTGCATGTGCGTTCGGCGGGCACCGTGACCACCGTGCTGCGTCCGCCCGGCGCCGCCGTCACCGCCGGCGAGCCGCTTGCGGTGCTGGAGGATCCGACCGTCGATGCCCAGGTCGCCCTGGCCGAGGCGCGCCTGGCCCAGGTGCGGGCGCGCCTGGAAGCGGCTCAGGTCGAGGATCGGGCCGAGGCCCGCCTGTTCGAGGAGCAGATGCGCCAAGCCCGCGCCGAACTCGCGCTGCAGCGCGAGCGCCGGCGCGACCTCACGGTGTTGAGCCCGTCCGACGGGCGCTTCGTCGTCGCCGGCGCCCTCGACCTCGTCGGATCGCATTTCGACCAGGGCGCGGCGATCGGCTATGTCGTGCGCCAGTCCGATCCGGTCGTGCGGGTGATCGTGCCGGAAGCCGACGCCGACCTGGTGCGCCGCCGCACGCGCTCGGTCGGCCTGCGCCTCGCCGACGATCCGGCCCGCACGGTTGCCGCGTCCTTGCTGCGCGAGGTGCCGGCCCTGACCGACCGCCTGCCGGCCGCCGCGCTCAGCACCGTCGGCGGCGGCGCGGTGATGCTCGATCCGACCAGCCCGGAGCAGGCCCGCGCGCTCGATCGCATGCTGCAGCTCGACCTGAGGCTGCTGGGAGAGTTCGAGCCCCGCGGGTTCGGCGGCCGGGTCCATGTCCGTTTCGATCACGGCTGGGAGCCCTTGGCCTGGCGCCTGGTCCGCGGACTGAGGCAATTGCTGCTGGAGCACTTCAATGTCTAGCGCGCTGCCGCGCCCGGCGCCCTGCCCGCTGCTCTATGCCCAGCGCCGCGCGCCGCCGGACCGGCCGGCGCAACTGGCCACCGACTGGCGGCGGCCGGCGGCGATCCGGAATCTGACGCGAGCGGTCGGCGCCGAGGCCGGGCGCTACGCCGACATGCTCGATGCCGAGTTCCACGCGACGGCCGGCCGGGTCCGCGCCGCGTTGCGCCGCCACGGCTTGGGCGACGCCCAAGTGCTCCCGGCGCTGGCGCTGCTGCGCGAGACGGCGAGCCGCGCGCTCGACCGGCGCCCGCGCGAGGTCGAGGTGGCCGCCGCCTACCTGCTGTTGAACGGGGTGGTGGCCGGGCTGGATTCCGGCGAGGCGCGAGCCTTGCCGGTGGCGATGGCCGCGGCGATCGCGGCGCTGGCCGGCGAGCCGGTTCACGTCGTCGCGGCCACCGACCACCTGGCGGCACGCGACGCCGAACGCATGCGGCCGCTGTTCGCGTGCCTCGGCCTGTCGGTCGGCCTCGTCGCGCCGAACCTGTCGCTCGACCAGCGTCGCCAGGCCTATCATCGCGACGTGACCTATGCCGCCGCGCGGCAGCTCGCCTTCGACTACCTGCGCGACCGCGCCGTCCTGGGCGGCGGCCGCGAGGCCGGGCTGAAGCTCGAACGCCTGTGCCGGAGCGGCGGACGCGCCGAGCGCCTGTCGATGCGCGGCCTGCGCTTCGCCATCCTGGACGCCGCCGACACCGTCCTGATCGACGACGCGCGCACGCCGCTGATCGTGTCGCGCGAGACCGATGCCGCCGCGGAAGCGGCCTGGGCGCGCCAGGCGCTCGAACTGGCGCGGCCATTGACGCCCGGCACCGATTTCATGTCCGGCGCAGATGGCCGGACGATCGAGCTGACCGGACCCGGCCGCGAGCGACTGGCGGCAGCGGGCGCTCTCGGCGACGGCTGGGCCAGCCGGGTACGGCGCGAGGACGCGGTGTGCACGGCGCTGGCCGCCCTGCATCTGCTGCGGCCGGACGAGCATTACCGGGTCCGCGACGGCCGGGTGGAACTGCTCGACGGCGCGCTGCCGCTCGATCCCGCCGGGACCGGGGGCCTGAAACAGGTGCTGGAGGCGGCGAGCGACTGCGCGGTGACCGGCCGTCGCGTCGTCGTCGCCCGGATTTCCCTGCAGCGCTTCTTTCGCCGCTACGGAATGCTGGCCGGGCTCGCCGGCGATCTCGGCGGGATCGCCCGCGAGCTGCGGGCCGTGTACGGCCTGCCGTCGGCGACGCTGCCGTCGCGCCAGCCCGACCGCGGCCGCGCACCCGCCTGGCGCTGCTGGCGCACCGCCGACGACCAGGCGCGCCGCATCGTCGAACGGGTCGGCCTCCTGCGGGCGCGCGGGCGGGCGGTCCTGGTCCTGACCCGCGGCGCCGAAGCCGCCCGCCGCATCGCCGCCGGCCTGGGCGAGGCCGGCGTCCCGGCGCGGCTCGTCCTGGCGCCGCAGGACGCGACCACCGCCGGCGCCATCGCCGAGGCGGGCCAGCCCGGGCGGGTCACGGTCTGCGAGAGCGTCGCGGCGATCGGCATCGACCTGCCGGACGGCGATCTGCACGCCATCCTCGCCGAGCAGCACGACCGCGGCCGCCTCGACCGGCGGCTGGCCGCCACGCTGGGCCGCGACCGCGTGGAAAGCATGCTGTCGCTGGACGACCCGCTCACGCGCCATGCCGGGTTCGGGGCCGGCCTGTGGCGACTGGCGGCACGCCTGCCCGGGCGGCTCGGCCAGACGGCGGCGGCACGCCATCTGCGGCGCGCCCGGCGCGGTGCCGAGGCCTTGCAGCGCCGGATGCGGCGCGAGCAGATGAAACTCGACGACAGTCTCGGAACGATGCTTGCCTTTTCGGGAGAACCGGAATGAACGTCCTGCGCCACCGCACGCTGCTCGCCGTCGCCGCCGCGCTGTACGCCGCCCCGGCCGACGGCGCCTCGACCCTCGACTGCATCGTCGAGCCGAAATCCCGGATCGAACTCGGCAGTTCCGAGGAGGGGGTGATCGAGGCGGTGCTGGTGGCGCGCGGCGACGTCGTCGAACGCGGACAGGTGGTGGCGCGGCTCGAGTCGATCCAGCACGAGTTGGCGGCGCGATCGGCACGGCTGCGCGCCGAGGACATGGCGGCGATCCGCTCGAACGAGGCGCGGCTGGCCTTTCGCGAGGCCGAGCAGAGCCGGGCCGAGACCCTGCACCGGCGCAACATCGTCGCGACCAAGATGCTGGACGAGGCGAAGACCGAGACCGATCTGGCCGCTTCGGCGGTCGAACAGGCCCGGCTTCAGCAGAAGATCGCGGCCGTCGAACTGGCGCAGGCCGACGAACGGCTGAAGTCGCGCTCGATCCGCAGCCCGGCCGACGGAATCGTCCTCGACGTGGCGATGTCCGCCGGCGAGTACGTCCACGAGCAGGCGACCCTGATGACCATCGTCGAGCTCGACCCGCTGCATGTCGAGGTGTTCGCTCCGGTCAGGCTGTACGGCCGGCTGGAAATCGGATCCTGGCATCCGGTGACCCTGCAGGAGCCGATTGGCGGCACCCATCGGGCGCGCGTGGCCGTGATCGACCGCGTCTTCGACGCGGCCAGCGGCACCTTCGGCATGCGTCTGGAGTTGCCGAATCCCGCACTGGACGTGCCGGCCGGAATCCGCTGCACGCTGCCGCTGCCCGAGTGAGCTTTCCCCCGAAAGGCGGCGCCCGACCTCATCCGATCCGAATGACGGTCTCGGAAACGAAGTCGTAGGGCGGCACCTTCAAGTTGGCTGGCGCCGGGCCTTTGCGGATGCGGCCGGAGGTGTCGTAGTGGGAGCCGTGGCAGGGGCAGAACCAGCCGCCGAAATCGCCCTTGGGGTCGGCCGGTCTCTGTCCGAGCGGGATGCAGCCAAGATGCGTGCACACCCCGACCATCACCAGCCATTCCGGTTTCTTGACCCGCTCCGCGTCCGTCTGGGGGTCGGGCAGCGCCGACAGCTCGACCTCGCGCGCCGCGGCGATCTCTTCCGGCGTGCGGTGACGGATGAACACCGGTTTGCCGCGCCAGTCGACCGTGATCGCCTGTCCCGGCGCCACGGGGGCCAGGTCCACCTCGGTCGTCGCAAGCGCCAGCACGTCGGCCGACGGGTTCATGTAGTCGATGAACGGCCACAGGGCGATCGCGGTGCCGACCACGCCCGTGACCGTGGTGGCGTAGAGCAGGAAGTCGCGGCGACCGTCGTCCGGCCGCGTTTCGCCGCTTCGCTCGGTGATCTCGGCCATGCCAGGCTCTCCTGCGCGTTCGCTCAGTCCCTGACGACGCGTCCGCCGCGCCAGCGGAAGTTCTCGGCGTAGCTGTGCGTGCGGCGCGGGTGCTCGAGCGGTTCGTCGACGGTGTGCCGCCAGCCGTGCCTGCGGGCGAACCTGACGGCGCTCTCGCGGTCGGGAAATCGCAGCGTGATCTGCTGAAGCGGATCGTCGCAGGCGATCCAGCCCATCAGCGGCTCGACCTCGGTCTTGCGACGCGGCTCGAATTCGAGAATCCACTCCCGCGCCCGAGCCCGCCCGGACTGGGTCGCCGCCCGACCCGGCCTGTGGATGCGAGCGACGACTTCGCCGAGGGCGGCGCCGGGTTGCGACCGCCCGGGGCCGCGCAGGCGCCCGGCGACGTCGTCGCCGAACATGCCCGGCCGGAATCGCCAAGCGCCGGCCGAGCCTTGGATCCGTGTCCTCGTGCTCATTGCCGTACCCTCGAAAGGTCCTGCCTTCACCGGAACGGTAGTGGATTTATCCGGCCGGCGCCTCCTGTCAAGGGGGCTCCCGACGGCGCGCTAGGTCAGGGAACAGACGGCCGCGCACCGGCAAAGCGCCCCGGGATCGGCCCCGATCTCGCGCGCCCAGCCGCAGCGCCGGCACCAGGCGAGACGGCAGCCGTCGTCGAACACCATCAGCACGAAGGTCACCTCGGCGCCATCCGTGACGCAGGCATCCGTTTCGGTGGCCCAACAAAGCAGGTTCATTCCCAACCTCCAATGTTGTTGCACCCGAAAACGATCTATTCCGCCGCGCGCGCCTGTCAAGCTCGGCCGGGCCGCACCGGCCGAGCGCAAGCGCGTCGCGGCGTTCGCGACGCGCTCACCAGCGGCCGAGCAGCCACAGCACCAGGCTGAGCACGACGCTGAGCAATATGGAGGTGGTGATCGGCAGGTAAGCGCGGAAATTCTCGCGTTCGACGACGATGTCGCCGGGAAGCCGCCCCAGGCCGAGTTGGGTCAGCAGCGGCCAGGCGAGGCCAAGGGCCACCAGGACGAGGCCGGCGACGATCAGGAACTTCTGCATTGCCCCGCTCCTTGCCTCCGGAATGCGCCAGAGACGATCTAACGGGCTCGGGCCGGCATTCAAGGCCCCTTGCTCGTTTCTTCGTTCATCCTTGTGGTTGCGGGGCCTTCATCTTGACTGGACCGGAGAGCCGACTAGTTCCATTACGCCGACTTGGCATTCCGTCCGCACGCGGCGTTCCGGTGCGGCCGGAGGTCTTCATTGCCGATGCTTGCTTCAGAAGGAGTGTTGATGATGAAGGTCGCCCAGATTGCGCCCTTGGCAGAAAGGGTTCCGCCCAGGCTGTACGGGGGAACCGAACGGATCGTTTCCTATCTGACCGAGGAGCTGGTTCGCCAGGGACACGAGGTGACGCTGTTCGCCAGTGGCGATTCGCAGACCAATGCGCGCCTGGTGCCCTGTTGCGGGAAGGCGCTGCGCCTCGATCCCGGCGTCCGCGACCCGCTGCCCTACCTGGCAGTCACTCTGGAGGAGGTCCGACGCCGGGCCGACGAGTTCGACCTCCTGCATTTCCACGTCGATTACCTGCATTTTCCCGTGTTCCGAGACATCGCCGAGCGCACCGTCACCACGCTGCACGGGCGTCTCGACATCCCCGATCTTCAGCCGCTCTACCGGACGTTCCCGGACATGCCGCTGGTCTCCATCTCCGACGACCAGCGCCGGCCGATGCCGCCGGTGAACTGGATGGGGACGGTCCACCACGGGCTTCCGCCGAACCTGTTGCCGTTCCGTGCCGAGCCGCGGGGCGGGTATCTGGCGTTCCTCGGCCGGATCTCGCCGGAAAAGCGGCCTGACCGCGCCATCGAGATCGCCAGGCGCAGCGGGCTGCCGCTGAAGATCGCGGCCAAGATCGACCGGGTGGATCAGGACTACTGGGACGCGGTGATCGCACCGCTGGTCCGCGACACACCCGATGTCGAGTTCGTGGGCGAGATCGACGAGCGGCAGAAGGCCGAGTTCCTCGGCGACGCGCGGGCGCTGCTGTTCCCGATCGACTGGCCGGAGCCGTTCGGCCTGGTGATGATCGAGGCCATGTCCTGCGGCACGCCCGTGATCGCGTTCCGGCGCGGCTCCACCCCGGAGGTGATCGACAACGGCCTGAGCGGGTATCTGGTCGATGATCTCGACCAGGCCGTGCGGGCGGTGGAGATGATCGACGCCCTCGACCGCGCCGTCGTGCGACACCAGTTCGAGCACCGCTTCTCGGTCGAGCGGATGGCCCGCGAATATGTCGAGATCTACCGCCGGCTGAGCGAAGGCCGCGCCGTGAAGCTGGCCCCCGTCCATTTCGCGACGGGGCTGGAAGGCCGGCAGCTCGTCGCATGACCGGTGCCGGGTGGCCGGCTGCGGCGCGACCCGGCATCGCCACTTTGGGTGAAACCATGAAGGACCAGTCCACCGATCCAGGGCCGGATGTCGTCGGGGTCGCCCTGCCCCAGTTCTACATCCCGGCCACCGCCTCGTTGCAGGAGCGGCGACCGCGGACGCTGAAGCATGGCGACACCTTCGCCGTGTTCGACCACAACGGAGACATCCTGTCGGGCCACGGCAGCCCCGAGGGCCTGTTCCACCGCGACACCCGGCACCTTTCCCACATCGATCTCGTCCTCGGCGGCGCCCGGCCGATGCTGCTCGGTTCGACCCTGCGCGACGACAACGCCGTGCTCACGTGCGACCTGACCAATCCCGACCTGTTCGACGGCGCCGACTTGCGCCTGCAGCGCGACGTGATCCATCTGCGCCGGTCCAAGTTCCTCTGGAACACCGCCTGCTACGAGCGGCTGGCGATCCGCAGCTTCTGCGATTCCGAGGAGAAGGTTCGGCTGGAAATGCGTTTCGCGGCCGACTTTGCCGACCTGTTCGAAGTCCGCGGTTCCGTCCGGCCCCGCAGGGGCAGGATGCTGCCCCCGGAGGTCGGCGCCGACACGGTCCGACTCGCGTACGAGGGGCTGGACGGGACCCGCCGAACGACGACCCTGCGCTTCAGTCCGAAACCGGCGGCGCTGACCCGGGAAACGGCGGTGTTCGAAATCGCCCTGCCTCCGGGCGGGCTGTGCGTGCTTTATACGGTCGTCGACTGCAGCGACGAGGTGGAGTCCGAGCCGGTGGGCAGACGGTTCATGCTGGCGCTCCGCGAGGCCCGGCGATCGTTGCGCCAGTCCTCGGCACGCGCCGCGGCGATCGAGACATCCAACGAGGTTCTGAACGAAGGCATCCGGCGCTCGGTGGCCGACCTCTACATGCTGGTGACGGACCAGCCGGGCGGCCCCTACCCGTATGCAGGCATCCCGTGGTTCAGCACGGCGTTCGGTCGCGACGCCATCATCACCGCCATCGAGATGCTGTGGATGGATCCGGACGTCGCGCGCGGCGTCCTGCGCTTCCTGGCCGACAACCAGGCCGCCGCCGAAGATCCGGCGGCGGACGCCGAACCCGGGAAGATCCTGCATGAATTCCGTTCCGGCGAGATGGCCGCACTCGGGGAAGTGCCGTTCCGGCGCTATTTCGGCAGCATCGATTCCACGCCGCTTTTCGTGATGCTGGCCGGAGCCCATCTGGAGCGCACCGGCGATCTCGCCTTTGCCCGCTCCCTTTGGCCCAACATCGAGGCGGCCCTGGACTGGATCGACCGCGACGGCGATCGCGACGGCGACGGATTCGTCGAGTACGGTCGCCGAACCGGGGCCGGGCTCGCGAACCAGGGCTGGAAGGACAGTCACGACTCCGTTTTCCATTCGGACGGACGCATGGCCGTCGGCCCGATCGCGCTTTGCGAGGTGCAGGGCTACGTCTACGCCGCCAAGCGCGCGGCGGCCGCGACCGCCCGGAGTCTCGGCCAGGCAAAGCGGGGGGAAGTCCTGGAGGGCCAGGCCGAACAACTCCGGCTCCGTTTCGAGCAGGCGTTCTGGTGCGAAGACCTCGGCACCTACGCGCTCGCGCTCGACGGCGACAAGAGGCCCTGCCGGGTCCGCGCCTCGAATGCCGGTCACCTGCTGTTCACAGGCATCGCCGGCCCGGAGCGCGCGGAATCGGTGGCCAGGCAGCTGATGTCGAGTTCGTCCTTCTCGGGCTGGGGGATCCGCACGGTCGCGAACACGGAAGCGCGCTACAATCCGATGTCCTACCACAACGGTTCGGTCTGGCCGCACGACAACGCGATCATCGCCCTCGGACTGGCGCGCTACGGCTACAAGGAGGCGGTCGGGCGCATTTTCGAGGGCCTGTTCGCCGCCTCCGAGTACATGGACCTGCGGCGGCTGCCCGAGCTGTTCTGCGGTTTCCCACGCCGACGCGGCAACGGCCCCACCGCTTATCCCGTCGCGTGCTCCCCGCAAGCCTGGGCGGCGGCCACCCCGCTGGCGCTGCTGCAGGCCTGCCTGGGCCTGGCCTTCGATCCGCGGAACGGCGAGATCCGCTTTGACGGGCCGCATCTGCCGCGATTCGTCGACCATGTCCTGCTTCGCCGCCTGCGTCTCGGGGACGGCAGGGTCGATCTGCTGGTGCGCCGTCACGGCGATGCCGTCACCGTGAGGCCGCTGGCACGCACCGGTGAGCTGCGGCTGACCGTGGTGACCTGATCACGCCCCATCGTTCCCGGCACCACCGGCCTGAAACTCACTGCCCAAATACAGAGTAGCGATTCTTGCCGTTCTTCTTCGCGTCGTACATGGCGACGTCGGCCAGTCGGAGGCATTCCTGGATCGTAGCGCCGCAGTCGGGGTACACGGCGATGCCAATGCTGGCCCCGACTCGCGCCGCGCATCCGTCGAGGTATACCGGGGCGCTGACTTCCCGGATCATCCGCGACGCCACCAGCGTGGCCTCGCCGCAGGCACCATCCTCGCCGAGAAGCAGCAACGCCACGAACTCGTCACCGCCGAGCCGCGCCAAAACGTCGACTTCGCGGACGCAGGCGACGAGCCGGCCGGCGATCTCCTTGAGCAGACGATCGCCGGAGTCGTGTCCGAAGTCGTCGTTCACCGCCTTGAAACCGTCCAGGTCGATATAGACGATGGCAACCGCATGCCCGACCCGCCGGCACAGCGCCTCGGCGTATCGCAGGCGCTGCTCGAAATAGGAACGATTCGGCAGGCCGGTGAGCGGATCGTGGAATGCGAGGTGCTCGATCTGCGCCTGCATCTCGCGCCGGGCGGTAACGTCGGTCTTGATCGCCACGAACTGGACCACCTCGCCGTGGTCGTCCCTGAGCGGGGAGATCACCATCTCCTCCCAGTACGGGGTGCCGTCCTTGCGACGATTGCAGATTTCACCGTGCCAGCCCTGGCCCGCCAGGATGCTGTTCCAGAGCGACTCGTAGAAGCGCGGCTCGTGGTTGCCGGATTTGAGGATCCGGGGCGTGTTTCCGATCAACTCGTCGGGTTGATATCCGGTCATCCGCGATATGGCGGGGTTGGCGTACTCGATGCGTCCGTCGCGATCGGTGATGAATATGCCGACCGGGACCTCGGTGACCGCCGTCCACAGCATATGCAGGTCGGCTTCGCGGCGCTTTCGTTCGGTGACGTCCTGGACCGTGCCGGTCATCCTCACGGGCTGGCCGCCGTCCCCGAACACGACCTCGCCGCACTCCTGAACGATCTTTTCCGAACCGTCGGGGCAAACGATGCGATGGAGGATCTCGTAGCCGTGTCCGGCCAGGGCCCGTTCGACGGCCTCGTTCACGGCGGCACGGTCGTCGGGATGGACAAATTCGAGGAACGCGGCATAGGACGGGACGAAACTGCCTTGGGCGACGCCGAAGATGCGGTAAATCTCCGGCGACCACCACAGTGTGTCGTCGGCGACGACGAAGTCCCAGTTCCCCAGCTTGGCGATGCGCTGGGCGTTTTCGAGGCTGGCGCTGATCGCCTCGAGCTGCCGGGTCCTGCGGCGGAGCGCCTGTTCGTTCTCCAGCCGCTCCGAAATGTCCCGAAACACGACCACGGCGCCGGCGATGCGGTCCCCGAGCATCATCGGCGAGCTGACGTATTCGACCGGGAAACCGGAGCCGTTCTTGCGCCAGAACACATCTTCCGCCACGCGCTCGACGCGGCCGGTCCGGAACGTGCTGTAGATCGGGCATTCGGTGAGCGGGAGCGGCCGCCCGTTGGTATCCTTGCAGTGCAGAAAGGAATGGATCGGCCGACCAAGCACGTCCGCTTCCTGCCAGCCGGTGATCGCAGTGGCCGCGGCGTTGAAGAAGGTGGTGATGCCGGCCTCGTCGATGCCGCAGACGCCGTCGCTGGTCGACGAAAGCAGGGACTGAAGGCGCTCGCGCGTCGCCCTGAGTTCCTCCTCGGAGTCGCGGCGGGCGGTAATGTCCGTTTGTTGCACGAGAATGGCGGCTTCGCCGTTTGTCGGATCGAGCACGCGCAAGGCATTGATCGCGTACCAGCGACTGCCTTCCGCGCCGGGGTCTTCGACCTCGGCCGACCACGCGCCAACCTGCCAAAGCGCTTCGAGCGCCTCCTGCGATCTGCCGCCCAGCCGCTGGTCGAGATTGGCCCCGTCGGGGAACAGGCTGGCTGCCGACGGGTTCTGGAACAGCAGTTGACGATCGCGGCCGAACAGGGAGACGGCAGCAGGCGCATGTCGCAGCGCCTCGAGACCACGGAGCGCATCCGCCTCGATGTCGCTGCCGGGCGGATCGGCTTCGACCAGCATTGCGTGGCGGTCGACGTCCACCAGAACACCGGAGCAGATGCAGTTGACCGTTCGCGGCTTTCCGCCAGGATAGACCGTCCACTGCTCCCGGACGGTTTCGCCGCGCGCGAACGCACGCCGATACTGCGCCAGACGCGCGGCGACGGCCGGCGACGGATTGGAACAGTCCGCCGCTAGGAATTCCTCGCGTGATTCACAGCCCCACAGCACCACTGCGGCGTTATTTCCCCACCACATCCGACGCCCGGACATATCGAAGATCCAGATAGGACGGTTGAGGATGTCCAGGCATCCGAGACTGGCCTCGTCGAGCCTGACGAGGTCGACTGTGCTGAGCGGCATATCGGTGTCCGAGATTGCTGATCGCGCGACAAGCAACCAAAGCGCAACAATTTCGTCAAGTATTTAAATCAAATTTACGGAAAATTCGGCGATCTGAAATCGGCCGATCACAGGCGGCCGAGCCGCCACGGCACCGGACCGAAAATCAACGATCGGCACGATCGCGGTGGTGATCGGGATCCGGAGGCGGAAGTTCTCGCGTTCGACGACGGTGTCGCCAGGCAGCCGCCCGAGGCCGATCTGCCCCAGAAGCGGCCGAAACAGCGACGATCAGGAACCTCCCCGATCACGACGCCGCCGCCACCTCCTCGCGCCGCAGGCGCTGGGTCAGCCGGGCGATGTCGTCGTCGCCCAGGGTCTCGCGTTCGAGCAGTTCCTCGGCGGCGGCGTCGAGGAGATCGCGGTTGCGGTCGAGGATCGCGTGGCTGCGGCGGAACACCCGGCCGATGATGTCGCGCACCGCGTCGTCGATCCGCCGGGCGGTGTGCTCGGAATATTCGCGCTCGCGGCCAAGGAAGCCGGGCCGCTCGACGAAGCCGCCGCGCTCCTGCTCGTAGGAGACGTAGCCGAGGTCCTCGTCCATGCCGTAGCGCGCCACCATGCTGCGCGCGATGTCGGTGGCCTTGGCGAGGTCGTCGGCGGCGCCGGTCGACAGATGCCCGAACACCAGCTTCTCGGCGGCGCGCCCGCCCAGCAGAACGGCGATCTTGTTCTCGAGCTCGTCGCGGGTCATCAGGTAGCGCTCCTCGGTCGGGCGCTGGATGGTGTAGCCGAGCGCGCCGATGCCGCGCGGGATGATCGAGATCTTGTGCACGGTGTCGCAGCCGAGGATCGACATGGCGACGAAGGCGTGGCCAAGCTCGTGATAGGCGACGATCCGGCGTTCCTGCGGATTGAGCAGCCGGTTCTTCTTCTCCAGCCCGGCGACGATGCGCTCCATGGCGCGCGTGAAGTCGTCCATGGTCACGCGCCCGGCGCGGCGCCGCGTCGCCATCAGCGCCGCCTCGTTGACCAGATTGGCGAGATCGGCACCGGTGAAGCCGGGCGTCAGCGCCGCCACCTTGTCGGCATCGACGTCCGGTGCGGCGGCGATCTTGCGCATGTGCACCCGCAGGATCTGCGCGCGGCCCGTGCGGTCCGGGCGGTCGACCAGGACCTGACGATCGAAGCGGCCGGCACGCAGCAGGGCCGGGTCGAGGATTTCCGGCCGGTTCGTCGCCGCCAGCAGCACCAGGCCCGAGGACGGGTCGAACCCGTCGAGCTCGACGAGAAGCTGGTTCAGCGTGTTCTCGCGCTCGTCATGGCCGCCCATGGCGGGAAAGGCGCCGCGGGCGCGGCCCAGGGCATCCAGTTCGTCGATGAAGATGATCGCCGGCGCCTTGGCGCGCGCCTGCTCGAACAGGTCGCGCACACGGGCGGCGCCG
>CAZJFH010000025.1:0-58741 GCA_964545205.1 uncultured Rhodospirillaceae bacterium
GCCGCGCGGCGTGCCGCAGATCGAGGTCACCTTCGACATCGACGCCAACGGCATCGTCAACGTCTCGGCCAAGGACAAGGCCACCGGCAAGGAGCAGGCGATCCGCATCCAGGCCTCGGGCGGGCTCAACGACGCCGACATCGACCGCATGGTCCGCGAGGCGGCCGAGCACGCCGAAGAGGACAAGAAGCGCAAGGAGGTCGTCGAGGCCCGCAACCACGCCGACGGCCTGGTCCACGCCACCGAGAAGAACCTCAAGGAGTACGGCGACAAGGTCGAGGCCGGGGTCAAGGGCCAGATCGAGACCGACATCCAGGCGCTCAAGGACGTGCTGAACAGCGACGATCCGGCCGAGATCAAGGCCAAGACCGACGCGCTGATGCAGTCGTCGATGAAGCTGGGCGAGGCGATCTACAAGAGCCAGCAGGAGGCCGGCGCCGGCGCTCCCGGCGGCGAGGAGCAGGCTGCCGGGTCCGGTCCCGGCGCCGGTGCGGGCTCCGACGACGGCACGGTCGTCGATGCCGACTTCGAGGAGGTCGACTCCGACAAGAAGAACAAGTGAGCCGGTTTTCGTGCTAGAACCGGTACGGGCTCCGGCGGGCGATCCCCGCCGGGGCTCTTCGGCTGTTCCGGATAGGATTCGATGGCGAAGCAGGATTATTACGAGCTCCTGGGTCTGGCGCGCGGCGCCAGCGCCGAGGAGATCAAGAAGGCCTACCGCAAGCTGGCGATGCAGTATCACCCGGATCGCAACCCGGGCGATTCGACGGCCGAGGCCAAGTTCAAGGAAATCAGCGAAGCCTACGAGGTCCTGAAGGACGAGCAGAAGCGCGCCGCCTACGACCGCTTCGGCCACGCCGCCTTCGAGCAGGGCATGGGCGGCCGTCCCGGCGGCGGCGCCGGCGACTTCCACTTCGCCTCGGGCTTCGCCGACATCTTCGACGAGATGTTCGGCGAATTCATGGGCGGCCGCCGCGGCGGCGGCTCGGTCGGCCGCGGCGCCGACCTGCGCTACAACATGGAGATCACGCTCGAGGAGGCCTTCGCCGGCAAGGCGGCGACCATCCGCGTGCCGACCTCGGTCGCCTGCGACGAGTGCCACGGCACCGGCGGCGCCGGCGGCGCCCAGCCGGTGCCCTGCGGCACCTGCCACGGCGCCGGCCGCGTCCGCGCCCAGCAGGGCTTCTTCACCATCGAGCGCGCCTGCCCGACCTGCAACGGCCTCGGCCGGGTGATCAAGGATCCGTGCCGCAACTGCGGCGGCACCGGGCGCACGCGCAAGGACAAGACGCTGTCGGTCAACATCCCGGCCGGCGTCGAGGACGGCACCCGCATCCGCCTCGCCAACGAGGGCGAGGCCGGCGTGCGCGGCGGCCCGCCCGGCGATCTGTACATCTTCCTGACCGTGCAGCCGCACCGGCTGTTCATCCGCGACGGCGCCAACATCCAGTGCCGGGTGCCGATCCCGATGGTCACCGCGGCGCTGGGCGGCCAGATCGAGGTGCCGACGATCGACGGCACGCGGGCCAAGATCACCATCCCGTCCGGCACCCAGACCGGCCAGCAGTTCCGCCTCAAGGGCAAGGGCATGAGCGTGCTGCGCTCGCCGGCGCGCGGCGACATGTTCGTCCACGCCATGGTCGAGACGCCGGTCAATCTCAGCAAGAAGCAGCAGGAACTGCTGCGCGAGTTCGACAAGGCCGGCGGCGGCGGCCACGAGACCAGCCCCGAGAGCCACGGCTTCTTCGCCAAGGTGAAGGAGTTGTGGGAGGATCTTAAGGACTAGCCCCTCCCGTCACCCCCGGGCCTGACCCGGGGGTCCAGGGATTGCCGGGTCAATCCCACGGCTGTCCGGTTCAAGTTCGGATCGGCGTATCCGGCCCTTGAAGTCGTCATGGCCGGGCGAAGTCCCGGCCATCCACGTGGCGCGGTCGCACTCCTGATTCGTTAAGCCGGACAGCCGTGGCTAAAGCCCGGCAATGGAGAGGAGCGCGCCGAAGGCGCACGCCTCACGCCCGATGATACGGGTGCCCGCTCAGGATGCACTGGGCGCGGAACAACTGCTCGGCCAGCATGCCGCGCACCAGCATGTGCGGCCAGGTGAGTTTTCCGAACGACAGCAGAAGATCGGCGCGGGCGCGCACCGATTCGTGATGGCCGTCGGCGCCGCCGATCAGGAAGGCGATGTCGGCGCGGCCATCGTCGCGCCAGCCGCCCAGGCGGGCGGCGAAGTCCTCTGAGCCGAGGTCGCGGCCGCGCTCGTCGAGCGCCACCACCACCGCGCCGGCCGGCACCGCGGCGAGCAGCAGTTCGGCCTCGCGCGCCATGCGCTCGGGGGTGCCGAGCGGGCGTTTCTCCTCGACCTCCTTGAGCGCCAGCGGCCAGGCCAGGCGGCGGACGTAGTGGTCGTAGAGGGCGCGCTCCGGGCCGGGCTTCGCGCGCCCCACGGCCGCCACCAGGAGGCGCACGGCCTAGCGGCCCGCGCGCTCAGGCGGTCGCATGCATACGATCCGCCGCCGGCGCCGCCACGCCCCACATCTTCTCGATGTTGTAGAAGGCGCGCACCTCGGGCCGGAACAGGTGGACGATGATGTCGCCACCGTCGATCAACACCCAGTCGCACTGCTGCATGCCCTCCGCGGACACCCGCAGGCCGGCGCGCTTCAGCTTTTCGACGAGATGATCGGCCATGGCGCCGACCTGGCGCTGCGACCGCCCGGAGGCGACGACGAGGTGATCGGCGATGCTGGACTTGCCGCGCAGGTCGATCACGGTGACGTGTTCAGCCTTGTCGTCGTCCAGCGAGTTGGTGACGAGTTCGACCAGTTTGTCCGGGTCGTACGGACCGCTACTCGGAGGGTGAATGGTCTGCTCCTTTCCTCTGATCGGTGTCCGCCGTCCGCTCCGCGCGGTCACGGATCACCGTGGCCGAGGCGGGATGCAGTCTCGTGTGCAGGAATATCCATGCCGGAGGCCGCATGTCCGCCAGGACGCTCGCCTGCCGTTCCGGAACCCGCCGATCGGCGAACCGTCGCGCGGCCTTTCCGGCAAGCGCTCTAAAAGAATATGAATTGCGGTCGAGAATCGCAATGGTCGTCGTGCGGAAGATGCTTGTCCAACGCTCCCAGCGCGGAATTTGCACCAAATTGTCGGCTCCCATCAACCAGACGAAGCTTGCGTTGGGAAAACGGCGGCCAAGTCGTTCCAAGGTGTCGGCGGTGTAGCGGGTGCCGAGATCGGCCTCGATGGCGCTGACCCGGATGCGCGGATGCGCCGCCGCCGCGCGGGCGCCGGCCAGCCTGCGCGCCAGCGGCGCCATGCCCCGCGTCGGCTTCAAGGGGTTCTGCGGCGAGACCAGCCACCACACCTCGTCGAGCGCCAGGCGGCGCAGCGCGATCAGGCTGACGTGGCGATGGCCTTCGTGCGCCGGATTGAACGAGCCGCCGAGCAGCCCGACCCGCCGCCGCCGGCGGTCGCCCCAGGGATTGGGCGGAAGGGGCGTCACGCGCTCAATCCTCCGCCTGCTGGTGGCCGTGGCGGACCAGCAGGATGCGCACGGTCCCGCGCTCGGCCTCGACGCGGTAGTGGATCAGGTAGGGCGTGCCGAGCACCGGCATCACGCGGATGCCATGGCCACGGTCGCGATGGCGGTGGGGAAGGTCGGCCAGACCGGCTGCCGTTCGGAACATCTCCCGGCCAATTCGGCGGGCGGCGTGGGGATTCAAAGGCTCGAGGAAATCGAGAATGTCGTTCAGCATCCGCATCGCATGCGGCGACCATACGACCTTCATCCTTCGCCGTGCCGTTTGGCCAGCCGGCGCTCCAGCTCGCCCATGAACCAGGCCATGACCTCTTCGTGCGGGATGCCTTCCTCGCCGGCATCGGCCTCGGCGATGGCCTGCTCCAGCTCCGCCCGGTAATCGGGCGGCAGGCTGTCCCACCACTCCTTGTCGTACGGCTCGTCGGCCATGGCCCCGCCGGGATTCGCTCGTGCCTTCATCTCAGATGCTCTCCGCCGCGCCTGCCCGCAAGTGTGCGCCGGGCGGCGGCGGCGGGCAAGGCCGTCACTTCGGCCGCACCTGGCCCGCGCCGCGCACCACGTACTTGAAGGTGCAGAGCTGCTCGAGCCCGACGGGGCCGCGGGCGTGCATCTTGCCGGTCGAGATGCCGATCTCGGCGCCCATGCCGAACTCGCCGCCGTCGGCGAACTGGGTCGAGGCGTTGTGCATGACGATCGCCGATTCGACGCCGTCGAGGAACGCCTCGGCGGCGGCCGGGTCGTCGGTGACGATGCTCTCGGTGTGCTGCGACGAATAGCGGTTGATGTGCGCGACCGCCGCGTCGACGCCGTCGACCACCTTGGCCGAGACGATGGCGTCGAGATACTCGGTGCGCCAGTCCTCCTCGGTCGCCGGCACCACGCGCTGGTCGACCGCCTCGACGGCGCGGTCGCCGCGCACCTCGCAGCCGGCGTCGAGCAGGTCCCTGACCAGCACCGGCAGATGGGTCGCGGCGACGCGGCGGTCGACCAGCAGCGTCTCGGTGGCGCCGCAGATGCCGGTGCGGCGCATCTTGGCGTTCATGACGATGGCGCGGGCCATCTCCAGGTCGGCGGCGCCGTCGACATAGGTGTGGCAGATGCCTTCCAGGTGCTGGAACAGCGGGATCTTGCTCTCGGCGGTCAGGCGCTCGATCAGCGAGCGGCCGCCGCGCGGCACGATGACGTCGATGTAGCGGGTCGCCGTCAGCATGGCGCCGACGAAGGCGCGGTCGGTGGTCGGCGGCATCTGGATGCAGTCGGCGGGCAGGCCGGCGGCTTCGAGACCGTGGCGCAGCGCCGCCATGATCGCGGTCGAGGAATGGAAGCTCTCGGAGCCGCCGCGCAGGATGGCGGCGTTGCCCGATTTCAGGCACAGCGCCCCGGCATCGGCGGTGACGTTGGGCCGGCTCTCGTAGATGATGCCGATGACGCCCAGCGGCACGGCGACGCGCGCGATCCGCAGCCCGTTCGGCCGCTCCCATTCGGCGAGCACGCGGCCGACCGGATCGGGCAGCGCGGCGATGTCCTCCAGCCCCCTGGCCATCGCCTCGATGCGCTTGTCGTCGAGCAGCAGCCGGTCGAGCATCGCCTTGGTCAGGCCCTTGGCCTCGCCGGCGGCCATGTCCTTGGCGTTGGCGGCCTTGATCGCCGGCGCCTGGACCCGCAGCGCTTCCGCCGCAGCGGTCAGGGCGCGGTTCTTGGTCTCGGTCGACGCGCGCGCGAGCACGCGGCCGGCGGCCTTGGCGCGCTCGCCGATGTCGGTGATCAGGGTCTGGATGTCGTCGGTCATGTCGTCCTCGCCTCGGTCTAAACCCCTCTCCAAAGGCCGGGAGGGTGAGGGCGGCGCTCCGGCGCCTGGCCCGATGTCCAGGCGCGGCCCCCACCCCGGCCCTCCCCCGCGGGCGGGGGAGGGGGAAATGCTACTCCACCACCAGATCGTTCCTGTGGATGATCTCGTCCGGGCCGCGATAGCCGAGGATGTCCTCGATCTCGGCGCTCTTCCTGCCGATGATCATGCGCGCCTCGTCGGCGGCGTACATCGTCAGGCCGCGGCCGAGCACGACGCCGTCGCCGTTCTTGACCACCACCGGGTCGCCCTTCTGGAAGCTGCCCTCGACCGCGCGCACGCCGGCCGGCAGCAGCGAGCGGCCCTGCTGCAGGGCGCGGCAGGCGCCGGAATCGACGACGATCGTCCCCACCGGCTTCATGGCGCCGGCGATCCAGCGCTTGCGCGCGGTCAGCGGCGACTGGTGCGGCAGGAACCAGGTGCAGCGGCCGCCCGCGATCATCGCCTGAAGGGGATTGAGCGGCTTGCCCGGCGCGATCACCATGCGGCAGCCGGCGCCGAGGGCGATGCGCGCCGCCATGATCTTGGTGACCATGCCGCCCGACCCGAAGGCCGAGCCGGGATCGCCGGCCATCGCCTCGATCTCGGGCGTCAGCTCCTCGACCACCGGCAGGAAGCGGGCGTCGGGATCCTTGCGCGGATCGGCGGTGTAGAGGCCGTCGATGTCCGAGAACAGCACCAGCGTGTCGGCGGCGATCATCTGGGCGACGCGCGCCGCCAGGCGGTCGTTGTCGCCGAAGCGGATCTCGGTGGTCGCCACCGTGTCGTTCTCGTTGATCACCGGCACGGCGCCGAACCGCAGCAGCGCCTCCAGCGTGTTGCGGGCGTTGAGGTAGCGGCGGCGGTTCTCGGAATCGTCGATGGTCAGCAGCACCTGGGCGACGGTGACGCCGTGGCGGTGCAGCGCCTCCTGGTAGGCGTGGGCGAGGCGGATCTGGCCGGTGGCGGCGGCGGCCTGCTTCTCCTCGAGCTTCAGCGTGCCGGCCGGCAGGCCGAGATGGCGCCGGCCGACGGCGACGGCGCCCGAGGTGACGACGACGACCTCGGTGCCGCCGGCCTTCAGCGCCGCCAGGTCGTCGCACAGCGATTCCAGCCAGGTGCGGTGGATCTGGCCCGTGGCCTGGTCCACCAGCAGCGCCGAGCCGATCTTGACGATCAGCCGGCGGGCCTTGCGCAGGTCGTTCATGTTCGCCGCTTCCCCCACCGCTATCACTCCCTCCCCCGCGTGCGGGGGAGGGCCGGGGTGGGGGCCGCGCTTCGGCGTCATGGCCAACTGGCGGTGCGCCACCCTCCCCCTCCCGCCGCGAGCGGCGGGCCCCTCCCTCTCCCGCGCGCGGGAGAGGGAAACTCACTCCTCCCAGGGCGCCTTGTCGGACGGCTCCGCCGCCGCCTGCGGCCGGCCGGCCTTGATCTCGCGCAGCAGGGCGCCGAGCACCTCCTTGAGGCCGATGCCGGCGACGCCCGAGAGCGTGTATACCCTGGCCGCCGTCGCCTCCTCCAGCGCCTTCAGCTTGGCCTCGATCTCCTCGGGCGTCAGCGCGTCGCACTTGTTCAGCGCCACCACCTCGGGCTTGTCCTCGAGCCCGGCGCCGTAGGCCTCGAGCTCGGCGCGCACGACGTGGTAGGTCTCGGCGACGTCCTCGGTGGTGCCGTCGACCAGGTGCAGCAGCACGCCGCAGCGCTCGATGTGGCCGAGGAAGCGGTCGCCGATGCCCACGCCCTCGTGCGCGCCCTCGATGATGCCGGGGATGTCGGCGATCACGAATTCGTCGCCGCCGAGATAGACGACGCCGAGATTGGGATGCAGCGTCGTGAACGGATAGTCGGCGATCTTGGGCCGGGCGCGGGTCACCGCGGCCAGGAAGGTCGACTTGCCGGCGTTCGGCAGCCCGACCAGGCCGGCGTCGGCGATCAGCTTCAGCCGCAGCCACACCCAGGCCTCCTGGCCCGGCCAGCCGGGATCGGCGCGGCGCGGCGCCTGGTTGGTCGAGGTCTTGTAGTGCTGGTTGCCGAAGCCGCCGTCGCCGCCGTGCAGCATGACGAAACGCTGGCCGGGCTCGGTCAGGTCGGCGAGCACGGTCTCGCGGTCCTCGTCGAGGATCTCGGTGCCGACGGGGACCTTGATCACCATGTCGGCGCCGCGCCCGCCGGTGCGGTTGCGGCCCATGCCGTGGTGGCCCTTCTCGGCCTTGAAGTGCTGCTGGTAGCGGAAGTCGATCAGCGTGTTGAGGTTGGCGACGCATTCGAACACGACGTCGCCGCCGCGGCCGCCGTCGCCGCCGTCGGGGCCGCCGAACTCGATGTACTTCTCGCGCCGGAACGAGCACGCGCCGGCGCCGCCGTCGCCGCTCTTGATGTAGATCTTGGCCTGATCGAGGAATTTCATTGGTTCTTCACATGCAAAAAGGGGAACGGCGTGCCGTTCCCCTTCGATCGAGATGCGGGAAGGTCCGGCGCCCTTACTCGGCGGCCTGGGCCTCCGGCTGGCCGACCACGCTGACGAAGGTGCGGCCCTTGAAGCCCTTGCGGAACTCGACCTTGCCGTCGGCGGTCGCGAACAGCGTGTGGTCGCGGCCCAGGCCGACATTGGCGCCCGGGTAGAACTCGGTGCCGCGCTGGCGCACGATGATGTTGCCGGCGATCACGGCTTCGCCGCCGAACTTCTTGACGCCGAGGCGCTTGCCCGCGGAGTCGCGGCCGTTACGCGAAGAACCGCCAGCCTTTTTGTGTGCCATGGGATGCTACTCCTTCGAAACTCTTTACGCGCCGGCGATGTCGGTGATGCGCAGGACCGTCAGCTGCTGGCGATGGCCCTTCTTGCGACGGTAGTTCTGGCGCCGCTTCTTCTTGAAGACGATGACCTTGTCGCCCTTGGTCTGGTCGACCACGGTGGCGGAGACGGAAGCGCCGGCGACGGTGGGCGCGCCGATCTTGTCGCCGACCATCAGGACCTCGTCCAGGGTCACGGTTTCGCCGGCTTCGCCGGCCAGCTTTTCCACGACGATGACGTCGTTCTTGGCGACCTTGTATTGCTTGCCGCCGGTCTTGATGACTGCGAACATATCGGTTCTACCACTCAAACGAATAAGGAGCGGCCGACCCGTGCCTGCCGCGAGAGGGCGCCAATATACCCAGGCGGCCCCCCGAGTCAATGGTCTTTGCGCCGAAGCGCGTCAAGGTCCGGCCAGGCCCCGGTCCCAATAGGGGCGCGGGCCGAAGCGCGCGGCGAGGAAATCGACGAACACCCGCACCTTGGTCGACAGATGGCGGGCGTGCGGGTAGACGGCGTAGAGCGAGGCCTGCTCGTCGGCGAATTGCGGCAGCACCATGCGCAGGCGGCCGTCGCGCAGTTCGTCGCCGACCATGAAGGTCGGGCTGAGCACCAGCCCGAGCCCGGCCAGCGCCGCCGCCTTCAGCGCCTCGCCGTTGTTGGCCTTCAGCCGTCCCTTGACCTTGACCGCGCCGGAGCCGCCGGCGTCGCGCCAGCGCCATTCGTCGCCGGTGAGGCCGTAGGTGTAGAGCAGGCATTCGTGGTCGCGCAGGTCGTCGGGGCGGGTCGGCACGCCGTGGCGGTCGAGATAGGCGGGGGCGGCGCAGATCACCCGCCGGCTCGGCGCCAGGCGGCGGGCGATCAGGCTGGAATCGGTCAGCCGGGCGATGCGCACCGCGACGTCGTAGCCCTCGTCGACCAGGTCGACCATTCGGTCGTTGAGCGCCAGGTCGATCGTCAGTTCGGGGTGGCGGTCCATGAACTCGGGAATCGCCGGCGCCAGGTGCTGGATGCCGAAGCTCATCGGCGCGTTGACCTTCAGCACGCCGCGCGGCTCGGCCTGCAGGCTGCTGACGGCCTGCTCGGCCTCCTCGGCCTCGACCAGCACCCGGGCGCAGCGTTCGTGGAAGGCGCTGCCGGCGGCGGTCAGCGACAGCTTGCGGGTGGTGCGGTTGATCAGCCGCGCGCCGAGCCGGTCCTCCAGCCGCGCCACCTGCTTGCTGACCGCCGACTTCGACATGCCCAGCGCCCGCGCCGCCGCCGAGAAGCTCTTCTCCTCCGCCACCTTGGCGAACACCGCCATCCCGGTCAGCCGATCCATGCGCGCCTCCCGCGTTTCCAGAACGGAAACAATGTTGTTCCGCCAAGCCGGATTGTCCAGCGCCTGGGGCGGCGCATATTCGGAACAAGGCAAGCAACCCCGGAGATCGCCATGACCCGCATCCTGGTTCTTTACTACAGCACCTACGGCCATATCGAGCGCATGGCCCAGGCGGCCGCCGAGGGCGTCCGCGAGGCCGGCGCCGAGGCGGTGCTGAAGCGCGTGCCCGAACTGATGCCGGAAGACGTCGCCCGCGGCTCCGGTGCCAAGCTCGACCAAGCGGCGCCGGTCGCCAGGCCCGAGGAACTGCGCGACTACGACGGATTCCTGTTCGGCACGCCGACCCGATTCGGCATGATGGCCGCCCAGATGCGCAACTTCCTCGACCAGACCGGCGGGTTGTGGGCCAAGGGAGAGCTGATCGGCAAGCCGGCCGGCGCCTTCACCAGCACCGCCACCCAGCACGGCGGCCAGGAGAGCACGCTGCTGTCCTTCCACACCACGCTGCTGCACCAGGGCATGGTGGTGGTCGGGCTGCCGTATTCGGCCCAGGGCCAGACGACGATGGCCGAGATCAGCGGCGGCACGCCCTACGGCGCCAGCACCATCGCCGGCGGCGACGGCTCGCGCCAGCCCAGCGACAACGAGCTGGAGCTGATGCGCTTCCAGGCCCGTCACCTCGCCGCGATCGCCCGCAAGCTCAAGGAGCGCGACTGACGATGATCGAGCACCGCCCCTTCGCCGGCCTCGGCCGGTTCGACAACGACTGGCTGAGCGCCCGCTACCATTTCAGCTTCGCCGGTTACCATGATCCGCGGCGCATGGGCTGGGGCGTGCTCAGGGTATGGAACGACGACCTGATTCGCGCCGGCACCGGCTTTCCGCCGCACGGCCACCGCGACATGGAGATCGTGACCTACGTGCGGAAGGGCGCGATCACCCACGAGGACGGGCTCGGCAACCGCGGCCGCACCGAGGCCGGCGACGTCCAGGTGATGTCGGCCGGCCGCGGCATCGTCCATGCCGAGTACAACCGCGAATCCGAGGACACGCTGCTGTTCCAGATCTGGATCGAGACCGACCGCGCCGGCCATCAGCCGCGCTGGGAAACGCGGCGCTTCCCCGGCGCCGAGCGCGCCGGGCGCTTGGTGCCGCTGGCCTCGGGCCGGGCCGGCGACGACGGCGCGCTGACGATCCACCAGGACGCCGCGGTGCTGGGCGCCACCCTGCGGCCGGGCCAGAGCGTCAGCCATCGCCTCGGTGGCCGCCGCGCCTACGTGGTGGCGGCGCGCGGCGCGGTGCTGGTCGACGAGGTCCGTCTTGCCGAGCGCGACGGCGCCGCGGTCGCCGGCCAGGACGCCGTCACCATCGCCGCCGACGGCGAGGAGGCGGAGGTCGTCCTGGTCGACGTGCCGTGAGTCCGATCAGGGCTGCGGCGGGGTCACCGTGCCGTTGGCGACCACCGCCTGGCCGCCGCGGAACAGCGGCACGGTGAACGAGGCGCCGGTCTCGGCGAAGGTCGCGGTGTGCTGGCGCAGGATTTCCAGCGCCACCAGTTCGCCGAGGCGGATCGACTCGGTGTAGTCGCTGCGCCAATGCACGCCGGCGGCGTTGCGGCCCAGCGATATGTTGGCGGCGAGCTTGTTCAGTTCGCCGCCGACCTTCAGGCTCTCGCCGCCGAGATAAGGCAGCAGCGAACGGCCGTCGGGGCTGGCGACCACCGGATTGCGCATCTCGCAACCGGTGTCGAACCACGCCTTGAGGATGGTCACGCAGGCCCCGGCGACGGTGGCGTGGCCGGCGCCGTAGGCCGGATGCGTCGGCGAGCCCTCGGGGAAGGCCATCGGCAGCAACGCCGTTCCGGTGCGGGCGCGGACCAGTTCGACGGCCTGGCCGAAATCGGCGGCGGTGCGGCCGGCCTCGATTCGGCCGCCGAATTCCTCCGGGCGCATGCGGCGATGCACGAACCACTTGTTGAACCACACCGCCTTGAGCGCCCGGGTCGCCACCTCGGACAGCAACACCAGCAGCGCCGGCCCGCCGAAGGTGCCGAAACCGTCCTGGTGCGGATTTCCTTTGTACGGATTGCCGGAATCCAGCGGATAGCCGCCCTCGATCAGGATCAGGCCGGCATTGAAGTAGGCCTGGTGCAGCTGGTCGAAATGGACGTAGGTGGCGAGGTCGCGCAGGTTGCGGATATAGGTGCCGGAGGTGTCGAGCGCGTCGCGGCCGGGATCGACCGGCGCGCCGTCCTGCACCGCCAGCCACGCGCCCCATTCGGTCAGGTGGTCGATGCCGGGCGGGGCGGTGTGCTGGCGCTGTTCGTACTCGAAGGTGCCGAACCGCACCGTCTGCAGCAGGAACTGCGACAGGTAGGGACCGGCGGCGTCCCCGGGCGCCATGCCGCGGAACAGGGTTGCCGGATCTATGGTCTTCGCCGACAACGCCTCTGCCGGCTTGCCCGGCGCCCCGTCCAGGTCGTCTGCCGCCCGCGTCACCAGCTTGTGGTCGGCCCAGGCGGCGAAGGGAACGTCGCGCAGCAGCGCCATCCAGTACAGCTCGCGCATCTCCCAGAACTGCTCGCCGTTCAGTGTCGGCGGCGGCAACAACGGGTGCTCGTGCGGATCCGGCCCTTCGGTGTCGAAGGACACGCCGGCCAAGGGATTGACCAGCGGCCGGTAGCCGAGAAAACCGTTCATCCCGCTATTGAAGTCGCTTACCGGGTCGTTTCCGTTGGCCATGTATTGCGCGCGGCCGCCGTTCACGGTGACGTTGCGGCGGATGCGATCCAGCGTCTCCTTCAGCGCCTTGTAGCTGGCCGGCTTCGGCAGCCCGGTCTTCGTGTCGTGATCCTTCAGCCCCTTGCTGTAGCGGAACTCGCCGGTCTCGTCGTCGTCGAAGTCCGCGAATCCGGGGCCGCCGCCGCACAGCCCGTCGGCCAGGGCCTTGCGCTGATCGCAGGCGTGTTGGTGCCGCTGCTGCTGGTTCTTCTGCTCTTCGGACATTTCGCTCTCTCCTGTCGCCCGCTTTCAATGCGCGGATGTCTCTGATGATGCACGACTATACCGAGCAGAATTGGCGCCGGTACATTCCGACAGGAGCATTAGTCCTTATGTTCGCGCGCGATCACTCCAATGCGCGGCCTGCGTGAAGGCGGCGCTTGACGCGGGCGGGTCGGGGGCTGCACCCTCCTGCACCCCCGATCGGAAACCATGTCATGCGCCAGCACCCTCCGGCCATTTTGCCGCTCGAACAGATCCTGCCCGACGAACCGCTGTTGATGATGGGCGCCGGCCCGGTGCCGATCCCGCCCAAGGTCGCCGCCGCCAACGGCATCGTCATCAATCATCTCGGCGAGACGATGAACCGCGTCATCGAGCAGGTGAAGGCGATGGCGCTCTACGTCTTCCAGTCGCGGAGCGCGCGGATCCTGGGCGTCGCCGGCCCGGCCTCGGCGGCGATGGAGATGGCGGCGTGCAACCTGATCGAGCCGGGCACCAAGGTGCTGGCGGTGTGCAACGGCTATTTCAGCCGCCGGCTGGCCGAGATGGCGTCGCGCTGCGGCGGCGAGGTGGCGCTGATGGAGGTGCCCGACGGCGAAACCGCGATGCCCGACGCCGTCGAAGCGGCGATTCGCAGCGAGCGGCCGCAGGTGCTGACCATCGTGCAGGGCGAGACCTCGAACACCGTCTGGAACCGGCACCTGGCCGAGATCTGCGCCATCGCGCGCGAGCATGGCTGCATGGTGGTGGTCGACGCGGTGTGCACGCTCAGCACGATGCCGATGGAGATGGACGCCTGGGGCGTCGACGCGGTGATCACCGGCGGCCAGAAGGGGCTGTCCTCGATTCCCGGCGTCTCGCTGGTCGCCTTTTCCGAGGCGGCGTGGCGGCGCATCGAGGCGCGCAACGCGCCGATGGCCCACTGGTGCCTCGACGCCCGCCTGGCCGACCTGTTCTGGAACAAGAAGGCCTATCACTACACCGCGCCGGTCTCGGGCGTGCTGGCGCTGCACGAGGCCTTGCGGCTGATCTGCATCGAGACCCTCGAGGCGCGCTTCCGCCGCCACGAACTGTGCTCGCTGGCGCTTCAGGGCGGCATCGAGGCGATGGGACTCGATCTCTACGTGCCGCAATCGGCGCGGCTGAACTCGGTGGTGGCGATCCGCGTCCCCGAAGGCATCGCCGGCGACGAGGTGCGCCGGCACATGACCCGCACCTATCGGGTCGAGATCGCCGGCTCGTTCGGGCTGAACATCCTGCGCATCGGCCAGATGGGCGAGCAGTGCCGCGCCCACGCGCTGTTCCGCACGCTGCACGCCTTCGGCTCCAGCATCCGCGCGCTCGGCGGGCGGCTGGACGTGCCGGCGGGCATGGCGGAACTCGAACGCCGCCTCACCGCCGGCCAGGTCGCCTGAAGGCCGGCCTCAGCCGACTTTCTCGCGCGCCATCTCCAGCACCGTCCGCACCACGTTGTCGGCGCCCTCGGCGATCTGGCCGATGGTGGCGTCGAGCATGTAGCACGGCGTCGTCGCCAGCCGGGCGGCGCGGTCGACCACCACCTCGCCGTGGCCGGCGACCTTGTGCCGCGCGCCCATCGCGCCGAGCGCCTGGGCCGTGCCCGCGTCGCTGCCGATGGTCAGTTCGACCCCGCCCAGCACCTTGGCCATGATCGCCGGCGCGATGCACAGCGCGCCGATCGGCTTGCCGGCGGCGCGCATCGCGCGGATCGCCGCCTCGACCTCGGGGTCGACGGTGCAGTCGGGGCCGTCGAAGGCGAAGCTCGACAGGTTCTTGGCGGCGCCGAAGCCGCCGGGGAAGACCAGCGCGTCGAAGGCGCCGGCGTCGAATTCGCGCAGCGGCTTGATGTTGCCGCGGGCGATGCGCGCCGATTCGACCAGGACGTTGCGCGTCTCGCCGGTCTCTTCGCCGCGCAGGTGGTCGACGACGTGGCGCTGGGCGATGTCGGGGGCGAAGCACTGGTAGCTGGCGCCCTGGCGATCGATCGCCAGCAGGGTCAGCACCGCCTCGTGGATTTCGCTGCCGTCGAACACGCCGCAGCCCGACAGCACCACGGCGACTTTCGCTTTGTCGGTCATCTCGTCCCTCCCGTCTGGAACGCTCGAAGGTAAGACCGGCACGCGACGACGCGCAAGCCGGCCATCGGTCGGATTGCCAGCGGCGTTGTTTCGGCTATTTTCCATTCATGTCGCGTGCCGCCTACGAGAAACTGGAAGCGCTGTTCGCCCGCCTCGCCACGATCGACGAGGTGGTCGGCGTTCTGCACTGGGACATGTCGGCGATGATGCCGGACGGCGGCTCGGAAGCCCGCGCCGAACAGCTCGCCACCATGCGCATCCTGCACCACGAGATGCTGACCGCGCCCGAGCTCGTCGACCTGCTCGACGAGGCCGGCTGCGGCGAGCTCGATCCGTGGGAGCAGGCCAATCTGCGCGAGATGCGCCGGCAGTGGATCCACGCCGCCGCGGTGCCCGGCCGTCTGGTCGAGGCGCTGTCGCGGGCCTGCTCGGCCTGCGAGATGGTCTGGCGCCAGGCGCGGCCGGCCAGCGACTTCGCCCGGGTCGCGCCGGCGCTCGACGAGGTTCTGGCCCTGACCCGCGAGGCGGCCGAGGCCAAGGCCGAACGCCTGGGCGTCTCGGCCTACGACGCGCTGCTCGACCAGTACGAGCCCGACGGCCGCGCCGAGGACATCGACCGGGTGTTCGCCGAGCTGGAACGCTTCCTGCCCGGCTTCGTCGACCAGGTGCTGGCGCGCCAGCCGCCACTGCCGCCGGCGCCGGCCGGCCCGTTCCCGGCCGAGACCCAGCGCAAGCTCGGCCTGCGCCTGATGGAGATCGTCGGCTTCGACTTCCGCCACGGCCGGCTCGACGTCTCGGCGCATCCGTTCTGCGGCGGCACGCCCGACGACGTGCGCATCACCACCCGCTACGACGAGGCCGACTTCATGACGGCGCTGATGGGGGTGCTGCACGAGACCGGCCACGCGCTGTACGAGCTCGGCCTGCCGAAGCGCTGGCGGCGCCAGCCGGTCGGCGCGGCGCGCGGCATGAGCATCCATGAATCGCAGTCGCTGCTGATGGAGATGCAGGCCTGCCGCTCGCCGGAATTCCTCGCCTTCGCGACCCCCTTGATGCGCGAGGCCTTCGGCGGCCATGGGCCGGCCTGGGAGCCCGAGGCGATCCGCCGCCGCTACACCCGTGTCGCGCGCGGCTTCATCCGCGTCGACGCCGACGAGGTCACCTATCCGGCGCATGTGATCCTGCGCTACCGGCTGGAGCGGGCGATGCTGGCCGGCGAGCTCGCCGTCGCCGACCTGCCCGGCGCCTGGAACGAAGGCATGGAACGCCTGCTCGGCATCGCCCCGCCCGACGACCGCCGCGGCTGCCTGCAGGACATCCACTGGTACGACGGCGCCTGGGGCTATTTCCCGACCTACACCCTGGGCGCGATGACCGCCGCCCAGCTCTTCGACGCCGCCAGGCGCGCCGATCCCGACATCGTGCCGGGAATCGGCCGGGGCGACTTCAAGCCCTTGCGGGCCTGGCTGCGCGCCAACGTCCACGAGAAGGGCTCGCGGCCCTCGACCCGCGAGCTGCTGATCGAGGCCACCGGCCGCCCGCTCGACCCGAAGGTGTTCGAGGCGCATCTGCGGGCGCGCTATCTGGCGGGGTGACCTCTCCGTCCGGACAGTTGAATGCCCGTACCGGGGATGCGCATGTCTGCTTCACCGCGAGAGATCGATAACAACTCGCAATGGGAGAAGCGCCATGATCGCCAGCACAGTTCGTCCCGTCCTCGCCGCGTTGTTCGTGATGGCCTTCGCCGCGGCACCGGCTTTCGCCGTGCACGACGATGCCAAGGTTCACCATCTCGCCATCCAGGTCGACCAGAACGATCCGGCGGTGATGAATCTGGCGCTCAACAACGCCGTCAACGCCGTGCGGGAATACGAAAGCCGCGGCGAGTCGGTCGAGGTCGAGATCGTCGCCTACGGTCCGGGCCTGCACATGTACCGTGCGGACAGTTCGCCGGTCGCCGAGCGCGTCAAGAGCATCGGCGAGGGCATGCCGGCGATTTCGTTCTCGGGGTGCGGCAACACCAAGGCGGCGATGGAAAGGAAGGCGGGAGAGGAAATCGCGCTGCTGCCGGACGTCGCCGTGGTGCCGGCCGGGGTCGTGCGGCTGATGGAGCTGCAGGAGCAGGGCTGGAGCTACGTCAGGCCGTGAGCTTGACACCGCGGGCTCCGCACACGATCTGAGCCGTCCAGTCGCGCATTGTCCCGAAGGGCCGCTCGTGTATAAAGTGGGCCGCTTTCGCGGAGCGGAGTCCGACCTTTGACGTATCTGAGCACCCGGGGACAGGCGCCCGTCCTCGCCTTCGACGATGTCCTGCTGACCGGGCTGGCCCGCGACGGCGGCTTGTACCTGCCGCGCGACTGGCCGGCCTTCTCGGCCGCCGACATCCGCGCCATGCAGGGGCTGTCGTACCAGGAGATCGCGGTGCGCGTGATGGGGCCGTTCCTCGACGGCACCATCGCCGCGGACGATTTCGCCGCCCTGGTCGACGACGCCTATGCCGGCTTCGGCCACGCCGCCGTGGCGCCGCTGAAGCAGATCGCGCGCAACGACTGGCTGCTGGAGCTGTTCCACGGCCCGACGCTGGCGTTCAAGGATTACGCGCTGCAGCTCCTCGGCCGCCTGTTCGACCATGTGCTGACCAGGCGCGGCGAGCGGGTGATGATCGTCGGCGCCACCTCGGGCGACACCGGCTCGGCGGCGATCGAGGCCTGCCGCGACCGCGAGGCGGTCGACATCGTGATTCTGCATCCGCACGGCCGCGTCTCCGAGGTCCAGCGCCGGCAGATGACGACGGTGCTGTCGGCCAACGTCCACAACGTCGCCGTCGAGGGCACGTTCGACGACTGCCAGGACCTGGTCAAGGCGCTGTTCAACGACGAGGCCTTCCGCGACGAGATGCGCCTCTCGGCGGTCAACTCGATCAACTGGGCCCGGATCATGGCCCAGATCGTCTACTACTTCGCCGCCGCCACGGCGATCGGCGCGCCCGACCGCAGGCTGGCCTTCGCCGTGCCGACCGGCAATTTCGGCAACGTCTACGCCGGCTGGGCGGCCAAGCTGATGGGCCTGCCGATCGAGCAGCTCATCGTCGGCTCGAACCGCAACGACATCCTGACCCGCTTCTTCGAGTCCGGATCGATGACCCTGGGCGAGGTGTTCCCGACCATCAGCCCGAGCATGGACATCCAGGTCTCGTCGAATTTCGAGCGCTTCCTGTTCGACCTCCACGGCCGCGACGGCGCCGCGATGGCGGCGATGATGGCCGAGTTCCGCAAGGCCCGCGGCCTGACGGTCGACGAGGCGCGCTGGCGCCGGGCGCGCGCGGTGTTCGACGGCTTCCGGCTCGACGACGAGGCGACCCGCGCCACCATCCGCGACGTCCATGCCGCCAGCGGCGAGCTGCTCGATCCGCACTCGGCGATCGGCGTCGCCGCCGGCCGCGCCCGCCGGCGGGCGCCCGATCTGCCGGTGATCGCGCTGGCCACCGCGCATCCGGCCAAGTTCCCCGCCGCGGTCGAGGAGGCCAGCGGCATCCGCCCGCAGCTGCCCGAGCGGCTGGCCGACCTTTTCGAGCGCCCCGAGCGTTGCCACGTGCTGCCCAACGACGTCGCCGCGGTGAAGGATTTCGTCCGCGGCGCCGCCAGGACCTGACCGAACGAGAGCGAATGATCCAGATCACCACCCTGCCCAACGGCCTCACCGTCGCCACCGACCGCATGCCCGGCGTCGAGACCGCGTCGCTCGGCGTCTGGGTCAACGCCGGCACCCGCCACGAGAAGCCCGAGATCAACGGCGTCTCGCATCTGCTCGAGCACATGGCCTTCAAGGGCACGCGGCGGCGCACGGCGCGGGCCATCGCCGAGGAGATGGACAATGTCGGCGGCCAGCTCAACGCCTACACCTCGCGCGAGCACACCGCCTATTACGCCAAGATGCTGAAAGAGGACGTCGGCCTGGCGGTCGACGTGATCGCCGACATCCTGCAGCACTCGACCCTCGACGCCGAGGAACTGGCGCGCGAGCAGGCGGTCGTCGTCCAGGAGATCAGCCAGGCGATCGACACCCCCGACGACATCATCTTCGACCACTTCCAGGCCACCGCCTTCCCCGAGCAGGCGCTCGGCCGGCCGGTGCTGGGCACCGCCGAGCTGGTGCGCGGCATGAGCCGCGAGGTGCTGTTCGGCTACATGCGCGAGAACTACTCCGGCCAGCGGATGATCCTGTCGGCGGCCGGCAACATCGAGCACGAGCAGATCGTCGCGCTGGCCGGCAAGCTGTTCGACGCGCTGCCGCCCGACACCACGCCCGGCGACGATCAGGCGCGCTATCGCGGCGGCGACTTCCGCGAGTCGCGCGACCTCGAGCAGGTCCACGTGATGCTCGGCTTCGACGGCGTCGGCTACAACGATCCCGACTACTACGCCGCCTCGGTGCTGTCGACGGTGCTCGGCGGCGGCATGTCGTCGCGGCTGTTCCAGGAGGTGCGCGAGAAGCGGGGTCTGGTCTACTCGATCTACTCCTACACCTCGTCCTACCACGACGGCGGCCTGTTCGCGGTCTATGCCGGCACCGGCGAGGACGAGGTCGCCGAGCTGATCCCGGTGGTCTGCGACGAGGTGATGAAGGTCACGCAGGAGGTCGGCGAAGACGAGGTCCATCGCGCCCGCGCCCAGCTCAAGGCGTCGATCCTGATGTCGCTGGAAAGCACGTCGTCGCGCTGCGAGCAGCTCGCCCGCCAGCTCCTGATCTACGGCCGCCCGGTGCCGACGGCCGAGATGGTCGAGCGGGTCGAGGCGGTCGACGCCGCCACGGTGCGGCGCGTCGCCCGGCGCCTGTTCACGACCACGCCGACCTTCGCCGCCATGGGGCCGCTGGACAAGGTCGAGACCTACGAGCAGGTCCGCGCCCGGCTGGGGTGATGGGGTGGAACAGGGCTCAGGCGTGCCCGGCGTCGCCGGACAGCATCGAGACGTCGATGCCGAGCTTGGCGATGGCGCGTTCCCATTTGTGGTCGAGGTCGCGGCCGAACAGCAGCTCGGGATCGGCGGGCACGTTGAGCCAGACGTTCTCGCGGATCTCGTCGTCGAGCTGGCCGGCGCTCCAGCCGGCATAGCCCAGCGCCAGCAGGCTCCGGTCGGGGCCGGAGCCGTCGGCGATCGCCTTGAGAACGTCGATGGTCGCGGTCAGCGCCACGCCGTCGGCGACCATCATGGTGGTGTCGTTGGCGTAGTCCGGCGTGTGCAGGACGAAGCCGCGGCCGGCCTCGACGGGACCGCCGAAATGGACGCGGATCTTCTCGCAGTCCGCGGTCGGCTCGATGCCGAGCTGGTCGAGCAGGTCGGGGAAGGTGATCTCGTCGAACAGGCGGTTGATCACCAGGCCCATCGCCCCTTCCTCGGAATGGGCGCAGACGTAGACGACCGACCGCGTGAAGCGGCTGTCCTGCATCTGCGGCATGGCGATCAGCATCTGGCCGGCCAGGTAGCCGGAGGAGTTCATTTCCGGGCGCATGCGACTCACATATGCCGGTGTGGAGACGAACGCAAGGCCGATCCTTTCGGTCGAGCCTATTCAACCGCGGCCGGGCGTCGTTGCGCGGGGCGGGCCGGATGCGGCATCATTCCGGCGGTTGCCGAGAAAAGGTGGTGGTGATGACGGTATCGGGTTGGCTTCGCGTCGCGGCTCTGGGCTTCGGCCTGCTGCCGTCGGTCGCTCTGGCGGACTCCTCCGAGTGGGTGCGCAACGACCAGGGCGCGGTGCGGCTGGTCTCGGCCGCGACCGCCACCGGGACCGGCGAGGCGGTGCGGCTCGGCCTGCAGTTCGACCTGCAGCCGGGCTGGAAGGTCTACTGGCGCAACGCCGGCGACGCCGGCTATCCGCCGCAGGTCGAGTGGAGCGGCGACAACGTCGCCGGCGCGGAGATGGCCTTCCCGACCCCGCACCGCTTCGAGGTGCTGGGGCTGCAGAGCATCGGCTACGCCGACGCCGTGACCTATCCGGTCACCCTGCGGCTGCAGCGGCCGGGCGAGGCGGTGTCGGTCACGGCCGACGTCGACTACCTGACCTGTTCCGAAATCTGCGTGCCGCAGCGTGCGGTGCTGACGCTCGATCTGCCGGCCGGCCCCGCCGAGCCGAGCGCCGAGGCGCACGAGCTCAACCGCTGGATCGCCGCGGTGCCCGGCCCCGGCCACGGCATCGCGGTGGCGCGGGCCAGCGCCGCCGGCGAAGGCGACGGGGCCGTGCTGCGGGTCGAGGTGACCGCCGAGCCGCCGCTGCGCAAGCCCGACCTGTTCGTCGAGTCGGCCGACAACATCCAGTTCGCGCCGCCCAAGGTGCGGCTGTCGGACGGCGGCCGCCGCGCCGTGTTCGAGGCCAAGGTCGTGCCCGGCACCGGCGCCGGCGGCCTGGTCGGCAAGCCGCTGACCGTCACGGTCGGCGAGGACGCGCGCGGCGTCGAGGCCGCGGTGACGCCGGTCGCCGGCATGGTCCCGGTCGACGAGCCCGGCGGCGACATCCTGACCATGGCGGCGCTGGCGCTGCTCGGCGGCCTGATCCTCAACCTGATGCCGTGCGTGCTGCCGGTGCTGTCGCTGAAGGTGCTCGGCCTGATCGGCCATGGCGGCGGCGAGCGCCGCCAGATCCGCCTCAGCTTCGTCGCCTCGTCGGCCGGCATCGTCGCCTCGTTCCTGGCCCTGGCCGCCGCCGCCGTCGCGGTGAAGTCGGCCGGCATGGCGGTCGGCTGGGGCATCCAGTTCCAGCAGCCGCTGTTCCTGGTGGCGCTGACCGTCGTCGTCACCCTGTTCGCCGCCAATCTGTGGGGGCTGTTCGAGGTGCCGATGCCGTCCTGGCTGTCGGGCGTCGGCGCCGGGCACGGCAACCCGCACTCGCTGCCCGGCGCCTTCCTGACCGGCGCCTTCGCCACCCTGCTGGCGACGCCGTGCACGGCGCCGTTCCTCGGCACCGCCGTCGGCTTCGCGCTCGGCCACGGGCCGGTCGAGATCGTCGCCATCTTCGCGGCGCTCGGGCTCGGCATGGCCTTGCCCTATCTCGCGGTCGCCGCCTTCCCCGGCCTCGCGCACCGGCTGCCGCGGCCCGGCGCCTGGATGGTGACGGTGAAGAAGGTGATGGGCGTCGCCCTGGCCGCCACCGGCCTGTGGCTGCTCAGCGTGCTCGCCGCCCAGACCGGCCTCGGCGCCGCGGGCAGCGTCGCCGGCCTGATGGTCGGGCTGGTCGCGGTGCTGGCGGTGCGGCTGCGCCAGCGCGGCAGCTTCGCCCGCGCCGCCGCCGCGGCCGCCGTCGTGGTGCTGGCCGGGGCGGCCTTCGTGCCGCCGCTGCAGGCGACCTCGACCGACCTGCGCCAGGCCGCCAAGGGCGACACGGACTGGATGGTCTTCGAGCGCGACGCCATCCTCCGGCTGGTCGCCGAGGGCAAGACGGTGTTCGTCGACGTCACCGCCGACTGGTGCATCACCTGCCAGGTCAACAAGGCGGCGGTGATCAACCGCGGCCGCGTCGCCGAGATGCTGGCCGCCGACGGCGTCGTGCCGATGCGCGCCGACTGGACCAATCCCGACGACCGCATCGCCGACTACCTGGCGTCCTACGGCCGCTACGGCATCCCGTTCAACGCCGTCTACGGCCCCGGCGCGCCCGAGGGAATCGTGCTGCCCGAGCTGCTGACCGAGCGGGTCGTCGTCGAGGCGCTGGAGCGGGCGAAGGGGCCGGCGGCCCAGGCCAGCGCCGGCGGCTAGGCGGATTGAACGCCGCTCCGGCGCCCCCATGTCTGGCAGAGAAGGGAGGACGCCGCGATGATCAAGCAGGGCGACAGAGTGCCGGAGGCCAAGCTCACCCGGCTGACCGACGACGGCATCGTCGAGGTCTCGACCAGTGATTTCTTCAAGGGACGCCGCGTCGTGCTGTTCGCGGTCCCCGGGGCGTTCACGCCCACCTGCTCGAACCGCCACCTGCCGGGCTTCATCGAACGGGCGGCCGAGATCAAGAGCAAGGGCGGCGTCGACGAGATCGCCTGCGTGTCGGTCAACGACGCCTTCGTGATGAACGCCTGGGGCAAGGCCAGCCTCGCCGACGGCAAGGTCACGCTGCTGGCCGACGGCGATTGCGGCTTCACGCGCAAGCTGGGCCTCGAGCTCGACACCGGCGGCAAGATGGGCCTGCGCTCGCGCCGCTACGCCATGGTCGTCGAGGACGGCACGGTGGCCAAGCTGTGGGTCGAGGAACCGGGCGAGTTCAAGTTCTCGTCGGCCGAGCACGTGCTGTCGGAGCTTTGACGGGCGGCCGTCCCGGCCTGGACCGATGCCCCTGCATCCCGAACTGACCGCGACCGCGATCGTCGCGCTGGTGGCGCTGCTGTGCGGCGTCGCGATGGCGCGGCTGCGCCAGAGCCCGATCGTCGGCTACATCCTGGCCGGGGTCGTGCTGGGGCCGTCGGGGCTGGAGCTGGTCACCGACCGCGAGGCGGTGGGGGTGCTGGCCGAGTTCGGCGTGCTGCTGCTGCTGTTCCTGATCGGCATGGAGCTCGACCTGCGCCGCTTCGTCTCGGTGTGGCGGGTGGCGGTCGCCGCCACCGCGATCCAGATCGGCGGCAGCGTCGGCGTCATGCTGCTGCTGCGCAGCGTCCTCGACTGGAATCTCGGCGTCGCGGTGTTGCTGGGCTTCGTCGTCGCGCTGTCGTCGACGGCGGTGGTGATCAAGACGCTGGAGAGTTCGGGCGAACTGACCACGGCGGCCGGACGCGTCACCCTCGGCGTGCTGGTGGCCCAGGACATGGCGGTGGTGCCGATGGCGCTGGTGCTGGAGGGCATGGGCGCCGAGGGCTGGACGGCGAGCGACGTCGCGCGCCTCGTCGCCTCGGTGGTGTTCATGGTGCTGCTGGTGCTGTTCCTGGTCCGCCGCCAGGTGCGGCTGCCCTTCGCCGACACCGTTTCGGGCGACGGCGACCTGACGCCGCTGGCCGGCCTGGCCTGGTGCTTCGGCGCCGCGACGCTGGCCGGCCTGCTCGACCTGTCGCCGGCCTACGGCGCCTTCCTGGCCGGTCTGGTGCTCGGCAACTCGGCGCAGGGCGAACCGATCATGCGCGCCACGCATCCGATCCAGAGCGTGCTGCTGATGGTGTTCTTCCTGTCCATCGGCCTGTTGATGGACCTGGAGTTCATCTGGGACGAGCTGTGGACGGTGCTGCTGCTGCTGGCCATCGTCACCGTGTTCAAGACGGCGCTGAACGTCGCCGCCGTGCGCTTCCTCGGCCAGCCCTGGCCGGTGGCGCTGATCGCCGGCGTCGCGCTGGCCCAGGTCGGCGAGTTCTCGTTCCTGCTGTCCGAGACCGGACTGCGCTACAAGCTGATCTCGGCCGCCGACGTCCGCCTGGTGGTGGCGGTCACCGTGCTGTCCCTGGTGCTCACCCCGTTCTGGCTGTTCGTCGCGCGGCGCTTGCACGAGCTGGCGCAGTCGGGCAAGACTTCCCCCCCGAGGCCGCCGCCGGGCGGCCGGCAGGGGGAGGGGAATGCCGGACCTGACGCGTGAGAAGGCTTTGGGCGGGATCGTCGCCGGGATCGACGAGGCCGGGCGCGGGCCGCTGGCCGGGCCGGTCGTCGCCGCCGCCGTGGTGCTGCCGCCGCGGCTGCCCAGGCCGCTCAGGACCGAACTGAACGATTCGAAGAAGCTCTCGGCGGCCAAGCGCGAGTCGCTGTACGCGCTGGTCACCGGCTGCGCCCGCTGGGCGGTCGGCGTCGCCAGCGTCGAGGAGATCGATCGCGTCAACATCCTGCAGGCGACCTTCCTGGCGATGGCCCGCGCCGTCGACGGGCTCGGCGTCGCGGTCGACTGCGCCCTGGTCGACGGCAACCAGCGGCCGCGCGGCCTGTCGTGCCGGGTCGAGTGCCTGGTCGGCGGCGACGGCCTCAGCCTGTCGGTCGCCGCCGCCTCGGTGGTCGCCAAGGTCACCCGCGACCGCATGATGCTCGACTACGCGGCGCGCTATCCCGGCTACGGCTGGGAGACCAACATGGGCTACGGCACCCGGGCGCACCAGCAGGCGCTCGACCGGCTGGGGCCGACGCCGCTGCACCGGCGCTCCTTCGCGCCGGTCGGCGATCTGTTCGATCTGCTGGAGCCGTCCTGAGGGCGATGGCGGATCGGGATGGCGATGCCCATCTGATGGGCATGAAGACCGCGATCCTCTATCCGGACCGCGACGACCTGCCCGAGGTGCCGCCGATCCATGCGGTGTTCGTGGCCGCCGTCGAATGGGCCTGGGGCGGGCGGATGCCCGATCGCCGCGACGAGTACTGGCTGTCGCGGCACGGCGACGCCTGGCTGTTGTGGATCAGCGGCGAGGACGAGGACGGCGACGCCTGCCACATCGTCTACGCGCTGTCCGACGACGCCTTCGCGACCGCCTCCGAGGCGGCGGCGCGCCTGCTCGAGGACGCCTGGCGCGCCGAGGGCCACGACCGCTTCGCCTTCCTGGTCCATTGCGGCCTGCTGCCGCCGGAGCGGATCGAGGAAATCGCCGGCGCGGTTTGGGACGGCTTTGATCCGATACGCGAACGCCGCCCCACAAACCCCTGAATCGAAAGACTCTTGACGGCGAATCGCCGCTGAATCAAAGTGCGGGGATGACCCGCACCCTGGACATCATCCTGCAGGGCGACTGCATCGAGCTGATGCGCTCTCTGCCCGAGAAGTCGGTGGACCTCGTGTTCGCCGATCCGCCCTACAACCTGATGCTGGGCGGCGAGCTGCTGCGCCCCAACAACAGCAGGGTCGACGGCGTCGACGACGCCTGGGACCAGATCGGCGACTTCGCCGACTACGACCGCTTCACGCGCGACTGGCTGGCGGCGGCGCGGCGGCTGCTCAAGGACGACGGCTCGCTGTGGGTGATCGGCACCTACCACAACATCTTCCGGGTCGGCTCGGCGCTGCAGGACCTCGGCTACTGGATGCTCAACGACGTGGTGTGGCGCAAGACCAACCCGATGCCGAACTTCCGCGGCACCCGGTTCACGAACGCCCACGAGACGCTGATCTGGTGCGCCAAGAGCCAGAAGTCGAAATACACCTTCAATTACGAGGCGATGAAGGCGCTCAACGACGGCCTGCAGATGCGCTCGGACTGGCTGCTGCCGCTGTGCACCGGCCCCGAGCGCCTGAAGCAGAGCGGCCAGAAGGTGCATCCGACCCAGAAACCCGAGGCGCTGCTCTACCGCGCCATCCTGGCCGCCAGCCGGCCGGGCGACGTCGTGCTCGACCCGTTCTTCGGCACCGGCACCACCGGCGCCGTCGCCCGCAGGCTCGGCCGCCACTACATCGGCCTCGAGCGGGATTCCGACTACATCGCCGCGGCGCGCGAGCGCATCGCCAAGGTCAGGCCGGTCGCCGATCCCGAGGTGCTGCTGACGCCGTCGAAGCGCGCCGAGCCGCGGGTGCCGTTCGGCGCCGTGGTCGAGCGCGGCTATCTGGCGCCGGGCGACGTGCTGTTCGACGAGCGCAAGCGCTGGACGGCCAAGGTGCGCGCCGACGGCACCATCATCTCGGCCGACCACAAGGGCTCGATCCACCAGGTCGGCGCCGCCGTCCAGAACGCGCCGGCCTGCAACGGCTGGACCTTCTGGCATTTCGAGCGCGACGCCGCCATCGCGCCCATCGACCTCCTGCGCCAGCAGATCCGCGCCGAGCTGCACTGAAAGGCGGGCCGCTTCCGCGCGGCCGCCGCCCCCATCCGTCAAACGCGCGCGCCGCCGACTCCGAGGACCCAAGTGTTCGGCGGACGACTTCTTCTGAGTGCGGCGCCTTGCTCGTCGACCAGTTCTGCTTGCGCATGTGCCGGTTACCCCCTACGATGGCGATAGACGCCCATTCGGTGCATTTCTGGCTGCCGGTGTGGATACTTGGTGTTGTGGACGATTATTGATGGGGGGGTAAGTTGAAGAAGATTTTCGCTAGCGTCGTCGCGGTGGTCCTCGTCGCCGGTTGCGCGGGTCGCGAGCCGGTGGTTCAGCCGATCGCGATGACCAACGACGACAAGAAGGATTGCGACTCCATCGAGAGCGAGGTCTTCGCCAACGCGGCCAATGCGCGCGCGAAGATTTCCGCCAACCAGTCGCGCGACGGCGGCGACGTGGCGATCGGCGTCGCCGGGGTGCTGCTGTTCTGGCCGGCGCTGTTCGCGATGGACGTGAAGAATGCCGACGGCGTCGAGGGGAACGCGCTGGTCGACCGCAACGACCATCTGCGCCGGATCGCACTGAACAAGGGCTGCGACGTCAGCACGTATCCGGTCGTCGTCAAGTACCAGTAAACGGGGGACGACATGAGGGCCATCCGAACTCTCGCGGTGGCGCTCGCCGTGTCGGCGGCGCTGGGCGGTTGCGCGACCTGGAGCACCAGCAACATCGATCCGGGCGCGACCTCGGCGCGGCCGAAGAGCGACCCGGCCAACGTGATCCTCACCGAAGGGGACATCACGGACCGGCCCTATGTCTCGATCGGTGACGTCAAGGTTTCGGTGAACAAGACCACCGTGTTTCACCCGGATCCGACCAGGGAACTCGCCGCCACGAAGCTGAGGGAGGCGGCGGCCGAGCTTGGCGCCGACGCCGTCGTCCACGCCCGTTTCGGAACCGTCGGCATAAGCCTGTTCAGCTGGGGCAGTCTCGACGCCAGCGGGCGCGCGGTCGTCTTCAAGTAGCCGTTGCCGGCGAGGCCCCGCGGCTCGGGTGAGCCGCGGCCTCAGCCCTCTTCCGCCGCCGCCTTCTCGCCGCGCTTGCGTTCCAGGGCCATGTGCAGCGGCGGCGCCTTGCCGTCCTTGTCCTGGCCGAAATAGACGGTCTGGTGCGGGAAGGGGATTTCGATCCCCAGCTCGTCGAAGCGCTTCTTGAGGCGGCGGTTGAACTCGCGCGCCACCATCCACTGCTTGACCGGCTGCGTCTTGATCCGCGCCTTGACCACGACCTCGGAGGCGCCGAAGCGGTCGACGCCCAGGACCTCCAGCGGCTCGAGGATCACCTTGCCGAACTCCTCGTCGGACTGCAGCCCGGCGCCGATCTCCTTGAGCACCTCGACGACCTGGTCGGTGTCTTCGCGATAGGCGACGCCGACGTCGAACACGGCGAAGGAGAAGTCCTTGGTCAGGTTGACGATGGTGCTGACCGACGAAAACGGGATGGTGTGGACGCTGCCCGTCAGGTCGCGCAGGCGGATGGTGCGCACGCTCATCGCCTCGACCAGGCCGGTGTGCTCGCCCAGCGTGACGACGTCGCCGACCGAGATGGTGTCCTCGAACAGGATGAAGATGCCGGTGATCAGGTCCTGCACCAGCTTCTGCGAGCCGAAGCCGATCGCCAGGCCGACGACGCCGGCACCGGCCAGCAGCGGCGCGATGTTGACCCCGAGTTCGGACAGCACCGTCAGGCCGACGACGATCAGCAGCAGGATCATGATGACGTTGCGCAGCAGCGGCAGCAGGGTCCGCGCCCGCGCCGAGCGCTCGATCGCGTTGCCCTCGGCGTCGGTCGGCGCCAGATAGCGCTCGATCGACGACGACACCACCTCCCACACGACCAGGGCCACCAGCAGCACGATGGCGATGGTCACCGCGCCCGAGACGAAGCGGCGGCCCCAGCCGGTCGACAGCCATTCGACCGCGTCGGCGCCCCAGACCTCCATCAGCGCGACGACGGTGATCAGCGCGATCGCCGCCCGCAGCACGCCGTGCAGCACGGGCAGGTAGCGGTTGACCCGCGGCTCGAGCTGGGGGAACTGCTCGCGCAGTTCGGTGCCGACCGCGAAGCCGCGGTCGACCAGGCGGCGGACCAGCGAGGCGAAGAAGGCGGCGATCAGCAGGATCGCCACCGTCAGCACCGTCGCGCGCAGCATGAACTCGAAGCCGCCCTCGATGCGCAGCGCCCAGATGCCGTAGATCATCACCACGTACAGGCTGGCCAGCACGTGCCAGACGTCGGCCAGGCGGTTGCGGAACTGCCGCAGGCGGTGGCCGGCCTCGGGCCCGCGCGACCGGATCCAGCCGGCGACCGGCCCCCGGTTCTGCAGGATCAGCACCACCATCATGGTCGCGACCAGCAGCCCCAGCAGCTTGAGCAGGAACTGGTAGCCGCTGGCGGGCAGGCCGAGCAGGCTGGCGGCGGCGACCAGGACGTAGCCGTAGATGATCACCGCGACCAGGCGCCGCGCCCAGATGTAGAGGTAATGCGCGGTCTCGTCGCCGACCGGCAGCAGCCGCAACTGCGACCGGCGCGGTCGGAACGCGACACGGGCGGCGACGATCGCCAGCCGCGAGCTGAGATAGGCGGTGATCAGCATCAGCGCCGCCGCGCGCGGCTCGCCGCCGAGCCGCATCAGCGGCACCATGCCGTAGGCGACCAGCGCGAACGCCGCCACCGGCACCAGTTCGAGCAGCGCGCGACCGACCACCAGCGGCGCGCGCGCCATGCGGCTCTCGGGCGTGCGGGCGTCCATGCGGGCGCGCGGGCGGCGCAGCAGGAACTCGGCCAGCGCCTCGACCGCGGCGCCGGCGATCAGGATCGCCAGCAGCTTGCCGATCACCCGCAGCCAGCGCTCGCGGGCGTCGGGATCGCGCACCTGCGCCTCGACCCAGGCGGCCAGCCGCGGCGCGTCGGCCAGCGCGTCGGTGGCGGCCAGCAGGTTCTGTCCGAACAGTTCGATCCGGTCCGACAGCGCCGCCAGCGCCGAGCTCGCCAGCCCCGGTGCCTCGGGCTCGACGCCGCCCTGGGCCAGGCGCAGGGCGCGGAGCTGGGCGATCAGCTTCTCGCGCGCCGCCGGATCCTCGAGCGTGTCGACCAGACGCTCGATCTCCTCGGCCGAGACCTCGGCCGCCGGCGCCTCCTGCGCCAGCGCCGGCGGCGCCGCCAGGCAGGCGAGAACAACCATCAGCACGGCGCCCAAGCGCCGCAGCCAATCCCTATGCATGGCTTGTCCTCGCCGGGGCGTCATGGCAATGAAGGCTGCCAAGGAGGTGCCGCATCATGAGCGTGACCATATATCACAACCCGCGCTGCAGCAAATCGCGCGAGACTCTGCGCCTGATCGAGGAAAAGGGCGTGTCACCGCAGGTGGTCGAATACCTGAAGACGCCGCCCTCGGCGATGGAGCTGAAGCGCATCCTGGCGCTGATGGGCAAGCGGCCGCGCGACATCCTGCGGCCGAAGGAAGCGCGCGAGGCGGGCATCGACCCGTCGCTGCCCGACGACGAGCTGCTGGCGGCGATGGTGACCCACCCGGCGGTGATCGAGCGGCCGATCGTGGTGACCGACGCCAAGGCGGCCCTCGGCCGCCCGCCGGAATCGGTGCTGGCGATCCTGTAGGTTCCCCCTCTCCCGCAGGCGGGAGAGGGGGCTTCAAGCCGCCGCCTCGCCGACGCCCTCGACCAGGCCGACGATGTCGCCCATGATCGCGGTGATGTCGTAGTCCTTGGGCGTGTAGATGCGCGCGCAGCCGGCGGCGCGCAGCAGCTTCTCGTCCTCGGGCGGGATGATGCCGCCGGCGATCACCGGCACGTCCGCCAGCCCGGCCGCCTTCATGCGCTCCAGCACCTCGGTGACCAGCGGCACGTGGCTGCCCGACAGGATCGACAGGCCGACGACGTGCACGCCCTCTTCCAGCGCCGCGTTGACGATCTGCGCCGGGGTCAGGCGGATGCCCTCGTACACGACCTCGATGCCGGCGTCGCGGGCGCGCACGGCGATCTGCTCGGCGCCGTTCGAGTGGCCGTCGAGGCCCGGCTTGCCGACCAGCATCTTGATGCGCCGGCCCATGCGCCGGCTGACCTCGTCGACGCGCGTGCGCACCTCGGCCAGGGCGGCGTGGCCGCCGCCGGCGGCGTGGCGGCCGACGCCGGTCGGCGCGCGGTACTCGCCGAACACCTCGCGCAGCACGCCGGCCCATTCGCCGGTGGTCACGCCGGCATGGGCGCAGGCGATCGACGGCTCCATGACGTTGCGGCCCTCGGCGGCGGCGCGGCGCAGGGTCTCCAGCGCGCCCTCGACGGCCTTGGCGTCGCGCTCGGCGCGCCAGGCCCGCAGCGCCTCGATCTGCGCCCGCTCGGCGGCCGGGTCGACGGTCATGATGGCGCCCTCGCCGGCGGTCAGCGGGCTGGGCTCGCCCTCGGTGAACTTGTTGACGCCGACGACGATCTGCTCGCCGGCCTCGATCGCCTGGATGCGGCGGCTGTTCGATTCGACCAGGCGCTGCTTCATGTAGCTGGCCTCGACCGCGGCGACGGCGCCGCCCATGCCATCGAGCCGCGCCAGCTCGTCGCGGGCCTCGGCCTTCAGCGCCCCGACCTTGTCGGCGATCACCCGGCTGCCGCCGAAGATGTCGTCGTATTCCAACAGGTCGGTCTCGTAGGCGACGATCTGCTGCAGGCGAAGCGACCACTGCTGGTCCCAGGGCCGCGGCAGGCCCAGGGCCTCGTTCCAGGCCGGCAGCTGCACGGCGCGGGCGCGGGCGTCCTTGCTCAGCACGACGGCCAGCATCTCCAGGAGGATGCGGTAGACGTTGTTCTCGGGCTGCTGCTCGGTCAGGCCCAGCGAGTTGACCTGCACGCCGTAGCGGAAGCGCCGCAGCTTGGGATCGGCGATGCCGTAGCGGTCACGGCAGATCTCGTCCCACAGCTCGGTGAAGGCGCGCATCTTGCACAGCTCGGTGACGAACTTGATGCCGGCGTTGACGAAGAAGCTGATGCGCCCCACGACCTGCGGGAAGTCCGCCTCGGGCACCTGGCCGCCGGCCTTGACGTGGTCGAGCACGGCGATCGCGGTGGCCAGCGCGTAGGCCAGCTCCTGCTCCGGCGTCGCCCCGGCCTCCTGCAGGTGGTAGGAGCAGACGTTCATCGGGTTCCACTTCGGCACCTCCTTGTAGGTGAAGGCGATGACGTCGGCGGTCAGCTTCAGGCTGGGCTCGGGCGGGAAGATGTAGGTGCCGCGGCTCAGGTATTCCTTGATGACGTCGTTCTGGGTGGTGCCGTTGAGGCTGGCGCGCGCCGCCCCCTGGCGCTCGGCCACCGCGATGTAGAGCGACAGCAGCCAGGCGGCCGGCGCGTTGATGGTCATCGAGGTGTTCATCTTCTCGAGCGGGATGCCGTCGAACAGCGTCATCATGTCGCCGAGATGGCAGATCGGCACGCCGACCTTGCCGACCTCCCCGCGCGCCAGGGCGTGGTCGGAGTCGTAGCCCGTCTGGGTGGGCAGGTCGAAGGCGACCGACAGGCCGGTCTGGCCGCGCGAAAGATTCGTGCGGTAGAGCTTGTTGCTCTCCAGCGCCGAGGAATGGCCCGAATAGGTGCGGAAAAGCCAGGGCTTGTCGCGCTTCGGGGCGGGGGTGCCGGTGTCGGATGCGGCGCTGCTGCTCATTCTACGCTCCACTTTCGCTCTACGACCATGGTATTGAATGCCAAAGGCAGGTGGCAATAAGCGTTATAAAATTACCGGTCACCCGGCCAACGCGAAAGAAACTATCATTTTGTGCATTGCGAAGAAAGCGTCAATGCGCTAAATCCGAAGGAGAGCCTGGTGGAACGTCCGGGCGCGGTGTGCGCCGCACAGCGCGCAGGGCCGGGGGGCGGGAAGCGAATGATTTGGTGCCTACCCGGCAGGGGCGGCGCCGGCGTTATTGGGAGTTGAGCATGACCGAATCCGCACGCGTGGTCGACCTGCCGGGTCAGACCAAGGATCTGTACGAGATCGGCGAAATCCCCCCGCTCGGACACGTGCCGAAGAAGATGTACGCCTGGGCGATCCGCCGCGAGCGCCATGGCCTGCCGGACAAGGCGATGCAGGTCGAGGTGGTCGACACCCCCGACATCGACCCGCACGAGGTCCTGGTCATGGTGATGGCCGCCGGCGTCAACTACAACGGCGTCTGGGCCTCGCTGGGCAAGCCGATCTCGCCGTTCGACGGCCACGGCGCCGAATACCACATCGCCGGCTCCGACGCCTCGGGCGTGGTCTACGCGGTCGGCGCCAAGGTGAAGCGCTGGAAGGTCGGCGACGAGGTCGTCGTCCACTGCAACCAGACCGACGGCGACGACGAGGAGTGCAACGGCGGCGATCCGATGAACTCGCCCAGCCAGCGCATCTGGGGCTACGAGACGCCCGACGGCTCCTTCGCCCAGTTCTGCCGGGTGCAGGCGCAGCAGCTGCTGCCGCGGCCCAAGCACCTGACCTGGGAGGAGGGCGCCTGCTACACGCTGACGCTGGCGACCGCCTACCGCATGCTGTTCGGCCACCGCCCGCACATCCTGCGCCCGGGGCACAACGTGCTGGTCTGGGGCGCCGCCGGCGGCCTCGGCTCGATGGCGATCCAGCTCATCTCGGTGGCCGGCGCCAACGCCATCGGCGTCATCTCGGAAGAGGACAAGCGCGAGTTCGTGATGGGCCTGGGCGCCAAGGGCGTCATCAACCGCAAGGACTTCGACTGCTGGGGCCAGTTGCCCGACGTCGACGACGCCGAAGGCTACAAGGACTACATGAAGCGCTGCCGCGCCTTCGGCAAGGCGATCTGGGACATCACCGGCAAGGGCAACGACGTCGACTTCGTGTTCGAGCATCCCGGCGAGGCGACCTTCCCGGTGTCGTGCTTCGTCGTCAAGCGCGGCGGCATGGTCGTGTTCTGCGCCGGCACCACCGGCTACAACCTGACCTTCGACGCCCGCTTCGTGTGGATGCGCCAGAAGCGCATCCAGGGCAGCCACTTCGCCAACCTGATGCAGGCGGCCCAGGCCAACCAGCTCGTGCTCGAGCGCCGCATCGACCCGTGCATGTCGGAGGTGTTCTCGTGGGAGGACATCCCGAAGGCGCACATGAAGATGGCGCGCAACGAGCACAAGCCCGGCAACATGGCCGTGCTCGTCCAGGCCAAGCTGCCCGGCCGCCGCACCGTCGAGGACTGCGTCGAGGGCTGAGGCCCGACCCGTTGCCGCCCCGCGCAGCCCCCGGCCGCGCGGGGCGGCGCATCTCTAGTCGTCACCACCAGGAATCCGCACCATGACCGCCCTGCAGCAGCCGACCGCTTCGCCCGTCCTTCCGCACCTGCTCGACGCCTGCGCCAAGGCGCTGACCAGCGTGCAGGAGCTCCACGTCGCCGCCAAGGACGGCGTCAACAGGCTGGTCGGCCGCGGCGGCAAGATCGATTCCGAGCTGCTGGAGCGCCATCAGTTCGCCGCCCACGGCTTCGCCTGGCTGTCGACCTATGTCGCGGCGCTGGAGCAGATGCTGGCCTGGGCCCGGCGGCTGGAGGCCAGCGGCCGGCTCGGCGAGCTGGAAAGCCTGATGCTGCAGGCCGCCTTCGGCGAATACCTGAACCAGATCTACGGCGGCATTCCGATGAGCCAGGGCGAGGTCGTGCGCCCGGCTGATTTCGGCATCGATTCCACCGCCCGCCACCAGATGCACGGCCACGACGTCGCCGTGCTGCGCGAGCAGGGCAACACCGAGGCGGTGCGCAGCCGCATCGGCGAGCTGATCCAGGACGGCCACCATTTCGGCGACGCCGCCCTCGACGACGAGACCCTGGAGCTGGTGCGCGACCAGTTCCACAAGTTCGGCGAGACCGAGGTCATCCCGCACGCCCACGAATGGCACCTCAAGGACGAGCTGATCCCGATCGAGGTCGTCGAGCACATGGCCGAGATGGGCGTGTTCGGCCTGACCATCCCCGAGGAGTTCGGAGGCCTCGGCATGGGCAAGATGGCGATGTGCGTGGTGACCGAGGAGCTGAGCCGCGCCTATATCGGCGTCGGCTCGCTCGGCACCCGCTCCGAGATCGCCGGCGAGCTGATCCGCCTCGGCGGCACCGACGCCCAGAAGGCCGAGTTCCTGCCCAAGATCGCCTCGGGCGAGATCCTGCCCACCGCGGTGTTCACCGAGCCCAACACCGGCTCGGACCTCGCCTCCTTGCGCACCCGCGCGGTCAGGAAGGGCGAGGTCTACGAGGTCACCGGCAACAAGACCTGGATCACCCACGCCAGCCGCTCGGACCTGATGACGCTCCTGGTGCGCACCAATCCCGAGGAGAAGGGCTACAAGGGCCTGTCGATGCTGCTGGCGCCGAAGCCGCGCGGCACCGACGAGAACCCGTTCCCGGCCGCGGGCATGTCCGGCGGCGAGATCAAGGTGCTCGGCTATCGCGGCATGAAGGAGTACGAGCTCGGCTTCGACGGCTTCGCGGTGCCGGCCGAGAACCTGCTCGGCGGCGTCGAGGGCCAGGGCTTCAAGCAGCTGATGGCGACCTTCGAATCGGCCCGCGTCCAGACCGCGGCGCGCGCCGTCGGCGTCGCGCAGAGCGCGATGGAGGTCGGCATGCGCTACGCCAACGAGCGCGTCCAGTTCGGCAAGCCGATCTACGCCTTCCCGCGCGTCCACGGCAAGTTCGCCTGGATGGCGGTCGAGACCATGATCGCCCGCCAGCTGACCTATTTCGCCGCCCGCGAGAAGGATTCGGACCGCCGCTGCGACATCGAGGCCGGCATGGCCAAGCTGCTGGCCGCCCGCGTCGCGTGGTCGAACGCCGACAACGCCCTGCAGGTGCACGGCGGCAACGGCTATGCCGAGGAATACGTGATCAGCCGCATCCTGTGCGACGCCCGCATCCTCAACATCTTCGAGGGCGCCGCCGAGATCCAGGCCCAGGTCGTGGCGCGCGGGCTGCTCGACCGGCGGAACTGAGGGCGAGGGCGGCGGGTGCGCGGAGCGCGGGTCTCCAGACCCGCAGTGTTTCCGCGCCCCCCAGAAGAACGGTTCATCCCGAATTCCGGGGAGAGTTCCTCCTCTCCCTCTCCCGCCTGCGGGAGAGGGGCGGGGTGAGGGTGTCTTACGGCCGAAGGCCGGATGTGAGCCACGCGCCGCTGCCCTCACCCTCCCAGCCTTCGGCTGGGCCCCTCCCTCTCCCGCCTGCGGGAGAGGGTCAGTTACGCCTCCCCGGAATTCGGCGATGAACCAAAAGAACTGCGCGTCTGGAGACGCGCGCTCCGTGGCCGCCCTTCCTCACCCCATGATGTGGTAGCCGGCGTCGACGAAGAAGGTCGAGCCGGTCATCGCCTTGGCGCGGTCGCTGACCAGGAAGGCGGCCAGGGCGCCGCAGTCGTCGATGCTGACGATCTGGTGCTGCGGCGCGCGCTTGGCGGCGTCGTTCAAGAGCTCGTCGAAGCGGTCGATGCCCGACGCGGCGCGGGTCTTCAGCGGACCCGGCGACACCGCGTGCACGCGGATGCCCTTGTCGCCCAGCTCGTGGGCCATGTACTTGACGCTCATCTCCAGCGCCGCCTTGACCGGGCCCATCAGGTTGTAGTGCTCGACGACCTTGCGGCCGCCGTAGAACGACACCGTCAGCAGCGTGCCGCCGTCGGTCATCAGCGGCTCGGCGTACTTGGCCATGCGGATGAAGGAGTGGCACGAGACGTCCATCGCCATCGCGAAGCCGTCGCGCGAGCAGTCGACGACGCGGGCGTGCAGGTCCTCCTTGGGCGCGAAGGCGATCGAGTGCAGCACGAAGTCGAGCTTGCCCCACTTCTCGGCGATGGTGTCGAACACCGCCTTGAGCTGGCCGTGCTCGCGCACGTCGCAGGGGCAGTAGATGGAGGCCCCCAGGCTGTCGGCCAGCGGGCGGACGTGCTTGTCGGCCTTTTCGTTGAGATAGGTGACCGCCAGCTCGGCGCCGAGGTCGCGGAACTGCCGGGCGCAGCCGTAGGCGATGCTCTGGTCGTTGGCGATGCCGACCACCAGGCCGCGCTTGCCCTTGAGATCGAAGCTCATGGTCATCCTTTGATTGCTCTGATTGCCGCCTTTGCTGCGCCGCAACATAGGCGCGGCGCCGGCGGTATGCAACGGGGCTTATTCGGCGGCGCCCTCGGCGCGGGCGTGCTCCAGGGTCTCCCTGGCCAGCGCCGCCTCCTGCTGGCGCCGCCACATCGCGGCGTAGGCGCCGTCGGCGGCGAGCAGCGCGCCGTGGCGGCCGCGCTCGACGATGCGGCCCTGCTCCAGCACCAGGATCTCGTCGGCGTCGACCACCGTCGACAGGCGGTGGGCGATGACCAGGGTCGAGCGGTCGCGCGAGACCTGGCGCAGGCTTTCCTGGATTTCCTTCTCGGTGTGGGTGTCGAGCGCCGAGGTCGCCTCGTCGAACATCAGGATCGCCGGCGCCTTGAGGATGGTGCGGGCGATGGCGACGCGCTGCTTCTCGCCGCCCGACAGCTTCAGGCCGCGCTCGCCGACCGGGGTGTCGTAGCCTTTCGGCAGCCCGACCACGAAGTCGTGGATCGCCGCCAACTTTGCCGCCCGCTCGACCTCCTCGCGCGCCGCGCCGGGGCGGCCGTAGGCGATGTTGTAGTAGATGGTGTCGTTGAACAGCACCGTGTCCTGCGGGACGATGCCGATGGCGGCGCGCAAGGACTGCTGGGTGACCGCGCGGATGTCCTGGCCGTCGATGCGGATGGCGCCCGACTGGACGTCGTAGAAGCGGAACAGCAGCCGCGAGATCGTCGACTTGCCGGCCCCCGACGGCCCGACGATCGCCACCGTGCGGCCGGGCGGCACCCGGAACGAGACGCCGGCGAGGATCGGCCGCTCGGGCGAATAGCCGAAACACACGTCGTCGAACAGCACCTCGCCGCGCGCGACGGCCAGCGGCTTGGCGTCGGGACGGTCCTGGACCTCGCGATGCTCGCCGAGCAGCGCGAACATGTGCTCCATGTCGGTCAGCGAGGCCTTGATCTCGCGATAGACGAAGCCGAGGAAATTCAGCGGCATGTAGAGCTGGATCAGGTAGCTGTTGACCAGCACGAAGTCGCCGACCGTCATCGTGCCGGCGGCGACGCCGCGCGCCGCCATCAGCATGACGCCGACCAGCCCGACGGCGATGATGAAGTCCTGGCCGATGTTGAGCAGCGCCAGGGTCGACTTCGAGCGCACCGCCGCGCCCTCGTAGCGGCGCAGCGCGTTGTCGAAGCGCGCGGCCTCGTGGGCTTCGTTGCCGAAATACTTGACCGTCTCGTAGTTCAGCAGCGAGTCGACGGCCCGCGTGTTGGCCTCCGAGTCGGTCTCGTTCATGGCGCGGCGGAACTTGATGCGCCACTCGGTGACCAGCAGCGTGAACAGCACGTAGCCGCCGATGGTCACGAAGGTGACCAGGGGGTAGCGCCAGTCGTAGAGCGCCCACAGCACGCCGCAGACCAGCAGGATCTCGAACAGCGTGGGGACGATGTTGAACAGCATGAAGTTCAGCAGGAACTCGACGCCCTTGGTGCCGCGCTCGATCGCCCGCGACAGGCCGCCGGTCTGGCGGTCGAGGTGGAAGCGCAAGGACAGCGCGTGCAGGTGGCCGAAGGTCTTCAGGCCGACATTGCGGATGGCGCGCTGGGCGACGCGCACGAACACCGCGTCGCGCAGCTCGGCGAAGCTTTTCGACAGCACCCGCGCCAGGCCGTAGGCCATCAGGATGCCGACCGGCACCACCACCGCGGCGCCGGCCTCGGCGCTCAAGGCGTCGACCGCCTGCTTGTAGAGCACCGGCACGTAGACGGTGACCAGCTTGGCCGCCGCCAGCAGCGCCATCGCCACCACCACCCGCACCCGCAGCCCGGTCTCGCCCGCCGGCCACAGATAGGGCAGCAGCGTGCGCATGGTGCGCAGGTCGTTGCGTGGGCCGGACGGGGGTGCGGGACGGTAGGTACTGGGCGAGCGACGTCTCATGCGGGCGATTCGGGCCTCGGGCGGGTTCGCCCCAATACATAGGGCCTGCGGCGGCTCCGCCAAAGGGGGTGCGAATCGTCATCTTTCGGTCGGAGGATGCCTGCTTCGGTCTCTCCTATTGACGACCGGCCTTAATCGCCACATAGTATTCGCGTGGGAGAGAGCTAAAGGAGGTCAACCGGTCCAGCAGCATCCACCTTGCCAATCCAGCGACCGCCGCGCCCAGCGCGGCCAAAGGTCAAAACGACGGAGGGTGTGTAAAAAGCATGGAGCCACCGGGTTGTTTTCCCGCCACCGATGGGGTGGCATGAACCACTACAAGATTACATCCGAATGAAGTCCGGCATTATTTGCCGACTTGAGAGAAAGCGCGCGCCAAGCGCTTGAAGCCCCGCCCGCAAACGCGAGCGGGGCTTCGTCATTGTGGCGGTCCATTGCTTGTGGCCCATGGGCCGCCGACGCAGTAGCATCCCGCCATGCTCGACTACGATTTTCCCCTGTTCCGGCCGCCGTCCGAGGGCGGCAACCTGATCATCCAGGCGACGCTGGGCTGCAGCTTCAACCAGTGCAGCTTCTGCTCGATGTATCGCACGAAGGAGTATCGGCCGCGACCGCTGGACGAGGTCTTCGCCGACATCGCGGCGGCGGCGCGGGCGTGGCCCGACGCCCGCCGCGTGTTCCTCGCCGACGGCGACGCCTTCGTGCTGCCGACCGAACATCTGCTGGCGATCGCCGCCCGCCTGCGCGAAACCTTTCCGGCGCTGCAGAGGATATCGGCCTATGCGACGCCGATCGCGCTGCTGAAGAAGACCCCCGACGAGATGGCGGCGCTGCGGGCGGCCAAGCTGTCGCTGGTCTATCTCGGCATCGAATCCGGCGCGCCGGAGGTGCTCAGGCGCGTCGCCAAGGGCGCCAGCCAGCGCGGCATGATCGACGGCATCGCCAAGGCCGACGCCGCCGGCATCAAGGTGTCGGCGACGGTGATCCTGGGGCTCGGCGGCGCGACGCTGTGGCGCGAGCACGTCGCCGGCACGGCGGCGGTCGTCAACGCGGCGCCGCCGACCTACCTGTCGACCCTGCAGCTCCAGTTCCACGAGGATGCCGAGTCGCGCTTCCGCGCCCGCTTCCCCGACTTCGTGCCGCAGGACGACGCCGGCGTGCTCGACGAGTTGGAGGCGCTGGTCGCGGCGCTGGCGCCGCCGCGGCCGGTGATCTTCCGCTCGAACCACGCCTCGAACGCGTTGGCCCTGGCCGGCACGCTGCCCAAGGACCGCGACCCGCTGTTCGCCGCCATCCGCGACGCCCGCGCCGGCCTGCGCGCGGTGCGGCCGGCGTTCCTGCGCGGATTCTGAGCGGAAATCCGTCGAGGCTCCCGTGCATTCGGGGCCGTGACGTGCTATTTAACGGGTATGAAAAGGAAAGCGATGGAACGCGCCCCAGGTGCGTCGTCGGCGCCGGTCGGCCGGGCGGTAAGAGCCGCCAGCGGGCGAGTCTTCTTGTACCCCCGGAAAGGGGACGCGGTGGCCGCCGCAAAGACTTCGCTTCGGGATGGCGGCAGCTTGGTCGTCCGTGATTGCGATGCAGGCGTGCAGGCGCGTTACACTCTGGGTCGTGGAGCGTTCCTTAAAATCAGTCGGGTCGAGGGCATTTCACCGACCGCCGAGGCAATCCGGCGCGCCGAGGAGTTCGAGCGGATGGGCCTCTCATCCGAGGAGAGGCGGCGAGCAATCATTGCCGCGCACCGTGCCAAGACCTGATCGCCCATATGTACGAGGCGGTCGATGACCCGTACTGCTACGACGGCGCCGACGTCCTGAAGAACCTGCTCGGGATTCGCGATTCACGCCGACTCGCTGATTTCGAGGCGGAGATTTCCGCCCAGCGTTCTACGGAACCGCTGCCGGCCGGCGATCTCGACGCGGCACACTATCGGGCCGTCCACCGGCATCTCTTTCAGGATGTCTATTCCTGGGCCGGCGAACTTCGCACGGTCCGGATGTCGAAAGAGGCAAGCACGTTTTGTTACCCTGAGCACATCCGTGGTGAACTCGACCGGCTCTTTCAACAACTTAAGCTGCGGGACTATCTCTGCGGATTGTCCCCAGACGAATTCGCCGCAGGTGCGGCTTGGTTCCTGGCCACGCTAAATGCGATCCACGCGTTTCGCGAGGGGAATGGGCGCACGCAGCTAACCTTCCTGGCGCTGCTCGCGGCGTGGGCGGGGCACCCGTTGGACCTGAACAGGCTCGATCCGGAAGCATTTCTGCAGGCGATGATCGACAGCTTCTTCGGCGACGAGAAATCTCTCCGGCGGCAGATCCGCGAGATGATCTGACTCAGGGCCGACGGTTCGATCTCGGCCCGGACGCGGCGCGAAGCCGCCTTGACCAAGGTGATAGGCCTACCGATATGGGGAACGAGCCTGCGCTCGGGAGATCTGCGGGCCCGCTGCCAGGAAGCAGCCGGTATCGGCGCTTCCTGGAGGGCCCCCCGCTCGGCATCGCCGATGCCAAGCAGCTCGTATGGCAGACGAAAGTATAGGGAATCCGGGCTTGTCGCCTCAACCCGATTCCGCCCCTCGGCGCGGTCATGCGACGTTTTGTCGCAACGGGCGGCGCCGGCGCCGCATGCTTGATCGCGATCGGCGGGCACTCTAATCTGCGCCCGGTTTTCGAGAGGATGATGCGTGGATCAGCAGAGCATCCTGATGGCCTTGCTGGACGCCGGCCTGTACCAGTGCACCGCCGTGTTCACCGAGGACGGCGGCTTGCTGGCGAGCCTGTTCATGATGGGGCTGCTGGGCGGCGTCAGCCACTGCGCGGGCATGTGCGGGCCGTTCGTGCTCAGCCAGGTCGGGGCGCGGCTGGAGGCGCGGCCGGCCAGCCGGATGCGCGAATGGCACCGGCTGACCGGGGCGGCGCTGCTGCCCTACCAGCTCGGCCGCGCCACCACCTATGTCGGGCTCGGCGTGCTCGGCGCGCTGCTCGCCGGGCTGCTGGTCGGCGGCGTCGGCCTGCGCTGGCTGTCGGCGGGCCTGCTGCTGTTCGCGGCGCTGTTCATGCTCGGCTACGCGGTTCCCGGCCTGAAGCGGCTGACCGGCGCCGGCGTCGGCGGCGAGGGCCGGTGGTCGCGCAGCCTCGCCGGCTGGGTGCGGCCCCTGTTCGCGGCGCCGTTCGGCTGGCGCGGCTGGCTGCTCGGGGTGGCGCTGGGCTTCATCCCCTGCGGCCTGCTCTACGCCGCGGTCGCCGCCGCCTCGTCCTATGGCGAGCCGCTGACCGCCGCCTTCGGCATGGCGGCGTTCTGGGCCGGCACGGTGCCGACGCTGTTCGGCGTCGGCCTGGTCGGCCACATGGCCGCGCGGCGATGGCGCGGCAGCGTGCTGCGTTACGCCCCTTTGCTGCTGGTGCTCAACGCCGGCGTTCTGACCTGGATGGCTTGGCGGCTGCTGGTCGCCTGAACCGAGTGGAAGAGTAGATCGATGAAGCATTACCGCACGATCCTGGGCGTCATCGGCGCCGCCTTGCTGGCGCTGGTGATCGCCGTCGCCGGCCGCACTTTCCTGCTCGACGACGGCGCGCCGGCGCCCGGCACCGCGGGCATGCCGCAGATCGGCGGGCCGTTCACGCTGGTCGGCGCGCAAGGCCCGGTCACCGACCGGGACTTCCAGGGCCAGTACCGGCTGATGTTCTTCGGCTACACCTACTGCCCCGACGTCTGCCCGACGGCGCTGTCGACGATGGCGAGCGCGATGGACATGCTGCCGCCGGAGATCGAGAGGCGCATCACGCCGGTCTTCGTCAGCGTCGACCACGAGCGCGACACGCCCGAGATGCTCGCGGACTACGTGGCCAACTTCCATCCGCGCGCCGTCGGCCTGACCGGCACCGAGGAGCAGGTCAAGGACGCCGCCAAGAAGTTCCGGGTCTACTACGCCAAGGCCGAGCAGAAGGACGGCCCCTATCTGATGGACCATTCCTCGATCGTCTATCTGATGGGGCCCGACGGCCGGTTCGTCACCCACTTCAGCCACACCACGACGCCCGAGCAGATGGCCGAGACGCTGCGCAAATACGTCGAGCCGGCGGCCTCTTGAGCGCACCGGGGCTGATCGTCGCCGCGCCGAGCACCGGCAGCGGCAAGACCGTGGTCACCCTGGGCGTGCTGCGGGCGCTGAGCCGCCGCGGGCTGCGCGTGGCCTCGGCCAAGGTCGGCCCCGACTACATCGACCCGGCCTTCCACGCCGCCGCCAGCGGCCGCGCCTGCCGCAATCTCGACACCTGGGCGATGCGGCCCGACACGGTCGCCGGCCTCGCCGCGGCGGCCGCCGCCGACGCCGACCTCGTGGTCTGCGAAGGCGTGATGGGGCTGTTCGACGGCGCCAACGTGCCGCCCGGCCGGCCCGACGGCTCGACGGCCGACCTCGCGGCGCTGACCGGCTGGCCGGTGGTGCTGGTCGCCGACGTGCGCGGGCAGGCCGGCAGCGCCGCGGCGCTGCTGCGCGGCTTCGCCGGCCATCGTGCCGACGTCGCCGTCGCCGGCGTCGTCTTCAACCGCGTCGGCGCCGCCGCCCATGGCGAGATGCTGCGCGCCGCCTGCGCCGCGCATCTGCCGGCGCTGTCGGTGCTGGGGCTGCTGCCGCGCCACGCCGCGCTCGAAGTGCCGTCGCGCCATCTCGGCCTGGTCCAGGCCGGCGAGCGCGCCGAGCTCGAGGCCTTCATCGATCGCGCCGCGGCGCTGGTCGCCGAGCATCTCGATCTCGACCGCCTCGCGGCGCTGGCGCGCCCCGGCCGCGTCGAGGCGCCGCCGCCGGCGCCGTTGCCGCCGCTGGGGCAGCGCATCGCCGTCGCGCGCGACATCGCCTTCGCCTTCGCCTACGACGCGACCCTCGACGGCTGGCGCCGCGCCGGCGCCGAGATCCGGCCGTTCTCGCCGCTGGCCGACGAGGGCCCGGACGCGGATTGCGACGCCGTCTACCTGCCCGGCGGCTATCCCGAGCTGCATGCCGGCCGCCTGGCCGGCAACCGCGGCTTCCTCGACGGGTTGCGCGCCGCCGCCGGACGCGGCGCCGCGGTGTTCGGCGAATGCGGCGGCTACATGGCGCTGGGCCAGGCGATCACCGACGCCGACGGCGTCGCGCACGCGATGGCCGGGCTGCTGGCCTTGCGCACCAGCTTCGCGGCGCGGCGGCTGCATCTCGGCTATCGCCGCGCCCGGACGCTGGCCGACTCGCCCTTGGGGCCGGCTGGCGGCGCCTGGCGCGGCCATGAATTCCACTATGCCACGACGCTGTCGGAAGGCCCCGGCCGGCCGTTGTTCGCCGTCGCCGACGCCGCCGGCCGGCCGCTGCCCGAGACCGGGCTGGCGGCCGGCAACGTCGCCGGCTCGTTCCTGCACCTGATCGACCGCGCATGACCGACGAGCAGCCGTTCTGGCGCCGCAAGGCGCTCGCCGAGATGACCGGGGCCGAGTGGGAGTCGCTGTGCGACGGCTGCGGCAAGTGCTGCCTGCACAAGCTCGAGGACGAGGACACCGGCGAGATCGCCCACACCAACGTCGCCTGCCGCCTGCTCGACATCGGCGCCTGCCGCTGCACGCGCTATGCCGAGCGCTTCCGCTTCGTGCCCGATTGCGTCCAGCTCGACCCGGGCAATGTCGGCGCCCTGAGCTGGATGCCCTCGACCTGCGCCTACCGCCTGCTCGCCGAGGGCAAGGAGCTGCCGGCTTGGCACCCGCTGGTCTCGGGCGATCCCGACAGCGTCCACCGCGCCGGCGTCTCGGTGCGCGGCCGCTGCGTGCCCGAGCGCAAGGCCGGCGACCTGTTCGACCATATCGTGTCATGGCCGGCCTGAGCCTCGATCTCGGCGGCCGCGCCGTGCCGGTGACCGTGCGCCGCTCGCCGCTGGCGTCGCGGATGTCGTTGCGCGTCGACGCCGGCAGGGACGGTCTCGTGCTGGTGCTGCCCGACGGCGTGCCCGAGGCCGACGGCCTGCGCTTCGCCGCGTCCAAGGGCGACTGGATCGTCAAGCGCCTCGGCGCCCTGCCGCCGCGCGTCGCCTTCGCGGCCGGCGCGGTCGTGCCGGTGCTCGGCCTGCCGCACGAACTGGTGCACCGGCCCGAGGCGCGCCGCGGCGTCTGGGCCGAGGACGGCCGCCTCAACGTCTGCGGCCGCCCGGAGCACATGGCCCGCCGCGTCGCCGACTGGCTCAAGGATCAGGCCAGGCGCGAGATCGCCGCCCGCGCCCATCCGATGGCCGAGGCCGTCGGCCGGCGCGTCGCCGGCCTCGTCGTCAGGGACCAGCGCTCGCGCTGGGGCAGTTGCACCAGCGACGGCCGGCTGGCGTTCTCGTGGCGGCTGGTGCTGGCGCCCGAGCGGGTGCTGACCTACGTCGTCGCCCACGAGGTCGCGCATCTGGTCGAGATGAACCACTCGCCGGCCTTCTGGCGCGTCGTCCACCGGCTGATGCCGGATTCGGCGACGCCGCGCCACTGGCTCAAGCTCAACGGCCAGGCGCTGCACCGGTACGGGTGACCGGCGTCCGCCTACCTGCGGAACACGCCCACCATCTCGACATGCGGCGCCCAGGCGAACTGGTCGACCGGCACCACCGAGTCCAGCGCGTAGCCGCCCGCGGTCAGCAGCCGCGCGTCCTTGGCGAAGCTGGCGGCATGGCACGAGACGCCGACGACCACCGGCGGGCCGGCCTCGGCCAGCGCCGCCGCCTGCTGCGGCGCGCCGGTGCGTGGCGGGTCGAACACCACGGCGTCGAAGCCGCGCAGCTCGCTGCCGCCGAGCGGCCGGCGGGCGAGGTCGCGGGCCTCGGTGGCGATATCGAGGCCGGCGCGGTCGGCGGCGGATTTCAGCGCGCGCAGGGCGGCGCCCTCGCCCTCGACCGCATGCACCCGCGCCCGCCGGGCCAGCGGGAAGGTCAGGGTGCCGCAGCCGGCGAACAGCTCCAGCACCCGGGCGGCGCCGACGGTGGCGGCCAGGACCAGTTCGGTGATCGCCGCCTCGCCGGCCCGGCTGGGCTGCAGGAAGGCGCCGGGCGGCACCTCGACCGGAACGCCGGCGAACTGGACCGCCGCCGGCCGCCGTTGCGCCACCGGTTCGGGCTCCTCGCCGGGGCGCCGCCACGACAGCCGGCAAAGGTCGGCCGTATCGGCGAAGGCGGCCAGCATCTCGTGATGGCGCAGCTCGAGGCGCAGGTCGGTGGCGACCGTCACGTCGATCCCGCCGTCGAGCAGCGCCACCTCGACGTCGCCGCGCCCGCCCGGCGGCACCAGGCCGGCCAGCAGGGTGCGCAGCGCCGGCAGCAGCGCCGCGAGCGCCGGCTCGAGCACCGGGCATTCGGCGATGTCGACGATGCGATGGGTGGCGCGGGCGTTGAAGCCCAGCACGACCCCGCCGCCGCCGCGCACGAAGGCGAAGCCGGCGCGCCGGCGGCTTGCCGGCGGGACGACGACCGCCGGCGCCACCGTCGCGGCGTCGAGGCCTTGCCGGGCCAGCGCGGTGGCGACCATGTCGCGTTTCCAGGCGGCCTGGGCCTCGGGCGCGAGGTGCTGCGCCGCGCAGCCGCCGCAGGTGCCGAAATGGGCGCACGGCGGTTCGGCGCGCTGCGGCCCCGGCCGCAGCGTCTCGACCAGCGCGCCGGCGAAGCCGTCGCCGCGCCGCCCCTCGATGCGGGCGACGACCCGGTCGCCGTGCGCGGTGAAGGGCACGAACAGCGATTCGCCGTCGAGCCGCGCGATGCCGTCGCCGCGACCGCCGATCGCCTCGATCTCGACCTCGACCAGCCGCGCCGCCGAGCCGGCGGGGCGGCCGGGCCGGTTGCCGCGCCGCGCCTGGCGCGGAGAGGGCCGCCCCCTCATGCCCGCGGCCGCAGCGCCCGGATGTCGGCCAGGAAGCGGCTGTAGATCTCGGACAGGCCCTTGTTGGTCGCCAGCACCGCCGCCGGCACCGACTCGTTCGGCGCCGGCTCCTCGACGGTGTAGGTCCGCAGCAGCAGCGGCGCCTCGTCGGCGAGCCGGATCAGCGCCAGCTCCAGCTCGATCTGCATCCGCGCGCCGCCGGCGACGACCTGATCGAACCGGCGGATGCGGCCCTCGACGGCGTAGTCGGCCGGCAGCCGCAGTTCGGGCGAAACCACGCGGTCGGCCAGGTTGGCCTCGCGCAGGAAGCGGATGAGCTGCTCCTGCAGCAGCACGCCCGGCGGTTCGTTCCACAGATGGTAGTTGTAGCTGTCGACCTCGAACGGCTGGTCGGGGACCGTGAACACGATCGCCCGGTCGGCCACCAGCCCGGTCGCGGTGAACGGCGCCACCTCCAGCGTGCCGGCGAACGGCGGCGCCGCGAAGCGCTCGGTCGGCGCGATCACGTCCAGCCGGTAGTAGTGGTCGTCCGGCGGCGGCTCCAGGGCGGCGCAGGCGGACAGCCATCCGGCGGCGGCGGCGGCGAGGGCGAGGCGGTGGACGCGGGGCACGGGGCTCCTCCTTGGTCTGTTCTTCAGCGCCCGGGGGTCTTCTCGGGCTGCGTGCCCGAGCGCAACAGCCGCCCGGGATTGCGGCGCACCTCGCGGGTGAACTCGTTGAGGTTCCGCGCCGCGCCCTCGAGATCGCTGCTGATCGCGCCGACGCTGCGGGCGACGGTGGCGGTCGTGGCGCGCAGGTCCTGCAGGGTGCCTTCGAGCTCGTCGGCGTTGCCGGCGACCAGCGCGTTGAGGTCGACCAGGATGCGGTCGAGCCTGGCGCGGGTCTCGCGCAGGTCGCTCGCCATCGCGGCGAACTGCTCGCTGGTCAGATGGACGTTGGCGATGGTGGCGTCGATCGTCTCGATGTTCTCCGGCCGCAGCACCTTGTTGACGCTGGCGCCGGCCTCGTTCAGCTCGCCGGTCATGCCCTCGACGTTGTCCATGATCCGCGGCGTGCGCTCGGCAAGCTGTTCGGACAGCGCCACGGCGTTGTCGGTGAAGGCGGGGGTCTTCTTGGCGAGGTCGTCCGAGACCGCGACCAGGTTGGCCATCAGCTCGGGGGCGCGCTCGCGCAGCAGCTCGCCGACCAGGTCGATCTGGGTGTTGAGATTGGACAGCAGCGGCTTCAACCCGGTCTGCCCGAGCTCGGCGACCTGGTTGGCGACGTCGGCCATCACCGCGAACAGGTTGCCGCCCTTGCCGGCCGGGATCTCGCCGCCGGGCGGGACCATCTGCTCGCTGGTGCCGCCCTTGATGTCGACGGCGACCGCCGAGAGCAGGCCGGAAGCGGCGATCCGCGCCTCGCTGTCGGCGGGGATCGGCCAGCCCTCGCGCACCGCCATCCACACCCGGAACAGGGTCTCGTTCTCCTTGCGCACCGGCTCGATGTCGGCCACCTGGCCGACCTGGAAGCCCTCGTAGAGCACCTTGGTGCCGGGCAGGACGCCGGAGACGTTGGAGTAGGTGGCGAAATAGGGCTCGGTGTCGCCTGTGCGTCCGGTCAGCGTCGCGATCGAGACCAGCAGGGCGCCGAGCATCGCGATGACGAAGATACCGACCAGGACGTAGTTCAGCTTGCTGTGTCGCATGGCTCTCGGTTCAGTCGGGTTCGCCGGTCAGACGGCGCAGATAGGCGTCGATGTCGAGGATATCCTCCTCGGTACGCCGGTTCAGCAGGTTTTGCACGCGTTCGCTGGGATGGCTGCGAATCTCGGCGACGGTGCCCAGCGCGATGATCTCGCCCTTGTCGAGCACGCAGATGCGGTCGGCGATCTTGAACGCGCTTTCCAGCTCGTGGGTGACGACGACGATGGTCATGCCCATGGCGTCGCGCAGGCGCAGGATCAGATCGTCGATCTGCGACGAGACGACCGGGTCGAGGCCCGCCGAGGGCTCGTCGCAGAACAGCAGCTTGGGGTCCATGACGATGGCGCGGGCCAGGGCGGCGCGCTTGATCATGCCGCCCGACAGCTCGGCCGGCATCAGGTGCTCGAAGCCGGCCAGTCCGACCACCTCCATCTTCAGCCGCGCCATGATCTGCATGGTCTTGCGGTCGAGCTTGGTGTGCTCGTAGAGCGGCAGCATGATGTTGTCGCCGACGCTCATCGAGCTGAACAGCGCCCCGCCCTGGAAGGCGACGCCCATGGTCTTGCGCAGCTCCTGCATGTCCATGGCGCCGATGCGGTTGATGTCCTTGCCGAGCAGCCGCACCTCGCCCGAGGTCGGCCGCAGCAGTCCGAGCAGGTGGTTCAGCAGCGTGCTCTTGCCCGAGCCCGAGCCGCCCATGATCACCATGATCTCGCCTTCCTGGATCGCCAGGTTGATGCCCTTCAGGATCTGGCGCTCGCCGTAATGGGTGACCAGGTCCCGGACCTCGACGATGGTCTCGCTCATCGCGTCACCATGAACACGAAGATCATGTCGGTGATGACGATGGCGCTGATCGCATGCACCACCGAGCGCGTCGTCATGCGCCCGACGCCCTCGGCGCCGCCGGTCACCGAGGCGCCGTTGACGACGCCGACGATGGTGATCAGCACCGCGAAGATCGCGCTCTTGCCGATGCCGTGCCAGACGTCGTTGGTCTTGACCGCGTCGATCACCTGCTGGACATAGGCGCCCATCGACATCCCCAGCTCGCCCGAGACGTACACCCCGGCGCCGAGCAGGGCGATGATCTCGGACCAGATCGTCAGGCACGGCAGCATCACCAGCATCGCCAGCAGCGCCGGCACGACCAGGAACCGCACCGGGCTGATCCCCATCACCCGCAGCGCGTCGACCTCCTGGTTGATGCGCATCGTGCCCAGCCGTGCGGCCAGGGCCGAGCCCGACCGGCCGGCGACCAGGATGCCGGTGATCAGCGGCGCGAACTCGCGCACCACCGACAGCGCGATGCCCAGCGTCACCCGCGACTCGGCGCCGAAGGCGCGCAGCGAGTAGATGCCCTGGATCGCCAGCATGACGCCGATCGTGCCGGACAGCACGGTGACGATGGGCACCGCGTAGATGCCGATCTCCATCATGTGCGCGAACACCGCCGGCAGCCGCACCGGCTGCTGGCGCTTCGGACCCGCGAACAGCCAGAACAGGCTCTCGCCGAGCAGGGCGGCGCCGAAGCCCAGCTCGTCGATGCCCTTGGCGGTCGACCGCCCCAGCCGCTCCAGGAATCCGAGCACCGCGTCAGGCCTCCGGCTTCAGGGCGTCTTCGACCGAGGCGTGGATCGCGAACACCCGGTCCAGGCGCGCCAGCTGCAGCACCCGCATCGCCGCCGGGCTGACCCCGGCCAGCGCGAACCGGGTGCCGTTCTTGCGCGCGGTCTGGAACGCCTCGACCAGGCTGGCGACGCCCGAGCTGTCGATGTAGCTGACCCCGCCCAGGTCCACCAGCACGTCGCGGCGTTCCGACAGCGACTGCAGCAGCGCTTTGCGCACCTTCGGCGATGATTTCAGGTCGATGTCGCCGCCCAGAGAGACGACGGCGGCGTTGTCCACGATGCGGATGTCGACGCTCATGATCGGCTGATCCTCTTTTTCATCTGCAACAGGTTGCCGGCGCCCGGCGGCGGCGGCAGGAAGGCGATGTCGTCCATGACCGAACGGATGAAATGCGTGCCGAGCCCGCCCGGGCGCAATTCCTCCAGCGGTCGCGGCCGGATGCGGCTGGGGTCGACCGGCGGCGCGAAATCGACCAGATGCACGCTCAACTCGTCGCCGTCGAGCCGCAGGCTGACGACGATGTCGCCGTTGCCGCCGCGATAGGCATGGCGAATGATGTTCTGGCAGGCCTCGTCGACCGCCATCACCACGTCGTGGACGCAGGCCTCGCTGCAGGCGAGCTTCAGCAGCGCGTCGCCGACCGTCTTGCGGATGCGGCGCAGCATGCTGGCGCGGGCCGGAAACCGTCGCTCGACGAGCAGCTTGCCGGTGGTGGACGGCATCGTCACGGGCGCACGCTTTCGAGCAGCAGCAGCGTCAGGTCGTCGCGCATGCCGTCGCCCATCGCTTCCAGGCGAGCGATGATGGCGGCGATGCGCTCCTGCGGCGGAATCGCGGCGCAGGCGGCGATCAGCGTCCGCACGCCGGCGCCGCCGAGCATGGCGCCGCCGGCCTCGGTGAATTCGGTCAGCCCGTCGGTGAACAGGTACAGGGCGCTGCCGGCGAGCTGGAACGCGGCCTCGGGGACGCCGTCCTTGAGCATGTCGGCGGCGATGCCCAGCGGCGGCGCCTCGGCCGGAAACTCCATGAAGTCGCCGCCGGCGCGGTACAGCAGCGCCGGCTCGTGGCCGGCATTGGCCAGCACGACGCCGCCGTCGGCGGGATCGTACAATCCCGCCGCCATGGTCACGAAGACGCCGGTGGGGCCGGTCTCGCACAGTTCGTCGTTGATGGCGGTCAGCAGCCGGCCGGGGCTGCCGATGGTCTTGGCCAGGCAACGGAACAGGCTGGCGGTCTTGGCCATCAGCAGGGCGGCGTTCATGCCCTTGCCCGAGACGTCGCCGATGCAGAAGGCGTAGCGGCCGTCGGCGCGGCGCATCACGTCGTAGAAGTCGCCCGAAACCATGTAGGCCGGCCGGTTGAAGCCCCACAGCGGCTCGCCGCCCTCGCTCGGCGCGGGCAGCATGGTGCGCTGGATCTCGGCCGCCAGCTCGATCTCGCGGCGCACGCGCTCCTGCTCGACCATCGCCGCCGCCAGCCGCGCGTTGAACACCGCCAGCGCCGCCGCCGAGGCCAGCGCCTGCAGGAGCTGGCGGTCGCCGGCCTCGAACAGGCCGCCGCCGCGCTTGTTGAGCAGCTCGATGGCGCCGATGCGCTGGTCGCGCACCGTCATCGGCGCGCACAGCACGCTGCGGGTGACGAAGCCGGTGGCGGCGTCGACGACGTCGCCGAAGGCCGCGTCCTGGCGGACGTCGCGGACCATGCGCGGCTGGTTCTCGTCGATCGTGCAGCCGACGATGCCGGTGTGCGCCGGCAGGCGCAGGCCGCTGATGTCGACCGGTCCGGTGCAGGCGCGGCAGACCAGCTCGTCGGTGTCGTCGTCGACCAGGAACACCGACGACGCCTCGGCGCCGACCGCGTCGGCGATCAGCGCCAGGCCGTGGCGCAGGCTCTCCTCGATGTCGCGGGAGGCCGCGAAATCCTGGCTCATCGTGGCGATGAGGTCGAGATGCTGGACGAGAGCGGTCATCCGCTGGTGCTGATCCCCGAAATTCCGCTGCTACTATGCCGCGTCGGCAAGACGGCGTAAATCTTTCGTAAATCCGAGCATTCCGGTCCGTGAATTTTTCGTTGCCGCGCCGGGCCGACATTGACTCGCCGCCGCCGCCGGGCGAGGAATTCGAGGGAATTTGGTCTTGCCAGCGGAGCGCGGTCTGAATGACGCCCGACTTTCCGATCATGCCGGCGGCCCCCAGCCTCACCCGGACCGGGCGCCGTCGCCATCCGGCCGTCATGCCGTCAGGTCCGGGGCTGGACCCCGTCTGGGCCGGCATGATCGAGGCGCTCGACTTCGCCTTCCAGCCCATCGTCAACATCCATACCGGCCGCTGCTTCGGCTACGAGGCGCTGCTGCGCAACCACCGCGAGATCGGCTTCGAGACCGTCCCGGACTTCTTCGACGCCTGTGTCGCGCGGGGGCAGCTGGCCGAGACCGACGCGGCGCTGCACGGCAAGGCGCTGGCGAAGTTCGCCGGTCTCGCCCACCACCAGCGCTGCAAGCTGTTCCTGAACGTCGACAACCGTGCCCTCGCCCAGGGCTTCGACGGCGAGCGCCTGCGGACGCTGTCGAACGACCATGGCGTCGCCGAGGGCAACCTGTTCCTGGAGATATCGGAGCGGCACCCGGTCGGCATGCCGGCCGAGGCGAGCACCGTGCTGCGCCGGCTGAAGGGCCACGGCTTCAAGCTGGCGGTCGACGATTTCGGCACCGGGTTCTCGGGCTTGCAGATGCTGTACTTCGCCGAGCCCGACATCCTGAAGATCGACCGCTTCTTCATCAGCGACATCTCGACCGATTCCAAAAAAAAGCTGTTCCTGTCGAAGATCGTCAACATCGCCCACCTGCTGGGCGCCGTCGTCGTCGCCGAGGGCGTCGAGACCGAGCAGGAATACTTCGTGTGCAAGGACATCGGCTGCGATCTGGTGCAGGGCTATCTGGTGCAGCGGCCGACCTGCCGCATCGAGGACCTGCAGCCCCAGTATTCGGCGATCGAGGCGCTGGCGCGGCGCGAGCGCCGCGGCCACGACGGCGATCAGAAGATGATCCGCGGCCGCGTCGAGGCGATCGCCCCGATCAGCGTCGATGCCGACATGCTCGAGGTCTTCGACCGCTTCCGCGCCGACAAGACCGCCACCTTCTTCCCCGTCGTCGACGGCGGCGGCGAGCCGCTGGGCATCGTCCGCGAGCGCGATCTGAAGGAGTACACGTACTCGCTGTACGGGCGCGAGCTGATCAACAACCGCGCCTACGGCCGGCGGCTCGGGCACTTCGTCACCCGCTGCCCCATCGTCGACGTCAATGCCGACGCCGACAGCATCCTGCAGGCGTTCTCGGCCACCGACGGCACCGAGGAAGGCATCGTCATCGTCGACGACATGCAGTATGTCGGATTCCTGTCGACCCGCTCGCTGCTGCAGGTCATCAACGAAAAGAACCTGCAGGCGGCGCGCGATCAGAACCCGCTGACCCGGCTGCCCGGCAACAACCTGATTCACCAGTATCTCAGCCGTGCGCTGCCGGACGCCGACAACGCCTACCGCCTGGCCTATTTCGACTTCGACAACTTCAAGCCGTTCAACGACAGGTACGGCTTCCGCATCGGCGACCGCGCGATCCTGCTGTTCGCCGAACTGCTGGCCAAGAAACTGCGCCGCGAGCAGGTGTTCGTGGCGCATGTCGGCGGCGACGACTTCTTCGCCGCGATGCGCGGCGGCGACGCCGCGGCGTTCGAGGCCGAGGTCGAGGCGCTGATCGCCCAGTTCGGGCACGACGTCGAGAGCTTCTACGACGAGGGCGCGCGCCGCGCCGGCGGCATCGTCGCCACCGACCGCGACGGCCGGCCGCGCCGCTTCCCGCTGCTCGGCGTCAGCGCGGCGCTGCTCCACCTGCCGCCCGGCCGGGCGGTGCTGACCACCGACGAGGTCGGCTGGGTCATCGCCGACCTGAAGAAGGCGGCCAAGGCCGCCGAGCGCCGCATCTGCAGCGCGGTGCTCCCGGTCGGCGCCGCGCCGGCCTGCCGCACGGTCGCCTGAAGCCCGCCCTTGGCGCGACGCCGGCGGCGTGGTAAGCAGCAGGACGCGCCAAGCCCCCGTCGAGGCCCCCGTCGAGACATGACCCTCGCCCGCGCCATCGCCACCGTCGGCGGCTTCACGATGATCAGTCGGGCAACCGGTTTCGCCCGCGACATCATGATCGCGAGCTTCCTCGGCGCTGGCGTGGTCGCCGACGCGTTCTTCGTGGCGTTCAAGTTTCCCAACCTGTTCCGGCGCCTGTTCGCCGAGGGCGCGTTCTCCGCCGCCTTCGTGCCGCTCTATGCCGGCCTGGTCGAAAGCGAGGGCGCCGAGGAGGGCCGCGCGTTCGCCGAGCAGGCCTTCGCGGTTCTGACCTGGAGCCTGGTGGCGCTGGTCGCCACCTTCGAGGTGGTCATGCCCTGGGCGATGTTCGCCTTCGCGCCGGGCTTCGCGGCGGTGCCGGGCAAGATCGAGCTGGCGACCGAGCTCACCCGCATCACCTTTCCCTACCTGCTGTTCATCTCGCTGGTGTCGCTGCAGGGCGGCATCCTGAATTCGCTGGGCCGCTTCGCCGCCGCGGCGGCGACGCCGATCCTGCTCAATCTCAGCCTGATGGCGTCGCTGCTGGCGCTGGTCCCCTACACCGAGACGCCCGGCCATGCCCTGGCCTGGGGCACGACGCTGGCCGGCCTGGCGCAGTTCCTGTGGCTGTGGGTCAGCATCCGCCGCGCCGGGGTGAGGCTGCGGCTGCGGCCGCCGCGGCTGTCGCCGCGCGTGAAACTGCTGCTCAGGCGCATCGTGCCGGGCGCCGTCGGCGCCGGCATGTACCAGATCAACCTGCTGGTCGACACCATCGTCGCCTCGCTGGTCGGCACCGGCGCGGTGTCGTTCCTCTACTACGCCGACCGCGTCAACCAGCTTCCGCTCGGCGTCGTCGGCACGGCGGTGGGGACGGCGTTGCTGCCGATCCTCAGCCGCCAGCTTCGCGCCGGCGACGTCGCGGCGGCGCAGCACAGCCAGAACCGGACGCTGGAATTCGCGCTGCTGCTGACGCTGCCGGCGGCGGCGGCGCTGCTGGTGGTGGCCTGGCCGGTGATCAGCGTGCTGTTCATGCGCGGCGCGTTCGGCGTCGCGGAGGCGCAGGCCACCGCGGCGGCGCTGGCCGCCTTCGCCCTCGGCCTGCCGGCCAACGTGCTGGTCAAGGTGCTGGCCCCCGGCTTCTTCGCCCGCGAGGACACGGCGACGCCGGTCAAGATCGCCGCCGTGGCGATGGTCGTCAACATCGCGGTCATGCTGGTCCTGATGGGGCCGCTGGAGCATGTCGGCATCGCCCTGGCGACCAGCGTCGCCGCCTGGGTCAATGCCGGGCTGCTGGCGATCGTGCTCAGGCGGCGCGGATTCCTGGCGCTCGACGCCCGGCTGCGCCGGCGCGCGCCGCGCATCCTGGCCGCCGCCGTGCTCAACGCCGCCTGGCTATGGTGGGTGGTGGCGGCGTTCCCCGGCCTGTGGGTCGGGCCGATCTGGCAGCGCGGCGGCGCGCTGGCGGCGCTGGTCGCCGCCGGCATCCTCGCCTTCGCGGTGCTGGTGCTGGCGCTGCGCGGCACCAGCCTCGACGACCTCCGCACTTTCCGCAAGCGCCGCGCCGCTTGACCGCGGGGCCGTTGTCGGTTTACCTCCGCGGGTCATCCTGGAGACTGAGGCATGAACCGCATCTTCTCGGGCGTCCAGCCCACCGGCAACCTGCATCTCGGCAACTATCTCGGCGCCATCCGCAACTGGGTGCGGTTGCAGGGCGACTACGAGTGCATCTTCTGCATGGTCGACATGCATGCGATCACCGTGTGGCAGGACCCGGCCGAACTGCGCCGCAACACCCGCGAGGTGGCGGCCGGCATGATCGCCGCCGGCGTCGATCCGAAGAAGAACATCCTGTTCAACCAGAGCCAGGTCCCCGCGCACGCCGAGCTGGCCTGGGTGTTCAACTGCATCGCCCGCCTGGGCTGGCTCAACCGCATGACCCAGTTCAAGGAGAAGGCCGGCAAGCACCGCGAGAACGCCTCGGTCGGGCTGTACGCCTATCCCAACCTGATGGCCGCCGACATCCTGGCCTACAAGGCGACGCACGTGCCGGTCGGCGAGGACCAGAAGCAGCATCTGGAACTGACCCGCGACATCGCCCAGAAGTTCAACGTCGACTACGAGGTCGAGTTCTTCCCGCTGCCCGAGCCGCTGATCTTCGGCGCCGCCACCCGCGTGATGTCCTTGCGCGACGGCACCCGGAAGATGTCGAAGTCCGAGGAGTCGGACTACTCGCGCATCAACATGACCGACGACGCCGACACGATCGCCTTGAAGATCCGCAAGGCCAAGACCGATCCCGAGCCGCTGCCCGAGACCGTCGAGGGCCTGGAGAGCCGCCCCGAGGCCGCCAACCTGGTTGGCATCTACGCCGCCCTGCAGGACATCGGCCGCGAAGAGGCGATCGCGCGGATCGGCGGCAAGGCGTTCTCGGCCTTCAAGCAGGACCTGACCGAGCTGATGGTCGCCACGCTGGGGCCGATCAACGCCGAGATGAAGCGGCTGATGGACGATCCGGCGCAGATCGACGCCGTGCTCAAGGACGGCGGCGAACGCGCCCGCGCCCTGGCGGCGCCGGTCCTGGCCGAGGTCTACGACATCGTCGGCTTCCTGCGGCCGTGATCGAAGAGCCCCCTCTCCCGCCGGCGGGAGAGGGGGCGGTCCTCAGCTTCCCAGACTGTCGATCTGCTGCTGCATGCCGGCGCGTTCCGGCGAGTTCTCGGGCAACTGGTCGCGCAGCCGCGTCCACAGGGCGCGGGCTTCCGCCTTGCGGCCGGCCTGGGCCTCGGCGACGCCGAGATAATAGAGGGCGTCGCGGTTGTCGGCGTCGAGCGCCAGCACCTCGCGCAGGACCTCGACGAATTCCGCCGGCAGCTCGTCGCCGCCGCCCGGCACCTTGGCCAGCAGCACGTCGGCATAGGCCAGCTTGAGGTCGACGTCGGACGGCTTCAGCTCGATGGCCTTGGCATAGGCCTGCTCGGCGAGATCGTACTTCTGCTGCACCCGGTAGGCGCGGCCCAGCTTGGCCCAGCCCTCGGGGTCGTTCGGGCTCTCCTTCAGGCGCGCGGCGAGGCCGTCGATCATGCCCTGGATCATCGCCTGCTGGTCGGCGGTGGTGCCCGCCATGCCCGGCGGGGCGGCCGTGCCGCCGCCTTCGGCGAGCTGCGGCGGCTTCGGCTCCACGCTCGCCGGATCGATGCCGGCTTCGGCCGCGGCCTCGGCGATGCGCTCGCGCAGGCCGGCGACCCAGGCGGCGTCGGCCGGGGCCTCGCGCTCGAGGTCGCGCCAGATGGCGATGGCGCCGCGCATGTCGCCGGACTGCGCCTGCGCCATGCCGAGATAGAACCGCGCCCGCGGGTCGGTGGGATCGGCGCGCAGCGTGTCCTCGAAGGCGTTGATCGCCTCGGGAACGATCTCGCCCTGGTTGGCGAAGATCAGCGTCTCGCCGAAGCCGGCCAGGAAATTGGGGTCGCGCACGCCGAGCGCGATGGCGCGGCGGTAGGCGTCGGCGGCCTGGCCGTAGCGGTCCAGCGCCTTGGCCGAGCGCGCCAGCATCATCCAGCCCTCGGCGTCGTCGGGCGTCTCCTTGAGGCGCTCGGCGAGGCCGTCGACCAGTTCCGCCATCTGGTGCATCTGCTCCTGCAGGCCGTCGCTCGGGATGTCGCGGCTCGCGAACGGCTGGTCGGGCAGGCCCGGCCGGCCGAGGTCGGAATAGACGATCACGGTGCCGACCGGCACCACCAGCGCGACGGCCAGCGCGGCGGCGAGGCGCCCGCCGCCGCCGCCGCCCTTGGCGCGGCGCTTGTCGCCGGCATCGGCGACGGCCAGCATGCGGCGCTTGATCTCTGTGCGCGCCGCCTCGGCCTGGGCGGCGGTCAGCAGGCCGCGGTCGAGGTCGGCGTCGACCTCGCGCAACTGGTCCTGGTAGACGGTGATGTCGTAGGCGGTGCGGTCGGGCGCGGTGTCGGCGCGGTTGCGCAGCAGCGGCCAGGCGGTGACGGCGACCGTGGCGAGCGCCAGGCCGGCGAAAACGAACCAGATCATCATGACGGCGGGTTGTCCCCGAGCAGCTTCTTCAGCCGGCGTTCCTCTTCGGCGGTCAGCCGGGCGGGCGGCGCCTCGGCCACCTCGTCGGGACGGCGGCGGAAATACATGAAATAGGCGACGATGCCGATGACGAACAGCACCGGCGGCCCGAACCACAGCGCGTAGGTGTAGCTCTTGAACGGCGGCGTCAGCAGCACGTAGTCGCCGTAGCGGGCGACGACGTAGTCGACCACCTCGGTGTTGCTGTCGCCGGCCTTCAGGCGCTCGCGCACGATGATGCGCAGGTCGCGCGCCAGCTCGGCGTCGGAATCGTCGATCGACTGGTTCTGGCAGACGACGCAGCGCAGATCCTTGCTGATCTCGCGGGCGCGCTCTTCCAGCGCCGGATCCTTCAGCATCTCGTCGGGGTTGACGGCGCCGGCCGGCGCCGCGAAGGTCGCGGCCGCCAGCAGGGCCGCGGCAAGGAAAGCTGTCGGCCTCATTGCTTCTTCAGCTCCTCGATCATCGGCAGCAGCTTGTCCTCCCAGACCTCGGGGGTGACCGGGCCGATGTGCTTGTAGCGGACGTGGCCGCTCTTATCGACGATGAAGGTCTCGGGCGCGCCGGTGACGCCGAAGTCGATCGCCGCGTTGCTCACCGGCGGCCCGGCGTCCAGCCCGACGCGGGTGTAGGGATCGCCGTGGCGCTTGAGCCAGCGGCCGCCGTCGGCCGGGTCCTTTTCGTTCCAGTCGATGCCGTGGACCGGGACGATGCCGCTGTTGTTGATCTCCAGCAGCATCGGGTGCTCGGCCAGGCAGGCCACGCACCACGAGCCGAAGATGTTGACCAGCGACACCTGGCCGGTGATGTGCTCGGTCTTCAGCCCGACCTCGTCGCGGCCGGGCACGCCGGGCAGGTTGAGCTCGGGGATCGGCCGATCGATCAGCACCGACGGGATGGTCTTCGGGTCGAAGTCGCCGGTGCCGGTGCGCCAGAGCTGGTAGCCCATGACTCCGGCCAGTCCGACGAAGACCAGCACCGGCAGGATGAACATCAGTCGCTTCATCGTCGTCCTACTCCGCGGCCTGCATCGCCTGTCGGGCGGCCCGCCGGGCCGGGGCGCCGA
>CAZJFH010000026.1:0-13907 GCA_964545205.1 uncultured Rhodospirillaceae bacterium
CGTACATGCCGGGCATCTCGGCGGTCTCGCCGCCGATCAGCGCGCAGCCGGCCTGGCGGCAGCCCTCGGCGATGCCGGCGACGATGTCGCGGCCGGCGGCGACGTCGAGCTTGCCGGTCGCGAAGTAGTCGAGGAAGAACAGCGGCTCGGCGCCCTGGACCACCAGGTCGTTGACGCACATCGCCACCAGGTCGATGCCGACCGTGTCGTGCTTGCCGGCGTCGATCGCCACCTTGAGCTTGGTGCCGACGCCGTCGGTGGTGCCGACCAGGATCGGGTCCTGGAAGCCGGCGGCGCGCAGGTCGAACAGCGCCCCGAAGCCGCCGAGCCCGGCGGCGGTGCCGGTGCGCGCGGTGGACTTGGCGAGCGGCTTGATGGCCTCGACCAGCGCCTCGCCCGCGTCGATGTCGACGCCGGCGTCCTTGTAGGTCAGGCCCTTCTTGGTGTCGTCGGCGGGAATGGCGGCCTCGCTGGGATACGGTTGGCGTTTCGGCGCAACATACACCCTCCGCCGTGGGATGCAACGGCGCGGCTTTCGAAGGTCGTGTCCGAAGGTCCGGGGCTACGGCTTCGGGCAGATTCGCCGGCCGGGTAGTGGTTTCGCGGGCCGCAGCGGCGAGATGATCGGGCGTGCGATGTTCCGGTGATCCCAGTCGGTGCGAGCGTCATGTTCCGAACCTACAAGACCCTGTTCTGCCCGAAATGCCGCCACGACGTCGAGCACCGGCTTGGCCGCGCGACGGACGGTCGCGCCCTGCTGCAGTGCGCGCAATGCCTGCGCGCCAACCGGGTCGACATCAGCTATCATCGCCTGCTCGCCAACGTGCTGCGCCAGCGCGACCGCCTGCCGGGACCGTGAGCCGAAGGATGAGTTTTCCTGGCGGCCGGATTGTGGTCTGATGACGGCCGTCATCACAGATCGGACCATCATGCGCCTGTTCACAGTCCTTGCCGCCGTCTCGCTGCTGCTCGCCGCCGTGCCGGCGCGGGCGCAGGACGGCGCCTATACCGTCACCGGCGTCGGCGTCGACGTCACCGCCGAGAACGCCGTCAAGGCGCGCGAGAAGGCGATCCTCGACGCCCCGCGCGAGGCCTACCGGCGGCTGATGCAGCGGCTGGTGCCCGCCGCCGAGCAGGACCGCATCCCCCAGCCCTCGGACATGGAGCTCGACGCCCTGGTCCGCGACGTCCAGGTCGAGCAGGAGAAGGCGTCGTCGGTGCGCTACATCGCCAGCTTCACCGTGCGCTTCAAGCCCGACGCGGTGCGCGGCGTGCTGGAGAGCATCGACGTGCCCTTCGTCGAGGACAAGCGGGCGCCGCTGGTGGTGCTGCCCGTCTACGTCACCGAGGACCGCACGCTGCTGTGGGACGATCCCAATCCCTGGCGCCAGGCCTGGGCGCGCTACGCCAGCGACGGCCTGGTGCCGTTCGTGGTGCCGCTGGGCGAACTCGCGGACCTGATGGCGGTCACCGCCGAGCAGGCCACCGCACACGATCCCGTCGCCCTGAAGGCGATCGCCGAGCGCTACGGCGCCGCCGACGTGCTGGTCGCGGTGGCGACGCTGTCGCCGGGTCCGGACGGCAGCCAGGTGGTCGACGTCGAGACCCACGGCTTCGGGCCGACCGCCCCGGCCGGCGGCAGCCATCACGTCGACGGCCGGCCCGGCGAGGCGGCCGAGGCGCTGTTCCGCAGCGCGGCCGCCGACGTGGCGGCGCAGCTCTCGGAGACCTACAAGCAGAAATCGGTCGCCGGCGGCGGCGCCGCGGCCGGCGGTCCCGGCGGCCAGGTGCCGGCCCTGGTGCCGCTGAACGGCATGCAGGACTGGCTGGCGGTGCGCGACCGCCTGAGCCGGCTGCCGCAGGTCAAGCGCTTCGAGGTCATCTCGCTGAACCGCCACGAGGCGGCGCTGATGCTGCATTACGCCGGCGAGCCGGCGCAGCTCGAGGCGGTGCTGACCCAGGCGGGGTTCGAACTGGCGCCGGGCGCCGGCGGCGCCTGGACCCTGCGCCCGCCGGCGGACGTGGGCGCCGCCGCCCCGCAGTGATCCTCGCCAATCTGCCCAACCTGCTGACGCTGGCCCGGCTGTGCTCGGTGCCGGTGATCATCTGGCTGATGGTGCAGGACCACATGACGGCGGCGTTCTGGCTGTTCGTCGCCGCCGGCATCACCGACGCGCTCGACGGCGCGCTGGCGCGGATGCTGCGCGTGCGCAGCCGGCTCGGCGCCTACATGGACCCGCTGGCCGACAAGGCGATGCTGATGAGCATCTACGTCGTGCTCGGCTGGCTGGGCCATCTGGATAGCTGGCTCGTCATCATGATAGTGTTCCGCGACGTCGTGATCCTGGCCGGCGCGGTGCTGATGCTGTTCCTCTCCGAATACACGAAGGTCGACCCGCTCTACATCAGCAAGGTCAACACCTTCATGCAGATCGTCCTGGCCTCGGCGGTGCTGGCCCATCTCGGCCTCGACATCGTCGGCGCCGAGACGATCCGCCGGCTGGTCTACCTGACCGCGCTGACCACGGTGCTGTCGAGCCTCGCCTACCTGGTGGTCTGGGGCAGGCGGCTGGCGGTCTCGCGCGATCACACGGACCTGCGGCGGTGACCCGCGAATCGAAGTTCCGCTTCTGGGTCGTCGGCCTGCTGCTGTTCGCGGCGGCGCTGTGGCTGCTGCGCGGCGTGCTGCTGCCCTTCGTCGCCGGCATGGCGGTGGCCTATTTCCTCGACCCGATCGCCGACCGGCTGGAGCGCGCCGGCGCCTCGCGGATTGTCGCCACGGTGGTGATCACCATCGGCTTCGTCGTCGTGCTGGTGCTGGTGCTGGCGCTGCTGGTGCCGATGCTCCAGGGCCAGGTCGCCGCCTTCGTCGCCCGGGTGCCCGGCTATGTCGAGGGGCTGGTGACGCGGGCGCAGCCGCTGCTGGCCCAGGCGCAGGACTACCTCGACCCGGAGCAGGCCGAGCGGCTGCGCGCCGCGCTGGGCGAGTTCGCCGGCACCGCGATCGCCTGGTTCGGCCGCGTGCTCAAGGACGTGCTCGCCGGCGGAGTCGCCATCGTCAACGTGCTCTCGCTGCTGTTCATCACGCCGGTGGTCACCTTCTACTTCCTGCGCGACTGGGACCGCATGGTCGCCACCGTCGACGGCTGGCTGCCGCGCCAGAGCGCCGCGACGATCCGCCTGCAGGCCGCCGAGATCGACCGCACGCTGGCCGGCTTCCTGCGCGGCCAGGCCAGCGTCTGCCTGATGCTGGCGGCGTTCTACGGCATCGGCCTGACGCTGGTCGGCCTCGACGTCGGCATGATCCTGGGCATCGCGGCCGGGCTGATCTCGTTCATCCCCTATGTCGGCTCGATCGCCGGATTCGTGCTCGGCGTGCTGCTGGCGGTGGCGCAGTCGCAGGAATGGGTGCTGCCGGCCCTGGTCGCCGGCGTGTTCGTGGTCGGCCAGGCGATCGAAGGCAACTTCCTGACCCCGAAGCTGGTCGGCGACAAGGTCGGGCTGCATCCGGTGTGGATCATCTTCGCGCTGCTGGCCGGCGGCTCGCTGTTCGGCTTCCTCGGCATCCTGCTGGCGGTCCCGGTGGCGGCGGTGATCGGGGTGCTGACCCGCTTCGCGCTGTCGCGCTACCTGGCGAGCCCGCTCTACGACAATTCCGGCCCGGCGGCATGACGCAACTGCCCCTGGATCTCGGGCATCGCGCGGCGCTGGGCCGCGAAGACTTCCTGGTCGCCGCCAGCAACGCCGCGGCGATGGACTGGCTCGACCGCTGGCCGGCCTGGCCGGCGCCGGCGCTGGTCGTCCATGGCCCCGCGGGCTGCGGCAAGACCCATCTCGCCCATGTGTTCGCCGCCCGCGCCGAGGCGCCGGTGATCGCCGCCGCGGCGCTGACGGTCGCGGCGCCGCCGCGGCTGCTCGCCGAGGCCCGCGCCGTGGTGGTCGAGGACGCCGACCGCGGCGTCGACGAGGTGGCGCTGTTCCATCTCTACAACCTCGCCAAGGAGCACGGCGCCCATCTGCTGCTGACCGCCCGCGCCCCGACCGCGCACTGGTCGACGGCGTTGCCCGACCTGCGCTCGCGCCTGCGCTCGGTGCCCCACGTCGCCATCCAGCCGCCGGACGACGCGCTGCTGGCCGGGCTGCTGATCAAGCTGTTCGCCGACCGTCAGCTCCGGGTGGCGCAGGAGGTGGTCGCCTATCTGCTGCCGCGCCTGGAGCGCTCGTTCGACGCCGTGCGCCGGCTGGTGGCGGCGCTCGACGCCGCCGCGCTGGCCGAGCGGCGCGAGATCACCGTGCCGCTGGCCCGGCGGGTGCTGGAGGGGCTGGGCGAGGGCTAGGGGCCGCCGCTATTCCCCGAGGTCCTCGGCGATGTTGACCAGGCCGTGCGGTTTTCTGATCACGATCTTCTGGCGGCCGCTCTCGATCAGGCCCGCGGACTCCCAGCCGCTCAGCGTGCGCGAGACGGTGTGCAGGGTGGCGCCGGTCATCTCGGCGATGTCCTGGCGCGAGATCGGGAAGTCGATCAGCACGCCGCCCCCTTCGAGCCGCCGGCCCGCCTGACGAGCGAGGCGCAGGACGGCGCGGGCGATGCGGCGCTCGACGCGTTCGGTGGCGAGCTCGCGGTAGCGTTCCTGCAGCGCCTGGAAGCGCTGGCCGACGGTCTCGAGCGCGTTCATGGCGATGCGCGGATGGCGTTCCATCAGGCCGGCGATGGTCTTGCGGTCCCATTCCAGCACCACCGCGTCCTGCACGGCGGTGGCGGTGCCCGGATAGCCCGAGCGCACGAATACCGCGGCGACCGCCAGCATCTCGCCGGGGCCGACGTAATGCACCACCACCTGGTTGCCCTCGGCGGTGATCTGCGACAGCTTCAGCCGGCCCTCGGTGACGACGAAGCAGGCGCCGGCCTCCTCGCCCTGGTCGAACAGGTCCTCGCCCTTGCCCAGCCTGCGCACCGAGGCCGCCGCCGACACGGCGCCGAGGGCGCCGGGTTCGAGGCCGGCGAAGAGCTGCGCCGAAGGCGGCACAGGCGGGCGGTTGTCGGGCATCCTCGTTCCTTCGGGTGGTCGCCCAAGAAGCATAGGGAGGGCGACGGCGAAGGCAAGGGCAAGGGCGGTCAGGCCGTGTAGGCCACCCGCACCGCGCCCCACAGCCGGCCGCGCACCCAGACCGGCGCCGCCGCGTCGCGCATCAGGCGACCGTCGTCGCTGCGGTAGGTCTGCACCAGGAACGGCCGCTCGTTGAGGGCGGCGCGGCGGCTGACGCCGTCTTCCAGCAGGCGGTTGCCGGCCGTCGGCGAAAAGCCGTGGCGGTCGACGGCGCCGCAGCCGGTGATGCGCGGGTCGAGTTCGCGGACGCGCTCGGCGATGCCGGCCAGCGCCTCGGCGACGAAGCTGCCGGCCGGGTGGCTCCAGGTGCCGTCGGAGGCCGGCCGCGGCTCGGCGTCGAGGATCGCGCGCTCGTCGAGGCGGCCGTTCTCCAGCGCCACCTCCAGCGCGCCGGAAAGCTGGCCGGCGGCGGCGATGGCGGCGTCGATGAACGGCGAGTCGACCACCTCCAGCCCCTCGACGACCACCGTCTCGATCAGGCCGTCGCTGGCCGCCAGCAGGCGTCCGGTGTGCTCGCTGGCGTCGGCGAGCAGCCGCGCCTCCTCCTCCAAGGTCTGCGTCGTCGCCGCGACCTCCTCGCGCACGACGCCGCACTGGTCGAGATTGGTGCCCGAGGATTCGGCGATCTCGGTGACGTGGCTGCGGATCAGCTCCAGGATGGTCGTCAGGTCGTCGAAGGATTCGCCGATCGCCTCGGTGGCGGTGCGCACCCGGCCGGCGGCGGCGACGGTGCCCGCGGTCTCGTCGGCCAGGGTGCGGATGCCGTCGGTGAGGTCGCGGATCGTGCCGGTGATGCGGTTGGTGGCGTCGGAGGTCTGGCGCGCCAGGTCCTTGACCTCGCTGGCGACCACCGCGAAGCCGCGGCCCATCTCGCCGGCGCGCGCCGCCTCGATGGTCGCGTTGAGCGCCAGCATGCGGGTCTGACGGGCGATCGCGTCGATCTTGTCGGTGACCTCGTTGACGCGGTCCAGCCGGTCGACGACGTCGTTGAGCTTGCTGTTGATGGCGGTCACGGCTTCGGCCAGCGCGCGGATGTCGGACAGCGCCGCGACGCTGTCGGTCGAGGAGGCGATCTGCTCGTCGGCCGCCTCGGCGACCTGGTTGGCGAGCTGCGCCGCCTCGGCGATGTGGCGATTGCTCTCGTACATGGTGGCGGCGCAGTCGGCCGCCGAGGTCAACCGCCCGACCTTGACGCCGATCCGGCTGGTCACCGCGTCGAGGTCGCAGGCGACTGTCGCCAGTTCGCTCCACAATCCGCCGACCTGCAGCGCGATCTGTTCGCCGAACGTCTCCCGCGGCGGCGAGCTCGCCGTGCCGCCGGCCTCCGGAACCTCGAGCCTTTGCTGGTGCATCGGTTCCCTCCCAAATGGCGTTCTTTTTGTTTATCGCACCACGGGTGGATCGGCGGCGCAAGAGAATTGCAACAATACGGAAGTAAGACCGACATGTATTGCCGCTAAGTGTGGGTCCATGCCACCCCAAAGAGCGGCGTCGTCGCGATCGCTTTTACTTGCAGCCCGCCCGCCGACGCCGCGCGCCGGGGCGATTGCTGGACAGCCGCGCGTTCCCCATGTAAAGTCCGGCAAAGGCCGACTCGTGCAGTAGGGAACTGATGCGGGAACAGGGTTCCGCCCTGGTGCGGATCGCATATCTGACGGTGGGCTGGGCCTGCGTCGGCCTGGGCGTCCTCGGCCTGGCGCTGCCGGTGCTGCCGACGACGCCGTTCCTGCTGGTCGCCGCCTGGGCCTTCGCGCGCAGCTCGCGGCGGTTCCACGACTGGCTGCTGGGGCATCCCCGCCTCGGCGCGCCGGTGCGGGCATGGCGCGAGCACGGCGTGGTGCCGACCCGGGCCAAGGTGGTGGCGGTGGCGACGATGGTCGCCAGCCTGACCTATCTGACGCTGTTCATCGCCGACGACTGGCGGCTGCCGCTGATCGCGGCGGTGCCGATGGCGGTGACCGCCGCCTGGCTGCTGACCCGTCCCGGCCGGGCTCCCGAAACCTCCTCCTGATAGCCTTTCGAGCGGCCCTTTCGGCCGACTTGCCGCCCGGCGGCCCCGATGCCACGTCCCTGGTCAGGTCCAGCGGAGGCGAGCATGGCGGTCCGCCGAGCGGCGAACAGCGACACCCGCGCTCCGGCACTCGCGGCGGCGCTGGCGCTGCCGGTGTTCGCCGGCGTCCTGGCCGGGGCCGTCGAGTTCGGCCGCATCCAGCATCACCGGGGCGTGGTCGAGCGATCGGTCGCGGCGGCGGCGCGGCACCTGGCCGGCGTCGCGGTCGTCGGCCAGCCGCCGGCCGATCCCTGTGGCGACCACGGCGGCGCCGGCCGCGAGGCGCGCAATCTCGCGATGTACGGCAATGTCGCCGGAACCGGCGCGCCGCTGCTGAGCTACTGGCGCGACATCGCCGACGGCTCGATCTGCATCCAGGGCCCGATGACCATGGCGGTGCCGGCGGGAACGGGATCCCGCACGGTCCGGGTGCTGCGGCTCACCGCCGCGGTGCCGTACCGCGCCTTCGGCTGGGCGCCGCCGCTGAACCCGCCGCCGATGACGCTCACGGCCAGCCATCAGGTTCCGCTCGTGGCGGCGAGGGAGCGGTGAGGGCCGGCCGCCGCGAGGCCGCCGCGAGCGCCTATTCGGCGGCCTGTTCGAGGCTGTTGCCGAGCACGTGCCGCAACTGGTCCGAGCGCACCGGCTTGTGCAGGTAGGCGAGGCCGCGGCGGCGGCCTTCGTTGAGCTGGCTCTCGCCGGTCTCGCCGGTCAGCACGATCGCCGGCACCGGGCGGCCGAGGATGGCGCGGATGCGGTCGATCACCTCGAAGCCCGACAGGTTGTTGCGCAGCCGCAGGTCCGACAGGATGATCTCCGGCTCCCATTCGTCGAGCGCGCTCACCACGCCGGCCATGTCCTCGGCCGCGACGACGTCGCAGTCCCAGCTCTCCAGCGTCGCGCGCAGGCTTTCGAGCACCAGCAGGTCGTCGTCGATCACCAGCAGCCGGCGCCCGGCGAGGTCGACCGCCGGCGCCTCCTGCTCGTCCGCGGCCTCGCCGGCGGGGGCGGCGCAGGGCAGCATGATCGAGAACATCGAGCCGCGGCCGAGCTGCGACCGGACCTGCACCGGCAGGTCGAGCAGCCGGCAGATGCGGCGCACGATCGCCAAGCCGAGGCCGAGCCCGCGGGTGCGGTCGCGTTCAGGGTTCTCGAGCTGATGGAACTCCTCGAAGATCACGTCGAGCTGTTCCTTGGGAATGCCGAAACCGGTGTCCCAGACCTGGAGCTCGATCGCCGTGCCGCGGCGGCGGAAGGCCAGCAGCACGCGCCCGTGCCGGGTGTAGCGGATGGCGTTGGTCAGCAGGTTGCGCAGCACGCGCTCGACCAGCATCGGGTCGCTGCCGACATGGGCCCGGAACAGCCGCTGGCGCAGGCCGAGATTCTTTTCCGCGGCCTGCGGCCGCATCTCCTCGACGAGGCGCTCGCACAGCTCGTCGATGGCGAAGACCTGCCGCTTCGGCTGCACGGTGCCGGCATCCAGCGTCGAAATGTCGAGCAGCGCGTTCAGCAGCGCCTCGCCCGAGGACAGCGCCTGGCCCAGCATCTGGCCGGCCCGCTGCGGGCCGGGATCGCTGACCTGGCTCATCAGCACGCCCAGGAACAACCGCATGGCCTGGAACGGCTGGCGCAGGTCGTGGCTGGCGGCGGCCAGGAAGCGCGACTTGGCGGCGACCGCCCGTTCGGCCTCGCTCGACGACATGCCGTCCGGCTGCGCCAGCCAGACCACGACGCCGCACACCACCGGGGCGCCGACCGGCGCGACATGCGCCGTCGGCCCGCGGCGGCCCCGGCCCGACCCCGACAGGGTCAGCGTCTCGGCGGTGCCGCAGCCGATCACCCGCCGCGCCACGGCGCGCAGGCGGCTCCAGGCGGCGTCCTGGTCGCCGGCGGCCGGCAGCGTCGCCGGGAAGCTCGGGCTGCGGGCGACCTCCCGCAACTCGCCGGAGTCCAGCAGCACGACGGGATAGGGCGCCGCCGCGCAGATCTCGGCCGCGACCGCGAGATCGCCCGACGCGATCGACGCCATCGTGTCCGCCGATTTCGTCGCGCCGTTCGAAGAAGTCACGTGTACCGCCTTCGGCATGTCAGACGAGTTGTCGGCAACAAGATATGCCGCCTGGGCGGCTGTGGGAACGCTATCGAAAGGAGTGCCTTGATAATCGGGTTATGGATTGAGTTTCTCGATGATCTCATCAATCAGGAATTTCCTTCGCAGAATTGCACGCAGCTTGCTCTTGAGCACGGCGGCGCTTTGCGATTTTCCAACGAAATCGTCGGCGCCGGCGGTCAGGCTGCGAATCAGGTCGTCCTCGGACTCGCGGCTGCTCATCACCAGGATGTAGAAGTTCTGGTGGTTTTCCCGGCGCAGTTCGGCCAGCCGCCGGCACAGGCTGGCGCCGTCGAGGCCGGGCATCACCAGGTCGACGATGACGCAGTCGTACTGGTCGCCGACGAGCAGGCCGGGAACCTCCTCGACCTTGCCGGTGCCGCGGGCGACCGCGCCTTCGCGCTGGAGTTCGCCGCGCAGGTACTCGCGGTAGGTGACGCTGTCGTCGACGATCAGGACGCGCGCGCCGGTCAGCGCGCGCTCGAAGGCGCGGTCCTGCCGCACCCCGGGCTGCAGCAGGCGCGCGATCTGCCGCTTGATCTGGTCCCAGGCCCCGACCGGCACGTCGACGACGCCCTCGGCCGGCGCCGCGCCTTCGCCGACCCGCAGCACCGGGATCTCGCCGGCGCGGCGCCAGGCGGCGAGGTGCTCCGCCTCGGAGGTGTCGGTGATCAGCATGCCGACGCCCGGATCGCCGGCGTGGCTCAGCGCGTCGGCGATGGTCGGGCAGGCGACCGTGGCGGCGCCCTCGCCCTCGGCGATCAGCCGCAGGCGCAGGGCCAGGGTGTCCTCGCGGGTGAAGATGACGGCGACGGGGCGAGATTGCTGCGACATTATCCGGCCTCCCGGGCGCTGTTCGAAGCGGCGAGCCAGGCGATGCGGGCGGCGATGGCGCCGAGCGGCAACTGGTCGACGGCGGCGCCGAGGCGCACCGCCGCCTGCGGCATGCCGTAGATCACCGCGGTGCTCTGGTCTTCGGCGATGGTGTAGGCGCCGGCCCGCTTCAGCTCCAGCAGGCCGCGGGCGCCGTCCTCGCCCATGCCGGTCATCAGCACGGCGATGGCCGAGCGGCCGTGGCTGGCCGCCATCGAGCGCAGCAGCACGTCGCCCGACGGGCGCTGCTGGCAGACCGGCGCGTCCATCGTGGTGCGGAAGCGCCGGCCGGCGAAGGTCAGGTGGAACCCGCCCGGCGCCACGTAGACGCGGTCCGTCTGGGGCACCTGGCCGTCCTCGGCCAGCGTCACCGGCTGCGGGCAGACGCTGTCCAGCCACGACGCGAACCCGGCGGCGAAGCGGTCGCCGATGTGCTGCACCACGACGATCGGCAGGCCGAGGCCGCGCGGCAGGTCGTTGAGCACCCGCACCAGCGCGTTGGGGCCGCCGGTCGAGGCGACCAGCGCCAGGATGTCGTAGCCGCCGCGCCGGGCCTGCGGCGGCGCCGGCGGCGGCGTCTGCGGCGGCGGCCCGGCGGTGCCGTCCTTGCGCGGCGCGAAGCGCTGGCGCACCACCTTGACCTGACTCATGATCACGAGCTGCGTGCACAGATGCGCGGCCAGCGCCTCGTAGCGCTGGCGCTCGGTGCTGCCCGGCTTCTCGACGACGCTCAGCGCGCCGGCGCGCAGCGCGTTCATCGAGATGTTGAGGCTGGCGTCGTCGACGTTCTCGGCGACGACGACGATGGGCAGCGGGTTCTCCGACATGATCCGCCGCGTCAGCTCGAAGCCGTTGATGCCCGGCAGGCGGATGTCCATGGTCACGACGTCCGGCGTCCGCTGGGCGATCAGGGTCACCGCCTGCTCGGCGTTGGCGGCCTTGCCGACGACCTTGAGCCGCGGATCGCGGGCGATGGTGTGCTCGAGCAGCCGCTGCACGACCGGCGAGTCCTCGACGATCAGGACCTTGATGGGCGCGGCGGCGGTCATGGCAGCAGCTGCCTGATGGTGTCGAGCAGTTCGCTCTGGTTGAAGTGGCGTTTCACGATGTAAGCATCGGCTCCCAGATGCAGCCCGCGCTCCTTGTCCTCGGCGGCTTCCTTCGAGGTGACCAGAACCACGGGGATATGGGCGAAGGTTGGGTGGTCCTTGACCGTCTTCAACAGCGCGAAGCCGTCCATCAGCGGCATCTCGATGTCGCTGACCACCAGGTCGACCCCGCCTTCGGCCAGGCGGTCGAGGGCCTCGCGGCCGTTGACGGCGACGGCGACCCGGAAGCCCTGGGCCTCGAGGATGCTGCGCTCGAGCGTGCGGGTGGTGACCGAATCGTCGACCACCAGGATCAGCGGCGCCGGCGCGGCCCGGTCGGGCGCGGGCGCCGGCGGCGGCGGCGCCGCCGCGCCGCGATGCGCCAGCAGGCCCGAGACGCTCAGAACGAAGCTCAGGCTGCCGTCGGCGTTCAGCATCGTTCCCGACAGCAGCGGATGGTTGGCGAGGCCCGCCGGCAGCGCCGCCACCTGCCGGTCCTCGGCCGCCAGCACGGCGTCGACGACCAGCGCCGCGCGGCCCTCGGCCTCGCCCTTGAGCATCACCACCGTCACCGCCGCCGCGCCGGCGGCCGGCGGCGGAAGCCCCAGCGCCTGCGACAGCCAGATCACCGGCGCCTCGACGTCGTCGACGCGCAGCATCGGATGGCCCTCGACGACGAAGACCTGGTCGCGCGCGAGCGTCTCGACGCGGCCGACGCTGGCGGCCGGCAGCCCGTATTCCTGGCCGTCGAGGGCGACGATCAGCATGCGCTGGCCGATCAGCGACACCGGCAGTTCGAGGTCGAAACGGGTGCCGCGTCCGGCGCGGCTGTCCACCGCGATGCTGCCCTGCAGCCGGTCGACGACCTGGCGCACGATCGCCATGCCGAGGCCGCGCCCGGACAGCGACGTCAGGCGGCCGGCGGTCGACAGGCCGGGCTGGAAGATCAGCGCGTGCAGGCGCTGCCGGTCGGCCGTCCGCGCCTCGTCGACGTCGATGGCGCCCGCTTCGACGCCGCGCCGGGCGAGGGCGCCCTCGTCGAGGCCGCGGCCGTCGTCCTCGATGCGCAGCACCAGCCGCCCGCCCGCCACCGCCGCATGCACGAGGATGCGCCCGACCGGGTCCTTGCCGGCGGCGGCGCGCTCCTGCGGCGTTTCGATGCCGTGGTCGACGGCGTTGCGCATCAGATGCACCAGCGGGTCCTTCAGCTCCTGCAGGACGCCGCGGTCGACGCGCGCGTTCCAGCCGCGGCCGTCGACCTCGACCTCCTTGCCCTGGCTGCGGGCGAGGTCGCGGATCATGCGCGCCAGGCCGGCGAACTGGTTCTCGACCGGCACCAGGCGGGCCTGTTCGAGATCGTCGCGCAGCGCCTTCGCCAGGCGTCCGAGCCGCCAGGCGCGCTCGTCGAAATCCTCGGCCAGCGCCAGCGCCAGCCGCCCGGCCTCGGCGAGCCGCCGGGCGGCGCCGTCCGGGAGCGCGCCGCCGCCGCCCCGCCAGTCCATGGCCGGCCGGGCGGTCAGCGCGCACAGCTCGCGCAGGGCGTGGGCGAACCGCTCCTGACGTGCGATCTCGGCGGTGAGGGCGCCGCTGGTCCGCAGCAGCGCGTCGAGGCTGCGCGATTCGATGCGTAGCGCCGGCTCAGCTTCGCCGGCCCGTCCGCTGCGCGCCGCCACCGCCTGGGCGGCGGGGGCGCCGGCCGGCGGCGCGATGCCGTTGGCCTCGAGCAGGGCGTCCAGGCGGGCCAGCGCCGCCTCGGGATCGGCGGGATCGCCGCGAATCTGGGCCGCCGAGAGGTCCTCGATCTCGGCCAGGGCGATGCGGGTGCCGCGCAGCAAGTCCGGCGTGAACGCGACGCCGCCCTCGAACACCGCCTGCAGCAGCGTCTCCAGCCGGTGCGCGACGGCCTCGGCGGGGCCGAGCCCGACGGCGCGGCTGGCGCCCTTCAGGCTGTGGGCCCGCCGGTAGACGTCGGCGATGTCGAAGCGTTCGCTGTCCAGCCCTTCGCTTTCGGCCGCCGCCAGCATCTCCCGCATCGCGGCGAGATGTTCGGCGCGCTCGATCTCGAACGAGGCCAGCAGTTCGTCGCGGAGATCGTCGTCTTCGCTCAAATGTTGTAGTTCCTCACGGCCCCGACCAGGGTTTCGCTGAGCTCGTTCATGTTGCCGGCCGCGCCCTCGAGCTGGCGGGTGGTGCCCGCCGTCTGGGTGCTGGCGGTGCGGATGTTGTGCAGCGCCTGCATCACCTGCTCGAGGCCGATCTGGTGCTGGTTGATGCCGGCGACGATCTGCTGGAACGCCTGCACGCTCTCCTGGATGCTCTCGGCCATGCGGCGGATCGTGCGCTCCGCCGCCTCGGTCTGGCGGCGGCCGCCGGCGACCCGCTTGGCGGCCTCCTCGGTCAGCATCACCGAGGCGTTGATGCCCTGCTGGATCTCGCCCAGGTTCGAGCGCACCTGCGCGGTGGCGTCCTTGGCCTGGTCGGCCAGCTTCTTGATCTCGGCGGCGACGACCGAGAAGGTCTTGCCGTGCTCGCCGGCGGCGGCCGCCTCGATCGAGGCGTTGAGGGCCAGGAGGTGCGAGCGCTCGGCGATGTTGTTGACGGTCAGGATGATGTCGCCGATCGCCTGGGTGCGCTGGCTGAGCATGACGATGTTCTCGGCCACCGTCTCGACCTGGTCG
>CAZJFH010000026.1:14007-57080 GCA_964545205.1 uncultured Rhodospirillaceae bacterium
GACGATGTTCTCGGCCACCGTCTCGACCTGGTCGCGGATGCCCTCCATCGCCGCGACGGTGTCCTCGACCGCGCGCAGGCCGTGCTCGGTGGTGTCGGCGGTGTCCTCGGCGCCGCCGATGATCTCCTGGGCGCGCTCGGACATGTGGGCGCCGGACTGGGTGATCTCGGTCAGGGTCGCGGTGGTCTGCTCGATCGAGGCGAGCTGCTCGGCGACCGCCGCCGCCTGTTCCTGCGCCGAGGCGCGGATCTGCGCCGTCGCCGAGTTGAGGTTCTCGGCGGCGCCGCGGGTGCGGGTGGCGACCTGGCGCAGGTTGGCGCTCATGTCGTTGAGCGCGCGGGCGAGGTCGCCGAGCTCGTCGCTGCGTCCGACCGGCATGCTCTGGGTCAGGTCGCCGCGGCCGATGCGCTCGGCCATCGCGATCGACTGCAGCAGCGGCATCGAGATCGAGCGGCCGATGTAAACCGCCGCCGCCGTGGCCACGACCATGAAGATCGCCAGCGCGATCAGCACCGAGACCAGGACCTCGCGGTAGCTGTCCTGGAACGCCTGCTGGCCGGCGGCGATCAGCCGGTTGGCGACGGCTTCGAGGTCGTTGGCCTCGCGCAGAGTGCCCTCGGCGGCGCCGACCAGCTGCTGCCGCGCCGCCAGGGCGTCGTTCATCCGACCCTCGGCCAGGGCCGGGAACAACCGCGCCGCGCCCTGCTCGATGGCGTCGAGCGCGCGGCCCATCTCCTCGCCTTCCGCGGCGAGTTCGGCCCACAGCGCCCGCCGCTCGGCGATCGCGCCGGTCTGGCGACGGTCCTCGCTGAGTTCGCCGATCGTGCGGACGCGCTGACGCGCCTCGGCCAGCGCCGCCTCGTGCCGGCGCAGGTGGTCCTGGACGCCCGGCGCGCCGAGCTCGGCGGCGGCGCCGAGCGCGACTTCCGCCAGCGCCGCTTCGCGCTCGGTGCGCATGTCGGCGCGCGCCTCGAGGATGCCGTTGACCGCGGCGTAGACGACGGTGTCGTGGCGCGAGACGTTCTCGACGATGCGCAGCGCGTCGTTGAAGCGCGCCAACTGGAACGCCGTCAACGCCACCGTCAGCAGCACGATGATGCCGAAGCCCAGCGAGAGCTTGCGGAAGATGGTCATTCTCACGGTCATCCCTGACGGTCCCATTGCAAGGCGCGCTCGACGACGCTGCCGACGTCGACGAGCATCGTGTCGTCCGCGGCGATGGCCGCGACGTGGCGGAAGGGCGGCGGCGGCGATCTGGGGCGGAAGCGGGCGATCGCCTCGGCGTAGTGGCCGCACAGCGCGACCCGCGCCACCGGATGGCGCAGCAGCACCGCGTGGACCGGCGGCGGCTCGGCGCCGGGCGCGTCCATCAGCGCGTCGAGGTCGAGCAGCAGGTGCGGCTCGCCGGCCAGCGGCGCCAGGCCGATCACCCAGGCCGGGGCGTGGGGGACCGGGGTCGGGCGCTCGACCGGCTCGATGCGCCGCACCTCGGCCAGCGGCAGCGCGAAGCGGCCGGCGGCGCCCCGCAGCACCAGAACCGGCTCGCCGGGTTCCTCGGCGGTCCGCGGCGGTTCCGCCAGTTCGATCGTCCGCTCGCGCAACAGCGCGTCGCAGAACCGCTCGTCGCCGGCCAGCGCCAGGCGCAATCGCGACTCGGCGTTGGCGATCGCATCACGCGCGGCATGCCAGTCGATGCGACGTCCTAGTGGCTCGTCAGACTGCTCAGCCATCGCTCGGCGATCATCCTCAGCTCCGTCACCGTCAAGTCACCCCCGCCCTTGACCGTCGCCTGGTCGTCGTCCCGGTCGGCGAGGGACACGACGTTGCGCAGATGCCGCGCCGCGTTGGTCCTATCACCGCCTTCCAGGCAAAGGCGTCCGAGCTGAAGGTGCGCCAGAGCGAAGCTCCGGTCCAGGTAGACGGCCCGCCGATATGCCGAAAGGGCATCTCCTATGCCGATATGCTCGCTGACCAGACCTTGGTAGTAGTGGGCCAGCGGTTCCAGCGGCTCCCGCGCGACCCAGCGCTCGATCAGCGGCGCCGCCTCCTGCCATTCGCCGCCGTCGGCCATCCGTTCGACGATCGGCCGCAGCGGCTCGGGCGCGGCCGGCGGCGGCTCGGCGGCGGGCGCGGCCGGCCGCGACCGAACGCGGCGGCGCAGGGCGGGCGGCGTCGGCGGCAGCGCCGGCACGGCGACCGGTCGCGTGATGCTGGGCCGGGCGTTCGGCCCGGATTTGCGGTACAGCGTCGCCTCGGGGAAGCGCACCGGCGAGAAGTCCTCCATCACCTCCGCCCCGCCCTCGGCATGGCCGAGCACCAGCCAGCCGCCCTCGCGCAGGCTGCTGGCGATCAGGCCGAGCGCGCGGCGCCGGCGCTCGGCGTCGAAATAGATCAGCACGTTGCGGCACAGCGCCAGGTCGAACGGGGCGCCCGGCGGGATGCCGCCGCCGATCAGGTTGTGAACGTGGAACGCGACGCCCTGCTTGAAGCGCTCCTGCAGCCGCCAGCCGCCCTCGGCGGTCTCGATGCAGCAGTCGCGGACCTCGGCCGGGACGTCGCGCAACGCCCAGTCGTTGTACTCGGCGCGGGCGGCCGCGCGGAGCTGGGCGCGGCTGATGTCGGTGCCGGTGATGGCGACCGACCAGCCGCTCAGGTCGACGCCCATCAGCTCCCGCAGCAGAATCGACAGCGAGTAGGGCTCGGCGCCGTTGCTGCAGCCGGCGCTCCAGAGCGAGAGCTGGCGGACGTCGCGCCGCTGCTCCAGGAGTTCGGGGATGACGACGTCGCGCAGCGCCGCGAACTGCTCGCGATTGCGGAAGAAGTAGGTCTCGCCGACGGTGACCTCGGCGATCATCGCCTCGGTGAGCGGGCCGCTGCCGGCCTCGGCCTCGAGGCTGGCGGCCAGCGCCGCGCAATCGCGCGGGCCGTGCTCGGCGCCGAGCAGCCGCGCGAGACGCTCGGCCAGGGCGACGTCCTTGTCGGCCCAGTAGGTCAGTCCGGTCCGTTCGATGACGAAGGCCTTCAGGTGCGGGAAGGCCGAGTCCCGCAGCACCCGCTCAGTCGCCCGCGACCGCACGCCGCCATTCCTCCATGCGCTGGTCCGCGACCGCCTGGAACTCGGCGAGCGCCGCCGCCTCGCGGGCCGACAGCAGCCGTTCGGGCGCGAGCAGGTGCGCGCGGGCCGCCGGCAGCCAGCCCTCGACGCAGTCGTTGAAGGCGCCGTCGGCGGGCGCCTCCAGCGGCGCCTCGCCGGTCACGTCCTCGACCGTGTCCGTGGCCACGGCCCAGGCCGGCGCCGGCCGGCGCAGCACGATCAGCGGCGCGAAGGGGCCGCCGCGGCGCTGCGCCAGGCCGAGCAGGCGGTCGAGGCGCAGCACCGGCACCGCGACGCCGCGCAGGTTGAGCACGCCCTCCAGCACCGTCGGCCGGGTCGGCGGCTGCCACAGCCGCGGCGGCAGGATCACTTCCTGCACGGCATCGGCCGGCAACGCGAAGCGGTTGCCGGAGACCTCGAAGACGAGATGGGTGGCGTGCGGCACGGCGCGCTGCTCCGGGTTGCTCGGGCTCCATTCCGCTATGTAGTGCCCGATTTCCGTCCCGGCACGAAACCCCCTATACCGCCTAATTGGTAACACCGGGTGGATTTCGCGCCGATCTGGATACGGAAATCAGGTTGTGCGGGGTGACCGGGAAACGCCGTGGTATTGCCGTTTTGGGGGCTTTCCCGGCCTATGTGCGGCTCTCATTTCAATAGCAAGAATGCAAACACACGGTCTTCTGGGGTCCACCGATGAGTCATTTTCTCGCCATTGACGACGAGCCGCTGGTGCTGAAGTCGCTGGCCATGACCCTGGAAGCCCTGGGGCACCGCGTCACGGCGGCGGCCTCGGCGGACGACGCGGTGGCGCAGCTCGACGGCAGCGACGGCCCCGATGCCATTATCGCCGACTATCGGCTGCGCGACGGCGAGAACGGCGTCGCGGCGGTCGGGGCGGTGTGGCGCCATCTCGGCGAGAGCGTGCCGGCGCTGATCCTGACCGGCGACACCGCTCCCGACCGGGTGATGGAGATCCATCGCAGCGGCCTCAAGGTCCTGCACAAGCCGATCGGCGTCCAGGATCTGCTCGACGCCCTCGACGGCGTCATCGCGGCGCGCATCGTCGGCGTGCCGACCCGCTCCGCGCAGCCGTCGGAATCGCGTCCCTGACATATCAGAGTATCCGAATGTTGCGCTGCGGCTGCGGTTCCGGCAATATTTGAACCGGACGGGTTTCCGGACGCCGGTGGCGCCGCCGGACACCCGGTGTGGTTCCTGGGATCGAGGTTCATTCGTATGAAGCGTCTGGTCACCCGCCGTCGTGCGCTCGCGGTTCTCGCCGCGGCCGCCGGCCTTCCGCTGTTTCTGCGCGCCGGCACGGCGCAGGCCCGTCTGGTGCGCTGGGAGGGCGTGGCGCTCGGCGCGCAGGCGAGCCTCAGCCTCTATCACGACGACGAGGCCGCGGCAGGGGCGGCGATCGAGGCCGCGGTCGCCGAACTGCGCCGGCTGGAGGCGATCTTCAGCCTGTACCGTGCCGATTCGGCCCTGTCCGCCCTGAACCGCGACGGCCGCCTGGCCGCGGCGCCGGCGGAGCTGGTCGCGGTGCTGAGCGCGGCGGCCGAGGTCTCGGCGCTGACCGAGGGCGCCTACGACGCCACCATGCAGCCGCTGTGGCAGGTCTATTTCCAGCACTTCACGGCCCAGGCGGCGCCCGATCCGTCGGGACCCTCCGCCGCCGCCGTGGCCGCCGCGCGCGCCCTGGTCGACTGGCGCGCGGCCGAGATCGACGGCGCCGAGCTGCGCCTGGCCCGGCCGGGCATGGCCGTCAGCCTCAACGGCATCGCCCAGGGCTACGTCTCGGACCGCATCGCCGCGGTGCTGCGCGGGCACGGGCTCGACCGCATGCTCGTCGACATGGGCGAGCCGAGCGCCATCGGCGTCAAGCCCGACGGCAGCGCCTGGCGGGTCGGCATCGCCGATCCGCGCGCCCCCGAGCGCCTGATCACCACCGTCGACGCCGTCGACCAGGCGGTGGCGACCTCGGGCGGCTACGGCACCGTGTTCGACCAGGCCGGACGCTTCACCCATCTGATCGATCCGCGGACCGGCGCCACCGCGCCGGCCGACGCCAGCGTGACGGTGATCGCCGACAGCGCCATGCGCGCCGACGCGCTGTCGACGGCGCTGGCGGTGACCGCGGCGGACCGGCGCCGGGCGGTCGTCGCGGCGGCGGGCGTGTCGGCCCTGTTCGTCGGGCCGGACGGCGCCATCTCGAAGCTGGCCGGCTGAGATGGCCGGGACGGCGGCGGCGGCCGACGCCGAGACGATCGCGGCGGCCTGCGCCGAGCTGGAGCCGTCGCGCGGCCACGGCGAGCTGCTGGACCGCGTTTCGCGTCTGGTCGGAGGCCGCGCCCGGATGTCGCTGGTCGGCGACGCCTGGCGCAGCGACGCCGCCCTGGTCGCCGCGGACGGCAGCAAGGTCGCCGAGGACGCGGAGTCGTGGATCCTCGACGCCTGTGGCGGCGACCTGATCGATCTCTACACGCGCTTCGCCGATTCGGGCCACCAGGTCACCGCGACCACCGGGCGCACGCTGTACATGACCGTGCCGACCGGCTGGGGCGCGCTCGACTTCGTGCAGGTCGAGGTGGACGAGGTGCGCGAGGTCGCCGACCGGACCCTGTTCGAGGACGACGTCATTCCCGACAGCGTCGAGGAACTGCTGGCGCCGGCGCGGCTGACGCGGCCGCTGACGCCGCGCCGCTACCGGCTGCGCGGCGTCACCGACTTCCGGGCGATCGCCGAGCGCCTGACCGGCGAGCACCGCGGCGACCCGCGGTTCAAGCGCTTCGTCGAGGAATGGGCGGCGAGCAGCGCCGGCTGCGTCGGCCGCTTCTGCGACCGCTGGGTGCTGTCGGTGGTGCCGTACCGCGACGCCGACGGCGAGCATCTGCTGGAGGCGCGCCCGATTCCGGTGGTGCGGCCGAAGATCCCCGATCTGGCGCGCCTGCGCACCGGCGCGGCCGACTATCATCCCTCGCGGGCGGTGCTGGCGATGGACCGCGAGGCCGGCTACCCGATGGCGTGGTACTTCCTGCAGATCGCCGAGCACTTCGCGCCCTACCGCTGCATCGTCGACATCCGCGACGACTTCCGCGACCCGCCCGTCGGGGTGGCGCCGCTGGCGCCGGCGGATTTGTGTCTTGTCGACAATTGGGTCGAGGTGCCGTACACCTTCCACTAACGACGAGACCGCGAACGGCGGCAAGGGGGAAGGCGATGCAGGATTTGGCGATGAGCGACATCGGCGATCCCACAGGTCGCAGCATGGTCGAGGGCTCCGCCCGGGTGGTGGCGCTCGATGGCGACAGGATCTGGCTCGAGATCGAGGGATCGGCCGGCTGCGGCGCCTGCGCCGCCAAGGCCGGCTGCGGCGTCGCCGGCAAGGCGCGCGGGCCGTCGGCGCGGCAGCGGTTCGCGCTGCCGCGGCATTTCGAGGCGCGGATCGGCGATCGGATCGTCGTCGGCGTGCCGGAGAGCGCGCTGGTGCGCGCCTCGGCGATCGCCTACGCGGTGCCGGTGGCGACGATGGTCGCGGCGGCGGTGATCGCCGGCGCGCTCGGGGCCGGCGATGGCGGCGCCGCGCTCAGCGCGGCCGGGGGGCTGGCCGCCGGCCTCGGATTCTCGCAGATTCGCGCCCGCCGCATGGCGGCGAGCGGGCGGCTGTCGCCGGTCTACATCCGGCATGCCCGCGACGGCGCCTTGGGCGGCGGCTGCGCCTTCACGCCCTCCTGAGCGATGAGCGTCGGCGCCGCGCCCGGCCCAAGCAGGCTGCGCCGGCGGATCACCGTCGCGGTGGGCCTGACCATCGCCATCCTGTGGATCGCCTTCGTCGCCACGGAGCTGCGCGACCGCGCCAACCGGCTGGGCGAGGGCACGCGGCTGATCGCCACGGCGGCGCGGCTGCTGGAGGAGCATGCGCGCAGCACCCTGATGGCGCCGTGGCTGCTGCTCGAGCATACCGCCGACCGGGCCGCCGCGGTCGGCGTCGGCCCCCCTCACATGCAGGGGCTGACGGAGCAGTCGGGCCAAATCGGCGTCGTCGAGGGCATGATCGTGCTCGACGCCGCGGGAGCGCCGATCGGCAGCCATCCGCCGGCCCCCGGCAACTACGCCGACCGCCGCTATTTCATCGAGCATCGGGACGGGGCCGAGGTCTTCGTCGGCGGCGTCATCGAGAGCCGGCTGACCGGCGAGAACGTGTTCACCATCAGCCGGCGCCTCGCCGACGAGAGCGGCCGTTTCGCCGGCGTCGCGGTGATCGGCGTCCGCGAGCGCCAGTTCACGCGCTTCTACGACTCCCTGGACCTGCCGAACCTGATCATCCGCCTTTTCGCCGAGGACGGCCGCTTGATCACCGCCGAACCGCCGCGCGGCCCGGCGCCCGCCGGCCTCGTCGGCCTCGGCGACGACGGCGCCGACCATCTGATGGCCTACCGCCGCCTGGGCGAGCCGCCGCTGGTCGTCGTCGCCAGCCTGCCGCGCGACGCCGTGCTGGCGGGCTGGCGCGCCGACCTGCTCAACGGCCTCGGCATGATGGTCCTGGGCTGCGTCGTGCTGCTCGTCCTCCATCGGGTGGTGCAGTCGGCGCTGGCCAAGGAGCATGACGCCTCGGAGGCGGTGCTGGCCGCCAACCGCGACCTGTCGCGGACCGTCGCCCAGCTCGACGCGGCGCTGGCGGCGGCCGAGCGGGCCGAGCGCGCCAAGGCCGAGTTCCTCTCGGCCATCACCCACGACGTGTCGCAGCCGTTCAAGGCCTGCCGGCTGCTGCTCGAAGCCGCCGAGGGCGAGGACGACCCGGCGCGGCTGCGCGAGCTGATGACAAAGGCGCGGGTCGCCACCGAGCTGCAGGGCGAGATGCTGGGGCAGCTCGTGCGGCAGTCGCTGCTCGACCAGGGCGCCGTCGAGCCGGTGTTCGAGACCGTTCCGCTGTGGCAGGTCGTCGCGCCGGTGCTGGCGATCCTGCAGGGGCCGGCCGCGCTGAAGGGGCTGGAGCTGCGCGCCGTGCCGTGCTCGGTCGAGGTCTCGTGCGATCCGGCGCTGCTGCGGCGGATGGTGATGAACCTGGTCAACAACGCCGTCCGCTACACCGAGCGCGGCAAGATCCTGGTCGGCTGCCGGCGGGGCGAGGGCGAGGTGTGGATCGAGGTGCTCGACCAGGGTTGCGGCATCCCTTCGGATCGCCTGCGCGGCCTGTTCGGCCCCCAGCACGGCGATGGCGCCGGCGACAGCGGCCTGGCGCTCGGCCTCGGCATGGGGCTGGCCGTCGTCGACGCGCTGTCGCGCATGATGGATCTGCGCATCGAGGCGGACTCGCGGCCCGGGCGCGGCTCGCGGTTCCGCATCTGCGTGCCGATGTCGGACGACTACTGCGAACATCTGCAGCAACGCCGGGCGGTGGCCGGCTGAACGGCGCCCCGCCGCGGGTGCCGGCGACACTCCCATCCGATAGACTTGCAAATCGGTACCGAAATGCGGAAACTGGCGTCCGTGAGGGACTGCTAATTGTGCGCCGCACGGCGCCAAGCCGCTTGAAAGGGTGGAGCAAAACCTACCCGAATGTGGGTTGAACGAGTGATTTTTTCAATTTAGCCTATCTGTTACGAAATGATATTGCGTACATGGACGGCGCCCGGTTAAGAAAATGGCGGATGCCCCGAGTCGAACCAGACCGGCACTGCATTGTGCGGTGCGAAAAAACCAAGGTCGGTCGGCCCGGGTCGTCGGGGAGAGAGCCCGGGCGGCATGACACGCGAGGAGCTCGCTCGAACATGCGTGAATACGTGCTGCTGCTGATCGGAACCGCGCTGGTCAACAACGTCGTGCTGGCCAAGTTCCTCGGCCTGTGCCCGTTCATGGGCACCTCGAACAAGGTCGACACCGCGGTCGGCATGGGGATGGCGACGACGTTCGTGCTGACCCTGTCGGCGGTGCTGTCGTGGGCGATCGAGAGTTTCCTGCTGGTGCCGTTCGACCTCGGCTTCCTGCGCACGCTGTCGTTCATCCTGATCATCGCCGCCGTGGTGCAGTTCACCGAGATGGCGGTGCGCAAGCTCTCGCCGGTGCTCTACCAGACGCTGGGCATCTTCCTGCCGCTGATCACCACCAACTGCGCGGTGCTCGGCGTGGCGCTGCTCAACGTCCAGGAAGGCCACGGCTTCGTCCAGAGCATGCTCTACGGCTTCGGCTCGGCGCTGGGCTTCAGCCTGATCCTGGTGATCTTCGCCGGGCTGCGCGAGCGCCTCGCCCTGGCCGAGGTGCCGCGCACTTTCGAGGGCGCCCCCGTCGGGTTCCTGACCGCCGGCCTGCTGTCGCTGGCGTTCATGGGCTTCGCCGGCATGAGCACGAACTGAGGAGAACCCCGCCATGCTGACCGCCGTCGGAAGCCTCGCCGCCTTGGGCGTCACGCTCGGTGCCGTGCTGGGCGTCGCCTCGCGCTACCTGCAGGTCGAGGGCAATCCGCTCGAGGCCGAGCTCGAGGGCATGCTGCCGGGCTCGCAGTGCGGCCAGTGCGGCTTCGCCGGCTGCCGCCAGGCCGCCTCGGCCCTGGTCAACGGCCAGGCCAAGCCGACCCTGTGCCCGCCCGGCGGCCGCGCCCTGGCGCTGGCCCTGGCCGAGAAGCTGGGGGTGGCCGTCGACCTGTCGGAAAGCGAGGAGCTGGAGCCCGAGATCGCCTTCGTCAACGAAGACGTCTGCATCGGCTGCATGCGCTGCCTGCAGGAGTGCTCGTCCGACGCCCTGGTCGGCGCGCCCAAGCAGCTCCATACCGTCATCGCCGACATCTGCCACGGCTGCGGCAAATGCGCCAAGGTCTGCCCGACCGAGGCCATCGAGATGCGCCCCGTTCCCGTGACCCTGGCGAGCTGGCACTGGCACAAGCCCGACACCCGTCGCGCCGCCTGACGCCCATGGTCAAACTGTTCCGTATCCGGGGCGGGGTTCACCCGGACTACCGCAAGGAGTTGACGTCGGAGAAGCCGATCGTGGCGATGCCGCCGTCCGAGCTGCTGTACCTGCCGGTGCAGCAGCATATCGGCGCGCCGGCCGAGCCGGTGGTGGGCATCGGCGAGCGCGTGCGCAAGGGCCAGCTCGTCGCCCGCGCCCAGGGCGACGTCTCGGCGCCGATCCACGCCCCGACCTCGGGCCGCGTCGCCGACATCGCCAGCCTGACGGCGCCGCATCCCTCGGGGCTGCCGCAGCGCACCATCGTCATCGAGAGCGACGGCGCCGACGAATGGGCCGAACTGCCGGCGCCGATCGACGATCCCTTCGCCGCCGACGCCCGCACCCTGGCCGCCCGCGTCGCCGAATGCGGCATCGTCGGCCTGGGCGGCGCCACGTTCCCGTCGGCGGTCAAGCTCGACCTCGGCGCCAGGTTCAGGCTCGACACCCTGGTCATCAACGGCGCCGAGTGCGAGCCCTACCTGACCTGCGACGACCGCCAGATGCGCGAGTTCGCCGACGAGGTCGTCGACGGCGTGCGCATCATCGCCCATGCCCTCGGCGTGCAGCGGGTGCTGTTCGCCATCGAGAGCAACAAGCCGCGGGCGCTGGAGGCGATGACCGTCGCCGCCGCACCGCATGGCGACGTCGTCCGCGTGGTGGCGATTCCGACCCGCTACCCGATGGGATCGGAGCGCCATCTCGTGCAGGCGCTGACCGGGCGCGAGACGCCGGCGCGCAAGATCACCGCCGACATCGGCGTCGTCGTCCACAACGTCGGCACCGCGCGCGCCATCCACCACGCGGTGCGCTTCGGCCGGCCGCTGATCAGCCGCGTCGTCACCGTCTCGGGCCATGCCGTGCGCGAGCCGAAGAACGTCGAGGTGCGCCTCGGCACGCCGGTGTCGCGGCTGCTCGACTTCTGCGGCGGCCTGGCCGAGGAGCCCGACTGCCTGCTGTCCGGCGGGCCGATGATGGGCCAGCCGCTGCCGCTGCCCGAGGTCGCCACCGTCAAGGGCACCAGCGGCATCCTGGCGCTGACCCGCGAAGAGCGCCACGCCGCGCCGGCCAGCCCGTGCATCCGCTGCGGCACCTGCGTCTCGGTCTGCCCCTGCGGCCTGGTGCCGGTCGAGATGGCGGCCTACGTGCGCAAGGAGAACCTCGACGCCGCCGCCCGCGCCGGCGTCATGGACTGCCTGAGCTGCGGAAGCTGCGCCTTCGCCTGCCCGTCGCACATCCCGCTGGTCCAGTACTTCAACTACGCCAAGGGGCGCCTCAACGCCATCCAGCGCGACCGCCTCAAGCAGGATCGCATCAAGCGGCTGGTCGAGGCCAAGCAGGCGCGGCTGGAGAAGATCGCCGCCGCCAAGAAGGCGGCGATCGCCGCGCGCAAGGCGGCGGCCCAGGCCAAGGCGGCCGATGACGGTTCCGACAGGAAGGTCGAGGCATGACGGTCGCCGTGGAGTCCAGCGCGCCCTTCGCGCACGCGCCGATCAGCGTGCGCCGGATCATGGGCCTGGTGCTGCTGGCGCTGACGCCGGCGACGCTGTTCAACGCCTACTGGTTCGGCTGGCCGGCGATCTTCCTGTTCGCGGTCACGGTCGGCGCCGCGGTGATCGCCGAGGCCGCCTGCCTCGCGCTCGCCAACCGGCCGCTGCGGCCGTCCCTGGGCGACGGCTCGGCGGTGCTGACCGGCTGGCTGCTGGCGCTCAGCCTGCCGCCTTGGGCGCCGTGGTGGATCGGCGCGACCGGCGCCTTCGTCGCCATCGTCGTCGGCAAGCACGTCTTCGGCGGCCTCGGCCAGAACCCGTTCAATCCGGCGATGGTGGCGCGCGTCGCGCTGCTGATCTCGTTCCCGGTGCAGATGACCCTGTTCACGGCGCCGCGGCCGCTGTTCTCGCCGTTCGCGCCCGGCTTCGGCGACGGCCTGGCGGTGACCTTCGGCGGCGATGTCGCGGTCGACGCCGTCAGCGCCGCCTCGGCGCTGGGACACGTCAAGACCGAGCTGTCGCGCGGCGTGCCGATCGACCACTCGCTGGCCGGCGTCGACTATCTCGGCCTGATGCTCGGCAACGCGCCCGGCAGCATGGGCGAGGGCGCGGCGCTGCTGCTGCTGCTCGGCGGCCTGTTCCTGATCGCCAAGCGGGTCATCACCTGGCACGTGCCGGTCTCGTTCCTGGGCACGCTGTTCGTGCTGGCGACGCTGAGCCATCTCGCCGAGCCGGCGCGCTATCCCGACGGCGTGTTCCACCTGCTGGCCGGCGCCACCATGCTGGGCGCCTTCTTCATCGCCACCGACCTGGTGACCTCGCCGGTGACCAGGGAGGGGCAGCTCATCTACGGCTGCGGCATCGGCGTCATCACCTTCGTGATCCGCAGCTGGGCCGGCTATCCCGAGGGCCTGGCCTTCGCGGTGCTGCTGATGAACGCCGCGACGCCGCTGATCGACCGCTGGGTGCGCCCGCGCGTCTACGGCCGCACCCGCGCCGGCGAGCCGCTGGCGCCGCGCCGCGGAGACGAGCGATGATCCGCGACACCCTGCGCCACGCCCTGGTGCTCGGCGGCTTCTCGATGGCCGCCGCCGGGCTGCTGGCCGGCGGCAACCTGCTGACCGCCGACGCCATCGCCCAGCGCGCCGCCGAGGACATGAAGGCCTCGCTGGGCCAGGTGCTGCCGGCGGCGCTGCACGACAACGACCTGCTCGCCGACGCGGCCCAGGTGCCGGCCGGCGAGGGCCGGCCGCCGGTCACCGTCTACCGGGCCCGCAAGGACGGCGCCGTGACGGCGGTCGCCTACCGGGCGGTCGGCGCCGGTTACGCCGGCGACATCGAGCTGATCATGGGCGTCGACCGCGCCGGCACGCTGCTCGGCGTGCGCGTCGTCAGGCATGCCGAGACCCCCGGCCTCGGCGACAAGATCGAGGCCGCCAAGAGCGACTGGATCACCCGCTTCGCCGGCCGCGCGCTCGGCGATCCGCCGCAGGAGCGCTGGAAGGTGAAGAAGGACGGCGGCGAGTTCGACCAGTTCTCGGGCGCCACCGTCACCCCGCGCGCCGTCGTCGCCGCGGTGCGCGACGGACTGCTGTTCTTCGCCGCCAACAAGGCGCGGCTGCTCGATCCGGAGGCCAAGTGATGGCGAACGGTTACCGGCACATCGTCTCGGACGGGCTGTGGCACAACAACGCCGTGTTCGGCCAGATGCTGTCGCTGTGCCCGACCATGGCGGTGACCACCACCGCCACCAACGGCCTCGGCATGGGGCTGGCGACCCTGGTGGTGATCGCCGCGTCGAACCTGCTGGTCGCCGCCTTGCGCGGCGTCATCACCAGCGAGGTCCGCATCCCGACCTTCATCCTGATCATCGCCACCCTGGTGACCCTGCTCGACATGGGCATGAACGCCTGGGCGCACGAGCTGCACAAGGCGCTGGGCCTGTTCCTGCCGCTGATCGTCGTCAACTGCCTGATCCTCGGCCGCGCCGAGTCCTTCGCCTCGAAGACGACGCCGCTGCCGGCGCTGGTCGACGGCCTGGCGATGGGCGTCGGCTTCACCGTGGCGCTGGTGGCGATCGGCGCCGTGCGCGAGGTCATCGGCAGCGGCACCCTGTTCGCCAACGCCGCGCTGCTGCTGGGACCCGGCTTCTCGTTCCTGGAGATGCGCCTGCCGGTCGCCGACTATCCCGGCGTGCTGGTGATGATCCTGCCGCCCGGCGGCTTCTTCGCGGTCGGCTTCCTGCTCGCCGCCAAGCGCCTGATCGACGAGCGCCGCGCCAAGGCGGCGCCGGCCCCGGCGCCGGAGGCGGCGGCATGAAGGTCGGCGTCTGCTACGCCACGCCGGGCAAGCAGGCCTGGCTGACCGTCGAGGTGCCCGAGGGCGCCACCGTGCAGCAGGCGATCGAGGCCTCGGGCATCCTCGAGACCTTCCCCGAGATCGACCTGTCGACCCAGCGCGTCGGCATCTTCAGCAAGTTCGCCAAGCTCGACCAGGTCGTCGAGGAGGGCGCGCGGATCGAGATCTACCGCCCGATCACCGCCGATCCCAAGACCGTCCGCCGCCGCGCCGCCAACGCCAACAAGGCGGAAGAGGGCGCGGAGGAGTAAGCCAGGTCACCCCGCCGGGTTCCGCTGCCGCAGCACCGCGCCCGGCGAGTGCGACAGGGCGCGGCGGGACAGCACCAGGCCGGTGGCGGTCATCGTCGCCACCGCGGCCGCGGCGAGGACGGCGGCGGGGGCGGCGGCCGGGCTCCAGCCCTCGGCCATGATGCGGCTCACCACCGCCCAGGCGATGGCGGTGCCCAGCAGGCAGGCCAGGGACGCCGCGGCGGCGCCGAGCAGCGCGAATTCCAGCGCGCAGGCGGCGACGAGCTGGCGCGGCCGCGCGCCGACCACCTTCAGCAGCACCATCTCGCGCACCCGGCGGCGATAGCCGGCGGCGACGCTGCCGGCCAGCACGAGCAGCGCGGCGGCCACCGTCACGCCCGAGGTCAGGCTCAGCGCTTGCGTGGCGCCCGCCAGCATCTCCGACAGCGCGGCGAGGACCGGCGCCACACGGATCGGCGGCGTCTCGGGGAAGGCCTCGCGCGCCGCCGCGACCACCGGCGCGATGGCGCCGGGCGCCGCCCACACCGCCGCGACCTCGGTGTGCGGCGGCGGCTCGGCCGGCGGCGACAGCAGGATCGGGAAGTCGAGGCCGAGATTGGTCCAGTCGATCCGGCGCAGATTGGCGATCTCGACCGTCCGCGGCCGGCCGAGGATGTTCAGCGTCAGCGTGTCGCCGACACCGACGCCCAGCCGGTCGGCGACCTTGGCGTCCAGCGACGCCAGCGGCGGTCCGGCGTGGTCGGCCGGCCACCAGGCGCCGGCGACGATCTCGCCGCCCGGCGGCGGCTCGGCGGCCCAGGACAGGCCGCGATCGCCGCGCGCCACCCAGGCGATGTCGGCCGGCACCCGGCGGCGGTGCGTCGGCTCGCCGTCGATGGCGGTGAGGCGCGCATGCAGAAACGGCATCCGCTGGATGCGATCGACTCCCGGGACCGCTGCGACGGTGGCGGCGAAATCGGCGCCGCGCGCCGGCGGGACGTTGATGAACACCAGGTCGGGCGCCTGCTCGGGCAGCGCGGCGGCGACGTGGCGGCCGGCGTTTTCGGCGATGGTCTCGACGGCGACCAGCAGGGTCAGGCTGAGGCCCAGCGCCATCACCACCGGCCCGGTGGCGGCGCCCGGCCGCGACAGGTTGCCGAGCGCCAGGCGCAGCAGCGGCCGGCGCGTTCGCGCCCGCCCGGCGGCCCAGGCGACGGCGCGACCGAGGCCGAGGAACAGCAGCACCGCCACCAGCGCGGCGAGGGCGAAGCCGGCGGCGAGGACCGGCATGTCGGTGCTGGCCAGCAGCAGCGCCAGCAAGGCCGCCGCCGTCGCGCCGATCGCCGCCAGGGCGCGCCGGCCGGGGCGCGTCGCGCGGTGCGCGACGACGTCGCGGAACAGCTCCTGCGGCGTCAGCGCCTGGGCGCGGGCCAGCGGCCACAGCGCGAACAGCAGCGCCGTCAGCAGCCCGAAGCCGGCCGCCGCCGCCAGCGCCCGCGGCTGCAGTCCCGGGGCGATCGGCAGCCAGTCGCCGGCCAGCGGCGCCGCGAGGTAGGGCGCCGCGGCGCCCGCCGCCAGCCCGAGGACGCTGGCGATCGCCGCCGCCGCCATCACCTCGGCGAGGTAGATCGCGAAGATCAGCCGCCCGGAGGCGCCAAGGCTTTTCAGCACGGCGATGGTCGCCGTCTTGCGGCCGAGATGGGCGGCGATGGCGCTGCCGACGCCGACGCCGCCGATCAGCAGCACCGACAGGCCGGCGAGAACCAGCAGCACGCGGCCGATCTGCACGGTCCGCTCGATCCCCGGCACGCCGTCGGCGGCGTTGACGATGCGCCAGCCGGCATCCGGGAAGCGCCGCTCGACCTCGGCGATCCAGGCGGCGGCGTCGCGGCCGGGGTCGAGGCGGACGCGGCTGTACCAGTAGACCTGCGCCCCCGGCGGCGCCAGGCCCGAGGCCTCCAGCGCCGGGCGCGCGATCATCACGCGCGGCCCGAGGCTGAAGGCGCGCAAGGCGCGGTCTGGCTCGGCGGCGACGCGGGCGCGGATCTCGACGGTCAATGCGCCGAGCCGCAACGGATCGCCGATGTCGAGGCCGAGCGCGTCGAGCAGCGCCTGGTCGACCGCCGCGCCCCAGCGCTGGCCGCGCCGCTCCAGCGCCGCGGACAGCGGCATCGCCGGTTCGAGCGCGACGGCGCCGTAGAGCGGGTAGGTCTCGTCGACCGCCTTCAGCTCGACCAGACTCGCGGCGCCGCCGTCGGCGCGGTGGGCGAGGGGGCGAAGCTCGGCGGTCTCGGAATGGCGGCCGGCCGCCGACAGGAACGCCACCTGTTCGGGAGTCGCCGGATGATGGAACAGCCGCAGCGAGACGTCGCCGCCGACGCTGAGCCGCGCGCCGGCGCGCACCCCGTCGAGCACGGCGCCGGCCACCGAGCCGACCGCCGCCACGGCGGCGACGCCCAGGGCGATGCCGAGCACCAGGATCCAGAAACTGCCCAGGGCGCCGCGCAGGTCGCGGCGGGCCAGGCGCAATGCCAGCACCGAGATTGCCATCGCTCTCACCTACAGGAACGGTGTCCGCGCCTCAAGGACATCCGCCCGGCGCGGGGCGGTCATGCTCGGGCGCGGCTTGCCGGAGCGCGGCGCCACGGCTAAGGTGGCGGGTATGTCTTTCGTCCGGTCGGCACCGCCATTGGGGGCAGCATGACACGTTGGGCCGGTCGCGTGCTGGCAGCGCTGCTCGTGGCGGCGGCCGCGCTGTCGGGCGCCCGGGCCGAGCCGCTGAGGCTCAACACCGGCGTCGGCGCCCCCTACGTCACGCCCGACCGCCAGGGCTTCCTCGATCTGCTGGTCGCCGAGATGTTCGGCCGCACCGGGCGCGCGGCCGAGATGCAGGTCTATCCCAGCGCCGAACGCGCCCTGCTGAACGCCAATTCCGGGCTCGACGACGGCGACGCGCTGCGCGTGCGCGGCCTCGAGGCGATCTATCCCAACCTGGTCCGGGTCGACGAGACGCTGCTGAGCAACGACTTCGTCGCCTATTCGCTGCGCCACGACTTCCCCGTCGGCGGCTTCGAGGCGTTGCGGCCGTACGCGATCGGCATCATCGTCGGCTGGAAGATCTTCGAGAAGAACCTGGCCGACGGCTACGACGTCACCGCGGTTCAGGATCCGCGCCAGCTGTTCACGCTGCTCGCCAACGGCCGCACCGATCTGGTGCTGTTCGAGGGCTGGCAGGGCCGCTGGCTGGCGCGCGACATGGGGCTGCCGGTCAAGGTGCTGCAGCCGCCGCTGGTCACCACCGAGATGTTCCTTTACCTCAACGCCCGCCACGCCGACCTGGCGCCGCGGGCCGCCGAGGCCTTGCGGGCGATGAAGCGCGACGGCACCTACGCGGCGATCCGGGCGCGCACGCTCGATCCGCTGCTCCGGCGCTGAAGGCGGCCGGCGATGGGCATGGACGAGATCAAAGGACGGCTGGCGCGGCGGCTGATCGTCGCCATCCTGTTGGTGTCCTCGGCGGTGGCGCTGCTGACGACCTCGGTCCAGCTCTGGCTCGAATACCGCCGCGACATCGCCACCATCGACGGCCGCTTCGCCGAGATCGAGGACAGCTACCTGGAATCGGTGGTCCAGAACGTCTGGCTGGCCGACCGCAACCGCCTGCAGCTCGTGCTGCAGGGGATCAGCCGGCTGCCCGACTTCCGGTACGCCGCCGTCGCGGCCGAGGGCATGGACGTCTCGGCCGGGACGCCGCCGCGGCCCGAGGACATGCGCCGCGTCTATCCGCTGCGCTTCGAGCACCGCGGCGAACTGCTGCCGATCGGCTGGCTGACGGTGGCCGCCAGCACCGAAGCGGTGCTCGAGCGGCTGATCGAGCGCGTGTGGACGGTGCTGGCCACCAACGCCGTCAAGACGGCGCTGGTCGCCGGCCTGATGTTCCTGCTGGTCGAGGCGATCGTCACCCGACGGGTGGTGCGGCTGGCCGAGGCGGCGCGGCGGATCGGCGGCGGCGACCTGGAGACGCCGCTCGAGACCCTGGACACCGGACAGGACGAGCTGCGCGAGCTCGGCGGCACCATCGACGAGATGCGCCGGCGGCTGTGGGAGTCCGATCGCGAGCTGCGGCAGATGCTGCTCGAGCGCACCGCCGCCCTCGAGCAGAGCCGCCAGCAGCAGCGCGAGCTGGCGATGGCGGCCAGCGTGTTCGCGACGACGCTGGAGGGCATCGTCATCACCGACCCGGCGGGGGTGATCCTGTCGGTCAACGCCGCCTTCACCGTGCTCACCGGCTGGAGCCGGGACGAGGCGGTGGGCAAGCACACCCGCATCCTCAAGTCGGACTACCAGGACGACGCGTTCTATCGCGAGATGTGGCGCCAGCTCGCCGACGGCGGCCGCTGGCAGGGCGAGCTGTGGAACCGGCGCAAGGACGGGACGGTGCTGCTGGTCTGGGAAACCATCACCACCATCTTCGACGACGACGGCCGCCCCGAGCGCCGCATCGCCATCCTCTCGGACATCACCGAGCTGCGGCGCCAGGAAGAGAAGATCCGCTACCAGAGCCACTATGACGGCCTGACCGGCCTGCCGAACCGCATCCTGCTGCGCGAGCGCCTGGAACAGGCGCTGGGCTTCGCGGCCCATTCCGGCGAGACGGTCGCGGTGCTGGTGCTCGACGTCGACCGCTTCAAGCTGGTCAACGACAGCCTGGGCCACGACGTCGGCGACAACCTGCTCAAGCAGGTCGCCAAGCGCCTGAGCCTGGCGGTGCCGCACGACGCGGTGATCGCACGGCTGGGCGGCGACGAGTTCGCGGTGCTGCTGCGCGGCCTCGACGACTCGGGCGTCGCGGCGCATGTCGCCGAGGAACTGGTGGCGCGGCTGAAAGAGCCGTTCCTGGTCGATTCCCACAGCGTGCATCTCGGCGCCAGCATCGGCGTCAGCGTCTTCCCCGACGACGGCGAGCATCCGTCGGTGCTGCTCAGCAACGCCGACGCGGCGATGTACAGGGCCAAGGAGGCCGGCCGCAACGGCTTCCGCTTCTACCAGCCCGGGCTGGCCAGGCGCGCCCTCGACCGGCTCGACCGCGAGGCGGCGTTGCGCCGCGCCGTCGACGGCGGCGAGTTCGTGCTGCACTACCAGCCCAAGGTCGTCATCGCCGACGGCAGCCTGAGCGGCGTCGAGGCGCTGATCCGCTGGCGCGACCCGGCCCGCGGCCTGGTGCCGCCGGGCGAGTTCATCCCGCTGGCCGAGGAGACCGGGCTGATCGGCCCGATCGGCGAATGGGCGCTGCGCGAGGCGTGCCGCCAGATCGCCGCCTGGGACGCCGCCGGCTGCGCGGTGCCGTCGGTGGCGGTCAACGTCTCGGCGCGCCAGCTTGCCGACCCGGCGCTGGCCGAGACCCTGTGCGGCATCGTCGAGGTCTCGGGCGTCGCTCCGCAGCGCCTGGAGATCGAGCTGACCGAATCGGTGCTGATGACCCGGCCCGACCAGGCACAGCGCATGCTGGGCAGCCTGAACGAGGCCGGCGTCGCGGTCAGCATCGACGACTTCGGCACCGGCTATTCGTCGCTGAGCTACCTGAAGCAGCTGCCGATCCGCACCCTGAAGATCGACCGTTCGTTCATCCGCGAGATCGGCACCGATCCGCGCGACCAGGCGATCGTCGAGGCGGTGGTGGCGATGGCCAGATCGCTGAATTTCCAGGTCGTCGCCGAGGGCGTCGAGACCGTCGAGCAGTTGTCGTTCCTGGCCTCGCGCGGCTGCGACTTCGCCCAGGGCTTTCACTTCGCCAAGCCGCTGCCGCCGGCGGAACTGGCGGCCTGGGTGCGCGAGCGGACGGCGGTCGCGGCGGTTTGACGCGGGACAAGGCGGCGCCGGAGGTCTAGAATCGCCGCTTGAATGTTGGAGGGGGGCGGATGCGCGAGGCCATTCGGATCCTGCTGGTCGAGGACAATCCGGGCGACGCCCGGCTGGAACGCATCCTGATCGACGAGGCGGGGTGCGGAGCGTTCGAGGTCGCCACCGTCGAGACCCTGGGCGCCGCGATCGCGCGCCAGGCGGAGGACCGGTTCGACGTCGCGCTGCTCGACCTGTCGCTGCCCGATTCCGTCGGCCTGGACACGGTCACCCGCCTGGTCGCCGCGGCACCGGAGCTGCCGGTGATCGTGCTCACCGGGCTCGACGACGACGCGACGGGCATGGCGGCGATCCGCGCCGGCGCGCAGGACTATCTCGTCAAGGGCGAGACCGACCCCAAGCTGCTCGGCCACGTGCTCCACTACGCCGTCGAGCGCGCGCGCATGCAGAACGCCGTGCTCGGCATGGAGCGCCGCCAGCGGCTGATCCTCGACGCGGTCGGCGAGGGCATCCTGGGCTGCGACCGCGACGGTCGCGTCAGCTTCTTCAACGCCATGGCCCTGCGCCTGCTCGGCTGCGCCGCCGAGACGGTGGCGGGGGCCGATGCCCACGAGCTGCTGGCGCCGCAATCCGAAAACGGCGAACCGATCCCGCGCGACGCCTGGCCGGTGGCGCGGACGCTGGCCGACGGCCAGCCGCGCAGCGCGGCCGAAATGCGGTTCCGCGACCACGGTCACGGCCAGCATTTCCCGGTCGACTGCATCGTCACCCCCGCCGTCGATTTCAAGGAAGGCGTGGTGGCGGCGTTCCGCGACGTCAGCGACCGGCAGCACGCCTTCGGCGTGCTCAAGCACCAGCTGCTGTTCCAGCAGCAGATGATCGATTCGCTGCCGGTGCCGCTGTTCTATTCCGACGCCGCGCTGGTGCTGATCGGCTGCAACCGGGCCTTCGAGGAGCTGATCGGCGTCGAGCGCCGCGACCTGCTCGGCGGGCTGCTCGCCGAGGTGCTGCCGCCCGGCCTGGCCGAAGTGTTCGACCACGCGATGGTCGACGAGCAGGGGGCGGCGTCGTCGCGGCGGGTGCTGATCTCGACCGCCGCCGCCGCCATCGACGCCTGCCTGCAGGTGTCGCAGTTCCGCGACGTCGATGGCCATGTCGGCGGCCTGGTCTGCGTGCTGAGCGGATGATCAGCGCGGCGCCGCCCGCGACGGCGGCACGAACAGCTGCGGCCGCACGTGGCGGCGGTTGAGGTTGTCGGGCGGCGGAACCTTGTGCCGCCGGCGGTCGGGCCCGAAATAGACCTTCGAGCGCACGAACGGCCGCCGCTCGAGCACGGCGGCGTGCACCCGCGCCAGCAGCGCCTCGGCCGAGAGCGGCTTGACCACGAATTCGTCGATGCCGGCGTCGCGCGCCGCCAGCACGATGCCGCGGGTGGTGCGGTCGGTGTACATCACCACCGGCACCAGGCGGTTGGGCGAGTCGCTGCCGCGGCGCAGGACGTGGACGAAGCTGATGCCGTCGGCCGGACTGACCTGGAACTCGGTCAGGACCAGGTCGATCGGATGCTCGCGCATGCACTGCAGCGCGGCGGCGGTATCGTCGACCTCGTGGAAGTTGCGGAAGCCGAACGAGCGCATCATGCCCTTGACCAGCAACCGCGTGTGGCGGTTGGGTTCGACGATCAGAACGTTCAGCCGCTGGAAAGCCTCGATTGCCACCGCATCCCCGCCCAACATCGCTTCCAGGATGGCATTAACCGAGTCTCTCGTCGAGGGGACGGGCGCGGACATTCTGGCCCGCTCATCCGGCGCTGGCGGCGCGCCGGTTCAGGTCGCGTGTGCAGAACACGAGCCCGTTGCGCCAGCAGAGGTTGCCCTCCGCCGTCAGCCAGTCGTCGGCGAGCGGCAGGATCGGGTCGGGGCGGATCGGCTTTCCGAACAGCCAGCCCTGGCCGTAGCGCACGCCGATGGCGCGCAGCAGGCTCGCCGTCTCCTCGGTCTCGACGAATTCGGCGATCGTCTCCATCTTCAGTTCGCGGCACAATTGGACGATGGCCCGCAGGAACGGGACGTTCTTGGGCCCGACATGCAGGCCGCGGACATAGGTGCCGTCGATCTTGACGTAGTCGACGTTCAACGCCCGCAGGTAGTGGAAGGCGGCGGCGCCGGCGCCGAAATCGTCGAGGCAGACCGCGTGGCCGCGGTAGCGCCACTCCTGGATCACCGCGTTGGCGGCCTCGAGATTGGCGATCTCGGCCGACTCGGTGACTTCGAACAGCAGCCGCGACGGCAGGTCGGCGGCGCCCTCGACGATCCGCATCAGCCGCTGCACCGTTTCGGGATCGGACAGCGAGCGGCCGGAGATGTTGATGGCCAGGCGGAGCGCCGGATTGCGCGCGGCGCCTGAGCGCAGGCTGTCGATGGCGCGCTGCAGCACGGCGATGTCGAGCGATCCGATCAGCCCGACGTCCTCGGCGAAGCTGACCATCCGGAACGGCGAGGAGTCCTTGGCGTCGTCGAGCCGCGTCAGGCATTCGAAATGGTGCACGCCCGCGGTCCAGAGATCGACGATCGGCTGGTAGACGAGGTGGAAGTGTCCGCCGCGCACCATCTGCTTGAACGAGACCATCTCGCGCACGGTGTCGGACAGCTTGCTGCGGTAGTTGCGCATCAGCGCGTTGATCGACATCCCGGCCTCGCCGTGCGCGAAGCCGTTCACGGTGTAGATCAGCGCGTTGACCGCCTCGGCGGAGTCGATGGCGTCGGCGTCGAGCGCCAGTTGCGCCGCCGACGCCATCGAGGCGACCAGGTTTTCGGGGTCGACGTCCTGCTTGAGCGCCCGCACCCGCCCGCGGATGGCATCGGGATCGATCGCCGCGTCGTGCAGCAGGCCGTAACGGCCCGCCCCCAGGTCGGCGGCGCTGTCGCCCCCGACCGAGAGGTCGCGCAAGGTGTGCTCGAGCTCGCCGACGAAGCGCTCCATGGCGTCCGATCCCAGGCGCTGGCCGATTTCGACGACCTCGGGAACCTCGATCAGCGTCAGGGCGACGGCGCCGCTTTCCGGCAGGCCGGCGTCGAGCAGTTCGCGGGCGACCGCCTCGAAGCCGTGGCGGTCGAGCAGGGCGCCGCCGGGCGAACGGCTGGCGTAGCCGCGCGCGGCGCAGCCCGACGACCGGTTGACCGACAGGAAGACGTGGTCCTGCAGCTCGGGAAGGCGATAGCCCGACAAGGTCGCCGCGAGTTCGCGGCCATCGACACGCCTGCTGTGGACCGGAACGGTCCGCACGCGCCGCCCCGCGCGCATCGCGTTCAGGGCTTCGCGGACCACCGAATGGCTGGAGGCGCCGAACACGTCGAACAGCGACGCCCCCCGCAACGCGTCGGTGTCGCCGCCGGTGAACGAGCGGGCGACGCCGTAGGCTTCGGCGACCCGGTCCGTCGCGTCGACCTCCAGCAGCAGGTCGCCGCCGGCGAAGGCGAAGGCGACGAAGCGGTCGTAGCGCCGCCTGGACGGCGGCGGCAGTGTCGGTAGTGCGGCGTCCGTCATACCACCTACCCCCGGTTTCGGCCTTGGACAAGGCTAACACGGACGGCGGCGGCGCACGGATGCGGAATCCGAAGGACAGGGTACCGCCTTTGTGATGGCCGTCAGTCGGCTTCGGCGCGGCGCTCGATCATGAAGCGGTCCTCGCCGCAGACCACGATGACCCGGGCATAGGCGTTGAGCAGCGGCTGCAGCCAGTCGGTCGCCGGTTCGCGGGCATAGGCTTCGGGGTCGTCCGGGTCGACGTGCATGACCACGCTGGCGTCGTCGTCGTTGAACGCGACGACGACGCCGCAACGATCGGGGCGCAGGTCGTCGGGGAAGCCGGCGTCCAGCAGCCAGAAACAGCTGAAGTTCCGGCACGACCGCGGCCGCGTCGCGTGGACGCCGCAGCCGCGGCCGACGACGCAGTCGCCGCACCACGCGCCTTCCGGCTTGGCGGTCTCGGGAACGCGGAACAGCTTGCAGCACAGGGTGCAGCCGTCGCAGCTTCTCTCGCTCATGGCGAGCCGTGTAGCGCGCCGCCGCCGCCGGGCGCAAGGATTATCGCGGCAGCGGCAGGACGCCGGACCAGGCGACGGCGTAGGCGCCCAGGATCAGCAGGCCGACGACGATCAGATAGGCCCAGAAGCCGGCCCGCCAGCCGCCGTCGGCGGCGCGCAGGTTCAGGAAGTCCATCAGGATCCAGCGGCATTTCAGCCCGGCCATCAGCAGCACGAAGCCGACGCCGCCGATGCCCAGCGGCGCCAGCGCCGCGTCGCCGTCGACGCGGCCGGCGAGCATGCTGGCGCCGGTCAGGGCGATCAGCACGGCCCAGGTGAGGAACAGGGCGCGATAGGAGGGATGGCTGGTCATGGCCTCAGCGGATCAGGTAGAGCAGCGGGAACATCATCACCCAGATCAGGTCGACCATGTGCCAGAAGGCGGTGCCGGTCTCGAGGTTCTCGAGGCTGTCCTTCCAGGTGACGACGGCGAGCACGATCAGCCCCATGACCACGTGCAGGAAATGGAAGCCGGTCATCAGGTAGTACAGGGTGAAGAAGGTGTTGGTCTCGAGGCCGATGCCGGCCTCGGCCTTGTCGGCGTATTCGACGATCTTGACGACCAGGAACACCGAACCGACCGCCATCGTGCCCAGCATCAGCGCGCGGCTGCGGCCGCGGCGGCCGTCGGCGCGGGCGCGGACCGCCAGCGCCGCCAGGAAGCCGCTGGTCACCAGCACCATCGTGTTGACGCCGCCGAGCAGGCGGTCGAGCTGGGCCTGGCTGGCGTCGAACTCGGCGACGGCGGCGACCCGGGCGCCGGCGAAGGCGACGAAGAACACGCCGAACACCAGCAGCTCCGACAGGATCAGGACCCACATCATCGGATTGCCGGGCAGCCGCGACAGCGCTCCCCAGTCGGCGTCGTCCTCGGCGGCCGCGAAGCCGGCGGCGTCGGCATGGCTGCTCATCTCGCGCCCTCGTTCGTCACGCATGCCGCAGCCTAGGCCGCGCCGCCGCCGCCGTCTTTGCGGGATCGCAATCAGCGCCCGGCGGCGGGCGGAGCTATGACCTGCGCCTTGGTGGTAGGCCGCGGCGTTGCGCTTCGGAGGGGATGACTCCCCGGGCCGGCGGCAGCATCTGTTTGATGGATTGGCGATCAGAGGCGGGCAATGGCGAAGCGTCAGCTCTCTGCCGGAGAACGGTACCTCAAGCGCAACGAGATGTTGCCGGTGGTCTATGTCGTCGACCGGGTCGTCGAACTTCCCGGGCTGCCCAAGCACGTGCGCCTGCAGCGCGAGGACAATCCGCTGGACTGCGTCACCGTGTCCCTGGACACGCTGCTCGACCCCCGGTTCTACAAGCCGCTGGCGCGGCACTGAGCCGCGTCAGGCGTCGCACAGCACGCGCTCGACGCGCCGGCCGTCGCCGTCGACCACCGTCGTGCCGCACTGCTCGCACGACACCACCAGACCGTAACCCTCGGCCTCCAGCGCCGCCCCGATCATTCCGGCGAAGTCCTGGAGATCCTCGCCATAGAGCTCGATCGAGCAGGTCTTGCAGCAGCCGTGCATGGCGGTCTCCTTCATGACGTAAGAGGGGCGTGGCTCCCTCCGGCGGGGCACGTCCCCCGCCTTGGCGGTAGCCTCGTGATATCACTTACGGACAGCGGCCGGCCAATGTTCTTCGATGTTAGTCCATCCGGATGAGCCGTTCCGCCGGTCGGGTCCGGGGCCGGGGCGGGCGGCGGCGGCCGGCCGGCCGCGCGGCAAGTTTTTTTTCTTGCCGATGCTGGCGCAAGATTTGGAAACACCCATATAGCCGACGCGACGAATTGGTCCTCCTCCATATGAAGGACCTTCTCCGATCAGAGGTCGGCCGAAAGATTCGCTTGTTTCTTTGGCCGGTTTCGGGTTCGATGGCACATGGTGTACTCATCGGCGCGACCCGCGGAGCCGGGCGTGCGGGGGGTCGACCTATTCGCCATATGGCGGATAGATCGTCAGGGATGGTGGCTCGCGGGGCATTGGCCAGGTAATCTGGAAACTCGCAATCTACAAATCGTCCATCTGGCGATGACGATGACAACTTGACTTGGAACGAGAAAGCACATGGCATGGCAGCGCGATAGGTCCGACCGCAGGCGACATTCGGACCACCGGCAGGACGACTTCGGCGGTTTCGGATTCGAACCTCGTCCGGCACGCGGTAATAACGGTGGGGAACCCCGGGGGGCGGTTCAGAGCCCCAACATCACGGCCACGGTGAAGTGGTTCAACGCGACGAAGGGGTTCGGCTTCGTCTCTCCGCAGGACGGCTCCCCCGACGCCTTCCTGCACATCTCGGCGCTCGAGCGCGCCGGTCATCAGGACATCGCCGAAGGCGCGACCATCGTGTGCGATCTCGGCCCGGGCCAGCGCGGCCCGCAGGTCGTCAGCATCCACAGCATCGATACCGCCACCGCCGCTCCGCGGGCGCCGCGCCGCAGCGCGCCGCAGGTCGTCGGCGACCCGGTCGAAGGCAAGGTGAAGTTCTTCAGCGCCGACAAGGGCTTCGGCTTCATCGCGCCCGACGACGGCGGCAAGGACGTGTTCGTGCACATCAAGGCGCTCGAGCGCTCGGGCCTGCGCGGCCTCGAGAGCGACCAGCGCGTGCGCATCACGGTCAGCATGGGCATGAAGGGTCCGCAGGCGGAAACCGTCGCGCTGATCTGATCTGTCCGAGGCAACCGGGCGGCCCCGTGCCGCCCGGTTCGCTTTTCGTCGCCCGCACCTTCCGCCGTCGCCATTCCGCGCCGACGGCGTCGCGTCGTGCCGCGCCCACGCGCAGCCTTTCCGGCGCACCCTCCCGCATCGCACCCAAAATTGCTGCGTCGCACAAAAAACTGTTGCGCGGCACGCCGCCACCGGGTTACAACCACGGTGAGTTTTGCACTGCACAATGCCCTTGGGGGATCGCGACCATGTTCAAGTTTCCGGCCGATTTCGGCGCCGCGCTGGCGTCCGCTCCGAAGTTCGACTTCAAGGCCCTCGTCGACATCCAGCAGAAGAACCTGGATGCGATGATCGCCGCCAACACCAAGCTGGCCGAGGGTGCGCAGGAGATCCTGAAGCGCCAGGCCGAGCTGCTCCAGCTCACCATGCAGGAGAGCATCGAGGCGATGCGCGAGAACTTCTCGCCGGCCAACGCCACCAAGGTCGAGAAGCACCTGGAGTTCTTCAAGGCCTCGGCCGAGAAGTCGGTCGCCAGCGCCCGCGAACTGACCGAGCTGGCCGGCAAGTCCGGCAACGACGCCATCGAGATCCTGCGCAAGCGCGCGACCGACAGCGTCGGCGAGTTCAACGCCGTGGTGAAGACCGCCGCCTAAGGCCGGCGTCTCTCATCGCAGGAATGGGAAGGGCCGCGCTCAGCGCGGCCCTTTTCGCGTCTGCACCAGGCCGCGCTCGCGGCCTTCGCGGTCCAGGTACATGCCGCCGAACCGCAGCAGCTTCGCCGCCCCCTCGGGCACCGGCGTGAACAGCCCGACCGTCTCGGCGTCCATGGCCAGGGCGATGGCGATGCCGGCCAGAATCCCGCGGCCGTCGGCCAGTCCGCACAGCAGCCCCTCGACGGGAACCGCCGGCGGCGGGCGCCTCTGGATCACCACCGCGGCGGTCGGCAGCCGCAGCTCGGCGGCGCCGTCGAGGTGACGGGCGAAGGCGGCCTGGCGCGCCGTCCTGCGCCGCCCGGCCGAGCGGTCGCGGGCCAGCGGCGACGGCCGCAGCCGCAGCGCCGGCAGGTGCGCGTTGGCGGCCAGGATCGGCTCGACCTCGGTCCCCGGCGCCACGGCCACCAGCACGTCGGGCCGCAGCACGTCGATCTTGAACGTCTTCAGCGCGACGCCGGGGCCGGCGACCAGGCCGCTGGTGTTGCACACCAGCCGCCCGCCGCCGGCGTCGGCGACCAGCGCCGCCAGGGTGGCGATCAGCGCCATCGGCTCGGCCAGCGGGCTTGTGGTTCCGACGAAGCGGACCAGCGGCGACGCCGAACCGGGCGGCGCCAGCGCCATCGTCGCCGGCGGGCCGAGGTGCTGCTGGCCGACATCGGCGTCGAGCAGGGCGGTGTCCGGCAGCCGCGCCGCCAGCCAGCGGCAGAACGTGCTCTTGCCGGCGCCGTTGGGACCGAGGACCATCACGCGCCGCCAGCCGCGGGCCGCGATGGCATCGGCCGCGCCGAACCACTCGTCGGGCACCTGCGGCGGTCCGGAGGTCAGACCAGGAAGCGGATGTCGTTCCACGTCGTCAGCACCAGCAGCGTCGCCAGCATGCCGAGGCCGACGGCGTTGGCGTAGCCCTGAACGCGCGGCGGCAGCGGCCGGCGGCGCAGCGCCTCGACCCCGACCAGCACGAGCTGGCCGCCGTCGAGGGCCGGCAGCGGCAGGGCGTTGAGGACGCCGATATTGACCGACAGCAGCGCCACGAAGCCCAGCAGCGCCGCGAGGCCGCTGGTCTCGACCACCGTTCCGGTCATGTCGGCGATGCCGACGACGCCGGCGAGGCTGTCGACCTCGCGCGTGCCGGTGACGACCTGATACAGCCCGCCCAGCGTGTCCGCGACGAGATGGTAGGTGTCGCGCACCGAGACCGCCGCCGCCGTCGGCAGGTCGCGCGGGATCCACTCGACGGGGCCGCCCATCAGCCCGGTCAGGCCGACGCGGTCGCGCCGGCCGCTGTCGAGCTCGAGCACGCCGACGATCGGCCGCAGGACCAGGCTGCGGCGGGCGCCGTCGCGTTCGATCTCGAAGCTCACCGGCGCGTCCAGGTTCAGCGCCACGTAGCGATGGACCTGGTTGAAGCCGTCGACCGTGCGGCCGTTCATGGCGAGGATGCGGTCGCCGGGCCGGAATCCGGCCTGCGCCGCGGGACTGTCGGCGAACACCTGGCGCACCACCGGCGGCGCGTCGTGCAGTCCGAAAGCGGCGTTCTGAAGGAACAGCAGCACCGCCGCCAGCGCCAGGTTGGCGAGCGGCCCGGCGGCGATGACCACGGCGCGGGCGGCCAGCCGGCGGTCGAACACCACCTTGACGAAGCCGCCCAGCGGCACCGCCGCCACCACCCATTCGGTGCCGCGGCGATCGCGCCAGCCGAACAGCCGCGGCCCGAAGCCGAGGCTGAACCGGGTCACCGTCAGGCCGCAGGCCCGCGCCACCAGGCAGTGGCCGAGTTCATGAACCAGGATGATGCCCGAGAACACGGCGACGAAGGGCAGGACCACCCCGGTGATGGCGTCGAAGATGGCGCGCGCGGTGTCCATGTCGTCCGAACCCGGTTCTTGGCTCGAACTGACATGGGCCGGGCGACCCTGGCCGGGAATGCGCCTGACGTGGCAACGGCGCGGGGCGTTGGTGGCATCGGCAGTGCATATGCCGATGCCGCGCCGGGCTAGGCCGATGGGCCGCTAAGCGTCGGGATCTTCGACGAGCTGGGCGTCGGCCAGCGCCATGTAGGTGATCTCGTTCTCGTTGCCGTCGAGATCGACCACCAGCACGTCGCCGTCGATGCGGCCTTCCTCGTCGGTGGTGTTGAAGTGGTGCCAGACGTAGCAGGCGGCGACGGCTTCCTGCTGGCCCATCACGCCCTCGCGCTCGCCGGCGGCGGCCTGGCGGACAAAGGCGCCGAGGGCCTTCTGCGCCTTTTCGAGGTCCTCGCCGGGCCCCACCTTGATCTCGATGTCGCGCTCGGCGAACGCGTCGTAGAGCGGGTCGGGAATGGTGAAATCGGCGACCGTGCCGTTCAGGTAATAGACGACTCTTCTCATGATCCCTCCAGGGTGGAGCGGGGAGCCTAGCAGATCGCCCAAGCCGAAGACAGCGCCGAGCCGCCCGGAACAACCGGATGCGCGCCGCTGTTCCTCCGTTGTCGCAGGAACGAAGGATCGGAGGTCATGGAAATCATCGGCATCATCGTCATCGGCCTGATCGTCGGCGTCATCGCCAAGCTGCTGATGCCCGGCAAGGATCCCGGCGGCTTCATCGTCACCATCCTGCTCGGCATCGCCGGCGCCCTGGTCGCCACCTGGCTCGGCCAGGCCATCGGCTGGTACGGCGAGGACGACACGGCCGGATTCATCGCCTCGGTGGTCGGGGCGGTCGTGATCCTGGCCGTCTATCGCGCGGTGGCCGGGCGAAGGGCTTAGTGTTGGCTCATCGCCGAATTCCGGCCGGCGCGTCGGGGGTTGAACGTTGACTTTCGCGGCGCGCTCCGTATAGTGCCGCGCTTATTCCCGAGAATGTGGGTGCCCGCACCCCGTCCCCGCTTTGCCGGTGCGAACTATCGGGACAACAACGTCAACGACGAAATGGACCGAACCCGCGATGACCAAGCGCGCTGAATCCAAGTACAAGATCAATCGCCGCCTCGGTGTCAACCTGTGGGGCCGCTCGAAGAGCCCCGTCGCCCGCGGCCGCGAGAACCCGCCCGGCCAGCACGGCGGCCGCCGCCGCAAGCCGTCGGACTTCGGCACCCAGCTGATGGCGAAGCAGAAGCTGAAGGGCTATTACGGCAACATCAGCGAGAAGCAGTTCCGCAAGCTGTACGACGAGGCCGTGCGCCGCCGCGGCGACACCTCGGAGAACCTGATCGAGCTGCTGGAGCGCCGCCTCGACGCGGTGGTCTACCGCATGAAGTTCGTGCCGACCCCGTTCGCCGCCCGCCAGTTCGTCAGCCACGGCCACATCCGGGTCAACGGCCGCCGCCTCAACGTGCCCAGCTACCGCGTCAAGGACGGCGACATCATCGAGATCAAGCAGAAGTCCAAGGACATGGCGCTGGTGCTCGAGGCGGTGTCCTCGGGCGAGCGCGACGTGCCGGACTACATCGACGTCGACCACAAGGACATGAAGGGCAGCTTCATCCGCGCCCCGAAGCTGGCCGACGTTCCCTACCCGGTGCAGATGGAGCCGAACCTGGTCATCGAGTTCTACTCGCGCTGATCACCGTCCGGTCGTTCAAATCACCGACACGACAAGCCCGGCAGCGATGCCGGGCTTTTTCGTTCGCGACGATCACGCTAACCTTGGCGCCCCCAGGCCAAGTGGAGCGACCGATGTCAAAAAAGAAGGTGTTCGTCACCCGCAAGCTGCCCGAGCCGGTCGAAGCGCGGCTGCGGCGCGACTACGATGCCGACCTCAACGTCGCCGACCGGCCCTATTCGGCCGACGAGATCGTCGCCGGCTGCCGCGGCGCCGACGCGCTGCTGTGCTGCATCACCGACCGCATCGACGCAGGCCTGATCGGGCGGCTGCCGGACTCGGTCAAGCTCATCGCCACCTTCTCGGTCGGCTTCGACCACATCGACCGCGCGGCCGCGCGGAAGCGGGGCATCCCGGTCACCAACACGCCGGGCAGCGTCACCGACGCCACCGTCGAGATCGCGGTGCTGTGCATGCTGGGCGCCGCGCGGCGGGCCAGCGAGGGCGAGCGCATGATGCGCGCCGACGCCTGGCCGGGCTGGGCGCCGACCCAGCTTCTCGGCACCCAGCTTTCCGGCCGCAGGCTCGGCATCCTCGGCATGGGCCGCATCGGGCAGGGCATGGCGCGGGTCGCCCGCGCGCTGCTGATGGAGGTGCACTACCACAACCGCCGCCGCCTTCCGGCCGAGACGGAGCAGGGGGCGATCTATCACGATACCCTCGACGGGCTGCTGGCGGTCAGCGACGTGCTGTCGCTGCACTGCCCGGCGACCCCCGAAAACCGGCACGTCGTCAACGCGTCGACGATCGCCAAGCTGCCGGCCGGCGCCGTGGTCGTGAACACGGCGCGCGGCGACCTGGTCCACGACGCCGACCTGATCGCGGCCCTGCGCTCGGGCCGCGTCGCCGCCGCCGGCCTCGACGTCTACGAGGGCGAGCCCAGGGTGCATCCCGAGTACCGCAAGCTCGACAACGTCTTCCTGCTGCCGCATCTCGGCACGGCGACGCTGGACACCCGCTCGGCGATGGGTTTCAAGGCGCTCGAGAACATCGACGCGGTGATGGCCGGGCGCGAGCCGCCGAACCTGGTGACCAGCTGAGCGGGGGAGGCTACGGCACCGCCCAGGTCTCGCCGTTCTCCAGCGCCCGGAAGACGTCCGGCGCCACCTGGTGCATCTCCCGCGCCTTCGCCAGCTCGATCAGCGGCGCATCAAAGCCGTCGTCGGCGAGTTGGAAGGTGCCGTGGTGGAAGGCCAGGCTGCGGGCCGCGCGCAGGTCCTTGTGGGCCTTGACCGCCTCGTCGGGGGTCATGTGCTGGAACTCCATGAACCAGCGCGGCTCGTAGGCGCCGATCGGCAGCAGCGCCAGCCGGAAGCCGCCGTACTTGGCCGCCGCCTGCTGGAAGTGCGGGCCGTAGCCGGTGTCGCCGGCGAAGTAGATCGCGCCGCCCGGCGTCTCGATCGCGAAGGCGCCCCACAGCGCCTTGTTGGCGTCGAACGGCCCGCGCGCACTCCAGTGCTGGGCGCGCTCCAGGGTCGCGCGGACGCCGTCGGCGAGCGCGACGCCCTCGCCCCAGTCCAGCGCCTCGGCGGGGACCGGCCGCATCGCGCGGTCCTGGCCCAGCGGCGTCAGCACCCGCGGCCGGTCGCGTCGCCAAAGCCGTTTCAGGGTCGGCTTGTCGAGATGGTCGTAATGGCCGTGGCTGACCAGCACCAGGTCGATCTTCGGCAGGTCGTCGAAGGCGATCCCCGGTGCCCGCACCCGCTTCGGCCCGGCCCACCGCACCGGGCTGGCGCGCTCCGACCACAGCGGATCGGTGAGGATGTTCAGCCCGCGGGTCTGGATCAGGAAGGTGGCGTGGTTGACGAAGGCGACCCGCAACGCGTCGCCGTCGACCCGCGGCGGCGGCCTGTCGGCGTGTCGATTCTCGACCCAGTCGGGCCACGATCCCGGCGCGCGGGTGCGGCGCCAGCTCAGAAACGCCTTGAAGCTGCGCTTGCCGCGCCCGTCCGGGTCGTGGAAGCGCTTGCCGTCGTAATGGTCGCTCAGCGGATGGCGGCGGGATCGCAGGAAGCCGAACATGCCGCCCAAGATGAGGACTCGGCGGCGAAACTCAAGCGCGAAGCGCGCCGCCAGCCTTGCGGCTCATGCCGGCACCCGCGCCACGGCCTTGAAGAACGGATAGAAGAAAGCGCCGCCGGGGCCGCCTGTCGCGGCCAGCTCGCGCACCCCGCGCGCCCAGGTCGCGGCGTCGACCAGGCCCGCCGCCAGCGCCTGCTCGCGGACGCCTTCGACCATCGGCACGATGGTGCGAGCGACGAAGCCCGTCATCGTTTCCGGCCGGCTCGCGTCGCAATAGACGATGCGCGGCTCGACCCGGACGTCGTCGAAGCCGGCCGCCTGCAGCAGCGGATGGAGCCGCCGGCCGATGAAGGGATCGCCGCCAAGCGCGAACTGGCACTCCGACAGACACGCCCAGACCCGCCGCGCCGCCGGGGTGTCGGGATGAAAGGTGCAGCCGTCGTGGTCGCCCTCGATCACCGTCACGGTGCCGCCGGGCCGCACCAGCCCGCGCACGCGCGCCAGCGCCGCCACCGGGTCGGCCAGGTGTTCGAGCACGAAGCAGACGAAGGCATGGTCGAAACGCGCCGCCGCGAACGGCGGCTGGAACAGGTCCGCGCGGACATAGTCCGGCCCCGGCACGTTGCGGCGCGCCGTCGCCAGCGCCTGCTCGGAGATGTCGGTGCAGGTCAGCAGCGCGCCGGGACTGTTGGCGACCAGGCTGCGGGTCTGCTCGCCGGTGCCGCAGCCGATCTCGACGACCCGGGTTCCGGCGGCGAAGGCCGTGTCGTGATGCAGAAGCTCCCGCAGCACCGCCGCCTGGTCGGCCAGCCGCTCGTGCTCGCGCGGGGCATGTCCGTGGACATAGCCGCCGGTCCGGTCCATCCCCATCGTCCGGTCCCTCCATGGAAACGGACGTCAGGCTAGCACGCGGGCCGGCGGGTATCGAACGATCTCGCGTCGCTTCCCGATCGCGCCCGGCGGCAAGCCGCGGCTAGGGCATGCGCCGCTGGTGACGGCGCCGGCGCCGCGCCTCGACCGGCACCGAACGCGGCCGCGGCCGCGCCTCGTGCCACAGCCAGGCCGCCGCCGCGACCACGGCGCCGGCGATGGCCAGGGGCAGCGATTCCGGGAATGCGGGGCCGCTCATCGTCATCGCGCAGTCCAGGCCTTCGGCGCAGATCGTGACGAGTTCGGTGGTCGCGGGCGGGCTCATGTCGTTCTCCTCGCGATGCCGTCTTCTTCATGAGACGTGGCGCCGCGCGCCGCCGACGTCACCACCCACCCCGTACAGGAGGACCCTGGGCGGAAGGGGCAGGCCTACGACCAGCGCGCTTGGCGGCCCGCGCCCATGCGGTCAGGCCGGCGCGCCAGCCAGGCCGCCGCGGCGCCCGCCGCCACCGCGCCGGCGACCACCCCGGCGGCGCCGATCTTGCGGCGGTCGTAGCGCCAGCCGCCGTGGATGCCGGCGCCCTCGGCGACCGGCCGGAACAGGTTGCCGTGGGTCTCGGGAGCGCGCGGCGCCCGGGCGAGATAGGCCCTGGTCATGCCGTACATCGCCTTGCCGGCCAGGCCCGGGGCCAAGGCGTGCGCCACCCGCGCCGCCCAGGCGTTGAGCCCGACCAGGGTGCGCGGCTTCGGGTGCAGCGCCAGCCGGCAGATCGCGTCCGCCACCTTCCGCGGATCGTAGACGCCCGGCGGCGGCTTGATCTCGTGGCCGGTGTAATTGGCGCCGTGGCTGAGGCCGGGCGTGTCGAGGAAGGACGGAAACACGTCGCAGACATGGATGTGCCGCCAGCCGGCCAACTCGGCCCGCAACGCCTCGGTGAAGCCGAGCAGCCCGACCTTGCCGGCGGCGTAGGCGGTGGCGTAGGGCGCCGGGAAGAAGGCGCCCAGCGAGTTGACGGTGATCATCACCCCGCGGCCCTGGGCCATGAAGCACGGCAGCACCGCATGGGCGCCGTGCAGCGGACCCATCAGGTTGGTCTCGATCACGCGGCGATGGGCCTTCAGCGGCGTCTCGACGAAGGTGCCGACGGCGCCGGTGCCGGCGACGTTGACCCAAACCTCGATATGGTCGAAGCGCACCAGCGCGGCCTCGGCCACCCGGCGGACGTCGTCGGGATCGGTGACGTCGCAGGGCACCGCGAAGGCCGCGACACCGATGTCGCGGCACTCCTCGGCCAGTTCCTCGATCAGCCAGGCGCGCCGCGCCGCCAGCACGACGTTGGCGCCCTTTCGGGCCATCGCCAGCGCGGTGGCGCGCCCCACCCCGCTGGAGGCGCCCATGATCACGACGGTGGCGTCTCGCAGGCTGCGCATTCCTGTCCTCCCGGTCCGTTCGCCCGAGATAACAGCGCAGGCCGCCGAAGGATCAGTCGAGCCAGACGAAATCCGGCAGCGACAGCCGGCGGACGCCGCCGTCGCGGTGCGACAGCTCCAGGATCATGCGCGGCTCGGCGGCGGTGGCGAGCCGCACGACCCCGGCCTCGGCCAGGGCCCGCAGCGCCGGTGCCGGGCGCGGCCCCTCCAGCACCACGCCGGCGATCGCGACCAGGCCGGCCTCGTCCTGGCGAGGGGCCTCCTTCCAGGCGTCGCCGGGCGAGCGGAAGACGAAGGGCTGGCGCGGATCGTCGCTGTCGATCGCCACCGCGATGCCGTCGGGCAGCATCGGCGGCCGGTAGGTCCAGGTGGCGAAGGGCAGCGGCCCGTGGTGGCGCACCGCTATGCCGAACGGCGAGGCGCCGTTCTTCTTCCACCGCGCGCGGTCGCCGAGCCGGGTGCGCGACACCGCCGGATCGGCCAGCTCGGCCGAGTCGACCGCCCACAGCAGCTCGAGATAGGCATTGTCGAAACAGTAGCAGACATTCGCCGTGCCCTGCCCCTCGTGCCGACGGCGGAAACTCTCGGCGAGCGGCGCCAGCCGCGCCGCCTCGGGCGCGTCGGGCTCGACCAGGACGAAGACGTGATCCAGTTCCATCCGCCGATGGTGACGCAAATCCGGGCTTCGCACCAGCGCGACCCGCCCTGGTCCTACGGCACCGTCACCACCAGCGCCCGGCAGGGTTCCGGTCCCTGGCGCCGATAGGCGTGCGGCTGGCCGGAGTCGAAATACACCGCATCGCCGCAGCCGAGCACGACCACCACCTCGGCCACCGTCAGCTCCAACTCGCCTTCCATCACGTAGACGAATTCCGCACTGCCGTGCGCATGCGACCGGGACGGCCCCGAGCAGGCGGGAAACTCCGCGAAGAAGCTCTCGATCTTGCGGTCGGCGACCGGAAAATCGAGGCTTTCGAACAGATAGGCCGGCGACCCGTCGTCCGAAGGCATCGGCAGACGAATGCGCTGGTCGGCGCGCACCACCGCCACCAGCGGGCCGTCGGCCTCCGGACTGAAGAAGTGGTCCAGGCCAACGCCGAACACCATCGCGATGCGCAGCAGCGTCGGCAAGGTGGGGAAGATCTGGCCGCGCTCGATCTTGGACAACATGGCGGTGGACAGCCCCGTATGCGCCCCGAGCTGCGCCAGACCCAGCTTCTTTTTCAGGCGCAGGGCGCGGACGCGGGGGCCGATGCGATAGCGCTCCAGTTCCGTCGCCAGTGTCTCCGAGAGCATGCCGCTTTCACTCCAATCCATCACAGCCGGAGATATTCTCCTTAGCAGAAAATGCAAGTGAATACCGCGAAAGCGTAACTGGTATGAACAATCACTTTCACCACATGAAAGTCACCGTCCGGCACGATGCCGACCGGTTCGAACAGGAGAGCAGGAACCATGACGCGGAAGCTTGCGAACAGGGCGGCCATCGCGGCCGCAGCCATCGGTTTGGCCCTCGGCGCCAACAGCGCCGCCGCCGCCGAGAAGGACATCGTCGACACGGCGGTACAGGCCGGGCAGTTCAAGACCCTCGCCACCGCCCTGACTGCGGCGGGGCTCGTCGAGACGCTGAAGGGACCGGGCGCCTTCACCGTGTTCGCGCCCACCGACGCGGCCTTCGCCAAGTTGCCCCCCGGCACCCTCGAAGACCTGCTGAAACCGGAGAACAAGGAGAAGCTGGTCGGAATTCTGACCTATCACGTCGTGCCCGGCCGGGTCTCGTCGGCGGAGGTGGGCAAGCTCGACGAAGCAAAGACCGTCAACGGCGAGAACATCATCATCAGCGCCACCGCGAACGGGGTGATGGTCAACGACGCCTGGGTGACGGCCGCCGATGTCGGCGCCTCGAACGGCGTCATCCACGTCATCGACAAGGTGATCCTGCCGCCCAGCGGCTGATCAACGACATCGAATGGAGCAAACCATGAAGCCAGTCAATCTGATCACGCTCGCCCTGGTCGTCGTGGGCGGGCTCAACTGGGGCCTGGTCGGGCTGTTCGACTTCGACCTGGTCGCCGCGCTGTTCGGCGCCGGCTCGGCGCTGTCGCGCATCGTCTACGTCCTGGTCGGTCTGTCGGCCGCTTGGCAGATCGTGCCGCTGTTCTCGTCGGTCAGCACCGGCGAGGTCTCGGCGCAAAGCCGATGACAGGCCGGGGAAGGGGTCCCGCCGGCGGGACCTCTTCCCCGCTCCTTACCCGCCCCAGCCGCGCAGCAGGTCGCGATAGATCGCCACCGCGTCGTGGATCTTGGCGAGTTCGCACCATTCGTCGGTCTTGTGCGCCATCGACGGCTCGCCGGGGCCGAGGATCACCGCCGGCGGCGCGCCGTAGGCGGGCACCAGGTAGCCGGCATCGGTGAAGAAGCTCGCCGCCGCCGGTTCCGGCCGAACGCCGGTGACGCGGGCGACGGCATCGAACACCCGGCGCACCCAGGCGTTGTCGGGATCGGACCACACGGCTTCGACGTCGACGGTGGGTTCGAGGCGGACCTCGGGGCCGAGATGGGCGCGCAAGGCGTCGAGCAGGTCGGCGTGGCTCATGCCGGCGACGGTGCGCAGGTCGACGCCGATCTCGCAGGCGTCGGGCACGCTGTTGACGTTGAGGCCGCCGCGGATGGTGCCGACGTTGAGCGTCGGCGCGCCCATCACCGGATGGCGCGCCGCGGCGCCGAACTCGAAGGCGGCGAGGCGCAGCACGGCATGGGCGGCGGCATGGACCGCGTTGACGCCCTGCTCGGGCATCGAGCCGTGGGCGGTCACCCCCCTGGTCGCCGCCTTGAACCACAGCACGCCCTTGTGGCCGAGGAACGGCCGGTTGGCCGACGGCTCGCCGACGACGATGGCGCCGGCCTCGCCGAGCAGGTCGGGATGGCCCGCCAGCGCCGCCACGCCCTCGCAGCCGGTCTCCTCGCCGGCGGTGTAGACCAGCACCACGCCGGCGCCAGACCTCAAACGTTCGACCTCGGCGAGGGCGGCCACCGTCATCGCGGCGATCCCCGACTTCATGTCGCTCGACCCGCGCCCCCACAGCCGGCCGCCCTGCACCGTGCCGGCCAAGGGCTCGACGCTCCAGCCGGCGGCGCCCAGCGGCACGACGTCGAGATGGCCGGTCAGGCACAGCGGCTTGCCGCCGCCGCCGCCGAGCCGCGCGACCAGGCTGGAGCGGCCCGGCGCCAGCTCGTGATAGGCGACGTCGAAGCCGGCGGCATCGAGCAGGTCGCCCAGGAAGATGGCGCAGGGCGCCTCGCCGCCGGGCGGGTTGACGGTGTCGAACTGGATCAGCCGGCTGGCAAGGGCGACGACGTCGAGAGTGGCGTCGGAGGTCATCCAAGGCTCCATCGGGATCGGATTCGAACAGGGTATGCGCCTTCATGTGCCGCGGCAACGCACCCATCTCGGAAGGCAGACGGTCCCATGCGAAGGAGGCAGCCCATGGCCAAATCCGCCCGCCCGGGCAAGGTCCGCTACGCCGTCGTCGGAGTCGGCTGGATATCGCAGCAGGCCTTCCTGCCGGCGGTCGCGCACACCGGCAATTCCGAGCTCGCGGCCCTGGTCACCGGCGACCGCGAGAAGGCGCAGGTGCTGGGCGCCAAGTACGGCGCCAGGCACACCTGCGGCTACGACGGCTACGACGCGCTGCTGCGCTCGGGCGAGATCGACGCGGTCTACATCGCCACGCCCAACACGATGCACCGCGACTACGCGGTGCGCGCGCTCGACGCCGGCATCCACGTGCTGTGCGAAAAGCCGATGGCGCCCTCGGAGGAGGACTGCCAGGCGATGATCGACGCCTCGGTCAACAGCGGCGCCAAGCTGATGATCGCCTATCGGCTGCATTTCGAGCCGGCGACCCTGAAGGCGCTGGAGATCGTCCGCGCCGGCCGCCTGGGCGAGGTGCGCGCCTTCAGCTCGGTCTTCGCCCAGCAGGTGGCGCCGGCCAACCACCGCGCCCATTCCGAATACTGGGCCGGGCCGCTGGCCGACATGGGGCCCTACCCGATCAACATGGCGCGCCAGGTGTTCCAGGCCGAACCGGTCGAGGCGATGGCCTTCGCCTGTTCGCCCGGCGAGCCGCTGCACGGGGTGCCGAAGACGGTCGCCTCGATCCTGCGCTTCCCCGGCGACCGGCTGGCGCAGTTCACCATCAGCTACTGCGCCGAGCCGATCGACCAGTACCGCATCATCGGCAGCAAGGGCCATCTCGAGGCCGATCCCGCCTACGACTTCTATTCCGGCCTGCATCTGCGGCTGGCGGCCGGCGAGGACGGCGCCGACATGCCGTTCGCGCACACCGACCAGTTCGGCGGCGAGCTGATGTACTTCTCGGACTGCATCCTGGGCGACCGCGCCGTCGAGCCCGACGGCGAGGAGGGCCTGGCCGACGTGCGGGTGATCCGGGCGCTGCAGGAATCGCTCAAGGCCGGGCGGCCGCAACGCATCGCGCCGCTGCACCGCCGGCGCTGGCCGGATCCCGCGCAGTGCACCGACCTGCCGCCGGTGCTGGAGGACAAGCTGATCAACGCGGCGCCGCCCGGCGGTTCTTGAGCCTCGCCTGGCGTGCGGCTAGCCTGGGCGCGAACCAACGGGAGGGCGTCCATGTATCCGCATCTGCGCGACGAGCTGCGCTGGTCCGTGCCCGAGGTGCTGGCCCATCAGGCCGGCGCGCGCGGCGACAAGGTTTTCGTCACCATGGCCGAGGACGGCGCGGCGCTGACCTATGCCGAGGCCTGGGAACAGTCCGGCAAGCTCGCCGGCTTCGTCGCCGCGCAGGGCGTCGCGCCCGGCGACACGGTCGCGGTGCTGCTGCCGAACGGCCTCGACTTCGTGCGGGTCTGGCTGGGGCTGGCGCGCCTGGGTGCCGTGATGGTGGCGCTCAACACCGAGCTGAAGGGCGCCTTTCTCGAACACCAGCTCGAGAACGCCCAGGCGCGGCTGGCGATCGTCGCCCCCGACATGCTGGAGCGGCTGCACGAGATCGCGCCGCGGCTGAACCACCTCGAAGCGGTGGTCTGCGCCGGGCCCGGCGCCGCGCCGGCGGGCTTGCGCTTCCGCCGCCTGGACCTGGCCGACTGGCGCGCCGCCGATCCCTGGGACGGCCCGATGCCGCGCGCCGCCGACACCGCCTGCATCATGTACACCTCAGGCACCACCGGCCCGTCGAAGGGCGTGCTGATGCCCAACGGCCATTGCTTCATGTTCGGCCTCGGGACCATCGACAATCTCGGCCTGGGCGAGGACGACACCTTCTACGTCGTCCTGCCGCTGTTCCACGCCAACGGCCTCTACATGCAGCTCTTCGCGACGATGATCGCCGGCGCCTCGGCGGTGCTCAGGGGGCGGTTCTCGGCCTCGGCCTGGCTCGACGACATCCGCCGGCACGGCTGCACGATCACCAACTCGCTGGGCGCGGTGACCGCCTTCGTGGTGGCGCAGCCGCCGCGGCCCGACGACGGCGAGCACAGCCTGCGGGTGATCGGCGCCGCGCCCAACCCGGCGCCGCTCGACAAGGTGCTGCGCGAGCGCTTCCGCGTGCCCGAAGTGGTGTCGATGTACGGCATGACCGAGGTCAACATCCCGCTCTACGGCCGCCTCGGCGAACCGGCGCCGGGCTCGTGCGGCAAGGTCTATTCGCGCTATTTCGAGGTCGAGATCCGAGATCCCGACACCGACGCGCCGGTGCCGCGCGGCCATGTCGGCGAGATCATGGTGCGGCCGAAGGCGGCGTTCGGCTTCATGACCGGCTACCATCGCATGCCCGACAAGACCGTCGAGACGTGGCGCAACCTGTGGTTCCACACCGGCGACGCCGCGATCATGCACGAGGACGGCTCGGTCAGCTTCGTCGACCGCATCAAGGACTGCATCCGCCGCCGCGGCGAGAACGTCTCGTCGTTCGAGGTCGAGGCGGCGATGGCCCGCATGCCGGGCGTCAAGGAGGTCGCCGCCTTCGCCGTGAAGTCCGAGATCGAGGGCGCCGAGGAGGAGATCATGCTGGCCGTGGTGCCCGAGGACGGCGCGTCCCTCCGCCCCGACGCGATCGCCGCCCATGCCGCCAAGGAACTGCCGCGCTACGCCCAGCCGCGCTTCATCGACATCGTCGAGGCGTTGCCCAAGACCCCGACCGCCAAGATCCAGAAGGCCAGCCTGCGCCGGGCCGGCGTGCGGCCGGGGACGTGGGACCGGCTGAAGGGGTGAGGCGCCCCGCCGGACAGGGCGTCAGTCGATGACCGTGCCCCAGAGATCGTAGTCGTCGGCCTCGTCGATCTCGACGCGGACGATGTCGCCGGGCTCGAGCTCGGTCTCGCCGTCGAGGAAGACGTTGCCGTCGATCTCGGGGGCGTCGCCCTTCGAGCGGCCGGTGGCGCCGTCCGCGTCGACCTCGTCGATGATGACCTCGATGGTCGTGCCGATCCTGGCCGCCATGCGCTCTTCCGAGATCACCCGCTGGGTCTCCATGAAGCGGTGCCAGCGCTCGTCGACCTCGTCCTCGTCGACGTGGTCGGGCAGGGCGTTGGCGGCGGCGCCGGCGACGTTCTCGTACTTGAAGCAGCCGACCCGGTCGAGCTGCGCCTCTTCCAGCCAGTCGAGCATGTATTCGAAATCGTCCTCGGTCTCGCCGGGAAAGCCGACGATGAACGACGAGCGGATGGTCAGCTCGGGGCAGATCTCGCGCCAGCGCCTGATGCGCTCCAGCACCTTGTCCTGGTTGCCGGGCCGGCGCATCGCCTTGAGCACCTTCGGGCTGGCGTGCTGGAACGGGATGTCGAGATAGGGCAGCACCTTGCCTTCGGCCATCAGCGGGATGACGTCGTCGACATGCGGGTAGGGGTAGACGTAGTGCAGCCGCACCCAGATGCCGAGCTCGCCCAGGGCCGCGGCGAGATCGGTCATGTGGGCGCGCACTTCGCGGCCGCGCCAGGGGCTGGCGGCGTGCTTCAGGTCGACGCCGTAGGCCGAGGTGTCCTGCGAGATCACCATCAGCTCCTTGACGCCGGCCTCGGCCAGGCGCTCGGCCTCGCGCAGAACCTCCGACGCCGGCCGGCTGGCGAGATCGCCGCGCAAGCTGGGGATGATGCAGAAGCTGCAGCGGTGGTTGCAGCCCTCGGAAATCTTCAAGTAAGCGTAGTGGCGCGGCGTCAGCTTGAGCCCGGCCGCCGGCACCAGGTCGAGGAACGGATCGTGCGCCGGCGGCACCACCTGGTGCACGGCGCCAACCACCGCCTCGTACTGGTGCGGGCCGGTGACGGCGAGCACGCCGGGATGGACCTCGCGGATGCCCTTCTCGTCGCCGCCCATGCAGCCGGTGACGATGACCTTGCCGTTCTCGGCCAGGGCCTCGCCGATGGCGTCGAGGCTTTCCTTCTTGGCCGAGTCGAGGAACCCGCAGGTGTTGACGATGACCACGTCGGCGCCGTCGTAGGAGCCCGACAGCTCGTAGCCCTCGGCCCGCAGCCGGGTCAGGATGCGCTCGGAATCGACCAGGGCCTTGGGACAGCCGAGGCTGACGATACCGACCTTCGGGATGGGCTTGTTCATGCGGGGTCCGGGGATGAGGGAAACGCCGCGACGAAGTAGCGCGTCGGCGGCGAGGATTCAAGGACTTGGAGAAACTCACTCTCCCGCTTGCGGGGGATGGCTGGGGTGGTGGCCGCGCTCCGACGTCTCGGCGCTGCCCTCACCCTCCC
>CAZJFH010000027.1:0-56443 GCA_964545205.1 uncultured Rhodospirillaceae bacterium
CGCCGTGCTGGTGATCGGCTTCATGGCGACGGCGGTGTTCGCCGTGCACTGGCCCAACGGCTACATGTGGACCGACGGCGGCTTCGAGTATCCGCTGATGTGGGGCCTCATGGCGCTGGCGGTGGCGCTGCGCGGCGGCGGGCCGCTGTCGCTGGACCGGGCGATCGGGCGCGAAGTGTAGTTCCCGCGCCCGCCTCCCGGAAGCGTGCTACTCGACCAGATCGATCGTGTAGTTCTCGATCACCGTGTTGGCGAGCAGGCCCTTGCACATCTGCTCGACATGGGCGCGCGCCTTGGCGGCGTCGGTCTCGGCGATGTCCAGTTCGATGTACTTGCCCTGGCGCACCTGCTCGACGCCGGCGAAGCCGAGCGAGTCCAGCGCGTGCTGGATGGCCTTGCCCTGGGGATCGAGCACGCCGTTCTTGAGGGTGACGTGGACCTTGGCTTTCACTGTTGCTGCTCCTCGTTGCTGTCTCCCTCCCCCGCCTGCGGGGGAGGGGCGGGGTGGGGGCCGCGCTTCGGCAGCGCCGCGGGCGCTCGCGCGCCGCCCTCACCCTCCCGCTTCGCGGGCCCCGCCCTCTCCCGCCTGCGGGAGAGGGAAGGAAACGTCACTGCATCGTCGCCGGACCCTTCATGTCGCGCGGCCCGCCCTCGGGCAGGATGCCCAGGCGGCGCGCCACTTCCTGATAGGCGTCCTCGACATTGCCGAGGTCGCGGCGGAAGCGGTCCTTGTCCATCTTCTCGTTGGTCTTCAGATCCCACAGCCGGCAGGAATCGGGGCTGATCTCGTCGGCGAGGACGATCTGCATGTCGTCGCCGTTCCACAGCCGGCCGAACTCGATCTTGAAGTCGACCAGGCGGATGCCGACGCCCAGGAACAGGCCGGTCAGGAAGTCGTTGATGCGCAAGGACAGCGACACGATCTCGTCGAGCTCGGAGATCGTCGACCAGCCGAAGGCGGTGATGTGCTCTTCCGAGACCATCGGGTCGTTGAGCTCGTCGGACTTGTAGTAGTACTCGACGACCGAGCGCGGCAGCGGCGTGCCCTCGGCGATGCCGAAGCGCTGCGACAGCGAGCCGGCGGCGACGTTGCGGATCACCACTTCCAGCGGAATGATCTCGACCTCGCGCACCAGCTGCTCGCGCATGTTCAGGCGGCGCACGAAATGGGTCGGCACGCCGATCTCGCCCAGCTTGGTCATCAGGTACTCGGAGATGCGGTTGTTCAGCACCCCCTTGCCGGTGATGACGCCCTTCTTCTTGTTGTTGAAGGCGGTGGCGTCGTCCTTGAAGTACTGGACCAGGGTGCCCGGCTCGGGTCCCTCGAACAGCACCTTCGCCTTGCCTTCGTAGATCTGTTTGCGTCTGGCCATGGCTTCGTCCGGCTGAAAGCGGAAAAGCCCCCGCGCCTGGTCGGGCGGGGGCGCCTCCTGATTGGTCAGGCCCTGATATAGCAGGCTCGCGGATGGAGCACAATCACCGGGGGGCGCGCAGCGGCACCGGCTCGTAGCGAGCGCGCCCGGGCTTGCCGGGGGCGAACAGCAGCACCGGCGGGGTCTCGGGCCGGTCGGCGCTCGGCAGCGCGATCAGCGTGCTGCACACGGTGCCGAAGCCGGTGTCGAGCTGGAAGGTCAGGCCGCGGTCGCCGCCGCCGCCGCCCGTCGCCAGCAGGTCCTGCCAGGCGCGCCAGTCGCCGGCCTCGGGGTCGGGCTCGTCGGCGGCCCGGAACAGCGGCAGGAAGCGGGCGATGCGGGCGTCGGCGGGGTCGTTCAGCTCCTGCGCGGTCAGCATCGAGACGCCGACCGGCAGCGGCTGCACGGCGACGCGCGGGCCGCCGTCGGCGCGCAGCCAGAAGGCGTCGCGGTTGTCGGCGACGACCATGTTGAACGGCCGGTAGGCGCGGCCGTCCAGGGCCGAGAGCGCCTCGGCCGCGTCGGCGGCGTCGGCGTGGTCGAGCGCCTCGAGCGGCAGCTCGCCGCGGCTGCGCTTGTCGGGCGCCGGCCCCAGCGTGCCGACCCGGTTGAGCACCGCCGCCACCACGCCCGAGCCGTTGATGCCGAGCCAGGTGCCGCCGGCGGTCCGGTCCAGCCCGGCGACCACGTCCGCGCGGTCGGGCCAGTGCCGCGCCGGCGGCAGCCAGGGGCGGTCGACCATCTCGTCGCGGTTGGCGGCGATCAACAGCGGCCATTCGTGGTTTGGGCGCCGCAACACGATGATTGTGCACATGCAACAACTTTCCCATTCAACCCGGCGATGCCTGCGGCTATAACACTGCCCCAAAACCGCCCTTTGGAAGAACCATCGGCGACCATACATATCGAAAAACAGAGATCAGGGGCATCATGAGCGACGCTTTCGAGGACCGTGAGAAGGCTTTCGAGGCCAAGTACCGGCTGGACCAGGACACCCAGTTCAAGGTGAACGTCCGTCGCGACAAGCTCCTGGGCCTGTGGGTCGCCGAGCAGATCGGGCTGTCGGGCCGCGAGGCCGAGGCCTATGCCAAGACCGTGATCGAGGCCGATTTCGAGGAGCCGGGCGACGAGGACGTGATCCGCAAGGTCTCCAAGGACCTCGCAGAGCGCGGCGTGCAGATCGATCACGACAAGCTGGTCAAGCAGATGACCAAGCTGGCGTCCGTCGCCCGCGAGCAGATTCTGGAGGAGATCGGCGGCAAGAAGGGCTGAGGCTCAGCCGGCGGGCGCCGTTGACGGCGTCCGCACCCCGGGGCCCAGCCGCCGGCGCGCCAGCGCCGCGGCGGCCCGCTCCTCGGCATCGCGCGGCTCGTCGATCGCAAACACCCGGTGGCCGTTGCGGTGAACCAGCAGCGGCGCGAATTCGAAATCGGCGATCCGCACCGCGCCGTCCGCCGTGCGTGCCAGGGTGACCGACAGCAGCGCGCCGGTGCGCGCCTCCAGCGGCACGAAATCCGAGATCATGTTGCCCAGCGAATAGGCGACCAGCCGGCCGTCGACCAGCTCGGTGCCCTGCAGGACGTGGGGATGGGCGCCGACCACCAGGTCGAAGCCGGCGGCGATCATGTCGCGCGCCGCCAGCCGCTGGTCGTCGGACGGGGCGCGGTGCCATTCCTTGCCCCAATGGACGAAGGCGACCAGGAACTCGGCGCCGGCGGCGCGGGCCGCCGCCGCCTGTTCGCGGAAGGCCGCGACGCCCTCGTCGCGCCAGGCGCCCCGCCAGTCGTGGAAGTTCAGCTCGATCAGCGGCAGGTCGCGCGGCGGCCAGGCGGTCTCGATCTCGCCGCGCGCGCCGGCCTCGGGATAGGCGTTGGGGGCGATGGTGAAGGCCTGCAGCCCGACGCGGATGCCCGCCGCCTCGCGCACCAGCGGGACCGGTCTGCCCAGCGCGGTCATGCCGCGCGCCTCGATCTCGGCGATCGTGCGCGCGAGCCCCTCGGTGCCCTGGTCCCAGGCGTGGTTGTTGGCGATGCCGAGCAGGTCGAAGCCGGCCCCGGCCAGCGCCTCGAGATGCGCCGGCGAGCCGTTGAAGCGCACCGAGTTGCGCTCCGGGCCGACCGGGCGCAGCGGGTCGACCGGGAATTCCAGGTTGGCGACCAGCAGGTCGAAGCCGCTCAGCCGCTCGCGCAGCGGCGCGTAGGAGGCGCGGAAGTCGTCGTCGCGCTGGTTGTGATGCTGCATGACGTCGCCGACGAAGCCCAGCCGCGCCGTCGCGCCGACGGCGGCGACCGGCGGCAGCGCCGAAGGCGCGGCGGGCGGCGGCTGGACGCCGTCGACGGGGGCGAAATCGGTCGAGAACGGCGGCTGCGGCGCCAGCAGCCAGTGCCAGAACGCCCCGGTCAGTCCCAGCAGCGTCAGACCCAGGACCAGCGCCGGCAGCGACAACGGATGCGCGCGCTCAATCATCGGCCGCCTCCTTCAGGCGATAGACCGTGAAGCGCTCGTTGGCGAAGGCGGTCTCGACGCGCCGGTCGGCGGGCCGCGTCGGCGGCAGGAACGGCGGCACCTCGAGGCCGCGGGCGTCCCAGACCAGGTAGTCGGCGCCGGTCTCGCGCAGCAGTTCGGCGCTGCGGCCCGGCGTGTTGGCGATGGCGTAGCTGCGGTCCCAGTGCGGCACCGCCAGCCAGCCGCGCTCGGCCAGGGCGACGGCGTCGGGCGCGGCGACCAGCTCGAGCCGGCGGCGCCATTCGCGCGTCAGCGCCGGATCGACCCCGACCGAGAAGATCTTGAAATCGACATAGGCGCCGCGGCGGGCGAAGCTGCGGAAGCCCTGCAGCCCGGGCGGAATCACGAACAGCGCGTCGCGCGCCGTGTTTTCGCGTGCCCAGGCGTAGAGCGCCGCCTCGGCCGGCGGCGGCGCGGCGGTGCGCGGCTGCTGCAGGGCGAAGGCGGTGAAGCCGGTCGCCGACAGCGCCGCGAAGGCGCCCAGCCCGGCGATCAGCAGCCGCCGCTGCCTTCGCACCAGCGCCAGCGCCAGGCCGATCAGCATCAGCGCCGCCATCGACGGCCGCCACAGGACGTTGGCCAGCCCCAGCGTGATCAGCGTCGCCATCAGCCCGGCCGCCAGCACCCGCCAGCCGGTTCCGGGCGGCATCTGGGCGTCGAGCCCGACCTCGACCGCCGCCAGCGCCAGCACCGCCGCCAGCACCAGCGGCAGCGCCGAGGTGCGGGTCAGGTGCAGCGCGTAGACCAGGAGCTGGTCGTCGCCCCAGTCGACCAGCGGCGCCGGGCCGTGCACGGCGACGGCGGCGGCCAGCAGCACGGCGTGGCCGAACAGCAGGCCGACGACGCCGCGCAGCCCGGCCGAGGGACGCGTCGCCGCCAGCAGCGCGGCGCCGCCGACGCCGGCCAGCAGGGTCAGCCCCAGCAGGAGCCAGTATTGGTAGGGCACGTCCGACAGGTCGTATTCGTGCGGCACCCGCAGCATCACCGCGTCGCGGATCAGCGCCGCGGCGTCGCCGCCGCCGCCGCCGGCGGACAGCAGCGCGCCGACCAGCGGCACCGTGGCCGGCAGGCTGACGACGACGCAGGCCAGGCCGGTGACGGCGAGGCGGCGCAGGCTGCCGGGTCCGGTCCACAGGCTGGCCAGCGCCAGCACCACGGCGCCGTGGGCGGCGACCACCGGATGGGCGAGGCACGACAGCCCGAGCAGCACCCCCGCCGCCACCGGCGCCCGCCGCGCGAACAGGTCGTAGCTCCACAGCAGCAGGCACAGCGCCAGCCACTGCATGTGGAAGGCGTCGCCGAAGGCGCCGTCGTAGGTGGCGCGGCCGAGGCCGTTGGCGCGGACGCAAAACGCCAGCAGCACCGCGATCGGCAGCAGCAGCCCCTGCGCGCCGGCGACCCGCATCAGCCGGAACACGGCGGCGACGGTGGCGATCGTGAGCGCCATCGTGAACACCCACAGCGCCGCCGGCAGCGCCGAGCCGAACGCCGAGACCAGGAACGGCCAGATCGGAGTGTGCAGCAGGTTGCCGCCGACCATCAGGTCGGTGGCGAACCAGGACGGATCGGCGTGGTGGAGGGCGATCGGGAAATAGGCGAAGTCGTCGACCGACGGAAAGGCGCGATAGCCCAGCCCGGCGCGCAGCAGCAGGGCGGTCGCCAGCGGCAGGACCACGAGGGACCACGCCGGCAGCGGCGTCGCCGCCGGCGGGGCGGTGCGGATGGGAGCTATCGTCATCGCGTCACGTCGGTCGATGGGACATCATCGGCCGGCCGGCCGCGCGACGCAACCGCCTCAGCCGCCGCCGCCGAACACCCGCGTGAAGATCGTGTCGACATGCTTGGTGTGGTAGCCCAGATCGAACAGTTCCTCGAGCTGCGGCCCCGGCAGATGGCGCACGACCTCGCCGTCGGCCTTGAGCAGGTCGAGGAACCGGCCGCGGCCGTGCCAGACCTCCATGGCGTTGCGCTGGACGGCGGCATAGGCGTCCTCGCGCGACATGCCGGCCTGGGTCAGCGCCAGCAGGACGCGCTGCGAGAACACCAGCCCGCCGAGCTGGTTCAGGTTGCGCTCGCAGGCGTCCGGATAGACCACCAGCTTGTCGACGACCCCGGTCAGCCGCGCCAGGGCGAAGTCCAGGGTGACCGTGGCGTCGGGGGCGATCATGCGCTCGACCGAGGAGTGCGAGATGTCGCGCTCGTGCCACAGCGCGACGTTCTCCATCGCCGGATGCGCCATGCCGCGCACCAGGCGGGCGAGGCCGGTCAGGTTCTCGGTCAGCACCGGGTTGCGCTTGTGCGGCATCGCCGACGAGCCCTTCTGGCCGGGCGAGAAGTATTCCTCGGCCTCGCGGACCTCGGTGCGCTGCAGGTGCCGGATCTCGACGGCGACGCGCTCGATCGAACTGGCGACGACGCCGAGCACCGCGAAGAACATCGCATGGCGGTCGCGCGGGATGACCTGGGTCGAGATCGGCTCGGGCGCCAGGTCCAGCTTCTCGGCGACGTATTCCTCGACCCTGGGGTCGATGTTGGCGAAGGTGCCGACGGCGCCCGAGATGGCGCAGGTGGCGACGTCGTCGCGCGCCGCCGCCAGGCGGGCGCGGGCGCGCTGGAACTCGGCGTGGAAGCCGGCAAACTTCAGCCCGACGGTGACCGGCTCGGCGTGGATGCCGTGGCTGCGGCCCATGCAGGCCAGGTCCTTGTACTCGAAGGCGCGGCGCTTCAGGGCGGCGAGCAGCGCGTCGATGTCGGCCAGCAGGATGTCGGCGGCCTGCTTGAGCTGCACCGCCAGGCAGGTGTCGAGCACGTCCGACGAGGTCATGCCCTGGTGGATGAAGCGCGACTCCGGCCCGACATGCTCGGCGAGCTCGGTCAGGAAGGCGATGACGTCGTGCTTGGTGGTGCGCTCGATCTCGTCGATGCGCGCCGAGCGCTCGGGCGTGTAGGCCTTGTCGCCCTTGGCCCACACCGCCTTGGCGGCGTCGGCCGGGATGACGCCCAGCTTCGCCAGCGCGTCGCAGGCATGGGCCTCGATCTCGAACCAGATGCGGAACCGGTTTTCGGGCTCCCAGATGCGGGCCATTTCGGGGCGGCTGTAGCGGGGGATCATCGGCGGTCCTTCCGGTCGAGAATGCGCGCTGCGCGGTTATGGCAAATGGACGGCGTCCGCACAAGAAAAAGGGCTTTCCGCTCGCGAGAACACGGCTCTCGACTTGACGGATATGGCGCAGCATAATCGCCGCGAAACGATTTGGCCTTCGGAGTCAGGCAGGTGGACGTGGTGGAGGGTGGCCTCGACAAGATCGAGCTGTTTTCCGGCCTCCCGGAAGAAGCGTTGCGGGAGATCGAGCAGAAGGCCAAGTGGCATCATTTCGCCGCCGACGAGTTGGTGTTCGACAAGGCCACCGACACGCTGGACGTCTATTTCGTCGTCTCCGGCGCGGTGCGGATCATGAGCCACGTCACCGGCGAGCGCGAGGTCTCGCTGGCCGACGTCGCCGAGGGCAACTACTTCGGCGAACTGGCGGCGATCGACCGCAAGGACCGCTCGGCCCGCGTCGTCGCGGCGCGCGAGAGCGTGCTGGCCTCGCTGACCGGCGACGACTTCATCGCCGTGATGATGAAGTACCCGGTGATCGCGCTGCGCGTGATGGAGCGCTTCACCCGCATCATCCGCTCGCTCGACACCCGGGTCACCGACCTGTCGACCCTGTCCGAGGTCCAGCGCGTCTACGTCGAGCTGGTGCGCCTGGCGCAGCCCGACCCGCGGCGGCCCAACGGCTGGTGCATTCCCGACATGCCCAATCACAAGGAAATCGCCAGCTGGGCCGGCACCACCCGCGAATCGGTGGCGCAGGCGATCGGCGAACTGGCGCGCGAGGGCATCCTCGAGCGCCGCAGCATGAACATGCTGATCCACGACTATCCGCGCCTGCAGTCGATGGCCCGCGCCGGGCAGGGCGACTAGCCGAACCGCTCCGGCGCCAGGACGACCGTCAGCGCCAGCGCGGTCGTCACCGCCAGCGCCGCGCGGAAGAAGCGGCACAGGCGGCAGTCGGTGGGGAAGCGCCGCTCGGCCCACAGCACCGGCAGCAGCGTCGCCGCCGCCAGCGCGGCGAGCGGTTCGACGAGCGCGGCCGCCAGAGGCGGCAGGCCCGCCACACCGAGCGGCAGCATGCCGCCGCGCCACACCCAGACGGCCAGGATCGCGACGTGCAGGGCGGCCGCCAGCGCGATCATCGCTTCGCGGCGACCCGGAACAGCACGAACAGCGTCCAGATCTTCTTGCGGTGATCGGCGCGCCCCGAATCGTGCTCGTCGAGCAGGCGCTCGATCGCCGGGCGGCGGAACCAGCCGGCGACCGGATTGCCGGCGTCGAGCAGCGCCTCGCGCACCGGCTGGCGCAGCGGCCCGCGCAGCAGCCGGGCCAGCGGCAGCGCGAAGCCGTGCTTGGGCCGCCAGACGACCTCGTGCGGCAGGTGCCGCGCCGCCAGCCGCTTGAGCAGGTGCTTGGTGGTCAGGCCCTTGAGCTTCCAGCGCCACGGCAGCGCCATCGCGAATTCGGCGAAGTCGCGGCCCAGGAACGGCGCCCGCACCTCGAGGCCGTTGTACATCGAGGCGCGGTCGACCTTGGTCAGGATATGGCCGGGCAGATAGGTCTGGGTCATCAGCCGCAGCAGCCGGTCCATGCCGCCGGCCGGGGCGCCGGGCGCGGCGAGCAGGCGGTCGGCGACGGCCAGCGGATCGGCGTTCGGCCGCGCCTCGGGCGTCCACAGCGCGCGGCGCTCGTCGGGCGTGAACGGGCTCATCCACAGGAAGGACTGGCGCGCCGGCGGCTGGCCGAAGCCGTGCGAGAGCTGCCGCAGCCGGAAGTCGAGGCCCATGTAGCCGCTCGACGCCGGCAGCAGGTCGAGGCCGCGGCGCAGCAGCCGGCCGGCGGCGTCGGGCAGGGCCGCCATCGCCGCCGCCAGGCGCTGGGCCTGGAAATTGGGATAGCCGGCGAACAACTCGTCGGCGCCGTCGCCGCCCAGCGCCACCGTCAGCTCGCGCCGCGCGGCGCGGCAGACCAGCCAGGTCGGCAGCAGCGACGAATCGGCCATCGGCTCGTCGAGCTTCGCGGTGACCGCGTCGAAGGCGTCGAGCAGGTCGGCCTCGCTCAGCTCGACGATCACGTGCCGCAGCCCGCAATGGCGCGCCACCGCGGCGGCGTGCGGCGTCTCGTCGTGGCTGGCCTCGGGCATGCGCACGGTGTAGGCGGCGATGCCGGCGGCGTGACGCGCGGCGACGGCGGCGATCAGGCCCGAATCGACGCCGCCCGACAGGAACACGCCCACCGGCACGTCGGCGACCAGCCGCTCGCGCACCGACTCGTCGAGCAGGCGCTCCAGCCGGTCCAGCGCCTCGTCCTCGGAGGCGACCGGCGCGGGGCCGGCGCCGACCGCCGGCGACCAGTAGGGCGCGACCGTCGCGGCGCCGTCGCGCCAGGTCAGCAGGTGCCCGGGCGGCAGCCGCCGGACGCCGGCGAAGCCGGTCTCGTCCCACGGCACGTATTCGAGCGCGAGATAGGCGTCGATCGCCGCCGGATCGAGCGCCGCCTCGGCGAGCAGCGGATGCCGGCGCAGGGCGGCCAGCTCCGAGGCGAAGATCAGGCTGTCGCCGCGCACGGCGTAGAACAGCGGCTTTTCGCCGAAGCGGTCGCGGGCCAGATGCACCTCGCCGCTCGCGCCGTCGCGCCAGGCGAAGGCGAACATGCCGTCGATGCGGGCCAGGGTCGCGCCGATGCCGTCGCGGCGCAGAAGCTGGAACAGCACCTCGGTGTCGGAGTGGTCGCCCAGGACGGCCCCGTCGCGGCGCAGCGACTCGGCCAGGGCGGCGAAGCCGTAGATCTCGCCGTTGAAGGCCAGGGCGTCGCCGCGCTCGGCGTCGACCCGCGGCTGCGCGCCGCCCGACAGGTCGACGACGGCCAGCCGGCGGTGGCCCAGCGCCAGGCCGCGGTCGACGAAGGCGCCCTCGCCGTCGGGGCCGCGGTGGGCGACGGCGGCCGTCATCCGCGCCAGCACCGCGGCGGCGTCGGGGCCCGGCGCGGTGAAGCCGACCAGGCCGCACATCCTCAGCGGCCGTCCGACAGGTTGCGGGTGGCGCGGATGGCGTAGGGCCGCTTGTTCTGGGCCTCGTAATAGGTGCGCGACAGCACCTCGGCGATGACGCCCAGCAGCACGAACATCACGCCCGACAGGCCGAGCGTCGCAGAGAACAGCGGCAGCGGCGTCTGGATCAGCGAAATCCCGTCGAAGATCTTCAGCCACAGCGCCGAGATCAGCGCGATCGCCGACAGCAGCATCACGAACAGGCCGATCTTGCCGAAGAACTGGATCGGGCGGTCGAGCGAGCGGTCGAGGAAATAGAGCAGCAGCAGGTCGAGGAAAACGCGCACGATCCGCCCCAGCCCGTATTTCGAGGTGCCGAATCGACGCGCGTGGTGGGTCACCGGCATCTCCGTGACGCGGGCGCCCATCCAGCCGGCGTAGATCGGGATGAAGCGGTGCATCTCGCCGTACAGGTGGACGTCGGCCAGCACCTCGCGGCGATAGGCCTTCAGCGTGCAGCCGTAGTCGTGCAGGTGCACGCCGAGCACCCGCGAGATCAGCCAGTTCGCGGCGACCGACGGCAGCCTGCGGGTCAGCATCTTGTCCTCGCGGCGCCGGCGCCAGCCGGAGACGACGTCGTAGCCCTCGTCCAGCTTCTCCAGCAGGCGCGGAATGTCGGCGGGGTCGTTCTGCAGGTCGGCGTCCATCGGGATCAGGACGTCGCCGCTGCTGTGCTCGATCGCCGCCATCAGCGCGGCGGTCTGACCGAAGTTGCGGCGCAGATGGACCACCTTGACCCGCGGGTCGGCGACCGCCATCGCGTCGAGCAGCTGGGCCGATCCGTCGCCGGAGCCGTCGTTGACAAGGACCAGCTCGAACTCGTAGCCGTGTTCGTCCATCACCGCCTTGACCTGGGCCTCCAGGGCGGGCAGCGATTCGCTCTCGTTGAAGACCGGTACCAGAATCGACAATAGCATGGCAGTTTACCGGACAGTGGACTCCCACCTTCTAGCGCAAAATGGTTGACGAACCTATGACGTGCAGCGATCAGCACCGCCCTGGAGGTCGACGATGACAGACGATCGGGACATCGACCGGTCCGGCTCGCCCGAGCGGTTCGGCTTCGCCTGGGACCGCTATCCCGAGCTGAAGGCGGTGCACGAGGAGCAGTTCCGGCGCTGGACGGTCTTGATGCCGGCCGAATCGTGGCGAGGCAAGCGATTCCTCGACGTCGGCTGCGGCATGGGCCGCAACAGCTTCTGGCCGGCGCGCTACGGCGCCGAATCGGGGGTGGCGATCGATCTCGACGAGCGCTCGCTGGCGGCGGCGCGGCGCAACCTCGACGGCCTGCCGGTCGAGGTGCGGCGGATGAGCGCCTACGACATCGCCTGGACCGACGAATTCGACGTCGTCTTCTCGGTCGGCGTCATTCACCATCTCGGCGAGCCGGAGCGCGCGCTGGCGCAGATGGCCAAGGCGGCGCGGCCAGGCGGGACGGTGATGATCTGGGTCTACGGCTACGAGAACAACGCCTGGCTCGTCCGCTGGTTCGATCCGCTGCGCCGGGCGTTGTTCAGCCGCATGCCGCTCGGGCTGGTGCACGCGCTGTCGGTGCCGCCGACGGCGCTGCTCTGGCTCGCGTTGCGGTTGGGTCTGACCAGGATCGAATACTTTCGGCTGATAAGGGCGTTTTCGTTTTCGCATCTACAGTCGATCGTATTCGATCAGATGCTGCCGCGGGTCGCCAACTACTGGACGCGGGAACAAGTGACGCAACTCATGGTCGATGCCGGTCTCGACGACGTCAGGACGGCCTGGGTCAACGAGATTTCCTGGTGCGCCACGGGCCGGAAACCCGCGTCTTTACCGGAACGAGGTACCTCGTCCGAATAAAATGCTTGTACTCCCCTTCTCCTCAGCGATAATATCTAGACCGCATGGGGTATGGCATGCGCCGTCCAACGAGGCGGCAGTTGATAGGCAGATAACCGGAGATGCCGGCCCTCGGCCCTAAAGCACGGTTTCAAGGAGATGACCATGTTTAGCAAGTTCCTGAAGGACGAGTCCGGTGCGACCGCCATCGAGTACGGCCTGATCGCTGCCCTCATCGCCGTCGCCATCATCACCGCCGCCACCGCCGTCGGCACCGACCTGTCGGCCATGTTCGGCAAGGTGTCGACCCAGGTGAAGGCCGCCAGCTAATCGCCTGTGACCGATATTCGGTCGAGAACCCCCCGGAGCCCGGCTCCGGGGGGTTCTTGCTTTTGGGCCCCGCGTACCGGACCTTTGGACGTCTTTACGAATTCCTAAGACCTCTGTCTCATATTCCAGCATGTGCGGGATACGGCCCGGTGATGGCTTCTGGAAAGGGAAGGGATTGACGAATCGATACTTGAGGGTTTTAAACTCGTAAGAGATCGGTTCGCACATCTGTTCGGGCACTGCAGAACGCGGGATGGTCACGACATCATTTGCCGGCATCATTCCGACCCGTTGATCAAGCTTGGAGCGTGGTGCTGAAATGCGACCACTGGTTATCGTCCTGGTGGTGTTCGCGTTGGGTATAGCCGGTTTGACGGCTTTTCTGGCGCGCAACTTCATCGATCAGCCGGCGCCCGTCGTGGAGGTGCAGCCGGATACCGCGGTCCTGGTGGCTGCCCGGGACATCGCGCCCGGCGCCATAATCATCGACGAGGATCTTCGCTACGAGGAGTGGCCGGCCGGCAGCGTCGACCCGCGCTTCCTGGTGCGTTCGAAGGACGGCGGCGATCCGCGCGGCAATGTGGTCGGCGCCGTCGCCGCCCGCGCCATCGCCAAGGGCGAGCCGCTGAGCGGTTCGGCGGTGTTCCGCCAGGACGAGGCCGGCCATCTCGCCGGCATGATCGGCCCGGGCATGCGCGCCGTCAGCGTCTCGATCAGCGAGACCAGCGCCGTCGCCGGCTTCATCACCCCGGGCGTGCGCGTCGACGTGGTGCTGGTGACCAGCTTCACCCCGCCCGCGGATGAAGAATTCGGCGAAACCGATGACGAACTCTACGTCTCCGAGGTGCTGCTGCGCGACGTGCGCGTGGTCGCGATCGACACCAATCTCGCATCCACCGGCCCGGCGATGACCGGCCGCACCGCCACCCTCGAGGTGACGCCGGCCGAGGCCGAAAAGCTGGTGCTGGCCGGCATGGCCGGTCGGCTGCACCTGACGCTGCGCAGCAGCATCGCCGACCGTTCGCTGGAGAACGAGGAGCTTATCACCAGCGTCGAGGCCAGCCGCGCGATGCAGACCTATTCGCGGCTTGCGTCCATGGTCGGCGACGGCCCCCGGGGCAAGGACGAGTTCCGGGCGGCGGCCGAGGAGATGGCCAAGCGGATGCAGGAAATCGAGGCGAACTATCGCAATCTCCGCCGCGAGAACGAACGTCTGGCGGCGGAACGGGAGGAACTGCTCAAGTCCGAGCGGCCGCTGCCACCGGAGCTGACGGAGCGGATGGGCGAGATCGAGCGGCGCATGGCGGACCTCAAGCGCGAGAACACGCGGCTTGCCGCCGAGCGGAACCGCCCGCGCCCGCTGCCGGAGTCGCAGCCGGAACTGGTGTTGCCGGAGATCCCGGAGGAAGATAAGCCGCCGCGCACCGTCACCTTGAACCGCGCCGGCATGATCGAAGTCAGGACATTCCCGAATTGACCGCCGCCAGCCCCATCCGCACGCTCGCCGTTGCTGCCGCCCTGGCCGTCGCCGTCGGCGCCGCCCAGGCCCAGGAGCTTCCGAAGCTCAGCCTCCAGAAAGGAGCGCCGCCGGCCGCCGCCGCTGCCGACGCCGCGCCCGCCGCCCGGCCGCTGCCCCTGCGCGAGCCGACCGCCGAGCCGCCGCCGGCCACCCCGGCGCCGCAGATGAAGGTGATCACCCTGGACCCGACGGCGATGGCGCGGCCCAAGCCCGAGCCGCGGACCAGCGAGCTGGACGCCGCCGAGGCGATGGTCGTCGGGCTCGGCATGAACAAGACGCGGCCCATCGACCTGCCGGCGCGCGTCAACGAGATCGTGGTCGGCAACCCGATGATCGTCGACGTCATGGTGCGCGCCCCCGATCAGGTGTTCCTGATCGCCAAGGACTACGGCAACTCCAACATCTTCTTCCTCGACAACCGCGGCCGGCTGGTGCGCCGCATCGAGGTCAACGTCCATGCCGACGAGGAATGGACGCGGGCGATGTTCCAGGAGCTGATGCCCGACGAGAACATCAAGGTCAAGGCGTTCGGCGACAACATCGTGCTCAGCGGCGTCGTCCGCAGCGATTCGGTGGTCCAGAACGCCGTCTCGATCGCCCGGCGCTTCGTCCCGGGCGACGCCAACATCATCAACATGCTCCGGGTCGCCGGCGAGCAGCAGGTCTTGATGCGCGTGCGCCTGGCCGAGGTCAGGAAGACGGTGACCAAGGAGCTGGACGGCGAAGTCAGCATCGGCGCGCTCGACTCCGGCCGTTTCCGGATCGGCTCGCCCGGCGTGTCGCAAAACGGCTTCGCCTCCGTCACCAACCCGGCGTTCTTCGGCGGGCGCGACATCACCGGCCCGCTCGGGTCGATCGCCGCGACCTCGGCCTACGGCATCCCGCTGGCCGTCAGCATGGAGGCGCTCGAGGACGAGGGCCTGGCCAAGATCCTGGCCGAGCCGACGCTGACCGCCGTCTCCGGCGAAGAGGCGCGCGTGCTGTCGGGCGGCAGCATCCCGATCGGCGCCGTCGAAGACGACGACGGCGGCATCACCGTGACCTATCGCGATTTCGGCGTGTCGCTGACCTTCGTGCCGGTGGTCGTCGGTCCCGGGCGGATCAGCCTCAAGCTGCTGACCGAGGTCAGCTCGCAAGGCGAGGCGGGCGCCTTCGGCTTCCCGATCCTCAACGTGCGCCGGGCCAACACCACCGTCGAGCTGCCGAGCGGCGGCAGCATGATGATCGCCGGCGTGCTGACCAACGACATGACGGCCGGCATGGCGGGCGTTCCGGGCATCATGGACATGCCGATCCTGGGCGCGCTGTTCCGCAGTTCCGACTTCCAGCGCGACGAGAGCGAGATGGTGGTCACGGTCGAGGCCTACATCGTCGAGCCGACGGCGCCGAAGAAGCTGGCGCTGCCCACCGACGGCTTCGTGCCGGCCAGCGACCTCGACCGCTACCTGCTGGGCCGCCTGCAGCGGGTCTACGGCAAGCCGGCCCTGCCGGCGGTGGGCGCCGCGGACGTCCTTTCCGCCCCGATCGGCTACATCGTTCACTGACCCAGGAGCGGCTCATGCCTTCGTCCAAACTTGGTTGCAGGCTGTTCGCGGCGGCGGTCATCGCGGTGCTCGGGGCGTGCTCGCAGGACACTCCGGATCTGGCGAAGTACGACTACCGCCTGGCGCATCCCCTTGGAGCGACGCCGATGACGGCGGTGCTGGTGGTCGAGATTCCCGAGAATCCGGCCGGCATGCGGCCTTCCGACGCCCGCCGGCTCGACGTCTATGCCCGCGACTACGTGCTGCGCGGCGACGGCGTGCTGCAGCTCGTGATCGGCGCCGATCCGGGCGACGAGGCGCGGGCGAGGGCCTTCGCCGAAACCCTGGTCCGCCGCCTGGCCGACGGCGCCGTGCCGGCCGGTCGCATCGACGCCAAGATCGTCACCGGCGGCGACGTCGCCCCGGGCAGCGCGGTGATGCGCCATCGCCAGTGGGTCGCCAACGTGCCGGAATGCGGGCTGTGGAGCGAGAGTTCGACCTTCGACGCCGAGAACGCCAACGCGCCCAACTTCGGCTGCGCCACCCAGCGCAACATCGCCCTGATGGTCGCCAATCCGCGCGACCTGGTCGAGCCGACCGAGATCGAGCCGCGCATCGGCGAGGTCGGGCGCCGCGTGCAGAACCTTTACCGCGCCGGGTCGGTCACCAACTCGTACTACCTCGAACGTGAAGTGACGACCGACGAATAGCCTCCAGTCGCAGAGTCCGAGAACCGACGTGATCTACAAGCTCAACATCGAAGCCTTCGCCAGCACGCCCGAGGTCGCCAAGGCCCTCGAGATGGCGCGCGAGGACCGCGACCTGGCGAAATCGCGCGTGTCCGTGTTCGACGGCGGCCTGCCGGCGGCGGTCGAGCGCTATCACGCCAATCCGACCCCGCAGGTCGTCATCGTCGAGGAGACCGGCTCCGACGAGCAGCTGATGGACCATCTCGGCCAGCTCGCCGAGGTCTGCGAGCCCGGCACGCGGGTCATCGTGCTCGGTCAGCTCAACGACATCGCGCTCTATCGCGAACTGCTGTCGCAGGGCATCAGCGAGTACCTCGTCACCCCGGTGAGCGCGCACGAGATCCTCGACACCATCCGCACCATCTTCGCCGACCCCTCGGCGCCGCCGCGCGGCAAGGTGTTCGCGTTCTTCGGCGCCCGCGGCGGCGTCGGCGCCAGCACCATCGCCCAGAACGTCGCCTGGGAGCTGGCCGGGACGATCGCCGACGACGTCATCTACGTCGATCTCGACGTCGCGTTCGGCTCGTCGTCGCTGGCCTTCAACGCCGAGTCGAAGCAGTCGGTCGGCGAGGCGCTGGCCCAGCCGGACCGCGTCGACACGGTGCTGATGGAGCGCTTCCTGGTCAAGTACGGCGAGCATCTGCAGGTGCTGATGTCCTCGGCCGACCTGCGTTCGCCGGGCATCGTCGACTTCGAGGCGGTCGAGAAGGTGCTCGAGGTGGCGCGCCAGATGTCGCCGATCGTCGTCGTCGACATCCCCCACATCTGGGCGCCGTGGAGCGAGCCGCTGATGCGTTCGGCCGACGATCTGGTGATCGTCGCGCTGCCGGACCTCGGCAATCTGCGCGAATGCAAGAACCTGGTCGAGCACTTCGTGCCCAAGCGCGACATCCTGCCGACCCGCATCGTGCTCAACCGCGTCGACGCCTACAAGAAGACGCAGCTTTCGGCCAAGGACTTCCAGGAGACCCTGAACCTGGCGCCGGCGCTGTCCATTCCGTTCGAGCCCGGCCTGTTCGGCACCGCCGCCAACAACGGCCAGATGCTGTCCGAGGCCGCGAAGACCCACAAGATCGTCGAGAGCCTGAAGCAGTTCGCCGCCCAGATGAGCGGCCGGCAGCCGTCGGCGCGCAAGAGGTCGCCGAACATGCTCTCGTGGCTCAAGCTGGACCTCAAGAGCAAGAAGCACGCGTAATGTTCGGAAAGCGTGGGGCACCCCCGAGCAGGGAGCAGAACACCGAGCTGGCGGCGACCCGGATGGTCTCCGAGCCGCCGCCGGCGCGCGCCCCCGAACCGCCGCCGCCACCGCCGCCGCCGAAGCCCGCCGCCAAGTCCGCCGAGATGGACACCCGCCTCTCGGACATGAAGGTCAGCATCTTCAACGACCTGATCGATTCGGTCGACCTGACCGAGCTGTCGAAGCTCGATCCGGGGTCGGTGCGCGAGGAGATCGGCGACATCGTCTCCGAGATCATCAGCATGCGCGGCCTGGTGCTCAGCGCCGCCGAGCAGCAGCTGGTGATCACCGACATCTGCAACGACGTCCTCGGCCTCGGCCCGCTGGAGCCCCTGCTGGCCCGCGACGACATCGCCGACATCATGGTCAACGGCGCGCACAAGGTCTACATCGAAGCCAACGGCAAGATGGAGCTGACCGACATCAAGTTCCGCGACAACGCGCAGCTGATGAACATCTGCCAGCGCATTGTCTCGGCGGTCGGCCGGCGCGTCGACGAATCCAGCCCGATCTGCGACGCGCGCCTGGCCGACGGCTCGCGCGTCAACGTCATCGCGCCGCCGCTGGCGATCGACGGCGCCGCGCTGACCATCCGCAAGTTCAAAAAAGAAAAGCTGACCATGGACAAGCTGGTCGGCTTCGGCTCGATGACGCCGGCCTGCGCCAAGATCCTGCAGATCGCCTCGCGTTCGCGCTGCAACATCATCGTCTCGGGCGGCACCGGCTCGGGCAAGACGACGCTGCTCAACTGCCTGACCCTCTACATCGAGGAAACCGAGCGCATCATCACCTGCGAGGACGCCGCCGAGCTCCAGCTCCAGCAGCCGCACGTCGTGCGCCTGGAGACGCGGCCGCCGAACCTCGAGGGCATCGGCATGGTGACGATGCGCGACCTGGTCAAGAACTGCCTGCGCATGCGGCCCGAGCGCATCATCGTCGGCGAGGTCCGCGGCCCCGAGGCCTTCGACCTGCTGCAGGCGATGAACACCGGCCACGACGGCTCGATGGGCACCATCCACGCCAACAACCCGCGCGAGGCGATCAGCCGCATCGAGAACATGATCGCCATGGGCGGCTACAGCCTGCCGGCCAAGGCGGTGCGCGAGCAGATCTCCTCGGCCGTCAACGTCATCGTCCAGGCCTCGCGCCTGCGCGACGGCTCGCGCAAGATCACCCACGTCACCGAGGTCGTCGGCATGGAAGGCGACGTCGTGACGCTGCAGGATCTGTTCATCTACGAGTTCATGGGCGAGGGCCCCGACGGCAAGATCATCGGCCGCCATCGCGCCACCGGCCTGCGGCCGAACTTCTGGGACCGGGCGCGCTACTACAACCTTCATGGCGAGCTGGCGGCGGCCCTCGAGGAGGGCGCCAATGTCTAGCGCGATGCTCGGCGGCCTGCCGGCCGGGGTTCTCTTCATCATCGTCGCCCTGCTGGCGTTCATGGCCGCGATCGGCGGGCTGCTCTACCAGGTCTCGTTCGGGCCGCGCGCCAAGCTGAACAAGCGCATGCAGGCGGTGCTGGGCACCGGCCAGCGCAAGGGCCGCGCCAGCATCTCGGGGCCGGCGGCGCGCAAGCGGCAGATCAAGCTCAAGGACCGCGAGACCAAGCAGAAGAAGTCCTTTCGCCAGCGCGTCGAGGGCGAGATCGCCCAGGCCGGCCTGGCCTGGAGCTTCAAGTACTACCTGATCCTCAGCGTCCTGCTCGCCGCCGGCTCGGCCTTCGCGTACTGGCTCAGCGGCATGCCGAGCATCGGCCTGCCGATGGTCGCGATCACCATGGGCCTGGGCGCGCCGAAGTTCATCCTGCGCTTCCGCTGCAAGCGCCGCGTCAACAAGTTCATCTCGCTGTTCCCCGACGCGCTCGACGTCATCGTGCGCGGCATCCGCTCGGGCCTGCCGGTCGGCGAGTGCATCACCGTGATCGGCCGCGAGATGCCCGACCCGGTCGGGGTCGAGTTCCGGCTGCTGTCGGAATCCCAGCGCCTGGGCGTCGGCCTCGACGAGGCGCTGCGCCGCGCCACCGAGCGCGTGCCCAACCAGGAGCTGCGGTTCTTCGCCATCGTGCTGTCGATCCAGCAGCAGACCGGCGGCAACCTGGCCGACACGCTGTCGAAGCTCTCGGACGTGCTGCGGATGCGCAAGCGCATGCGCGACAAGGTCCAGGCGATGTCGTCCGAGGCCAAGTCCTCGGCCGGCATCATCGGCTCGCTGCCGTTCGCGGTCTCCGGTCTGCTGGCGCTGATCGCGCCGGAGTACATCGGCCTGCTGTTCACCACCGACACCGGGCACATCCTGATCGGCATCGGTCTGGGCGTGATGTCCTTGGGCATCTTCGTGATGCGCCAGATGATCAATTTCGACATATGAACCTCGAAGCCATCATCATCCTGCTCGCGGCGCTCGGCGCCTTCGTCTCGGTCATCGCCGTCGGGCTGCCGTTCGTCGAGCGCGACCAGCTCGGCGCCCGCCTGAAGGCGGTCTCGGCCAAGCGGCAGGAGCTGAGCCAGAAGCAGCGCGAATCCTTCCAGCAGCGGACGCGCTTCCAGCCCAAGCGGCACGTCGGCCTGATGAAGGCGGTGCTCGACCGGCTGAACCTGCGCGAGATGCTGGATTCGCGCGAGCTGAAGATGGCGCTGGCCCAGGCCGGCTGGCGCCGCCAGTCGGCGGCGGTGACCTTCGTGTTCGCCCGCATGACCGCGCCGATCCTGGTCACGGTGGCGACGCTGGCCTTCGTGTCGTCGTCGCCGTCCTTCGCCGACAAGTCGTTCTCGATCAAGATGATGATCTGCTCGATCGGCGCCGGCATCGGCTATTTCCTGCCGCAGATCCTGCTCAAGAACGCCGTCACCAAGCGCCAGCAGGTGATCAACCGCGCCTTCCCCGACGCGCTCGACCTGCTGGTGATCTGCGTCGAGGCCGGCCTGTCGATCGAGGCGGCGTTCAACCGCGTCACCGAGGAGATGGCCGAGAACAACCCCGAGATGGCCGAGGAGATGGGGCTGACCGCGGCCGAGCTGGCCTTCCTGTCCGAGCGCCGGGTCGCCTACGAGAACCTCTCCGAACGCACCGGCCTGCCGGCGGTCAAGTCGCTGGCGACGGCGCTGGGCCAGGCCGAGAAGTACGGCACCTCGATCTCGAACGCGCTGCGGGTGATCGCCCAGGAGACGCGCGACAGCCGCATGGCGGCGGCCGAGAAGAAGGCGGCGGCGCTGCCGGCGCAGCTCACCGTGCCGATGATCGTGTTCTTCCTGCCGGTCCTGTTCCTGGTCATCGCCGGCCCGGCGGCGATCAAGACCATGGGCCTCGAATAGGCCGGACGCGCCGTTCAGTTGCCGCTCTGAAGCGAGCGGAAATAGTCGATCCGCTCGCGCAGCACGTCCGGCGGCAGGTCCATGCGGGCGTAGCGCTCCGCCGCTTCGACGTCGCCGCTGAGCGCCAGCATCAGCGCCAGGTTCTGGCGGGTCTGGGCGCTGGCCTGGGGCACCGTGGTCGCCTTGCGCAGGGTGTCGATGGCGCCGGCCAGATCGCCGGCCTGGGCCTGCGACAGCGCCAGGTTGTTCAGCACCGTCGGATTGTCCGGCGACGCCGCCAGCGCTTCGAGGTAGCTCTGCTGGGCGTCGGCGTAGAGATCCATGTAGTCGTAGGTGACCCCGAGCGCCGAATGCACCTCCCAGCTACCCGGTGCGAGGTCCCGCGCCCGCTCGAGATAGCGCCGCGCCAGGCTTAGGTGGTCCGCGGCGAGATGGGCGGCACCGAGTTCCAGCAGCAACGGCGCCGGCGGCGCGTCGACCTTGTCGACCATCGGCGTCAGCAACTGGATCACCGCCTCGGACTTGCCGGCGTAGCGCAGCGCCCGTGCCAGCCGCTGGGTCAGCTCGAGGTCGCCGGGATTGCGCTGCAGCAGGGTGTTGTAGTGCTTGGCCGCCACGGCGTAGTCCTGCGACGCCTCGGCATTGGCGGCGGCGGCGCGCAGCGTCGGCTCGACCAGCTTGCCCACCTCGCCGGTCTGGCTGGTCGGGGCTGGCGACTGCGCGGTCTCGCAGCCGGCGAGCAGGGCGGTGCCGCACAGGAGCAGAACCCGGCCGAAGTGAATGCAAGTAAAATTGCGACGATGTCCGGCGCCGATTACTTCCGAGATCATCTTGTCCCCCTCGCGGATTCGCGCTCTCTTATACCTGCCCGCGGCCGGTGGCGACAAGGTTCGCCTTGCCCGGGGATCATCGTTGCTGCATCGCCGGGCTTGCAGTAACCTCGAACGGGCCGCTTCGCGGCCGTGCTGACGGAGGCTTTTCATGCGGTTGATTGCACTCGTGCTCGGAATTCTCCTGACGGCTTCCGTCCCGGCTTCCGCGGCGGACGACGAGGAGATGGTCCTCGAGATGGGCAAGGCCGTCGTGCTGAAACTGCCGCGCGACGCCGATCAGGTCATCATCGGCAACCCGCTCGCGTTCGAGGTCACGGTCGAGGATCCGCGCCGGCTGGTGGTGTTCGGCAAGGACATCGGCGAGAGCAACTTCATCGTCACCGACAAGCAGGGCGAGACGATGATCGACGCCCGGGTGATCGTGCTGCCGGCCGCCGGCGGCACCGTCCGGGTGCACCGGCCGGGCGACGTCGGCACGTTCGAGACCGTCTACACCTGCAGCGCCGGCCGCTGCACCCTCAGCACCGGGGCCGGCGACGCCGCCGGCGGCGCGGCGCCGCCGGCGCTGCCGCTGCCCGTCCCGATGCCGCCGGCCGGCGATCCCGGCGCGCCGCCGCCGCCGCCTCCCGGTTGATCCCGCCTCGCGGTTGAATGGTGACGGCGGTCACAGCCGCCGGGCCGCGAAAGGGCTATCCTCGTCTCGAATGGAACATCGCAGCTACGGCTGGTTAACCCCGACGTGGTAGAATGCCTTCTGGACCGGGCATTCGAGGCACCCGGGGGAGGAGGATCCCGATGGCGAAGACTGTGACCTTTCTCTCGGCCGGCCTGACCAGGCTGGCATCCGACGCCCGCGGCGGCGTGGCGGTGCTTTACGCCATGACGCTGCCGCTCGTTCTCGGTTTCGCGGCGCTCGGCGTCGAGGCCACCGGCTGGTACATGGCGCGTCAGCAGCTTCAGAACGCGTCCGACGCCGCCGCGACCGCCGTGGCGACCTACAAATACAACAATTCCCGCGCGTCGACGACGCAGCTCGAGGACATCGCCAAGGCCGCCGTCAGCCGGTCGGGCGTCGACGGCGCGACCGTGGCGCTGGACACCGATCTGTCCGACGAGCCGGACATGCCGGCGGGCGCCATGCGGGTCAGCGTCACGCTGACCAAGTCCGCCGCCCTGTCGGACGCGCTCACCGTGCTGACCGGGGGAGAGAGTATCGGCCAGGTCGACGTCAAGGCCGACGCCGTCGCGGCCGCCAGCCTGGTGCTCGACAATGTCTGCGTCGCCGGCATGAAACAATCCGGCACCAGCCTGAAGACCAGCGGCACGAGCTGGGAGGTCGCCGACGGCTGCAACATGCATTCGAACGCCGGCGTCGACGTGAACGTCTATCCCAAGGACGTCGACGATCTCACGGTCAGCTATTCCAGCACGCCGTGCAACATTCCGGCCGAGGCGGGCGGCTGCAGCGGCACGACGATGCCGTACCAGTTCGAACTCGACCTCATCGACGCCACCGACTACAACACGACGGCCGAATGCACGCATGTCGACCTGGTCGAGAACAAGAGCGGCGGCAAGAGCATCCTCGGCAAGACCATCGATCTGACCAAGCAACCGAACGACCGCGTCGTGTTGTGCGGCGACAGCAACTTCAACAGCGGCACCACCACGTTCGAAGGGCCTGGCCTGGTCATCGTCACCGGCAAGCCGTCCACGGGCTTCAATTTCAACGTCAAGGGCAAGATCGAGATCAACGACGGCGCCCTGGTCTTCGTCAACATCTCCGATTTCGGCAAGATCAGCGGCAACGGCGAAATCGCCATCGACGCCCTCGAGGACCTGAGCGCGTCCAGCCCCTGGTATCCGTGGGAGGACATCGCCGTCTACGCCGATCCCGACAGCGCCACCGGCGACTGGGACCTGACCGGAACGGTCACCCTGGCCGTCGACGGCCTGATGGTGATGGAAGGCGTCGACCTGACCTCGAGGGGCAACGTCAAGACGCTGACCGGCTCGGGCTGCACCCGGCTGATCGCCGGGTCGGTCGATCTGCGCGGCAACACCAGCTTCGGCTCCGGCGAATGCACCAGCCGCACGTTCAACGTCGGTCTCGGCCGTGTCCGTCCGGCGCTTTATCAGTAGAGGTTCATGACAATGACATGGCGCGGGTTGCGCATGCTTGCTCGGTTCGGCGGCGACGCTTCGGGCGTCTCCGCCGTCGAGTTCGCGCTGATGACGCCGATCCTGGCGTTGACCCTGGTCGCCCTCGTCGATCTCGGCCTGGCGATCAACGCCCGGCTGACCCTCGAGAAGGAGCTGAACGTCGCCCAGCTCTACGCGCTGGAGTCCAAGGACAACATCAGCCAGCTCCAGACCTATCTCGACGGCACGATGACGACGAACCTGACGTCGAAGGGCTTCGCGTTCGAGGGCACCGAGGCGAAGCGCACGGCGTCGTCGATGTGCGTCTGCCCGACCAATGCCGCCCAGACCGATCTCAGCGCCTATTCGGTGTCCTGCTCGACCAGTTGCGGCGGCACCAATCCTTACCTGTTCTACCGGATCGACGTGATCACGGACTATGCGCTGCCGCTGGTCCCGAACTTCATCGCCGAGACCAGCGACCTGTCCTGCGCCAGCAACGTGACCATGAACAAGGACGGCGTCCGCTTCTGCGTCACCCGCTACGTCCAGATCAACGGGGGCTGAGGCGATGCGACGGCTGTCCGGCCTGATCCGTTCCCAATCCGGCATCGCGGCGATCGAGTTCGCGTTCGTGGCGCCGCTGGTGATCCTGTTCCTGATCGCCGTCATCGATATCGGCCGCTATTTCTGGACCAAGGCCAACGTCCAGTACGCGGTCTCGGAAGCCGCGCGCTGGACCTACGCCAACATCAACTACGACGACGTCTGGCTGGCCGAGACCACGGCGCAAAAATGCGTCAAGGACGCGCTGACGACCTATCTGTCCAATCTCGACGCCGCGCTGGCCGGACAGGCCACCGACCCGACCTTCACCATCACCAGCACCGGCAAACGGACGGCGACGGCGACCATCAGCGTGTCCTACACCTACGCGCCGATCTTCGGCGGCGAGTTCCGCAAGTGGTGGGACGGCACCGAATGGACCATCACCACCAGCAGCAGCGCCGTCACCCCCGTTCAGGACAACGACGCGCTCAAGGACCGCTGCAAGTGATCGCGGCGGCCCGGAGCGTCCTTCTCGCCGCGCTCGCCGCCGTCGTGCTGGTTCCGGCGGCGGCGGCGGCCGGCGAGGCCGTGACCGGGGTCGTCTACGTCAACCGCAAGGAGGTTCAGCGCTTCCAGGCGGCCAGCGCCCGCGACTGCGTCCAGGTCGCCCGCCAGGGCACGGTCCAGGCGTTTCCCAAGCTGCCCGGCGGCATGGGCCTTGTGGTCTACGTCTACTGTTACGGCGCCACGGGCCAGGTGCTGGCGGCCGAGACCCTGCTTGGCGGCGAGAACAAGAAGTAGCCGGCGGCCAGCCCGATTGGGCCGGTGAAAAATCCCACGGCCCCACTATCTCTCGGGGATCGTCTCGTTATAATGGCGGCCCGGTTTGAGGGAGAGCGGTGGATGAGCAAGCTCGCGGTTTCGATCGGCGTGATCGCAATGGTCCTGGCGGCGGGGGCGGCGTCGGCCGCCGACCTGGCCGCGCACCGGGCGGTCTATTCGATGAAGCTGCATTCGGCGCGCGCCTCCGGCGGCATCACCGGCGCCTCGGGCGCGATGACCTACCGCTTCGCCGACGCCTGCGACGGCTGGGTGGTCGAGAACCGCACCGCGCTCAGCTTCTCCTACAGCGAAGGCAACCAGATCACCACCAACTGGGAATTCGTGACCTGGGAGTCGAAGGACGGCCTGCGCTACCGGTTCCACGTCCGCAGCAGCCGCAACGGCGAGGTGATGGAGGAGATCGACGGCACCGCCAGGCTCGACGGCTTCGGCATGGGCGGCGTCGCCACCTTCACCCGGCCCGAGCCGATGACGGTGAAGCTGCCCAAGGGCACGATGTTCCCGACCGAGCACACGCTGCGCCTGCTCGAACGCGCCGAGGCCGGCGACAAGGTGTTCATGCGCACCGTGTTCGACGGATCCGGCACCGACGGCCCGTTCGACGTCAACGCGCTGATCGGCAAGCGCCTGCCGGCCGGAAATCCGAAGCAGCCGCTGCTCGCGGGACCATCCTGGCGCATCGGCATGGCGTTCTTCCCCGTCGACAGCAAGGTCGAGACGCCGGACTACGAGGTCGCGCTGCGCTACTTCAGCAACGGCGTCGCGGTCGACGTCGTCCAGAATTTCGGCGACTTCGCGCTGCGCGCCGATCTCGATACGCTCGAACCGCTGCCGCCGCCCGACTGCTGATCCGCGTCCGCCACGGCGCTAGCGAGGCATGTCCCCTTCCGCCGGCCATAGCCAGGCGGCGCCGCGCACGCCGCTGGAATCGCCGTGCTTCGGCGGCACCAGCCGCGTCGCCACCGTGTCCGAGAACACGTGACGGCCCCAGCGTGCCGGCACCGCGTCGTACAGCCGCCCGAGCTTCGACAGGCCGCCGCCCAGCACGATCACCTCCGGATCGAGGATGTTGATGACCCCCGCGAGGGCGCGGGCCAGCCGCTCGGCGTGGCGTTCCAGCGTCGCCGCAGCCGCCGGGGTGTTCGCGGCGGCGATCTCGGCCGCAGCCATCTCCTCGCCGGTGGCGCGGCGGTGGTCGGCGGCCAGGCCGGGCCCCGACAGCCAGGTCTCGATGCAGCCGAAGCGGCCGCAGTAGCAGGCCGGCCCCGGGCGCTCGCCGTCGTCGGGCGCGGGCAGGGGATTGTGGCCCCATTCGCCGGCGATCGCGTTGGGGCCGGCCAGCGGCCGGCCGTCGACGACGATGCCGCCGCCGACGCCCGTCCCCAGGATCACCCCGAAGACCACGCGGGCACCGGCGGCGGCGCCGTCGGTGGCCTCGGACAGGGCGAAGCAGTCGGCGTCGTTGGCCAGTCGCACCGGCCGGCCGAGCGCCGCGGCGAGGTCGCGGTCGAGCGGCTTGCCGATCAGCCAGGTCGAGTTGGCGTTCTTGACCAGCCCGGTGGCCGGCGAGACGGCGCCGGGCATGCCGATGCCGACGCTGCCCCGCACGCCCAGCCGCGCCTCGAGGCCGGCGACCAGTTCGCGGATGGTGCGGATGGTGCCGTCGTAGCTGTCGCGAAGCGTGGCGACCCGTTCGCGCGCCAGCTCGGCGCCGTCCTCGGCCAGCGCGATCGCCTCCGTCTTGGTTCCGCCGAGATCGATGCCGATGCGCATGTCCGTCCTTCCCCGTCAACCTTTCGGATGCTTGCACGCCCCGCCGCCATGTGCCAAGACGGCAGGCCAGCTTTTCCGGAGGTTTGCGTTTTGACCGCTCTCGCGTTCCCGTTCGCCCAGCCCATCGCTCCCGGCAGCTTCACCCGCGTCGCCCCCGGCGTCGTGTGGGTGCGCATGCCGCTGCCGTTCCAGCTCGACCACATCAATCTGTGGCTGCTCGAGGACGGCGACGGCTGGACCCTCGTCGACACCGGCCTCGCCAACGACGAGACCCGCGGCCTGTGGGAGGGCCTCTACGCGCAGGCGCTGGACGGAAAGCCGATCAAGCGCCTGATCTGCACCCATTTCCACCCCGATCACATGGGCCTGGCGAGCTGGCACGCGGCGCGTTGGGACATGCCGCTGTGGATGACCCTCGGCGAATGGCTGTTCGGCCGGATGATGGCCGTCGACGAGACCCCGACCCTGATCGAGGCCCATGTCGACTTCTACCGCCGCGCCGGATTCAGCGCCGAGCACCAGGCGCTGGTGCGCGAGCGCGGCAACGTCTACCGTACCCGCATCGTCGAGCATCCGCCGGCCTTCCACCGCATCCAGGCCGGCGACGTCGTCGAGATCGGCGGGCGCGGCTGGCGGGTGATGATCGGCACCGGCCATGCGCCCGAGCATGCCTGCCTGTACTGCGAGGAGGCGGGGCTGCTGATCTCCGGCGACCAGATCCTGCCCAAGATCTCGCCCATCGTCGGCGTGTGGCCGAGCGAGCCCGAGGCCGACCCGCTGGCCCTGTTCCTGGCCTCGCTCGAGCAGTTCCGCGCGCTGCCCGAGGCGGTGCTGGTGCTGCCCTCGCACGGCCTGCCGTTCCGCGGCCTGCGGGCGCGCCTGGCCGAACTCGACCACCACCACGACGGCCGCCTCGACAAGACCCTGGCCGCCTGCGCCGAGCCGGCGACCGGCTGGGAGGTGCAGCAGCAGCTCTTCCGGCGCCCGCTCGACACTCACCAGACCTTGTTCGCGGCCAGCGAGACCATCGCCCACCTGAACTACCTGATCGGCAAGGGGCGCATCACGCGCGAGGCGCGGGAGGACGGGGTCTGGCTTTACCGGCGGGCGGGCTGACACCCGCCTTCGGGTAGTCGCGTCGGCGGCCTCCAGGCGCTAGGCTGGGGGCCAAGGAGGACCGCCATGCCCAAGAGCCAGCCGCGGCCGGACGTGACCGGCTTCTTCGACGAGACCACGTCGAGCGTCACCTATGTCGTCGCCGACCCGGCGACCCGGCGCTGCGCGGTGATCGACCCGGTGCTCGACTTCGACCAGCGCAGCGGCCGCACCACCACCGAGGGCGCCGACCGGGTGATCGCCTTCGTGCGCGAGTCGGGGCTGACCGTCGACTGGGTGCTCGACACCCATGTCCACGCCGACCACATGACGGCGATGCCGCACGTCCATGCCGCGCTCGGCGGCCGCACGGGGATCGGCGCGCATGTCACCGAGGTGCAGCGGACATTCGCGGCGATCTACGGACTGGACTCGTCATTTTCGGCCGACGGGCGCCAGTTCGACCACCTGTTCGAGGACGGCGAGACCTTCGCGGTCGGCGCGCTGCCGGCGCGGGCGCTGCACGTGCCCGGTCACACCCCGGCCTGCCTGGCCTACAACATCGGCGACGCGGTGTTCGTCGGCGACACCATCCTGATGCCGGATTTCGGCACCGCGCGCTGCGATTTCCCCGGTGGCGACGCCGCCACCTTGTACCGTTCGGTGCGGCGGCTGCTCGAAGGGCTGCCGCCGGAGACGCGCATGTTCGTCGCCCACGACTACGGCCCCGGCGGCCGCGCCATCGCCTGGGAGACGACGGTCGCGGCGCAGCGGGCGCGCAACAAGCACGTTCACGACGGGGTTCCGGAGAGCGACTTCGTGGCGATGCGCCGGACGCGCGACGCCGAACTGGAATTGCCGGCGCAGATGCTGGCGGCGCTGCAGGTCAACATCCGCGCCGGCGCGCTGCCGCCGGCGGAGCCGAACGGCACCGCCTATCTGAAGATACCGCTGAACAGGTTCTGAGGCGGCTCGCCGGTCAGCCGACCGCCTGCCGGCGCTCCGGTTGGGCGGCGCAGCCGCCATCGGCGTCGGGAATGCCGCAGTAGAGCCCGTACAGCGTCGAGATCACGGCGCTCGCCTCGTGCCCGGCCAGCGAATAGAAGATCGTCTGCGCCTGGCGGCGGGTCTTGACCAGGTTGTCGCGGCGCAGGCGCGCCAGATGCTGCGACAGCGCCGACTGGCTGAGGCCGATCAGTCGCTCCAGTTCACCGACGGAGCGTTCGCCGTGCAGCAGCTGGCAGAGGATCAGCAGCCGGTGCTCGTTGCTCATCGCCTTCAGCAACGAGCTGGCGCGCCGCGCGTTGTCCTGGAGCTGCTCGAGTTCGACCATTGTCGCCATTTCCATCTGTTCTCGTGTATTTTTCATTATATAAGCGCGCCCTATTATGCGTTAAAGAGCGCAAGGTTTAAAGTCCGAAAAAAGTCCGTGGTCCGAAGGGGTTTTCGGTCAGCTCCGGACGGTTTCAGCGGAATCAAGTCCCAGCAGGCCGCTCGCCGCGGCGACGATCCCGGCGGCGTCGAGACCCGCCTCCGCGTACTGGCGGGCCGGCGCGTCGTGTTCGAGGAAGCGGTCGGGCAGAACCATCGGCCGCAGCTTCAGACGGCCGTCGAGCAGGCCTTCCGTGGCCAGGAACTGCAGCACCTGGGCGGCGAAGCCGCCGACCGCGCCCTCCTCGACGGTGACCAGCGCCTCGTGTTCGCGGGCCAGGGCGCGGACCAGCGGCCAGTCGATGGGCTTGGCGAAACGGGCGTCGGCGACGGTGGCATCGATTCCCATCTCGGCCAGAGTCTCGGCGGCCTCCAGCGCCGCCGCCAGCCGGGTGCCGAGGCTGAGGATGGCGACGCGCCCGCCCTCGCGCACGATCCGGCCCTTGCCGATCGGCAGCGCCTCGCCGCGCTCGGGCAACTCGACGCCGACGCCCTCGCCGCGCGGGTAGCGCAACGCGATCGGGCCCTCGTCCCAGGCGGCGGCGGTGGCGACCATGTGCATCAGCTCGGCCTCGTCGGCGGCGGCCATGATGGTCATGTTGGGCAGGCAGCCGAGATAGGCGAGGTCGTAGGCGCCGGCGTGGGTGGCGCCGTCGGCGCCGACCAGGCCGGCGCGATCCAGGGCGAAGCGCACCGGCAGCTTCTGCAGCGCGACGTCGTGGACGACCTGGTCGTAGGCGCGCTGCAGGAAGGTCGAGTAGATGGCCACGAACGGCTTGAAGCCCTCGCAGGCCAGGCCGGCGGCGAAGGTCACCGCATGCTGCTCGGCGATGCCGACGTCGAAGCAGCGCGTCGGATACAGCTTGTCGAAGGCGTCGAGGCCGGTGCCCGACGGCATCGCCGCGGTGATGGCGACGATCTTCTCGTCGTGCCGGGCCTCGGCGATCAGGCCGCGGGCGAACACCGAGGTGTAGCTGGGGGCGTTGGCCTTGGGCTTGGCCAGGACCCCGGTGACGACGTCGAACTTGCCGACGCCGTGGTACTTGTCGGTCGACCGCTCGGCCGGCGGATAGCCCTTGCCCTTCTGGGTGACGACATGGACCAGGATCGGGCCGTCGTCGGCGGCGTCGCGGATGTTCCTGAGCACCGGCAGCAGGTGGTCGAGGTTGTGGCCGTCGATCGGGCCGACGTAGTAGAAGCCCAGTTCCTCGAACAGGGTGCCGCCGGCGACCATGCCGCGGGCGTATTCCTCGAACCGCGCCGCCGCCTTCTCCAGCGGCTCGGGCAGATGGCTGGCGATGTCCTTCGCCAGGTGGCGCAGGGTGTGGTAGGGCTTCGACGACAGCAGCCGCGACAGATAGGCGCTCATCGCGCCGACCGGCGGCGCGATCGACATGTCGTTGTCGTTGAGCACCACGATCAGCCGCGAATCCATGCCGCCGGCGTTGTTCATCGCCTCGTAGGCCATGCCGGCGCTCATGGCGCCGTCGCCGATCACCGCGATCACCGCGTTGTCGCCGCCGGCGAGGTCGCGGGCCACCGCCATGCCGAGCCCGGCCGAGATCGAGGTCGAGCTGTGGCCGGCGCCGAACGGGTCGTACTCGCTCTCGGCGCGGTTGGTGAAGCCGGACAGCCCGCCGCCCTGGCGCAGGCTGCGCATGCGCGCGCGCCGGCCGGTGAGGATCTTGTGCGGATAGCACTGGTGGCCGACGTCCCAGATCAGCCGGTCCTCGGGCGTCTCGAAGACGTGATGCAGCGCCACGGTCAGCTCGACGACGCCCAGCCCGGCGCCGAGATGGCCGCCGGTGACCGAGACGACGTCGATCAGTTCGGCGCGCAGCTCGTCGCAGAGCTGGCGCAACTGCTCGCTGGTGAAGTGGCGGATGTCCGCGGGGCCGCGGATGGTGTCGAGCAGGGGGGTCTTGCTGCCGCCTCTTGTCACGTCTCGGCCTGTCCTGTTTCGTCAGTTGCGGCGTTCGACGACGTACCGCGCGACCGCCCGCAATAGATCAGCCTTGGCCTCGAACGGTTCAAGATGTTTGATCGCCTGGTCGGCGAGCATGTTGGCCTGGGCGCGGGCCCGCTCGATCCCCAGCAACGAGACGAAGGTGGCCTTGCCGGCCCCGGCGTCCTTGCCGACCGCCTTGCCGACCTCCTCGACGCTGCCCTCGACGTCGAGCAGGTCGTCGGCGATCTGGAACGCCAGGCCCATGTCGTGGGCATAGGCGCGCAGCGCCTGGCGCAGCTGGCGCGGCGCCTTGCCGAGGATGGCGCCGGCCTGGCACGAGAAGTCGAACAGCTTGCCGGTCTTGAGCTGCTGCAGCCTGGTGATGCCGGCGACGTCGAGCTCGTTGTCCTCGGCCCACAGATCCATCATCTGGCCGCCGACCATGCCGTGGCCGCCCGAGGCCGCCGCCATCTCCCACACCAGCTCGCAACGCACCGCCGGGTCGGAATGGGTGCGCGACAGCGCCAGCACCTCGAAGGCCTTGGTCAGCAGGCCGTCGCCGGCCAGGATCGCGGTGGCCTCGTCGAATTTCTTGTGGCAGGTCGGCTGACCGCGGCGCAGGTCGTCGTCGTCCATCGCCGGCAGGTCGTCGTGGACCAGCGAGTAGCAGTGCACCATCTCGATCGCCGCCGCCACCGACAGCGCGGCGCTCTCGGCGACGTTGAACAGCCGGGCGCTGGTCATCACCAGGAACGGCCGCAGCCGCTTGCCGCCGTTGAAGACGGCGTAGCGCATCGCCTCGTGCACCCGCGCCTCGGGGCCGTCGGGCACCGGCAGCAGGCGGTCGAGTTCGGCGGTCACGGATTCGGCAGCGGCCGCCAGCGCGGTCTTCAGATCGGTCATGGAGCGTTGATCCCTCAGCCGATATCGGCGGGCGTGGTGCCCACCGAACCGTCGGCGTTCAGCACGATGCGTTCGACCTTGGCCTGCGCCTCGCGCAGCTTGGCGTCGCAGTGGCGCTTGAGCAGCGCGCCGCGCTCGTAGGCGCCGATGGCGTCGTCCAGCTTGCCGCGGCCCTCCTCCAGCTGGCGCACGATCTTGTCGAGCTCGGCCAGCGCGTCCTCGAAGCTCAATGCGGCGATATCGGCTGGAATCTCGGCCATGTCGTCTCCCTCGGGTCGAAGCGCGAGAGTTTACTTGCCGCACCACCGCGAGGCAAGCCGCCGGTCAGCTGCCCATCAGCGCCCGGATGTGCGCCGCGGTGCTGGCCGCAAGCGCGCCCAGGTCGTAGCCGCCTTCCAGGGCCGACACCACCCGGCTCGCGCAAACGTCGTCGGCGACCCGCAGGATCTCGCGGGTGACCCAGCCGAAATCCTCGGTCTTCAGCCGCATATGGGCCAGCGGGTCGGCGGCGTGGGCGTCGAATCCGGCGCTGATGAAGATCATCTCCGGCGCGAACTCGCGCAGCGCCGGCAGGATGCAGTCGGTGTAGGCGATCCGGAAGTCGACCGAGGCGGCGCCGGCCGGCAGCGGCACGTTCAGGATGTTGTGGGCAACACCGCGCTCGTGCGTCAGGCCGGTGCCGGGAAAGGCGCTGTCCTGATGGGTCGAGGCGTAGAACACGTCCGGGTCGTCGTGGAAGATGTGCTGGGTGCCGTTGCCGTGGTGGACGTCGAAGTCGATCACCGCCAGCCGCTTCAGGCCGTGGGCCTCGCGCGCGTGCATGACGCCGATGGCGATGTTGTTGAACAGGCAGAAGCCCATGGCCTGGTCGCGCTCGGCGTGGTGGCCCGGCGGCCGGACGGCGCAGAAGGCGTTGCGCGCCTGGCCGGTGGCGACGGCGTCGACGGCGGCGACCAGGGCGCCGGCGGCGCGCAGGGCGGCCTCGCCGGAATTCGCCGACACCGCGGTGTCGGGATCGATGTGGTGGACGAAGTCGCCGTGCGGGATCGCCGACATGACGCGGTCGATGTGGTGCGGCGGGTGCACGCGCAGGATCTGGTCCATGGTCGCGTGCGGGGCGACGTCGCGGTGCAGGAACGCGAAGTCCTCGGATTCCAGCGCCGCCAGCACCGCCTTGAGGCGGTCCGCGCATTCGGGGTGGAACTCGCCGGTGTCGTGCTCGAGGCACACCGGATGTGTCAACAACAACGTCGGCATCAACTCCCCCCGAAACCGCGATTCCTCTCGAATGCAGCAAATTCGCGCCACCATTTCCAGTGTTTCTTTTCTTTGACGCCGTCCCTCCGTCGAGAGAGGCTGGCGCCATGAGCGAGATGATCACCTGCGACGTCGTCGTGGTCGGGGCCGGCATCGCCGGCGCCTCGGCCGCCTGGGCGCTCGCCGCCGACCGCGACGTGGTGCTGCTGGAGGCCGACGAGGCCCCCGGCCGCCATTCGACCGGGCGCTCGGCGGCGCTGTTCGCCGAGACCTACGGGCCGCCCCTGGTCCGCGCCCTGACCCGCGCCAGCCGCGCCTTCTTCGAGTCGCCGCCGCCCGATTTCGCCGAGGTGCCGCTGGTCACGCCGCGCGGCGTGCTGCACGTCGCCCGCGCCGATCAGGCGGCGCCGCTCGCCCAGGCGGCGGCCGCGGCCGGCGTGGCGCCGGTCGACGGCGCCGAGGCGCGCCGGCTGTGCCCGCTGCTGGCCGAGGGCTACGCCGCCGGCGCGGTGTTCGAGCCCGACGCCCGCGACATCGACGTCCACGCCCTGCACCAGGGCTATCTGCGCGGTTTCAAGGCGCGCGGCGGCCGGCTGGTCACGGCGGCGCCGGTCACCGCGCTCGACCGCATCGCCGGCCACTGGCGGGTGGTGACGCCGACCCTGCGCTTCGCGGCGCCGGTGCTCGTCGACGCCGGCGGCGCCTGGGGCGACGAGCTGGCCGGCCTCGCCGACCTGGCGCCGCTGGGCCTGGTGCCGAAGCGGCGCACCATCGTGCTGCTCGAGGCGCCGGCCGAGCGCTTCGCCCCCGACCTGCCGATGGTCGTCGACGTCGACGAGGCGTTCTACTTCAAGCCCGAGAGCGGTCGCCTGCTGGCCTCGCCGGCCGACGCGACCCCGTGCCCGCCCTGCGACGCCCAGCCCGAGGAGCTCGACATCGCCGTCGCCGTCGACCGCGTCGAGCGGGCGACCGGGCTGACGTTCCGTCGCGTCGTCTCGAAATGGGCCGGTCTGCGCACCTTCGCGCCCGACGGCCTGCCGGTCTGCGGCTGGGGCGCCGAGGGCTTCCTGTGGCTGGTCGGGCAGGGCGGCTACGGCATCCAGACGGCGCCGGCGCTGGCCGAGCTGGCGGCGTCGCTGGTGCGCGGCGAAGCGGCACCGGCGGCGTTCGCGGCGCTGGGGCCGGAGCGGCTGCGATGAGCAAGAAGCGCCTCGACCAGCTTCTCGTCGAGCGCGGCCTGGTCGAGAGCCGGGCGCGGGCGCAGGCGCTGATCATGGCCGGGCTGGTCTATTCCGGAGAGCGCAAGCTGGACAAGCCGGGCACGCCGCTGGCCGAGGACGCGGCGCTCGATGTGCGCGGCCAGGACCATCCCTGGGTGTCGCGCGGCGGCCTGAAGCTGGAGAAGGGCCTGGCCGAATTCGCCATCGACGTCGCCGGCTTCACCGCCATCGACGTCGGCGCCTCGACCGGCGGCTTCACCGACGTGCTGCTGAGCAGGGGCGCGGCCAAGGTCTACGCCGTCGACGTCGGCCACGGCCAGCTCGCCTGGAAGCTGCGCACCGATCCCCGGGTCGTCGTGCTGGAGCGCACCAACGCCCGCATGCTGAGCCCGGAGATCATCCCCGAGCCGGCCGACATCGTCGTCTGCGACGCCAGCTTCATCGGCCTCGAGACGGTGCTGCCGGCGGCGATGGCCTTGACCAGGCCGCAAGCCTGGCTGGTGGCGCTGATCAAGCCGCAGTTCGAGGTCGGCAAGGGCCGGGTCGGCAAGGGCGGCGTCGTCCGCGAGCCGGAACTCCATGCCGAGGTGTGCGATCGCATTTCCGCCTGGCTGGCGGCGCAGCCCGGCTGGACGGTGCTCGGCGTCACCGAAAGCCCGATCCGCGGGCCGGAGGGCAATGTCGAGTTCCTGATCGGCGGCAAGAAGGGCGGGTGAAGCGGGGCGGTCCCTCTCCCGCAGGCTGGAGAGGGAGAATGGAAAGGGCTGCCCTGGGACGGCGACCGGCGCTCCGTCACCTGGAGCGCGCGTCTCCAGACGCGCAGTTCTTTCGGCCTTACCGCTCGTAGCGCACGTTCTCCCACATCCACTGCTGGGTCTGGGCGAGGCCGGCGAGGTCGGGGAAGATGACGCCGGAATTGATGCCGAGCCGGAACAGCTGGCGCTTGATGCGCAGGCGGGCCTCGGCGGTGGGGATCTCGATGACCACGACGCCGTTGACCGGCTGGAATGGGTCGGCCTGGATGGTGAACACCGTGCCCTGCGCCGCCATGCGGCGGTCGAAGATCGGCGGCACGTAGCGCTTCAGGTCGCCCTCGTAGAGCAGCGGGTCGGGCTGGCCGGCGAGGTCGGCGCGCGAGAGTTGGGAATCGCCTGATTCCCGTGCCGGGCCGAACGAGTGCAGGTGCACCCAGGCCGGTTCGCGGCCCTCGTGGGCGACGGCGAAGAACAGGGCCACCAGCGGGTTCATGGTCCAGTCGAGCAGCCGCGTCGGCAGGCCGTAATGCTGGGCGAGCGCCAGCCATTCCCAGTCGTCGCGCGGCTCGTAGCTGGTGCATACCGGCGCCTGGCGGACGAAGTCCTCGATCAGCCCGCGCTCGTAGCCGGCGAAGTCGACCGGCGGCGGGACGGCGCAGCCGGAGCGGAAGCGCTCCCATGACCGCACGATGCACGGCCGCAGCTGCGTCTCGTCGTCGACGCCGCGGAAGATGACGGTGTTGTCGGCGAAGCCGTCGACGGCGTCGATGAACGCCGAGACCGCCTCCACGGAGATGCGCTCGTTCACCGCTCCGAGGTGGGGACCGGCAGCGGCGCCCGCAACTCGCCCGAGCGGGCCTGCAGCATCTCCATTCGATGCAGCAGCGGCGCCGCGGTCTCGGCCAGCCGGACGACCGTGTCCGCCGCGTCGAGCAGCGCGGCGGCGCTCGGCAGCCGGCCCGTGCGCGCCGCCTCGACCAGCTCCGCCAGCGCGCCCTTCTGCTCGGGGAAGCGCACCAGCCGCAGCGGCGCGCCGGGCTTCAGGCCGGCTTCTTCGCGCACCGCCCGCAAGGCGGCGTGCCAGCCGCCGAGATCGTCGACGAGACCGAGCCGCTTGGCGTCGGCGCCGGTCCAGATGCGGCCGCGGGCGGCGGCGTCGATGGCGGCGGCGTCGAGGCCCCGCGCCTTGGCCACCTTGCCGGTGAAGTCGTCGTAGACGCCGTCGAGGTAATGCTCCAGGCGCTGCCAGGCCTTGTCGCTGAACGGCTGGTTGGCGCTCCACATCGCGGCGTTCTCGCCGACCTTGACCTGGTCCCAGTGGATGCCGAGCCGGTCCCAGAAGTCGCGCAGCACCAGCTTGCCGGCGAAGACGCCGATCGAGCCGGTGATGGTGCCGGGATTGGCCACGATGCGGTCGCCGGCCATGGCGATGAAGTAGCCGCCCGAGGCGGCGACCCCGCCCATCGAGACCACGACCGGCTTGCCGGCGGCGCGGGTCTGGTGCACGGCGCGCCAGATCGTGTCCGAGGCGACGTAGGACCCGCCGGGGCTGTCGATGCGCAGCAGCACCGCCTCGACCTCCTCGTCCTCGGCGGCGTCGCGCAACGCCTTGGACACCGTGTCGGCGGCAAGCACGACCCCGCCGAGCGGCCCGGCCTCGTCCTTGCTGGCGTGCACGGCGCCGCTGCCGTAGATCAGCGCGATCTTGGTCCCCTCGGCATTCCTGTCCCCCGCGCGCGGGAGGTAGGCGCCGGCGTCCATCGGCTCGGTGCCGCCGCCGATCATCGCCGCCTCGGCCTCGTCCCAATAGGCGAGGCGGTCGACCAGCTTGCGCTCCAGCGCTTCCGGGGCGGTCAGCGGCGCGATGTCCATGGCGGCACGCACGGCCTCGGCCGGGATGCGGCGGTCGGCGGCGACGGCCGCGCCGACCTGGTCGCTCCAGCTCGACAGCAGCGTCTGCAGGCTCTCGCGATTGGGTGCGCTGTAGCCCTTCTCGGTGAAGGTCTCGATCGCCGACTTGTATTCGTGACGGGCGCCGAACTGCGGCTCGATGCCCCATTCGTCGAGGGCGCCGCGCAGGAACGGCGCCTCGATCGCGAACCCGGTCAGCCCGACCGTGCCCGACGGCTGCAGCCAGATCTCGCCGAATGCCGCGGCCAGGTAATAGGCGGCCGTGCCGTTGCCGGCGCCGCCGATGCTCTCGGAATAAACCGTCGCCGGCTTGCCCGACGCGCGGAAGGCCGCGACCGCCTCGCGCAGCTCCTGGGCGTGCGCCATCGACAGGCCCGGCGCGTTCATGCGCACCAGAAGTCCGGTGACCCGATCGTCGCCGGCCGCCGCCTCCATCGCCGACATCAGGTCGCGCAGGGGATAGGCGCCCTTCAGGCGCAAGGCGGCCAGGGGTCCCGAGGGCTCGGCCTCGGCCACGCCGCGGTCGAGATCGACCGTCAGCACGATCCGGTCCGCCATCTCGGGCGGCGCCGCATGCCGGACGATCAGCCAGGCGCCCGTTCCGAGCGCCAACAGCGTCGTCAGCCCCAGCAGCGCCAGCGACACCAGGACGAAGCGGCCGAACAGGCGCATGTGTTTTCCTTCGTGGCAGGGGGAATGGCCTAGACCCTTATATCCTAGGGCGCCCCGCCGGAATCAACCATGCGGTGGAGAATTCGCGCCGGCTCGTGGCGACGGAGCGCGGGTCTCAAGACGCCTCGGGCGTCGTCACCGCCCCTGGAAAATGTGCCCGCCTTCGGCCTCACACCGCCGCCTGCAGCGGCACGATCTGGTTGCGGATGGCGCCGCGGCGGGCGCGGGCGCGCTCCATGTCGTAGGCGAGCTGAATCTCCAGCCAGAAACGGTCGGAGGTGCCGAAATAATGAGACAGACGCATCGCCGTGTCGATGCAAAGTCCGATCCGGCCGGCCAAGATGCCATTGATCCGCTTTAAAGGAATCCTGATCGCCTGCGACAGCTTCTTTGCGGAAATTCCCAATGGTTTCAGGAATTCCTCGCGCAGGATTTCGCCTGGATGAAAAACCGGACGTTCCATGGCGCCCCTCCCTCTCGGTGACGGCGAGAAGGTGTCGCGAATCCTTGCCCAAGACAACGATGCGTCGGTGATAACCCGATCGGAAATCAGTCGGTGGTCAAGACCGGCAGCCCGGCGTCCTTCCAGGCGTTCAAGCCACCCTTCAGGTGAACCGCCACCGGCCGGCCGGCGCGCAGCACCCTTTGCGCGACCGCCGCCGAGCGCACGCCGCCGAGGCACATCAGGATGGTCTTCTTGCCCTCGACCTGCGGCAACTGCTCGACCTCGAATTCGGACATCGGCAGCAGCAGCGCGCCGTCGACGCGCTCCTCGGCGAATTCCTCCTCCTCGCGGACGTCGACCAGCACCGCCTCGCCCGAGCGCACCATCGCATCGACGACGATCGGCTCGAGTTCAACGATATCCTGGTGGAGAATGCTCATGGCGCCATGCCCTTTCCTGCCTGATCCTGTGAATTGCACAGGCAAGAAAGATGTATGGCATCCATGTGCCGGAATTCAACATCAAAAATTTATGTGAAATGGCATTGCGCGCCTAAATCACACTAACACAGATGTTATCTGTTGCGGGCGTGGTACTCGGGGTTGGGCATCATGTCGAGGCCGTGGGCCATCCGGTTGGTGTAGTTGAAGAAGCCGACGGTGTCGCAGATGTCGAAGATGTCCTCGTCGCCGAAGCCGACGTCGCGCAGGCTCTGGCGGTCGGCCTCGCCGATCGCGTTCGGGGTCTCGGTCAGCTTCCAGGCGAAGTCGAGCATCGTGCGGTGGCGCGGGCTGAGCTCGGCGACGCGGTAGTTCATCACCATCATCTCGCCGAGCTGCGGATCGCCCGACAGCTCGCGCACCGTCTGTCCGTGCGCGACCAGGCAGTAGTAGCAGCGGTTCACCGACGACACGACGACGGCGATCATCTCGCGCTCGAGCTTGCTCAGGCCCGACTCGGCCAGCATCAGCTCGTTGTAGAATCGCGAAAAGGTGCGGAACTTGTTGGGCCGCTTGGTATAGGCCTGCAGCACGTAGGGCACCAGGCCCAGCTTCTCGTCGCATTTGTCGAAGTAGCTCTTGATGTCGTCGTCCAGCGTCTCGCGCTCGGGCAGCGGCATGCGGATGATGTGATCGGGCTGGGGCATGGTTTCCTCCTTCTCTTGGCCTGGGACCAGGGAACCACAGCCGCGCCGTTCGGGGAAGCGGGCGCCGGTGGCGCGTCGCCGCGAATCGCGATACCCTGCCGGCGACCGCAGGGAGGCAGGCGATGGATCCGCACGGGCAGCGCGCCGTTTTGGATTTTCTGGCGACGCCGGCCGCCTTCGCGGCGGCGGCCTCCGAGCCGGTCGAGCGCATCGACACCCACATCTCGGCGGTGTTCCTGTGCGGCGAGCGGGTCTTCAAGCTGAAGAAGGCCGTGCGCATGCCGTTTCTCGATTTCACCGGCCTGGAGGCGCGCCGCCGCGCCTGCCATGACGAGGTCGCGCTGAACCGCCGCACGGCGCCCGATCTTTATCTCGGCGTGTCCAGCATCAACCGCGGCGCCGACGGCGCGCTGCGGGTCGACGGCGACGGGCCGGCGGTCGACTGGCTGGTCGTGATGCGCCGCTTCCCGCAGGACGACCTGTTCGACCGCATGCTGGCGGCCGGCCGTCTCGATCGCGGCCTGATGGCCGAGCTCGCCGAGGTGGTGGCCGGCTTCCATCGCGACGCCGAGCGCACGCCGCATCTCGGCGGCCGCCGCAACATGGCGTGGACGATCGCCAACAACGCCGAATGCATGGCGCGCCACCCCGCCGCGATCGCTCCCGAGGCGGCGGCGGCCCTCGCGCGCGACGGCCGCAGGGCGCTCGACGACGTCGCCGACCTGCTGGAGCGCCGGCGCGCCGAGGGTTTCGTGCGCCGCTGCCACGGCGACCTGCACCTGCGCAACATCTGCCTGCTCGACGGTCGGCCGACGCCGTTCGACGCCATCGAGTTCGACGAGCGCATCGCCTGCATCGACGTCCTCTACGACCTCGCGTTCCTGTTGATGGACCTCGACCACCGCGGCGAGCGCGGCCTCGCCGGCCAGGTCTTCAACCACTACCTCCAGCTCACCGGCGACCTCGGCGCGCTGCCGGCGCTGCCGCTGTTCCTGGCCTGCCGCGCCGGCATCCGCGCCCATGTCGCGGCGGCGATGGGCGCCGCCGGCGAGGCCCGCGGCTACATGGACGCCGCCGCCGCCTATCTGCGGCCGGCGCCGCCGCGGCTGGTCGCGGTCGGCGGGCTGTCGGGCAGCGGCAAGTCGCGCATGGGCCGCGACGTGGCGCCCTATCTCGGCCGGGCGCCGGGCGCGGTGGTGGTGCGCTCGGACGTGCTGCGCAAGCGGCTGTGCGGCCTCGACATGCACACCCGCCTCGGCCCCGAGGGCTATGGCCCCGAGATGACCGAGCGCACCTACGAAGCGCTCTACGACGAGGTCGCGGCGGTGCTGCGCTCCGGCCAGTCGGCGGTCGCCGACGCCGTGTTCGCCCGACCCGAGCAGCGCGACGCGATCGCGGCGGTGGCGCGGCGCCTGGGCGTGCCGTTCGACGGCCTTTGGCTGGAGGCCGCGCCCGAGGTGATGGCGCGGCGCATCGAGAGCCGCGGTCGCAACGCCTCCGACGCCACCGTCGAGGTGCTGGCGCGCCAGCTCGAATACGACCTCGGCGACATCGCCTGGCGACGCTTCGATACCGGCGTCAGCAAGGACGAGAGCCTGCGCCGGGTGCGGGAGGCATTGGCGGCATGATCGGGAAGCCGATTCCCAATCGCGCGGCGGCGGCGCATACTGTTGTTCAACGACAGCTTCATCCTGCCTAGTGGAGGGCGGCCATGCCGGAAATCAAATCCATCCTGGTCGCGGTCAGCGACGAAGACGCCAGCCGCCCGGCCCTCGATCTCGGCCTGCAGGTCGGGCGCCGGCTGGGGGCCCACGTCCAGGCCATGCACGTCCGCACCGATCCCAGCAACGCCGTGCCGCTGGTCGGCGAGGGCATGTCGGGCGTCATGGTCGAGGAGATGATCAACGCCGCCGAGCAGCAGGCGACCGAGCGCGCCGCCGCCGCGCGGGCGCTGTTCGACCGCCGCCGCGCCGAGCTCGACGCGCCGCTGTCGGTGGCCGGCGCCGGCGAGAGCGGCGGCTTCAGCGTCGCCTGGCGCGAGGAGACCGGCCGCGAGGAGGATCTGGTCGCCCGCTGCGCGCGGCTGCACGACCTCGTGGTGGTCGGCCGCCCGGTCCCGGACAACGAGCTGCCCTCGGTGATGACCCTGAACGCGGCGCTGATGGAAGGCGGCCGGCCGCTGCTGGTGGCGCCGCCCGACGCGATCGAGCATTTCGGCCGCACCATCGCGGTGGCGTGGAACGGCAGCGCCGAGGCGGCGCGGGCGATGGGCTGCGCGATGCAGTTCCTGCGCCAGGCCGACCAGGTGCTCGTGCTCTCGGCGCAGGACCAGTCGGCCGACCCCGTGCTGGCGCCGGCCGAGGCGGCGGCCTATCTGGCCCGCCACGGGGTCAGCGCCGAGGTCCGCGGCTTCCAGTCCGGCTCCTCGCATGTCGGCGAGGCGCTGGATGCCGAGCTGCGGGCGGTCGGCGCCGACATGCTGGTCATGGGGGCCTACACCCACAGCCGGCTGCGCCAGCTCATCCTCGGCGGCGTGACGCGGCACATGCTGCACCACGCCGCCATACCGGTGTTCATGACCCACTAGCTCAGGCGCTCGCCGCCTGCTGCCGCGGCGCCGGAATGGCGCGGGCCAGCCGGCGCACGACCGCGCGCGGCGGCGCGACGGCGAAGTCGCCGTGGGCGAGGCCGTAGCCGTCGTCGCTGGGCTCGCCGTTGGGCATCAGCCCGAGCCGGGTGATCTCCTCCAGCTCCGCCGTTCGCCGCAGCCAGCGCACGCCGGCCGGCGACAGCCCCGCCTCGGCGGCGGCGGCGATCATGCGGTGGAGCTGGCGCAACGGCACCTCCAGCCGCTCCAGCGGCAGGCCGGCGAGCCGGTGCAGCACGCCCGCCGCCGCCGCGACAAGGGCGCGCAGCACATGGCTGCAGTCCCGATCCGCCTGCAGGCCGAGCACGGCGGCGGCGGTGTCGGCCGCGGTCCAGGCGGCGCCGTCCCAGCCCAGGGCGCGCAGATGCTCGCGGGATTTCGCCACGGCGCCGGCGGCGGTGTCGGCGGCGACGGCGATGTCGACGCCGGCCGGCTCGATGCCGTCGCAGGCGGCGCGGCGCAGCATGCGGCAGCGGCCGTGCAGGTACCAGACCAGCCGCCCCGACGGCGCGACCAGCAGGGCGGTGCAGCCGTCGCCGGCGTGGTGGGCGATGATGTTGAGTTCGAACGGACGCGCGGCCATGGCCTTACTCCCTGCCGGACGGGAACGGAATGACGCGGCCGCGCGCCCCGGTGGCGATCTCGCGCGCCGCCTCCGAGGCGGCGCCGATCAGATGCGCGACCAGCCGCAGGTCCATGGCCATCGCTTCGCGGTACAGGTATTCCAGGCTCTGGTGCAACGCCAGGGCCGGATCGCCCTCGCGCAGGGTCGCGGGACTGGTGCTGGTGGTGGTGTCGTTCATGGCGGCCTCCTCAGGCGGCGCGGTCGATGCGGCGCCAGGGGCTGACGCGGACCAGCGAGTCCTCCATGCCGACCGCGGCGCGGATCGTATCGAGCGCCGCCCGGGTCATCTCGAAACGGCCGGCGACGGCGATGGTGTTGCCGATGCGCTTGCGCCCGCTCGACCACGCCGGCTCGCAGCCGACGCGCTTGAGCAGCTTGGCGATGCGGATGTCGTAGACGGTCCACATCTCGCGGATGCCCATGTGCAGCGCGTGCTCGTACAGGGCGCAGAACAGGGTCCCGGTCACGGCGTTGACCGAATACAGGCCGTCGTTCTCGCGCACCGGGCAGTCGACGGCGAAGCGCGAGCACTCCCAGACGTCCTCGGCCCGCGGCGCCGGCTGGCCTTCCAGCAGGTCGGCGAAGACGTCGTGCAGCATGTAGTCGCCGGTGGTCGGCAGCAGGCGCCAGCAGCCGTAGACCGCCTCGGCGTCGCGGCAGACGATGTAGGTGGGGTCGCAGAGGTCGAACTCGTCGAACTCCATGCCGTTGACCGACGTGACGTCCCAGTTCATGCGCTCGCGGAACACGCGGTGACGCAGGCGATGCATGTCGTCGAGCACCGGCATGTACTGGTGCGCGACTTCCGGGGTGATGATGTCGATGAACATGGGCCTCTCCCCTCGATGGCGATTTTCTAAGAGCCATTGAGCGGAAAAGTCGGCCGGCCGGGTATCCTAAGGCCTTGGAATTGACAAGCCAGTCTTGTTGTGATCTGACACGTTCAGGGGGATATGAGGCCAAGCATGATCGCCTTAACGGCGGCATAATGGCGAGTATTCGCGCATAGCTTGATTTTCGCCTTTTCGATGTGGGTCACCACCGTACTTTCGGCGATATGCAGAATCTGCGACGTCTCCCACGCGGTCTTGCCCCGGGACACCCAAAGCAAGCATTCCGTTTCTCGCTTGGTCAGTTGCACGCCCGGGTCGCCGGCGCTCGCGCGCTCGATCGCCGCGTGGTAGTACATGGCGATCAGGTGGAGCTGGTGCACGACGCCGGGGCCGATGTCGCGGTAGTCGCGGCCGTCGAAGGCGATGTTGAACATCGCGAAATCGGTTCCCAGTCCATGCATCGGGATGGCGAGGCCGTCGTGGATCGCGAAGTCCGCGGCCTCGTCGAAGATCTGCCGCTGCTGCTCGTTGATCGGCTGGCGTTCCAGCACCGGCGCCCAGCGGAACGGCACCAGGCTGCGCCGGCCCTCGACCACCACCGGGTCGAGGCGGACGTAGCCCTGGGTGTCGTAGTGCTCGGTCCAGTTCGACGGATAGGTCGTCTCGTAGACCGGTCGCGGATACCGCGAGCTGAGGTTCAGGTACGTGAAGCGGCCCGCGCCCAGGCGGCTGACGGTCTCGCGGAACAGGCGCGAGCGTTCGGCATGGCCCGTACAGCGCTCGAGCGCGGTCAGGAAATCGCCGATGACGTCATCTATTCCCATGGCCTTTTGCACCGCTGTGAATTAGGAGTAATATGCAGTGATACGTGTCGCCGGGCCAAGGCCTCGTTGCCGTCTTGATCGGCCCGGTACGGATTGGATGACCAAGAACATCGGATAACCTGGAGACGGTTTATGGCTGGAAAGCGAAAGGGTAGCACGCGCGGTCGCACCAAGTCGGGCGCGCCGAATCCCGTTGACGTCCACGTCGGTCAGCGCGTGCGCCTGCGTCGGACTCTCCTGGGGATGAGCCAGGAGAAACTCGGTGAAGCCTTGGGCCTGACCTTCCAGCAGGTGCAGAAGTACGAGCGCGGCGCCAACCGCATCGGCTCCAGCCGGCTGTTCGACCTCAGCCGCGTGCTCGACGTGCCGGTCAGCTTCTTCTTCGACGACATGTCCGAGGAAGTGGCCGAAATGAGCCCGCGGCTGATCGGCGGCGTCGACGAGGAGCCGGCGGCGTTCGAGGCCGACCCGATGAGCAAGCGCGAGACGCTGGAACTGGTTCGCGCCTATTATCGGATCGCCGATCCGACGGTGCGCAAGCGGGTGATGGAACTCGCCCGCGCGCTCGCCGCCGCTTCGGACGGCGTCGACAAGCCCGATCTGCGCGAAGCCGGCTGACCGAACGCTCTCCCGACGTCCCCGCCGCCCCGGCCGCGCCCGATCGCGCGGTCGGTGCGCGGGGGCGATTTTTTTCCGGCCGATCGCGAAACCGCGGCGGAAGGCGTGCGACGCGGCGGACCGGGTCGCGGCGTTCGTCGCGCACGTTCGGCGCAACCCCCGCTTTCGCGGGGGCGACGGCCGGGATCCGGCGGTGCCGATCTCTTCACGGCCGCCTTCGTCGGCGCGCCGGGGCCTGAATGACGGTCCCCGGACCTCGACGACGAACACTCCCATACTTGGTTCGCGGGTATGCATGCCTGACGCTTTCGCGGGCGACACGCGGCCCGGCGAGGCCGCTCACTTCGCTTCGCGGGCCTGTGGAAAATCCGCCTCGGCCAGCGAACGGGTCAGATCGAACACCCGGCGGCGGATGTTCATGTCGCCGATCCGGTAATAGGCCCGCACCAGTTCCATCGTCTCGCGCGTGCTCAGCGGATCGGTCGGCGGCACCACCTCGGCGGTCGGCGGCATCGTCGCGATCAGCCGCGGGCTCTGGCCCGCCGTTTCCTCGGACATGTCGTCGAAGAAGAAGCTGACCGGCACGTCGAGGACGCGGGCGAAGTCGAACAGCCGGCTGGCGCCGATGCGGTTGGTGCCGCGTTCGTATTTCTGCACCTGTTGAAACGTCAGCCCCACGGCCTCTCCCAGCCGGTCCTGGCTCATGCCGAGCAGCGTGCGCCGCAGGCGCAGCCGCGCGCCGACATGCACGTCGACCGGATTGGGTCGGCCGGACGGCGTCCTGCCGCGTCCGGATCGGCGGCGAACGATGCTTGGCGTCCCTTGGTTTTGGTTCTTGTTGACCATGGCGTCCTTCTTTGGCTTTCGGTCGCGATCGGATCCCACTGAGGCCTGCGGCCGCGGCCGCTCGGCGGCGTTCTTACTCAACCGTGCAAAAGTGGTTGTTCGCCATACAATACGATGCAGGGAGCGGACATGGAAGCGAATGCAGGTGTGGCAAAGACGTTTTTTGCAGAAAACAGTAGGTGCTATCTGGGGTGGTTCCGCAAAGCGCCGGCGACAATGCATGTGGGCGCCGATGCGCATGCGGATTTCCGCGATGCGGTCCCGGGCGGAGGCGCGGAAAGCCTTGGCGCGACAGGAAGTCCGTCGAACACGCGTTTCGAGAGAATATTGAGTCGATAAGACCAACGCTGTCCAGGGAGGCGCCGGACGCGCACGGTGCCGCCGGCACGCGAGCCGAGCCTGCGCCGCCGTGCCCGCGCAGGCGGGCATCCGTCGCGGACGCTTCGAACCGGTTGAAATGCTTCAGGAATGGACGCGTTCGCGCGAGCGAGGCGGCTTTCGCGGTGTCGAGCGGGGCCGCGGCCGCGCCGGTGCGGCCGGAGCAGACCCGATCTCGGGAAAGTGGTGGTCCGACGGACGTGCCGGCGGCGTGCGGCTCAGGCCGGCAGCGGCGCGCCCTGTTCGCGCTTGTTGACGCGCAGCATCGAGAGCAGCAGGCAGCCCCCGGCCCAGGCCAGGGCGACGCCCCAGGCGAGGAGATAGCCGCCGTCGCTCAGCAGGGCGCCGGCGTCGCCGTAGAACGGCGCCCGGATCAGCACCAGGGCGTGACTGACCGGATTGATCACCATCGGCAGGTACAACCAGCCGGGCACGTTGTCGATCGGGAACAGCGCGCCGGAGAGCATCCACAGCGGCATCAGGAACACCATCATGATGGCGTGGAACGCCGATGTCGTGCGCATGCCCCAGGCGAGCAGGAAGCCCAGCGCGGTGAAGCCCAGCGCCGTGACCACCAGGCCGGCGATCAGCAGCAGGAAGCCGCCCGCGGTCACGCTCATGCCCATGAACGGCGCCGCCAGCAGCAGGATGGCCACCTGCACCAGCGCGATCATCGAGCCGCCGGTGACCTTGCCGAGCACGATCGCCAGCCGCGACACCGGCGCCACCAGCACACCCTGCAGGAAGCCGGCGTCGCGGTCCTCGATGATGGTGATCGACGAGAAGATGCTGGCGAACAGCACCATCATCAGCATCACGCCGGGATAGAAATATTCGAGGTAGGTGACGTCCTCCGCCCCCGGCATGCGGAAATTGCCGGCGAAGCCGGCGCCCAGGAATATCCAGAACAGGATCGGCTGCGCCACCGTGCCGACGACGCGCTGCGGCTGGCGGATGAAGCGGACGAACTCGCGCCAGGCGAGCGACTTGACCACGCGCATCATGTGCCGGTCCTCTCGACGGCGGCCGGCGCGGCGCGCCGCGTGCCGTCGGTGGTGATGTGGATGAACACGTCCTCGAGCGTCGGCCGTTTGATGGCGATGGCGACGATGTCGTCGCGGTGGCGGGCGACGATGCGCTCGAGCACCGGCAGGCCGGCGCCGTTCTCGGTCTCTTCCAGACGCAGCTCGTCGCCGTGGCGGCGCACCGCGTAGCCTTCGCGGCCCAGCCGCTCGGCCATCGCGTCGGGATCCCTGGGCTGCACCACGACCATCTCGCGGCCCAGCCGGCTGCGCAGCGCCTGCGGCGTGTCGTGGGCCAGCATCTCGCCGGCGCGCATGATCGCCACCCGGTCGACGTCCTCGGCCTCGGAGAACACGTGGCTGGTCATCAGCACCGTCATGCCGCGCTCGCGCTGCAGCCGGGTCAGCGCCTGCAGGAAGTTGCGGCGGCTGTTGGGGTCGAGGCCGGTGGTCGGCTCGTCGAGCAGCAGGATGCGCGGCCGGGTCAGCATGCATTTGGCGAGCTCGACCTGCCTCTGCATGCCGCCCGACAGCGTCTCGACGCGGTCGCCGAGGCGGCCGGCGAGATCGGTCCAGCCGACCGCGTCGGCCATCCGCTCGTCGAAGGCGCGGCCGTGCAGGCCGTAGAGGTCGGCGTGGATGCGGATGTTCTCCAGCACCGACAGGTGCTTGTCGACGGCCGGGCTCTGGAACACAACCGCCATCGCCTCGCGCACCCTGGCCGGCTCGGCGAACAGGTCGGCGCCGGCGATGGTGATCGCGCCCGCGGTCGGCCGCGCCATGCCGCACAGGATGCGGAACAGCGTCGACTTGCCGCTGCCGTTGGGACCCGACAGGATGGCGAACTCGCCCTCGCGCACGTCCAGCGACAGGTCGCGCAGGGCGACGCGCGGCGGCTGCTTGCGGGTCCCCGGATAGACGTGGGTGACGTTGCGGATGTCGATCATCGGCTGAAGCTGGGCTCGCATTTGCGGCGCAGTATAGGGAATTTGCCCGACCGCGCCACTGAACTTTCCGTCATTTGCCACCGGGGGAAAGGTGTTTCCAGCGCTCCCCCTTCATGCCCGCGCAGGCGGGCATCCATTTGCCGGTGGCGTTCGGAACACGGTCGGGCGCCTCGGCGAGAACACCCGAACCCTCTGGAAAATGGGTCCCCGCCTTCGCGGGGGCGACGATCCGGGGCTCTTCCCGGGTTTCGGCGATGAACCTACATTTAGCGGCGGAGATGGACCGCCGCAAGTCAGCCGCTCCGCTTCACCCGACGCACGAAGGCGACGAACCGCGCCGCCCACGGATTGGCGCCGACGCTGCGCAGATGTGCGTAATTGGCGACGCAGTTCTCGACGATCAGGCCGTCGTGGACGCCGTCGACGCCCATGCCGCGCAGCACCTCGTAACCGTAGCGCAGCGGCCCTTGCAGCTCCTCCAGCGCCGAGTGGTGGAACTCGTGGCCGACGACGACGCCGGGGCCGGACTCGACCTGCGGCCAGGGCAAGTCGGCGGTCGGGCGCAGGCGCACGTAGCCGCGGCCCATCGGGCGCGGGTGCATCACCGCCTCGCCGGGCAGGACGCCGACCATCTCGCGGCGCTCGCCGTTCCAGCGGATGGCCCGCGACAGGTACATCAGCCCGCCGCACTCGGCATAGGTCGGCAGCCCGCCCTGGATCGCGGCGCGGATTTCGCCGCGCAGGCCGGCGTTGGCGGCCAGCGCGTCCATGTGCGCCTCGGGAAAGCCGCCGCCGATGAACAGCCCGTCGAGGTTCGGCGGCAGGTGCGCATCGCGCATCGTGTCGAACGGCACCAGCTCGGCGCCGGCGGCGCGCAGGGCGTCGAAATCGTCCGGGTAGTAGAAGCCGAAGGCGGCGTCGCGGGCGACGCCGACGCGCAGGTCGGGCGGCGGCGGGGCCGGGGGCGGCTGCGCCAGGTCGAGGCAGCACGGCGGCACCGTGCCGGCCAGGGCGATCACCGCGTCGAGGTCGACCTGGGCGGCGACGGCGTCGCGGATCGCGGCGACCACCGGCGCGGTCTCGGCGGCCTCGTTGGCGGGGATCAGGCCGATGTGGCGCTCGACGATCTCCAGGCTCCTGGAGCGGCCGATGGCGCCGAGCACCGGGATGTCGGTGTAGTGGGCGACCGTGTCGCGCAGCTTCTTCTCGTGGCGGGGGCCGCTGACCTTGTTGAGGATGACGCCGCCGATGCGGATGTCCTTCTCGAACGCCTGGTAGCCGAGCAGCAGCGGCGCGATGCCGCGGGTCATGCCCGAGGTGTCGACGACCAGCAGCACCGGCGCCTCGAGCCAGCGCGCCAGCGCCGCCGTCGAGTTCGATCCCTCGAGGTCGACGCCGTCGTAGAGGCCCTTGTTGCCCTCGACCAGGCTGATGTCGGCGTCGTGGGCGTGCCTGGCGAAGGTCGCCTGGATGTCCTTCGGCGGCATCGTGTAGAAGTCGAGATTGCGGCACGAGCGGCCGGCGGCCAGCGACAGCCACATCGGATCGATGTAGTCGGGACCCTTCTTGAACGGCTGCACCGTCAGGCCGCGCGCCGCCAGGGCGGCGCACAGGCCGATCGACACGGTGGTCTTGCCGGAGGATTTGTGCGCGGCCGAGACGACCAGCCGCATCATCTCAAGCCACTCCCGCCAGCCGCTCCCCGGGCAGCCGCGAGCGGTCGCGCCGCTCCCAGAGCTGGTTGGCCAGCGCCAGCGCCGCCTCGAACGAATCGGCGCGGCCCATCAGCTTGAGCGGCACCGCGGCGCTGCTGGCGATCGCCGCGACGGCATAGGCGTCGTCGACGGTGCCGTCCCAGACCCCGCGCAGGCGGGCGAGGTCGAGGCTTTCCTCGGCCGGAGCGGCGGCGGGCAGGGCGGGCCATTCCTCCTCGGCCGTGCTGTCGCCGTCGAGCACGAACACCAGCGCCGGCTTCTCCGGCCGCCGCTCGGCCTCGCCGCCTTCGCCCTTGAAGACCGCCAGTCGCCGCTGGCCGATCATCCGCGCCGCCTGCTGGTGCACCGGCCGGTAGTGCGGATGGGCGACGCCGATGACCTCGTGCGGCGCCCTGAAGGGATTGAGCATGCGCGCCGCCGAATGCACCGGCGAGCGCAGGCCCAGCAGGTCGCGCAGGCCCATCAGCCGATGCAGCGGCGGGCACAGCTTCTCGAGCGGCAGATAGGCGAAGTTGTCGGCGGCCAGGCGCTCGGCGGCGTCGTCCGTCGACGCGGCGGGCGCGATGCCGAGCGCGGCGAGCGCGTCGCGCAGGTAGATGCGTCCGGCGGTGTGGCCGTCGGCGCCGTGCATGAACACCCGCACGCCGCTGCCGGCCAGCAGCAGCGCCGACAGCAGGTACCAGGGCAGGCGGCGGGTCTTGCCGGCATAGGACGACCAGTCGAGGTCGACCGCCGGCGCGCCGGCCGGCACGGCGATGGTGGCGCGGGCGGCCTCGACGAAGCCGGCCATTTCGTCGGGGGTTTCGGTCTTGACCCGGAGCAGGCACAGGAAGGCTCCGAGCTGCACCGGCTCGACCTCGCCGGCCAGCACCATGGCGGTGGCGGTGCGGGTTTCCTCGCGGGTCAGGGGCCGCGACAGCGTCGGGCCCTTGCCGAGGATGCGGATGTACTGCGCGAAGGGATGTTCTTTGGTCATGTCTCGCTGCGTGTTTGGTTCGTTGCCCTCACCCTCGGCGCCGGCGCGGCGGGGAGGGTGAGGGAACTCCCCGTCGCAGCGTCAGTGCTCGCCCGGAACGGCGTCGTCGGCCAGCGTCTCGGGCAGGAAGCGTAGCACCGTGGCGCCGAAGGCCACAATCGCCAGCGCGATCGCGAAGCCGCCGATGCCGAGCAGCAGCTCGGGCGCGCTGGCGGAATACTCGGCGACCCGGCCGTCGAAGAAGCCCGACGAGATCACCTCCTTGCCCGGGAACAGCGCCATCGGATAGGCCTGGCCGCCGATGATGATCACGTAGACCTGCGCCAGGCCGCCAAGGATCACCAGGCCGCAGGCCGCCATCAGCGCGTTGCGGCTGCCGGCCATCGCCGGGGTCAGCAGCAGCGCCAGCGGCACCAGGCTGCCCAGCGCGATCTGCACCACCCAGAACAGGAAGCTGTGGATGCCGCCCGACAGCAGGATGAACTTCGAGGCGTCGGCGCGCTCGGCCATGTACAGGTTGGTCAGGTGCTGGACCGCGACGAAGTACAGCACGGCGGCGACGAAGATCGCCAGCAGCGTGCGCAGCCGCCCCAGCAGCTTGTCGCCCAGCGGACGCTCGGTCATGTGGTAGCCGCCGATCAGCACCAGCACGAAGATCGCCAGGCCGAACGCGAACGACATCGCGATGAACAGCGGCGCCATCACCGCCGAGTTGTAGAGGTCGCGGGCGACCAGGAAGCCGAAGATCGAGCCGGTACCGGTGGTCAGCACCAGCCGCCACAGGAAGGCCGCCACGCCGGCCGTCTTGCCGTAGTTCCTGTACAGCTTGCGGTCCATCAGCACCCACAGATAGGCGCCGACGATCACGAAGAAGCCGGTGTAGAGGATGATGTTCCAGGCGAAGATCGAGGTGAAGTTGTAGTGGGTCATCGCCACCGTCAGCCGGTCGGGCCGGCCGAGGTCGAGCACCAGCACCATCAGGCCGCCGGCCAGCAGCGCGATCGCCAGCAGGCCCGACAGCGGCGCCAGCGGCTTGTACGGCGCCTTGCCGAACACCGAGCCGATCGAGGCGACGTTGAGCGCGCCCGAGGCGGCGACGATCAGGAACACCGCGAACACGTGCGGCATGCCCCAGACGATCTGGTTGGTCATGCCGGTGACGTGGTGGCCGTTGTGCTCCATGTAGAAGGCCGAGACCAGGCCGAGGCCGATCAGCACGGCGAGCACGCCGAACAGCGCGAACCAGCGGCTGGTGTAGGCCGGGATCTCGCGGAAGGTGGTGGCTTTCATGTCGTCTCCCCTTCCCTACAGGCCCTGGTAGCGCACGGCCGGGTTCAGCTTCAGGTCCGGCCGTAGCGCGACCGAGCTGACCTCGCGCACGCGCTTGGCGATGGCGCTGTTCGGATCGCCCAGGTCGCCGAACAGGATGGCGCCCTTGCCGTTGGACTGGCAGGCGTCGGCGCAGGCCGGGTCGAGGCCGGCGTCGACCCGCACCACGCACATCGTGCAGGCCTCGACCGTGCCGATGCCGCGCGGCGCGTCGGTGCGCTGGCCCTGCAGGTGCTCGTGGACGAACGAGCGCGCCTTGATCGGGCAGGCCATCATGCAGTAGCGGCAGCCGATGCAGACGTGGCGGTCGACCAGGACGATGCCGTCGGGGCGCTGGAACGACGCGCCGGTCGGGCAGACGTCGACGCAGGGCGCGTCGGCGCAATGGACGCACATCACCGGCAGCGACGAGGTGGCGCCCGTCGCCTTGTCCTTCAGGTCGACCTTGCGGATCCACTGCGGATCGGTGGCCGGGCGGTCGAGGCCGGTCCAGCCGTTCTCGGTGCGGCAGGCCGAGACGCAGGCGGTGCAGTCGCTGGTGCACTTGCCGGCGTCGATCAGCATGCCCCAGCGCTTGGTGCCGGCGGCGGCGGCGGCCTCGCGCGGGGCGATCAGGGTGATGCCCGGCGCCAGGGCGACGGCGGCGACGGCGGCCGTCTTGAGGAATTCACGCCGTTCCATGTCGTGGCTCATGCTCCGTCCCCCCCTCACTTCGCCGCCGCGGTGCGGTCGCCGCCCGCCTCGGGTACGCTGGAATGGCACTGGAAGCAGTCGGGCTTGACGCCGACATAGGAATGGCACGAGCGGCAGAAGTGCTCGGGGCTGGCGATGGTCACCGGCTTGCCGTCGGGGCCGTCGACCGCATGGCAGTCGACGCAGCCCTTCAGCGCGTGCTTGGAGTCGCGCACGCCCAGGCGCATCGTGGCGTCGCGGGTGTGCTTGAGGAAATCCATGTGGTTGCGCCGCATCACGTCGGGATCCTCGACGCACCTCTCGCCCTTGGCCTTGGGCACCGTCGGTATCGGCACCTCGGCCACGGCCGGCCCGGCGAGGGCGGCGATCGCCGCCACCAGCAGGGCCAGAGCCAGCCTTCTCAGTCCGTCCATGATACAGCCCCTGTCCCCCGTGAAGCCGATTACTCGCCCAGGCCCATCTGGATGTAGCCGGTCGGGCACACGTCGTGGCAGATGTGGCAGCCGATGCACTTCGAATACTCGGTGTAGACGTAGCGGCCGACCGAGCGCTCCTTCGGCTTGACGCGCTGGACCGCCGTCTGCGGGCAGAACACGACGCAGTTGTCGCATTCGAAGCACAGGCCGCAGCTCATGCAGCGCTTGGCCTCGGCCTGCACCTGCTCCTCGGACAGCTTCTGCAGCCGCTCCTCGAAATTGCCCAGCACCTTGTCGGGATCGATGTGCTTCTCGGCGCGCAGGTTCTGCGGCGTGAACTTGAAGTGGCCGAGGAACTGCTCGGACGCCTTCACCACCTCGTGCTCGGCGCGGCTGTCGAAGTTGTGCACGGCCCAGTCGGCGGCGTTGGTGCCGCGCGACGGCGTGCCGTCGTAGCGCGACGGCGCCAGGCCCTTGGCGGCCATGGCGGCGACAAGGTCGAACTGGTGCTTGTCTACCTTCGGGCGCTTGCGAACCTCCTCGCCGCGCATGAACTGGTCGATGCCCTCGGCGGCGACCCAGCCGTTGCCGATGGCGGTGGTCAGCAGGTGCGGGCGCAGGATGTCGCCGCCGACGAAGTGGTTCGGCTTGCCCTTGACGCGCAGCATCTTGTCGGCGTCGACGAAGCCCTTGCCGTTGTTGATGGCGTCCAGGCCCTCGAGATTGCCGACCTGGCCGATGGCGATCACCAGCAGGTCGACCGGCTGGGTCCATTCGGTGCCCTCGACCGGCACCGGGGTCATGCCGTTCATCGTGCACTTGCACAGCTTGATGGCGGTGGCGCGCCCGTTCTCGACCACGACCTCGAGCGGCATGACGCCGTCCTTGAGCTGCACGCCCTCGTGCTTGGCGTCGAGGATCTCGCGCGGCGAGGCGAACATCTTGTCCTCGGTGAACAGCGAGGTCAGCGTCACGTCCGCCGGCGCCTTGGCGGCGCCCGCCGGCAGCGCCTGGGCGTGGGTGCCGCGGGCGACGTTCTCGACCAGGTTGGCGCCCGACAGGCCGGCGACGGTGCCGAGGCGGCGCGAGACGCAGGCGACGTCCATCGAGGTGTCGCCGCCGCCGATCACCACCACGTGCTGGGGCACCGCCTGCAGCCGGTCCTCGTTGAAGGCCGACAGGAATTCCAGCGCGGTGACGACGTTTTCGGCGTCGGCGCCCGCCACGCCCGGCAGGGCGCGGCCGTTCTGCGCGCCGAGCGCCCAGAACACGGCGTCGAAGTCCTTGTCGAGCTGCTCGATGGTGACGTCCTTGCCGACGCGGCAGTTGGTGCGCGCCTCGACGCCGAGCGCCAGGATGCGGTCGATCTCGGCCTGGACGATGTCGCGCGGCGTGCGGTAGGCGGGCAGGCCGTACATCAGCATGCCGCCCAGCTTCGGGCGCGATTCGAACACGGTCACCGCGTGGCCCATGCGGCGGAGCTGGTAGGCCGCCGACAGGCCGCCGACGCCGCCGCCGATCACCGCCACCTTCTTGCCGGTCTCGGCCGGCGGCGGATCGAGCTTGAGGCCGTTCTCGATCGCCCAGTCGCCGATGTAATGCTCGGTGGCGTTGATGCCGAGATGGTCCTCGAGGGCGTTGCGGTTGCAGCCCTTCTGGCACGGCGCCGGGCAGACGCGGCCCATGATCGCCGGGAACGGATTGGCGTCGACCATCTTGCGCCAGACGTATTCCTGCCAGGCCATGCCGGCCGGCGGCTTGTCGATGCCGCGGATGACGTTGAACCAGCCGCGGATGTCGTGGCCCGACGGGCACTCGCCCTGGCACGGCGGCGTGCGCTGAATGTAGGTCGGGCACTTGTGCGACCAGCCGGCCTGGAAGATCTCCTGCTGCCACGGCCGGGGCTTGTGGTCCCCGTCCTTGTAGCGGCGGAAGGTCAACGCCTTGTCCTGCACCACGGTCTCGACCATCGTCCTCTCCCTCTTTTCCGGCGGATCGCTGCCGCCCTTGCCTGCGCGTTCAGGGCCGCAGGCTAGTCGTTGTTGCCCAGGATGATCGCGTTGCTCACCAACTGGTGGACGCTGTTGATCATCTCCATTTCGAAGCCGTAATACGGCAGCACCTTGGTGAACTGGCTCTTGCAGATGGCGCAGATGCTGGCCATCGTCGTCACGCCGTCGCTGTCGGCCACCGCCTTGAGCGCCTCCATCCGCGGCTTGGCGCCCTTGACCCGGAGTTCCATCAGGTCGTCGGTCAGCAACCCGCCGCCGCCGCCGCAGCAGAACGTCTTCTCGCCGATCGTGTCGGGGTGCATGTCGACGTATTTCGGCACGCAGGCCTTGATCACTTCGCGCGGGATGATGAACTGGCCGCCCGGCACGTCGCCCATGCGGCTGCCGCGCGCCACGTTGCACGAGTCGTGGAACGTGACCACCCGGCCGTCGTTGCCCGACTTGTCCAGCTTGATCGCGCCGCGCTTGATCAGGTCGTTGGTGAATTCCAGGATGTGCTGGGGCACCGGATAGCGCGGATCGAGGAAGTCCCACGGCCCGGCCAGGGTGTTCAGGAAGCTGTAGGCGACGCGCCAGGCATGGCCGCACTCGCCGAACACGATGCGCTTGACCTTGAGGTCGATCGCCGCCTTGCGGATGCGCTGGCTGATCTTGCGCATGTTCTCGTACGAACCGATGAACATGCCGAAATTGCCGGCTTCGGAGGCGTAGGACGACATCGTCCACGAGATGCCGGCCTGGTGGAACACCTTGGCGTAGCCGATCAGGCCGTCGACGTGCGGTTCGGCGAAGAAGTCGGCCGACGGGGTGATCAGCAGCACCTCGGCGCCTTCGACGTCGACCGGGAACTTGACGTCGTGGCCGGTGTCGTCCTTGACGTCCTCCTCGAGGCCCTCGAGCGTGCCGACCAGCGCCGGCTCGGGCAGGCCGAGGTTGTTGCCGATCTTGTAGACCTTGCCGATGATCTCGTTGCAGTACTTCTGGCCGATGCCGACCGAGTCCATGATCTCGCGCGCCGCCATCGAGATCTCGGCGGTGTCGATGCCGTAGGGGCAGAACACCGAGCAGCGGCGGCACTGCGAGCACTG
>CAZJFH010000028.1:0-56197 GCA_964545205.1 uncultured Rhodospirillaceae bacterium
CCTTCACCAGCGGCGGGCCGCCGAGGAAGATGGTGCCCTGGTTCCTGACGATGACGCTCTCGTCCGACATCGCCGGGATGTAGGCGCCGCCGGCGGTGCACGAGCCCATCACCACCGAGATCTGCGGGATGCCCAGCGCCGACATGGTGGCCTGGTTGTAGAAGATGCGGCCGAAATGCTCCTTGTCGGGAAACACCTCGTCCTGCTGCGGCAGGTTGGCGCCGCCCGATTCGACCAGATAGACGCAGGGCAGCCGGTTCTCCTTGGCGATCTCCTGCGCCCGCAGGTGCTTCTTGACCGTCAGCGGGAAGTAGCTGCCGCCCTTGACCGTCGGATCGTTGACGATCAGCACGCATTCCTGGCCGGCGATGCGGCCGATGCCGGTGATGATGCCGGCCGAGGCGACGTCGCCGCCGTACATGTCCCAGGCGGCGAGCTGCGAGAACTCCAGGAACGGCGAGCCGACGTCGAGCAGGCGGCGGATGCGCTCGCGCGGCAGCAGCTTGCCGCGGCCGATATGACGCTCGCGCGCCCGCTGGCCGCCGCCCAGCTTGGCCTGCTGCACCTTGGCGCGCAGGTCGCCGACCAGCGCCTCCATGGCGGCGACGTTGTTGCGGAACTCTTCGGAACGCGTGTCGACGCTGCTCTTGAGGACGGTCACTTGGGTCTACTCCCCTGTCGTTCTTATTCACCCTCCCCCGCTTGCGGGGGAGGGTCGGGGTGGGGGCCGCGCTCCAAAGCCGGAGCGCCAACCCTCACCCTCCCCGCTGCGCGGGTCCCCTCCCTCTCCCGCAGGCGGGAGAGGGCAAACACGTCACCACCCGCCGGTCTTCAGCCAGTCCTCGACGTCGCTCAGACGATCGTGGCCCCAGAACAGCTCGCCGTCGACGATGAAGGTCGGCGAGCCGAACACCTTGCGCGCGATCGCCGCCTCGACCTCGGCCTTGAGGCGATCCTTGACCGCCGCGTCCTGCAGCGCCGCCTGCAGGGCCTGGGTGTCGACCGCCAGCGCGTTGGCTTCGGCGAGCACGACCTCGGCATCGGTGAACGGCCGGTTCTCGGCGAAATAGGCGTGGTAGATGCGCCGGGCGAAGTCCTTGGCCAGGTTGGGATCCTGGTCGTGCAGCCAGTAGAAGGCGCGCGACGGCGCCACCGCGGCGTGGGGGAAGCCGTCGGGCACCCGGAACGGCACCTTCAGGCGGCGCGAGATGCGCGCCCAGTCGCGCGGAAAGTACTCGGCGCGGATCGGCGCCTGGTCGACCAGCGGCTTCTGGCCCGTCAGCTTGAACGCGGCGCCGAGCAGGAACGGCCGCCAGGTCACCTCGCGGCCGTGGCGCGCCGCGATCTCGTCGATGCGGAACGAGGCGAAGTAGCCGTAGGGCGAGGCGAAGTCGAAATGGAAGTCGATGGGATTCGGCACTCTCGATCCTCCCTTGGAGCGCGCGTCTCCAGACGCGCCGTTCTTCTGCGGGTCTGGAGACCCGCGCTCCTCAATCCATCAGCGCCCGCGCGATCACCATGCGCTGGACGTCCGAGGTCCCCTCGTAGATCTGGCACACCCGGACGTCGCGGTAGATGCGCTCGACCGGGAAATCCTTGAGATAGCCGTAGCCGCCGTGGATCTGGATGGCGTCCGAGCACACCCGCTCGGCCATCTCGCTGGCATAGAGCTTGGCCATCGCCGCCTCCTTGAGGCACGGCCGGCCGAGGTCGCGCAGTTCGGCGGCGTGCAGCACCATGTGCCGCGCCGCCTCGATGCGCGTCGCCATGTCGGCGAGGCGGAAGGCCACCGCCTGGTGCTCGACGATCGGCTTGCCGAAGGTGACGCGCTCCTTGGCGTAGGCCAGCGCCGCCTCGAACGCGGCGCGGGCCATGCCGACCGACTGCGCGGCGATGCCGATGCGACCGCCTTCGAGGTTCGACAGCGCCACCTTGTAGCCCTCGCCCTCGCGGCCGAGCATCGCCTCGGCCGGCACGCGGCAGCCGTCGAGCACGATCTGGCAGGTGTCGGAGGCGTGCTGGCCGAGCTTGTCCTCGACGCGCGCCACCTGGTATCCGGGCGTGTCGGTGGGCACGATGAAGGCGGAAATGCCCTTCTTGCCGGCGGCCGGATCGGTGACCGCGAAGACGATGCACACACCGGCATGCTTGCCGGAGGTGATGAACTGCTTGGTGCCGTCGAGCACCCAGGCGTCGCCGTCGCGCCGGGCGCGGGTCTTCAGCGCCGCGGCGTCCGAGCCGGCCTGCGGCTCGGTCAGCGCGAAGGCGCCGATCCATTCGCCGCGCGCCATCGGCTTCAGGAAGCGCTCCTTCTGGTCGTCGCTGCCGAATTTCAGGATCGGCATGCAGCCGACCGAGTTGTGCACGCTCATGATGGTCGAGACGGCGCCGCAGCCGGCGGCGATCTCCTCCAGCGCCATGGCGTAGGCGACGTGGCCGGTCGCCGCGCCGCCCCACTCCTCCGGCACCAGCATGCCGAGAAAGCCGAGTTCGCCCATCGCGGCCAAAGCCTGCGCCGGGTAGGCGTGCTCGCGATCCCAGCGTTCGGCCTCGGGCAGCAGCTTGTCGCGCGCGAACTGGCGCGCGGTGTCGCGGATCAGTTCCTGCTCTTCCGTGGCGATCACCAGGGCACCTCCGCGCCGTCATAGGCGAAGAACCGGCCGGAATGGGCCTGGGTGGCGCCGGCGATGATGCGGCGCATGCCCGAGACGCTCTGCTGGGCCGTGATCAGCGCGCCCGGCCCGCCCATCGCCGTGCGCACCCAGCCGGGGTGCAGGACGATGCAGGTGATGCCGCGCGGCTGGAGGTCGTGGGCCAGGCTCTTGTTGACCGCGTTCAACGCCGCCTTCGACGAGCGGTAGACGTAGACGCCGCCGGAGGTGTTGTCGTCGATCGAGCCCATCTTGGAGGTGATCGAGGCGATCACCCGCCGCTGGCCGGCGCACAGATGCTCGACGAAAGCCTCGGCCATCTTCAGCGGCGCCATGGTGTTGGTGCGCAAGACCTGCGCCCATTCGTCGGCGTCGACGGCCCCGAACGACTGCTTGCCGCCGTACAGGCCGGCGTTGTTGATCAGCACGTCGATGGCCCGCCCCGCCAGGCGCTGGCCCAGCGCGGTGATGGCGGTGAAGTCGGCGACGTCCAGCGCGTGGATTTCGACGTTCAGCCCCTTCAACTCGTCGGCCTGCCCGGGATGGCGGCAGGTGGCGATGACGTCCCAGCCGTCGGCCTTGTACTGGCGGGCGAATTCCAGGCCGATGCCCCGGTTGGCCCCGGTGATCAGTACGCTCGGCATGCGCTCCTCCTTTGTTTCTTCTCCCTCTCCGGCTCGCGGGAGAGGGGCGGGGTGAGGGCTGCGCACCAGCGTTTCGAGCGCTGCCCTCACCCTCCCGCTTTTTACTCCGGCTTCAGTGCCGTCACCTCGATCTCGACCTTCATGCGCGGGTCGACCAGGCCGCACACGACCGTGGTGTTGGCCGGCTTGATGCCCTTGAAATGCTTGCCGCACACCGGCGCCACCTCCTGGAAGTAGGCGGCGTCGGTGATGTAGACGACGACGCGCACGACCTCGGACAGGCCGGAGCCGGCCTGCTCCAGCGCCGCCTGGATGGTGGCGAAGGCCTGCTCGGCCTGTTCGACGACGCCCTCGGCGATCTGGCCGTTGGCGAAGCCGGACGTGCCGGCGACGAACACCCAGCGGCCGTCGACGACGGCGCGGGAATAGCCGGCGACTTCCTCGAAGGGCGAGCCGGAAGAAATGAGGCGACGGGTCATGAGATCAGACGATCCTTTCGATGGCGACGGCCGTGGCCTCGCCGCCGCCGATGCACAGACTGGCCACGCCCCGCTTCATGCCGTACTTCTCGAGCGCCGCCAAGAGCGTCACCATGATCCGCGCGCCCGAGGCGCCGATCGGGTGGCCGAGCGCGCAGGCGCCGCCGTGGACGTTGACCTTGTCATGCGGGATGTCGAGGTCCTTCATCGCCGCCATCGTCACGACGGCGAAGGCCTCGTTGATCTCCCACAGATCGACGTCGCCGGCGGTCCAGTTGACGCGGTCGAGCAGCTTGCGGCAGGCGCCGACCGGCGCGGTGGTGAACCAGGCCGGCTCCTGGGCGTGGGTGGCGTGACCAAGGATCGCCGCCAGCGGGGTCAGGCCGCGCTTCTCGGCCTCGGAGCGGCGCATCAGCACCAGCGCCGCGGCGCCGTCCGAGATCGACGACGAATTGGCCGCCGTCACCGTGCCGCCGTCGCGGAACGCCGGCTTCAGCGACGGGATTTTGTCGATCTTCGCCTTGTGCGGCTGCTCGTCGTGCTCGACGAGCTTCTCGGCCTTGCCGGCCTTGACGGTCAGCGGCACCACCTCGCCGGCGAAGGAGCCGTCCTCGATCGCCGTCTTGGCGCGGGTCAGCGAGGCGATGGCGAAGTCGTCCTGCTGCGCGCGGGTGAAGCCGTACTTCTCGGCGCAGTTCTCGGCGAAGGTGCCCATCAGCCGGCCGCGGTCGTAGGCGTCCTCGAGCCCGTCGAGGAACATGTGGTCCCAGACCTTGCCGTGGCCCATGCGATAGCCGCCGCGCGCCTTCTCCAGGATGTACGGCGCGTTGGTCATGCTCTCCATGCCGCCGGCGACGCCGATCGAGATCGAGCCGGCGTTGATGAAGTCGTGGATCATCATCGCCGCCTTCATGCCCGAGCCGCACATCTTCGAGATGGTGGTGCAGCCGGCGGCATCCGGCAGGCCGGCGCCGCGCGAAGCCTGGCGCGCCGGCGCCTGGCCGAGGCCGGCGAACAGGCACAGGCCCATGACGACCTCGTCGACCTGCTCGGGGGCGACGCCGGCGCGCTCGACCGCGGCCCTGATGGCGGCGCTGCCGAGCTGCGGCGCGCTCATCCCCGACAGGTCGCCCTGGAAACCGCCCATGGGCGTGCGGGCGGCGCCGACGATGACGATGGGATCGGTGGTCATGCTTGACTCCTCGCGAAGGAAAACACCGCCGGAGCATACCGGACGGCGGGGGTTGCCCCTATACTACGGACGATGGTGACGGCGGATCCGCGGGTCATCGCCACAGCCCCGTCAGGTCGTAGGTTCCGATCATCGCCTCGCCGCGATGGCGGATCTCGGCGGGAAACGGGCAGGACTTGCGCAGATTGGTGTCCATGTGCACGCCGACGAGCTCGCACACCGCGGCGATCTCGTCGGCGGCGGCGTCGCGCATCTCGTGGACGAAGCGGATCGTCTTGTCGCGCATCTCCAGCACCGTGGTGCGCACCGCGATGACGTCGCCGGCATGCAGCTCGCGCTTGTAGGCGATCTTCTGCGACAGCGCCGCCATGCCGCGGCCGTTGTCGCGCAGATACGCCGGCGTGATGCCGATCGCCGTCATCAGGTTCCAGGTGCCCTCGTCGAAGCGGCCGACATACCACATGACGTTCATGTGGCCGATATGGTCGCACTGCCACGGATAGACCGTGCCGCGGAAGGTCTCGAGCGCTGTCATGGCCCGAATCACGCCGTCTCCTTGAACAGCTCGCGGCCGATCAGCATGCGGCGGATTTCGCTGGTGCCGGCGCCGATCTCGTAGAGCTTGGCGTCGCGCAGCAGCCGGCCGGTCGGATACTCGTTGATGTAGCCGTTGCCGCCGAGCAGCTGGATGGCGTCGAGCGCCATCTGCGTCGCCTTCTCGGCCGAGTAGAGGATGGCGCCGGCGGCGTCCTTGCGCGTCGTCTGGCCGCGGTCGCAGGCCTTGGCGACGGCGTAGACGTATGCCTTGCAGGCGTTCAGGGTCGTGTACATGTCGGCGAGCTTGCCCTGGACGAGCTGGAACTCGCCGATGCTCTGGCCGAACTGCTGGCGTTCGTGGACATAGGGGATGACCACGTCCATGCAGGCCTGCATGATGCCGACCGGTCCGCCCGACAGCACCGCGCGCTCGTAGTCGAGGCCGCTCATCAGCACGTTGACGCCCTTGCCGACCTGGCCCAGCACGTTCTCCTCGGGCACCTCGCAGTCCTCGAACACCAGCTCGCCGGTGTTGGAGCCGCGCATGCCGAGCTTGTCGAGCTTTTGCGCCACCGAGAAGCCCTTCATGCCCTTCTCGATCAGGAAGGTGGTGATGCCGCGCGGGCCGGCCGCCGGGTCGGTCTTGGCGTAGACCACCAGCACGTCGGCCTCGGGACCGTTGGTGATCCACATCTTGGTGCCGTTGAGCACGTAGCGGTCGCCCTTCTTCTCGGCCTTCAGGCGCATAGAGACGACGTCCGAGCCGGCGCCGGGCTCGCTCATCGCCAGGGCGCCGACATATTCGCCGGTGATCAGCTTCGGCAGGTACTTGCGCTTCTGCTCGGCGTTGCCGTTGCGGCGGATCTGGTTCACGCACAGGTTCGAGTGGGCGCCGTAGGACAGGCCGACCGAGGCCGAGGCGCGGCTGATCTCCTCCATCGCGACGACATGCTCGAGATAGCCCATGGCGGCGCCGCCGTACTCCTCCTCGACGGTGATGCCGAGCACGCCGAGATCGCCCATCTTGCGCCACAGGTCGGCGGGGAAGTCGTTGACCCGGTCGATCTCGGCGGCGCGCGGCGCGATCTCGACGGACGCGAAGTCGCGCACCGAATCGCGCAGCATGTCGGCGGTCTCGCCGAGGTCGAAATCCAGCGTCGGATAAGCGTTGGGGATCATCGAAGCCACTCCTCCCGAAATTCTTGTCTAGAACGCCACCCCGGAGCCACCGGTCTTGGCGCGCAGGGTCTGCAGCGCCACCGCGCAGAGGTGCTCGGCGCCGTCCCTGGTCACGAACAGCCGCGCCTCGGTGAAGATCAGCGTGCGGCCGGCCGACAGCACCTCGCCGCGGCCGATCAGTTCGTCGCCGAGCCCGGGCGCGACGATGTTGAGCTTGTACTCGACGGTCAGCACGCTGCCGCCCTTGGGCAGCAGCGAGAATCCGGCGAAGCCGCCGGCGACGTCGGCGATGGCGCCGATCACCCCGCCATGGAAATAACCGTGGTTCTGGCCCACCTGCTCGCGGTAGGGCACGCGAATCTCGACGAAGCCGGGTCGCACCGCCGCGATGCGCGCGCCGAGATGCGCCATGAACGGCTGGCGGTCGAAACCGCCCCGCACCGCATTCTCGTAATCCGGATCGACCGCCGCGAAGTTCATTTCGACCTCCCGAGAGCACGAACGCTAACATGACGTTTACGTAAACGTCAACTGCCCCCGCTTGCAATAGGGTCGGTCCCCAGGCAATCTGACCGAAAGATTTAAGGAAACGGCCGTTTATGGCTGCGCCCAAGCGCATATTCGTGGAAGACAGGACCGGCGACGGGCCGGTACTCGCGGTTTTGCCCGAAACCGTGAGGGCCAAGCTGCGCCCGCTCGCCAACAAGCGCCAGTCGAGCAAGGAGAAACGGCTGTTGCGCGTCGGGCGCCGCATCTACCCGGCGCTGCAGAACATGGAATCGCTGGCGATCGGCGAGAGCCAGCGGCTGCTGGTCGACAAGAACTTCGACGCCTGCTGCCGCGATTCGCGCTGCATCGAGCGGGCGCTGACCCTGTTCGAGGTCGCCTGGCAGACCGGCCTGACCGAACTGCTGCCCACGGCCAAGGGCAATCCCCTGTCCTGGGGCAACACGCGCTCGCCGCTGGGCGCCTGCGGCCTCAGCGTCGGCCAGGCGCAGCAGTTCTTTCTGAAAATGGCGGTGAAGCTGATCTTCAAGAAGGACCCGCAGGCCTTCGAGCAGTTGCAGGGCTTCATCGACGAGCGGACCTCGCTGCCGCGCATGCGCCTTCTCGCCGGCATCGACGCCCTGGTGCTTTCCGAGCTGCGCACCGGCTGGGGCCGGCGCTTTCCCGAGCTGCTGACCACCAAGGACGACCACTATGCCGCCGCGATCCGCCGGCTGAAGCCCTTCCAGGTGCGCTCGATGCGCCAGATCATGGGCCCGGACTTCGTCAAGATCCTCGACTGGCCGGCCGAGATGATCGACGCCGTCGGCGAAAGCTTCCAGTGCGTCGAGCAGTTCCGCGATCTCGGCGATTTCTTCATCCTGCTGGATACGCCCGAGAAGATGCGCGCGATCGGCCGCTGGGAGCGCCGCGACATCACCGAGCGCGTCAACGAGGACCGCAAGAAGAAGGGCAAGAAGCCGCTCAAGGGCCGGCGCTGGGAGACCGACATCTCCCAGATCAAGCGCCATCTCGGCACCACGTTCAGCACCCTGCTCGAACGCGACGCCGGGCTGATCGATCTGTTCGGCGAGATTTTCTCGACCCGGGTGCGGCCGCTCGAGGAGCCGAAGCGCTCGGAGGCCTCGGAGCAGTTCCTGCTGCTGTCGCGGCGATATCTCGCCTACCTGACGACCGAAATGCTGCAGGGGCTGATGCAGCCGGAAGGTCCCGGCGGCGAGGAGTTGACCTTCGCCGAGATCATCAACGTCCTCGAAGGGCTGTGGATGAAGAACGGCCTCGGCACGACCTTCTTCGAGAGCACCTTCCAGACCGCGGAAGGCGCCGAGGGCGTCAGCGGCATCGCCCGGGACTACATCGACATGAAGCGCCGCGGCTCGGCCAAGCCCGGCACCGACGTCGCGGCGCTGATCAGGGATTCCGACCTGTTCGACCGTCACCTCGTGCCGCTTATGCGAAAGAAGAAGCCGAACCCCGCCGGCGGCTGACGCCTATCCGCGCGCCTTCTGCTGCGCCAGGATGCTGCGGCACTGGTCCTCGATGACGTCGAGTTCGTCCAGAATCGCCGCGATGTCCTCCTGCTGCTGGCGCAGGGCGGTGCGGCGCTCGTGGACCTTGACCAGGAAGTGCTGAAGCTGCGCCTCCTCGCCCGGCGCGTCGTACATGTCGATGATTTCCTTGATCTCGCCCAGCGAGAAGCCCAGCCGCTTGCCGCGAATGATCAGCCGCAGACGCGTCCGGTCGCGGGCGCCGTAGATGCGCCGCTGGCCCTCGCGCCGCGGCGCGATCAGGCCGGCATCCTCGTAGAAACGGATCGCCCGCGGCGTCAGGTCGAATTCCGCGGCGAGATCGCTGATGGACCAGGTCTGCGACATGGCGCCAGCATAATTGACGTTTACGTAAACGAGAAGTCGAAATCAGCGCCGCCACTCGGCGAGCGTGAAGCCGACCAGCAGCCAGAAACCGCCGACCAGCAGGCCGCCGGCGACGTCGCTGGCGAAGTGCACCGACAGCAGCACCCGGGAGACGGCGACCAGCGCCACCACCACCAGCGTCCAGTAGGCGACGTCGTAGCGCCGCGCCGGCTGCGGCAGGTCGCGGGCGACGGCGTAGGCCAGGAAGCCGTACACGGCCAGGGCGCCGCTGGAATGGGCGCTGGGGAAGGACGGTGACAGCGCCGTCGCCGCGGTGACGAAGTCCGGCCGCTGGCGTTCGAGCACGAACTTGCCGATCCAGGTGGTCGCCTGCGAGCCCAGGATCACCACCCATAGCGGCACCAGCAGCGAGCGCCGGCCCAGGGCCCACAGCAAGCCGGTGACCGCCAGGCTCACGGCGGTCAGCGCCGCGCTGTCGCCCAGCGTCGTGATCCACAGGAAGACGCGGATCACCGCGCCCTGGCGCATCGGCTCGAAGATCGAGTCGATCGCCGCGTCGAAGCGCTCCACCTCGGCGGTCTCGCGCAGGTCGGCGACCAGCCCACCGAACAGGGCCGCCATGTAGACCGCCGCCACCGCGATCAGGGTCAGCGGCAGTCCGCCGAAGCGATGCGGGGTCAGCCGCGCGGCGAGCGCGCCGTAAAGCCGGGGGAAGCGGTCGCGGAAGCGGGCGCGCAGCGGGTGCTCGCGCGCCCAGTCGCCGAACCGGCGCACCAGCCCTGGCCGGCGCCGCGCCAGCGACAGCAGCGACAGCACCAGGGCGCGGCTCAGCGGCCACGCGGCCAGCAGCAGCGCCGCCGCGGCGACGAGGATCAGGACGGCGCCGTCGTTCCCCATGCTCAGCCGAACACCAGCTCCCACAGTGACCCGAAGCCGACGGGCGCCGGGCCGCCGAGCGCCCGCACCACGTCGACGCCCAGCAGACGGTAGCGCAGTTCCGGCCCCTGCACCACCGCGACGCGGCCGTCCGCGGTGACCTGCCACGACACCCGCCGGCCGGAACCGGTCGCGGTCGCATGCCAGACGATGGGGCCGGACGACAGCACCGACCGGAACCCGACGTGGACCTTGCCTCCAATCTCGGCCTCGACGCGGCGTACGAACGGCTGCAGCGGGGTGGGTCGCGCCTGGACCACCGCGACGACGTGGGCCTGCGCGAGCTGGCGCCGCGCCTCGGTCGCCACCCGCTCGTTGGCGATCCAGCCGAAAGCGGCGTAGCCGAACGCGACCAGCAGCGCCGCCCACGCCAACGCCTGCCCGAGCGCCGGCCGGCGCCTGACCAGCAGCCCGGCGAGCACCGCCGCGGCGAGCACCGCCGAAAACGCCGGGTCGACGACGGGCATCGCCGGCACCCCGACCTGATCGTCGAGAAACGGCGCCAGCAGGGCGACGCCGCCCGGCGTCAGGGTATCCAGCAGGACGTGGCTGAGAAGGGCGGCGATGCACAGCCCGACCCAGGCGCCGAGGCCGCCGCTCCCGGCCAGGCGCGGCCAGCGCCAGCAGGCCCAGCCGAGAACCGCGCCGGCGGTCGCGGCGTAGGGCAGCGAATGCGTCAGCCCGCGGTGGACGATCCACGGCTCGGCCGCGAACAGCGCCGGCAGCAGATCGAGATCCGGCGATGCGGCGACCACGGCGCCGACGGCCAGCGCACGCCGGCCCAGGCTGCGGCGAAACCCGGCTTGTCCCAGCGTCGCTCCGAGCGCGGCGTGGGTGAGCGGATCCATCGGGGGATACCTCTGTGATAACCTACGGAACGCACCAGATTATGGGGGCGAGACGAAGCATTTCGAGGCTGGACGAATGACCGAACGCGAACGTCTGGAGCGCCTGACCTGGTGGCTGGACCAGCGTTTCCGAATCCCCGGGACCAACCGCAGGATCGGTCTCGACGGCCTGGTGGGGCTGGTGCCGGGCATCGGCGACACCGCCACGACGGCGATCGCGCTCTACGTCGTCTACCGCGCCTGGCAGATGGGCGCGCCGGGCCCCGTGCTCGGCCGCATGGCGGCCAATGTCGGCATCGACTACGTCGTCGGCTCGATCCCGGTGCTCGGCGACCTGTTCGACTTTGCGTTCAAGGCCAACAGCCGCAACATGGCGCTGCTGCGCGACTGGCTCGACAGCCAGGAAGGCTTCGCCTTCGACGAGTTCGAGTATTCCCGCGACCGGTGGAAGGCCTGATGGAGTTCTTCGAATACCCCCTGCTGCACTACCCCGACCTGATGCTGGCGCTGCTGCGCGAAGGCGAGCGCGGCGAGGCCGGCCTGAACGACGCGCTCGGCCGCCTGGAGGCCGAGTTGTCGCGCGCCGACGAGAAGCCGCCCGTCAGCCGCGAAGAGGCGCTGGCCCGATTGGGCGTCGCGCGGCAGCGGCTGGTCGAGGCCGGGCTGCTCGACGACCGCGGCGAAGGCCGCTACGCCATCACCGAACGCGGCCGCAAGGCGCTGGCCGAGCATCCCGACGGCATCGACGACACCGTGCTGATGGGCTACGAGGAATTCCGCGCCGCCGTCAGCCGCCGCGCCGCCCACGACGAGCCCGAGGACGCCGCCGGCACCGCCTTCCGCCAGGGCTATTCGGCGTTCCTGGCGGCGCAGCCGCATGCCGCCAACCCGCACCGCGAGGACACGGCGGCGCATAACGGCTGGGAAAACGGCTGGTTCGCCGGCCGCGACGAGGCCCGCGCCCATCCGACGCCGGAAGAGAAATACGGCGGCCGCACCGGGCCGGTGTAGTTAGTCCCGGTTCCGCCGCGGCTCGGGCACGGTCAGCATCAAGAGCAGGCCGGCGAGGAAGAACGCCATGACGGTCGACAGCCCGAGGCGCTGGCTGTCGGAGACCGCCGTCACGGCGCTGACCAGCAGCGGCCCGACGAAGGCGGTCGCCTTGCCCGACAGCGCCATCAGGCCGAAGAACTCGGCGTCGCGCTCGGGCGGCGCCAGGCGCGCCATCAGCGAGCGGCTGGCCGCCTGGGCCGGGCCGACGAAGATGCCGAGCGCGCTGCCGGCGATCCAGAACGTGGTGCGGTCCTCGGCCAGCAGCACCGCCGTGCCGGTGGCCAGCAGCCCGACCAGGGCCGCGATGATCGTGGTGCGCGAGCCGAGGGCGTCGTCGACCCAGCCGAAGCCGAAGGCGCCCAGCCCGGCGGTGACGTTGAGCGCGATGCCGAAGGCGATCACCTCTTCCAGGGTCATGTCGAACACCCCGGCGGCGTAGATGCCGCCGAAGGCGAACACCGTCGCCAGCCCGTCGGCGTAGAGCATGTGCGCGACCAGGAAGCGCGCGACGGCGCCGAAGCCGGCGAGTTCGCGCAAGGTATGGCCGATCCGGCGGATCGCCGCCATCGCGTCGCCGGCCGGCAGGCCGCTGGCCCGGCCCTGCTCGCGGGTGAAGGCGACCAGCGGCCAGCCGAAGGCGATCAGCCACAGGCCGACCAGCGGCCCGACGATACGCACGTGCTCGGCCGCGTCGGTGTCGAGCGCCAGCCACGGCCGGTCGGCCTGCACGAAGGCCTGCAACGCCAGCACCAGGGCCGACAACCCGCCGAAATAGCCCAGCCCCCAGCCCCAGCCGGACAGCCGCCCGAGCCGGTCCTGTCCGACGATCGACGGCAGCATGGCGTTGTAGAAGATGTTGCCGAATTCGAAGCCGAGATTGGCGACCACCACCCAGGCCAGCGCCCAGGCCACCGTCTCGGCGCTCGGCGTCGCGAACCACAGCATTCCCGACCCGACGGCGCACAGCACGCCGAAGCCGATCAGCCACGGCTTGCGCCGGCCGACGGAATCGGCGACGGCGCCCAGGATCGGGCCGAGCACGGCGATCACGATGCCGCTGGCGCCGATGGCAAGCCCCCACAGCTCCTGGCCGCGCGTCTCGTCGCCGACGATCGCGGCGCCGAAATAGGCCGGGAACACGAAGGTGACGATCAGGGTGGTGAAGGGCGAGTTGGCCCAGTCGTAAAGCGCCCACGAGGCTTGGCCGCGGCGGTCCGACGTCACCTTAGCGCTCATTCGATCCTCCTGGACGAACCGCGGGATTGATAGCATGTGAGGGCGGCTAAGGCGATGGGCGAGGGTTGAGCGCATCGGTGTCAGCAGCCACATCTTCCATGTCGCCAAACGTCAACGGACGGGCTGATGAGCAAGGTCCTGATTCTCGGTGCCGGCAAGATCGGCATCGCCATCGCCGAAATGCTGGCGGCCGAAGCCGACTACGCCGTGACCCTGGCCGACAACGATCCCAAGGGCCTGGCGGCGCGGGCGCCGGAGCGCGTGCGGCGCACCGAACTCGACGTCGGCGACCCGTTCGCGCTGGCGACCCTGCTCGACGGCCACGACGTCGCGGTCAGCGCCCTGCCCTATTTCCTGAACGTCCTGGTCGCCGAGGCCTGCGCCAAGCTCGGCGTGCACTATTTCGACCTGACCGAGGACGTCGCCACCGCCCGGCGCATCCACAAGCTGGCCGAGACCGCCGCCAACGTCTTCGTGCCGCAATGCGGCCTGGCGCCGGGCTTCGTCGACATCGCGGCGATGGACCTGGTCAACCGCTTCGACGAGCCGCACGACGTCCGGCTGCGCGTCGGCGCCCTGCCCCAGTTCCCCGACAACGCGCTGAAATACAACCTGACCTGGAGCGTCGACGGGCTGATCAACGAGTACTGCAATCCGTGCGAGGCGATCGTCGAGGGCCGCTTCATGGAGGTGCCGCCGCTGGAGGGGCTCGAGGACTTCGTGCTCGACGGCGTGCGCTACGAGGCGTTCGCGACCTCGGGCGGGGTCGGCAGCCTGTGCGAGACCCTGGCCGGGCGGGTGCGCAACCTCAACTACAAGACCGTGCGCTATCCCGGCCACCGCGACCGCATCTCGATGCTGGCGCGCGACCTGCGCCTGTGCCAGCGCCGCGAGATGTTCAAGGACGTCATCGAGCACGCCGTGCCGATCACCCGCCAGGACGTGGTGCTGATCTTCGTCACCGTCACCGGGCTGCGCGACGGCCTGCTGACCCAGGAATCGCTGGTGCGCAAGATCTACGGCGACGGCAGCCGCCACGGCTGGTCGGCGATCCAGAAGACGACGGCGGCGGCGGCCTGCGTGATGGTCGACCTGCACCGCGCCGGCAAGCTGCCCGGCCGCGGCTTCGTGCGCCAGGAGCAGGCGCGGCTAGACGACTTCCTGGCCAACCGCTTCGCGGGCCCCTATCTCGGCGGCAACGGCGTCGGCGGCAACGGGTAGGCTGACCGCGAACACCGAGCCGCGTCCGAGCCAGGAGCGCACCGAGATCTCGTGGCCGAGCAGGCGGCCCAGGCGCTCGACCAGCGCCAGCCCGAGCCCGAGGCCGACCGCGCGGGAAACAATCATGACAGGTCAGGCTGCTGCTAACCGGAACGCTGGCGGGATGCCGGATGACGCCACAGTTCTGAAGACCCTTGCGCAAATAGAGGCTGCACGCGCAAAATGGGTGCGCACCCAGCTTGCACTCGCCAAAGGATACCTGATGCTCAGGGAAGAAATTGAGGCCGCAAAGAGGTCCGTAAACACCGATACTGTCCAGATCACTCTTGGCGAGGTCTCCCACATGTATGCCGAGCACGAGCTCAACATACTTCCCGAATTTCAGAGACTTTTCCGGTGGTCTTTAGACAGGAAGTCCAATTTCATCGAATCAATACTTATTGGGATTCCAATTCCGCCCGTTTTCGTATTCGAGGACAGCGACGGCCGCTGGGAGTTGATAGATGGACTGCAACGAATATCAACAGTGCTAGAATTCATGGGTGTACTACGTGATCCAGATTCCGGAGAACCAAAACGTTCTGTCTTGGTGCACACCAAATATCTTCCATCTTTGCAGGGCGTTACGTGGCAAGCTGGGAACGACGACGAGCATTCACTGGACAAGTCGTTACAGCTTTTTTTACGTCGCTCCAGAATTGACTTCCAGATACTAAAGCATCCAAGTGATCCAAAGACAAAGTTCGATTTGTTCCAGCGGTTGAACAGAGGCGGCGCCTACGCGACCGAACAAGAAGTAAGGACTTGTTCAATGGTCCTTGCGGACCCTGAGTTCACCAGGCGCGTGCGAAGATTCGCGGAAGAAGAAGAATTTAATAGAATGTTTCGAATTAGTGAAGAGCAGCGCAAATCTCAGAAGGATATAGAATACATTGTTAGAATGGTTGTCCATACAGAAATAGACTATGAAAAAGGTCGGGACGTACAGGAGTTTTTCAGCCATGGAATTTTGAGCGTTATATCCAACAAACACCAGTATGATTCCCTAGAAACGGTGTCATGGGTGATCAAGACCCTGCATAGGATATTGGGGCCTGATGCTCTCATCCCGCCAGAGGAAAGAGCTGACGGAATATCTGCTCGGTTTTCGCTTCGCGCACTGGAAGGAATAGCCGTCGGCATTGCCAGGAACCGGCACGCAATTCAGCAGATGGACGATCCAGACACCTTCATCCGTGAACGGGTCGAGCAATTCTGGCAGAGGCAAGAAGTAGTCGATATGAGCGCCACAGGACTCCGCGGAACAGTTCGAATTCAGCGTAGTGTACCCTTCGGACAGTCTTGGTTCGAACCCGATGCCTGAACTCAAGGATTTCCTCGACGAGATAGATTCGGCGCGAATTCGCCGCGTCAAGGAACTTTCCGAAGTGAAGCGGATATTCTCGCAGCCGAGAGAAACAGACCCACTAGGAGTGCAGTCAAAGGCGGTCGTTGTACTGAGCTATGCGTCCTGGGAAGGATTCTACAATGAGTGCGTTGCCACCTATCATAAATTTCTTTTACAATGTGGACTTAAGGTAAAAGATGCTGGATGGCTAATGCTAGTCGGGGCACTATCAGGAGAATTCGAGAGCCTTAGACAACGCAACCATTCGGCAGAGGCCAAGAAATCTTTTGTCGAAAATTTGCAAAGCTCCTTGGCGTGCGACTTCACCAACTTCGACTCCAATGTGATAAAAGCCAGATCAAATCTTGATTTCGACAGGATCTCTGAAAATTTTTCTATACTAGGATTTCCTCTTACTTCGATTCAACGCTTTAGAAATAAGATCGATAAGGAACTTGTTGGCTGGCGCCACGGCGTCGCACATGGCGATTCGCCTGATTTGACAGAGGTGGATGTTTCAAAGCACATTGATTTCGTGGCAAACATGCTCGCGTTAATTTCAGACCACTTCCAAGCTGCTATGCTGGACCATCTGCCGACAGAATTGGCCTAGGCGGCTTCGTGCGCCAGGAGCAGGCGCGGCTAGACGACTTCCTGGCCAACCGCTTCGCGGGCCCCTATCTCGGCGGCAACGGCGTCGGCGGCAACGGGTAGGCTGACCGCGAACACCGAGCCGCGTCCGAGCCAGGAGCGCACCGAGATCTCGTGGCCGAGCAGGCGGCCCAGGCGCTCGACCAGCGCCAGCCCGAGCCCGAGGCCGTTGTTGCGGTCGCGCTCGGGATTGCCGACCTGGTAGAAGTCCTCGAAGATCGACGCCGCCTGTTCGGCGGGAATGCCGCAACCGGTGTCCCAGACCTCGATGCGCAGGAACCGCCCGGCGCGGCGGCAGCCGACCAGGATCCGCCCCGAGTCGGTGAAGCGCACGGCGTTGGACAGCAGTGCTCCGAGCATGCGCTGCAGCAGCACCGGATCGCTGCGCACCGGCACCCGGGCCGGCAGCACGCGAACGTCCAGGCCCTTGGCCTCGGCCTGGCCGGCGAAGTCGCCCGCCGCTTCGGCGACCACCTCGCCGCAGACGAAGGTCGAGATCCGCGGCTCGATCAGGGCGGCGTCGAGCGTCGAGACGTCGAGCAGCGCCGAAAGCAGCTGGCGGCCGGCGTCCAGCGCCTCGCCGAGGCGGGCGCAGACGTCACGGTCTTCGGATTCCTGCAGCCGGTCGGCCAGCAACTGGTGGAACAGGGTCATCGCCTGGAACGGCTGGCGCAGGTCGTGGCTGGCGGCGGCCAGGAAACGCGACTTGGCCTCGCCGGCGCGCACCGCCTCCAGTCGCGCCCGCTGCAGTTCGAGTCGCGCCAGGCGGCTGCGGGTGACGTCGATGGCGGCGCAGATGACGCCGACCACCGCGCCGTCTTCGTCGTGCAGCGGCTCGGCCTTGAGGTCGAGGAAAACCGGCCGGCCGCGGAAGCTCACCTCGACCTCGCGCCGCAGCCCCTGGCCGGTGGCCAGCACCTGCCGCCCGACCGCGTCGATCCGTTCGGCCTCGGCGGCGTTGAACACCTCCGAGGTCAGGCGGCCGACGATGTCGGCCTCGGTCAGCCCGCGCTGGGGATTGTAGGTCCAGGTGCAGCGCAGTTCGCGATCCTGGCTGAACAGCATCACCCGCGACGCGTCGAGCGCCAGCCGGAACCGTCGCTCGCTCTCGGCCAGCGCGCGGGCGTAGCGGTCGCGCTCGGCGGCCTCGGCCGCCAGCGATCGGCGGGCACGCTGCTCGCGCGCCAGCAGGAACGCCAGCAGCGCGCCGACCACGACCACCACCGCCCAGGCGGGCACGTCGCCGCCTGCGGGGCGCAAGGCCAGCCAAAGCCCTGCCGCTCCAGCCGCGGTGATCGCCGCCGCCGGCCGGGCGTATGTCTCGAGCAGTTCGCGCATGGTCCCTCTTCCGGGACGGCATCGTAAGACAAGCCGTCTTGGTGAAACCACCCCCAGGAAGCTGGTTATCCCCTTTGGCGGATATGCCGCCACCGCATGACGTCAATCCAGATCGAAGGAGATGCCCTGGGCCAAGGGCAGGTCACGCGAGTAGTTCACGGTATTGGTGACGCGCCGCATGTAGGCCTTCCAGGCATCGGAACCCGATTCGCGGCCGCCGCCGGTCTCCTTCTCTCCCCCGAACGCGCCGCCGATCTCGGCCCCCGAGGGACCGATGTTGACGTTGGCGATGCCGCAATCGGAACCACGCGCCGACAGGAAGGTCTCGGCCTCGCGCAGGTCGTTGGTGAAGATCGCCGAGGACAGGCCCTGCGGCACGTCGTTATGGATCGCCAGCGCCTGGTCGAAGTCGCGCCAGGTCATCACGTAGAGGATCGGTGCGAAGGTCTCGTCGCGCACCACCGCGGTCTGGCCCGGCATCTCGACCAGCGCCGGGCGCACGTAGACGCCGCCTTCGCAGCCGGGCACGCTCGCCGGCTCGCCGCCGAAGACCGTGCCGCCCTCGGCCCGGGCGCGCTCCAGCGCCTGTTGCATCGCGTCGTGCGCCGCCGCGTCGATCAGCGGCCCGACCAGGGTGCCCTGGGCCAGCGGATCGCCGACGCGGACGCTGCCATAGGCCTTCTTCAGGCGTTCGAGAAGCTGGTCCTTGACGTCCTCGTGCACGATCAGGCGGCGCAGGCTGGTGCAGCGCTGGCCGGCGGTGCCGACCGCGGCGAACACGATGGCGCGCACCGCCAGCTCCAGGTCGGCCGAGGGGCAGACGATCATGCCGTTGTTGCCGCCGAGTTCCAGCAGCGCGCGGCCGAAGCGCTGGGCGACGCGCGGGCCGACCATGCGGCCCATCCGGCACGAGCCGGTGGCGCTGACCAGCGGCACGCGGGCGTCGTCGCACAGCGCCTCGCCCAGCTCGCGGCCGCCGACCAGCACCTGGACCAGGCCCTCGGGCGCTTCCCCGAAGCGCTTCAGCGCACGCTGGAACAGCGCCTGGCAGGCCAGCGCCGTCAGCGGCGTCTTCTCGGACGGCTTCCACAGCACCGGATCGCCGCAGACCAGCGCCAGGGCGGCGTTCCACGACCACACCGCGACGGGGAAGTTGAAGGCGGAGATCACGCCGACCGGGCCCAACGGGTGCCAGCTCTCCATCATGCGGTGGCCGGGCCGCTCCGAGGCGATGGTCAGGCCGTAGAGCTGGCGCGACAGGCCGACGGCGAAGTCGCAGATGTCGATCATCTCCTGCACCTCGCCGAGGCCTTCCTGCAGGATCTTGCCGCATTCGACGGTGACCAGCCGGCCCAGCGCCTGCTTGTGGGCGCGCAGCTCCTCGCCGAGCAGCCGCACCAGCTCGCCGCGCCTGGGCGCCGGCACCATGCGCCAGTCGAGGAACGCCGCCCGGGCGCGGGCGACCATGGCGTCGGCGTCGGTCCTGGTGTGGCTGCGCAGCCGCGCGATCTCGGCGCCGTCGATCGGCGAGCGCACGGCCAGGTCGCCGTCCTGCAGCGCCGCGGGATCGAGGCCGAGATCGGCCAGGAGCTGGTCGTGGGTCATCGGGGAGCCTCCTCATGGTGCTCCCCGATAATAATGGGCCGCCCGCCAGGCGGCCATCCGCCTATGGCCGTAGGACCGGCGGCAGCATCCGGGTCAGCACGTCGTCCCTGCGCACGACGTGGTGCCACACCGCTGCCGCGGCATGGGCGACCACCAGTCCGATCAGGGCGAAGGCCAGCACCTCGTGCACCTCCTCCAGCGCCTCGTGCAGGCCCTCGTCCTTGCCGATCACCGTCGGGAAGGTGAACAGGCCGAAGAACGAGGTCGGATGGCCGCCGCTGTCCGACATCAGCCAGCCCATCACCGGCACCGCGATCATCAGCGCGTACAGCGCCCAGTGCGCGGCATGGGCGGCGAAATGCTGCCAGGCCGGACCGTCGGGCTGGCGCGGCTGCACGTTGCCCAGCCGCCAGGCCAGGCGCGCCGCGACCAGCAACACCACCAGCATGCCGAACGCCTTGTGCATGCCGTAGACCGCGCCCTTGAATTCGCCGCGCGGCAGCTCGTGCATCCAGATGCCGACGCCGAACAGCACGATGATCAGCGCCGCCACGACCCAATGCAGGCCGCGCGCGACGCCGCCGTATTCCTTCTCGGTGTTGCCGAGCATCCATAGCCTCCGTCTTTCGTTGGATGGACGGCATGGTGCCAACCGGCGGTTAAACAGGCAATGAACGGAGTGTAACGAATGGTAACGGGCCGTTCGTCCCTGGGCGGCTCACCCGTACAACCAGCTCACGATCGCCACCGCCGAGACCACGCCGGTGACGTCGGCGATCAGGCCGGCGGCCAAAGCGTGGCGGATGCGGCGGATGCCGACGGCGCCGAAATAGACCGCCAGCACGTAGAAGGTGGTCTCGGTGGAGCCCTGCATGGTGCTGACCAGGTAGCCGACATAGCTGTCGGGGCCGAACTCGCCGAGGATCGAGACCATGATGCCGTAGGCGCCCGAGCCCGAGAGCGGCCGCAACAGCGCCATCGGCAGCGCCTCGGCCGGCAGCCCGAACGGCGCCGTCAGCAGCCCGAGCGGCTGCACCAGCAGGTCGAGGCCGCCCGAGACCCGCAGCATCGCCACCGCGACCAGGATCGCCACCAGGTACGGGATGATGCGGATGGCGACCTGGAAGCCGTCGCGGGCGCCCTCGACGAACATCTCGTAGACCTTGACGCCGCGCAGCGCCCCGAAGCCGAGCAGCGCCACCATCAGCCCGGGCACGATCCACGGCGCGATCGCCTTGCCCCACAGGATGGTCAGCGGCACCAGCGACAGGATGCCGGCCAGGGCGGCGAACGAGACCCAGGTCGGATAGGCGCCGGGGTCCTCCGGCAGCGCCTCGGGTTCGGCCTCCGGCGCCTGCTCGGCGACGGGCGCGGGTTTCGGCCCCATCGGGAAGAACCGCGACAAGCTCTTGGCGGCGATGATCGCCACGGTCGTCGAGCAGATGGTCGCGAACAGCGTCGTCGCGACGATGCCGGCCGGATCGGCCGATCCCGCCGCCGCGCGCACGGCGATGACGCCGGTCGGCAGGATGGTGACGCTGGAGGTGTTGATCGCCAGGAACAGCACCATGGCGTTGCTGGCGGTGCCCTTGTGCAGGTTGATGCGGTCGAGTTCCTGCATCGCGCGGATGCCGAACGGCGTCGCCGCGTTGCCGAGCCCGAGCACGTTGGCCGACAGGTTGAAGATCACCGCGCCCATCGCCGGATGGTTGGCGGGAACCTCGGGGAACAGGCGCACCAGCAGCGGCCGCAGCAGCTTGGCGACGATGGTCAGCAGGCCGCCGGCCTCGGCCACCTTCATCAGGCCGAGGAACAGCGCCATCGCGCCGACCAGACCGATCGCCAGCGTCACCGCGCCTTGCGCCGACTCGATCATCGCCGCCGACAGCGCCTCCATCGGCGCGGTGCCGGCGCCGTCCCACACCGCCTGGCGGAAGGCGGCGACGACGAAGGCGGCCAGCACGATGGCGGTGAAGACGACGTTCACGTTTCGCGGAAGATCTGGTCGAAGCGCCGCACCGCCGCCTCCGGCCCGTCGGGATGGCGCCAGACGCCGGCCGAGACGGCCAGGAAATCGGCGCCGGCCCCGACCAGCGGCCGGCAGTTGTCGACGGTGATGCCGCCGATGGCGACGCAGGGCACGGTCATGACGTCGGCCCACCAGCGCAGCAGCTCGACCGGCGCGCCGACGACCTTCGGGTCCTTGGTCCCGGTCGGGAAGAAGGCGCCGAACGCGACGTAGTCGGCCCCCGCCTCGCCGGCCTCCATCGCCAGGTGGCGCGAATCGTGGCAGGTGACGCCGACGATGAGATCGGGACCGACGATGCGGCGGGCCTCGCGGTAGGGCGTGTCCTGCTGGCCGACATGCACGCCGTCGCAACCCGAGCGCTTGGCGAGATCGGGGCGGTCGTTGAGCAGGAAGGCGATCTCGCGCTCCTGGGCCACGGGGCGCAGGGCGTCGACGGCACGCATCACCTCGTCGTCGTCGACCTCCTTGAGCCGCAGCTGCACGCAGCCGACGTCGCCGGCGTCCAAAGCCCGGCCGAAGGTGTCGGCGAAGCCGGCGAGATCGTCGATCCGCGGCGGGGTGATCAGGTAAAGGCGGCAGTTGGACAGGGCCGGTCTCCTCGCAAGGCGTTCGCGGAAACCATACCGGCCGAAGAGAGTGGTGGAAAGTGGCGGACGCTCTACGCCCCGTGCGTCTCGACATAGGTGACGCCGGCATGATTCTCGATCAGCTTGACCGCCGGGCCGGTGGCGAAGGTGAGCAGGCACGCGTAATGCAGCGACAGCACCGTCGATTCGATCTCGGCATCAGTTTCGAGGTCGGCGACGACGAGGCCGATCTCGCGCGCGGCATTGCGCTCGATGTGGCGGCCGTGCGTCTTGGTCAAGGCATAGCTGCCCAGCGCTTCGACCACCGCGGCGGCGCGGGCCGCGGCATCCGGCCGGCCGGCGAACATGCCGGTTTCGAGGCTGGCCTGCACGATCTCGGTGGCCATCTCGAGGGCGCGTTCGGCGCGCGAGACCAGTCCGATGCCGTATTGCGCGAGAATCGGCTGCCACAGCGCGGCGCTGGACGGGTCGGCGGCAATGTCGCGGCGGGCGCGGCCGAACTCCTCGACCACCGCCGCCGCCGGCAGGCTGCCGCCCAGCTGCGGATCGAAGGGGCCGAGATTCGAATACGGCCCCATGACGATCTCGCGGCCGACGCAGGCGATCATGGTCCCCGCGCTCATCGCGATCTGCGGCACGATGGCGCGGATGTCGGTGCCGAACACGGTGCGCAGATAGGCGATGATGCTCTCCGTGGCGGTGGTGTCCCCCCCCGGCGTGTGCAGGACGAGATCGAGTCCGCGGCCCGGATCCAGCCCCCGCAGCACCGACATCAAGCCGGTCTTGTCGCCGTCGTCGACCGCGAACAGGGCCGGCGCCGCCGACGCCAGCTTCGGCTTCTGCAGCCAGCCGGCATAGTACGAGACGACGTTGCGGCCGCTGGCGCGCCGCAGACGCTCCAGACAGCCTCGGCGCAGGCCGGTGGCGTCGCCGCCGGCCTCCTTCACCGCCGCCTCGATCTCGTGCCAAGTCGCCACGGCCCGCCTCCGACGCTCGTCCGGCTTCAGGATATCAGCCGCCGCGCCGGCGAGGGAGGGCGAAAACTTAGGCCTCGCCCTTCAGGATCCTGACGATCGTGTCGAGCATCCGCAGCGCCTCCTCGCGCGGGCGCTGGAAGGTGTTGCGGCCGATGATCGAGCCGAAGCCGCCGCCGTCGCGGATGGCACGGATGTCGTCGTAGACCGCCTCCAGGTTCTCCTTGGCGGCGCCGCCGGAGAAGATGACGATGCGCCGGCCGTTGAAGCTGCTCTGCACGACGTGGCGCACGCGCTCGGCCATGGTGGCGATCGGCACCGGGTGCTTGTCGTAGACCTTCTTGGCCTCGGACTGCTCGATATGGTCCGTCGGCAGCTTGACCTTGATGATGTGGGCGCCCAGGAGCGCCGCCATGTGCGCCGCGTAGGCCGAGACGTCCATCGCCGTCTCGCCCTTGCTCGACAGTTCGCCGCCGCGCGGATAGGACCACACCACCACGGCGAGGCCCTTGGCCTTGGCCTCGGCGGCCAGTTCGCGCAGGTCCTCGAACATCTCGAAGGCGCTGTCCGAGCCGGGATAGATCGTGAAGCCGATCGCCGAGCAGCCGAGGCGCAGCGCGTCGTCGACCGAGCCGGTGATCGCCTGGGTGGCCGCCTCGCGATTGCGGAACAGGCTGTTGGCGCTGTTGACCTTGAGGATCAGCGGGATGGCGCCGGCGAACGTGTCGGCGCCGGCCTCGATCATGCCCAGCGGCGCGGCGTAGGCCGACAGTCCGGCGTCGATCGCCAGCTGGAAATGATAGTGCGGATCGTAGGCCGGCGGATTGGGCGCGAAGCTGCGCGCCGGGCCGTGCTCGAACCCCTGGTCGACCGGCAGGATCACCAGCTTGCCTGTGCCGGCCAGCCGACCCTGCATCAGCATGCGGGCGATGTTCGCCTTGGTGCCGGGCGTGTCGCTCTCGTAGCAGTCCATGATCTGCTTGACGCGCTCGCTGAACTTCATCCCTCGGGCCTCCATTGCTTGCGACTTGGAGTGCAGATGGAGCCTGCGGCGCGCGATGCAAACCTAACCCGAAAGCCAATCGCGGCACGCCGCCGCCCAGCGCCCCGGCGGCAGCGGCCCGAGGTCGAGCGCCGGCGCCGCGTCGGCATCGAGGCGGGCGCCGCGCGCCGCGGCGATCCCGCCGAGACGGGCGAGGACGTCGGCCGCGGCTTCGACCCGCAGCCGCCGCACCCCGGCGCGCATGGCGGCCAGCGCGTGGCCGGGCGCGTCGCCGCAGTCAAGCACGGCGGCCTCCGACCCGACGCCGGCCTGCGCCAGCAGCGCCAGCCACCAGGCGGGGCCGAGATAGCCGGCCGCCGCCGGCGGGCTGACCAGCGTGACGTCGACGCCCAGTTCCGCCGCGACGGCGACGGCGGCTTCGGCCTGGGCCAGGGAATGGACGACGATGCGGCGCGGCATGGCGGCAGCATCGCGCGGCCGCAAACGGCTGGCAAGCGCAACCGTAGGGCGCGTTGACGATCATCCGTCCGGCGCCTATCCTGCGCCCCAGCGAGAGGAGAGCGCAGTGACCAAGGCCCTTGCCCTGCCCCATACCAGGACGGCGCTGGAACATCTGGCGCAGGCCGTGAGCCGGCTGGAGGCGGCGCTCGATGCGCGTGGCGAACTCGACGCCGCGCTGAGCGCCGAACTGGACGCCGCGCGCGCCGACCAGGCGGCGCTGCGGCAGGTGGTCGATACCGTCTCGGAGCGCCTCGACGGCGCCATCGACCGACTGCAGACCGCGCTCGAGGAGGACTGAGCATGGCCGTCGTCACCATCGAGATCAACGGCCGTCCCTACCAGATCGCCTGCGGCGACGGCGAGGAGGAACACGTGCGGCACCGCGCCGCCGAGCTCGACAAGCGCGTGCGCATCCTGGCCAGCCAGGTCGGCCAGGTCGGCGAGGCGGTGCTGCTGACGATGACCGGCCTGCTGCTCGAAGACGAATTGCACGAGGTCCGCAAGGAGGCCCGTGCCGCCGCGGCGCCGGTCGCGCCCGAGGCGGTGCCGACCGAAGAACTCGACGCCGCGCTCGCCGCCGCGATCGAGGCGCTGGCCGCGCGCATCGACGGCATTGCGGAACGGCTGGAGACCACCTAGATTTGGACCTCGGAGTGGCGCTACGCGGTTCGTCAGGTTCGCACAAGTCCCCGGGGCCAATATCCATCCTCTTGGGAGCTGTCCCTACCGAGGCCGTGGTCTCGGCACATGGCGCCCACCTGCTCTGGCAGGCCACGAGAGGACTCGCACATGGCCAACGGCCGTCGTGGCCCACTCCGAACACCGCAATGACATGACCGCATCTCCCACCGACGAGAGCAAGAGGCTGCTCAGGGCCGAGGCCCTGGCGCGGCGCCGTGCCGCCCATCTCTCCGGCGCCGCCGCGGCGTCCGAATCGGTGCTTCGACTGTTCATCGGGGAAATGGCCCCGGCGCCCGACGCCGTCGTCGCCGGCTACTGGCCGATGGGCGACGAGCTGGACGTGCGTCCGCTGCTCGAACGGCTCGCCGCCGACGGTCGCGCCGTGGCGCTGCCGGTGGTGGCGGCCAAGGGCCAGCCGCTGGAGTTCCGGCGCTGGCGGCCGGGCGACCTGCTCGAAGCCGGCGCCCACGGCACCCGCCATCCGCTGGCCGCCGCGGCGGCGGTCGAGCCCGACCTGGTGCTGGTGCCGCTGCTGGCCTTCGACGATGGCGGCTGGCGGCTGGGCTACGGCGGCGGCTACTATGACCGCACCCTGGCGCTGCTGCGCGCGCGCAAGCCGGTGGTCGCGGTCGGGGTCGGCTATGCCGCGCAGCGGGTCGCGGCGGTGCCGCGCGACGGGCGCGACCAGCGCCTGGACTGGATGATGACGGAACGGGGACTGAGCGCACCGGCATGAGGATTCTCTATCTCGGCGACGTGGTCGGCCGCAGCGGCCGCGAGGCGGCGGTGGCCGCCATCCCGGAGCTGCGCGCGCGGCTGAAGCTCGACTTCGTGGTCGTCAACGGCGAGAACGCCGCCCACGGCTTCGGCATCACCGCCAAGATCTGCGACGAATTCTACGCCGCCGGCGCCGACGTGGTGACCCTGGGCAACCACGCCTGGGACCAGCGCGAGATCATGGCCCACATCAACGCCGAGCCGCGGCTGCTGCGGCCGCAGAACTACCCCACCGGCACGCCGGGACGCGGCGTCGGGATCTACGGCGCGCCGCGCGGCCGCAAGGTCATGGTGCTGCAGGTGATGGGCCGGCTGTTCATGGATCCGCTGGACGATCCCTTCGCCGCCGTCGAGACGGAGCTCGCCAGGCACCGCCTGGGCCACACCGTCCACGCGATCGTCGTCGACGTGCACGGCGAGGCGACCAGCGAGAAGATGTCGATCGGCCAGCTCTGCGACGGCCGGGTGTCGCTGGTGGTCGGCAGCCATTCCCACATCCCCACCGCCGATGCCCAGATCCTGCCCGGCGGCACCGCCTACCAGACCGATGCCGGCATGTGCGGCGACTACGATTCGGTGATCGGCATGAAGAAGGACGCGGCGATGTTCCGCTTCGTGCGCAAGATCCCCGGCGAGCGCCTGTCGCCGGCCGAGGGCGAGGCCACCGTGTGCGGCGTCTTCGTCGAAACCGACGACCGCAGCGGCCTGGCGGTCAGGATAGAGCCGTTGCGGATGGGCGGGCGTCTGCGGTCGACGATGCCGGAGGCGTAGGCGCCGCCGGCACGGTGAAACGCAACGTGGCGCCGACGCCAGGCTCGCTTTCGGCCCAGATGCGCCCGCCCCAACGGCCGACGATCTTCTTGCAGATCGCAAGGCCGATGCCGTTGCCGGGGAACGCCTCGCGGGTGTGCAGGCGCTTGAACACCCCGAAGATCTGATCGAGGTATTGCGGCTCGATGCCGATGCCCTGGTCGCGCACCGCGACCACCCACTCGCCGCCGTAGCGTTCCGCCGTCACGACGACCTGCGGCGGCGAATCCGGCCGGTGGAACTTGAGCGCGTTCTCGACCAGCGCCTCGATCACCCGGATCAGGTCCGCGGGCTCGCCGGCGACCAGCGGCAGCGAGCCGGCGGTCACCGAGGCGCCGGTGCGGGCGATCGGACGCGCCAGCCGGCTCGTCACCTCGTGGAAGACCCGATTCAGGTCGACCGGGCCGGGCGGCGGCTTTTCCTGGTCGGTGCCGCAGTACTCGCGCAGGTCGGCGATCAGCCGGTGCATGCGCAAGGTCGCCTCGACGACGTAGCCGATGAAGGTGTCGGCCTCGGCATCGAGCCGGCCGCCGTAGCGGCGCTTCAGCAGTTGAACGTAGCTGGTGACCTGGCGCAGCGGCTCCTGCAGGTCATGCGACGTGACGTAGGCGAATTCCGACAGCTCGGAGTTGGCCTGCTCCAGCCGCAGCCGCGCCCGGCGCAACTCCTCGTTCTGCGCCGCGAGGTCGTCGGCCTGCACCAGCATGCGTCCGGTGAGCGGCCGCAGCAGCAGCACCATGCCGGCCATGCCGACGGCGATCACGCCGAGGATGCTGAGCGCCACGGCGCCGACGACGACGCGAACGCCGGACAGCAGCTCGCCGCGCGAGACGCACACGGTCGCCACCCAGTCGGTGCCCGGCACCACGCCCGCGCGCCCGACGCGTTCGTCGCCCGGGGCGGCGTCGAAGGCGAAGGCCTCGGTGCCGCGGAACGCCTCGGGGGCGCGATCGAGCCGACAGCCCGAACCGGCATCGGGAAACACCCGCCACGACTCGCCGGCCCTGGCCGCGACGACGGTCTCGCCGGTGGCGCCGAGATGCCGTCCGTCCTCGACGATGCCCTTGATCGCCCCGGCGTCGAACAGGATGACGTCCTGCCCGAGCACCCGGCCGTCGCGGTTGAGGATCGGCGCGGCGACGGCGATCAGCAGCCGGTCGCCGACCGAGACCGGCGGCCCGAGCGCGTCGCCGGCATCCGGCAGCATGGCGACGGCTTCGGGCGGCATCGGCTCGCCGACCTCGATCAGCAAGGCGCCGTCGGGGCCGTGGCGGCGGATCGCCAGCAGCTCCTCCGACAGGTTCATGGCGTCGGCCAGCTTTCCGGCGCTGAAACGACGCAGCTCGTCCAGGGGAATGGCGCCGTCGAGATGCCGTTCGAGGGCGTCGCGGATCACCGTGCGGCTGGTGACCTGGGCGGCCAGCGAGCGCGCCCGCCCCACCACCTCGCCGATCGCCAGCGCCTGCAGTTCGAGGGCGTGCTCCAGGCGGTTCTCGGCGCTGGCCGAGAGCTGCCGGTAGAGCGGCACCGTGGCGGTCGCCGCGACGGCGAGCCCCATCACCGCCATCGCCAGCAGCGCGTAGACAATGACCTGAAGGCGCAGGCGTCTGGTGGAGATCGGAAGCATCGCGCCGCCGCGATTGGGATTGAGGCGATTCTACCGTGTCGATGGTGGCAAATCCATGACGGCAGAAAGGTTTTTCGCATAAGGCCGCCTGCGACGAAAGTCTGAGCCGACAGTCCCGGCCGGGGCCGCGCTCGAGCGGTGTCTCAGGTCTGCAGCGGCTGCTCGAACGGCTTGGCCCGCAGCAGCGCGGCGGCGGCGGCGGGGTCGAGCGGGCGGGCGAACAGGAAGCCCTGGATCTGGTCGCAGCCCTCGGCGCGCAGGTATTCGAGCTGCGCTTCGGTCTCGACGCCCTCGGAGACGACCTTGAGGCCGAGGCTGTGGCCGAGGCTGATGATCGCCCGGGCAATCTCGGCGTCCTGGCCGCCGTGCTCGATCTCGCTGACGAACGAACGGTCGATCTTGAGCTTGTTCACCGGGAATCGCTTCAGGTAGGCGAGCGAGGAATAGCCGGTGCCGAAATCGTCGATCGCCAGCCGCACGCCGGCGCCCTCGATGTCGCGCAGCACGCCGACCGCGCCTTCGCCGTGCATGACCATGCTCTCGGTCAGTTCGAGTTCCAGCAGCGCCGGATCGACGCGCTCCTCGGCCAGCACGGCGCTGACCTTGTCGGCGAAGCCCGGCTCGCGAAGCTGCGCCGCCGACAGGTTGACCGCGACCGGAACGACCGGAACGCCCGCGTTCTGCCAGCGCCGGATCTGGGCGCAGGCCTCGCGCAGCACCCAGTCGCCGATCGGCAGGATCTGGCCGGTCTGCTCGGCGATCGGGATGAAGCAGCCGGGCGAGACCAGCCCGAGTTCGGGATGCTCCCAGCGCAGCAGCGCCTCGAGCGCCATGATGCGCCCGGTGCGGGCGCAGAGTTGCGGCTGGTAGAGCAGCACGAACTGACGCAGGCCCAGCGCCCGCCGCAGGTCGCGTTCGAGACCCAGGCGCGCCCGTACCTCGGCGTTGGCCTCGGTCGAGAAGAAGCGGTAGCCGTTCGGCGCCTCGCGGATCGCCCGGTACATGGCGACGTCGGCGTTCCTGATCAGTTCGTCGGCGTCCTCGCCGTCCTGCGGATGGAGCACGATGCCGACGCTGGCGCCGACATGGATCTCGTGGCCGTCGAAGACGTAGGGACGGGTGACCGCCTCGACCATCCGCACCGCGAGCTCGGCCGCGGCGTCCTCGCCCTCGGCGGTCTCCTCGATCACCGCGAACTCGTCGCCGCCGATGCGGGCGATCGTGTGGGCGTCGGTCGCCGCCGCCTCGATGCGCTCGACCACCGATTTCAACAGCCTGTCGCCGACGTCGTGGCCCATGGCGTCGTTGATGCGGCTGAAATGCTCGAGGTCGAGGAAGAACACCGCCAGCCCGGTGCCGGCGTCCGAAGCGGCCGCCGCGGCTTCCTCGAGCCGGTCGCGGAACAGGTTGCGGTTGGGCAGCGCCGTCAGGCCGTCGTGGCTCGACAGATAGCGGATGCGTTCCTCGGCGCGGCGGCGCTCGGTGACGTCCTCGTGCACGATCACCAGATGCGCCACCTCGCCGTCCGAGCCGCGCATCGGCGTCACCGTCTGCTCGACCGTGTACGGGGTGCCGTCCCGGCGCCGCTCGACCACCTCGCCGCGCCACACCTGGCCGGCCGACAGGGCGCGCCACAGCGAGTCGTAATAGGAAGCGGAGTGGCGTCCCTCGCGCAGAAGCGGCGTCGGCCGTCCGACGATCTCGCCGCGGCTTCGGCCCGAAAGCCGGCAGAAGGCATCGTTGACCCATTCGACCCGGCCCTCGCCGTCGGCGACCAGCACGGCGTTGGCGGCGGCGGCGATCGCGGCGCCGAGCAGGCGCAGGCGCCGCTGGTCGTCGGCGAGGCGCACGGCGGCGCCGAGCCGCGGCGCCAGCAGCTCGACCCGGCGCGCCTGATCGCCGCAATGCTCCAGCCGCACCACCAGCACGCCGACGGCTTCGCCGCCGGCCGGCAGCGGCACCGACAGCAGCGGCGGCGTCCATTGCGTCCGTCCGCTCGCCGCCGCCTGCCGGACGACGTCCTGCCCGGGCTCGCCCCCGGTCCAGTCGCCGGCCGCCGCGCAGCGGCGCAGACCGCCGTCGGAATCGACCGTCGCGGCCCAGGCCGCCGCCATGCCGGTCGCGCACAGCGCCTCGCACGCGGCCTGCAGCACCGCATCGGCGCCGTGGCCCTCGAGCACCCGATGTTCGAGCTCGGCCGGCAGCGCCGTCAGCGCGTCGCCGGGGCGTCCGCAGCCGCGCCACGCCGCCGACGCCGCCAGCAAAGCCGCCCTGATCCTGTCGAGAGTCGATTGCGACACCAGGGTCATCCTGACCGAGCGACCACGAAGGTCAGTCGAGTGTCAGCTCCATGTTGTCGCGGGCCACCAGGCTGCCCTCCCACCGGCGTCGCGCCTGGTCCTCGAGCCCCTCCATGAAGGAGTCGTCGTGCTCGGGATCGTGGTGGAAGATGGCCAGCCGCCGGGCTCCGGCGAGCCGCGCCAGACGGATCCCCTCCTCCCAGGTCGAATGGCCCCAGCCGATCTTGGCCGGGAATTCCTCGTCGGTGTAGGTGCTGTCGTAGATCGCCAGATCGGCGCCGCGCATGAGATCGAGCACGTTCTCGTCGGTCTCGCCGGGCACGTGCTCGGTATCGGTGACGTAGGCCAGCGCCCGGCCGCCGTATTCGACGCGGTAGCCGACGGCGCCGTTGGGATGACGCAGGCTGCGGGTCTGCACCTCGACGCCGCCGCCGAGCGCCAGCGTCTCGCCGGCGTGGAAATCCTCGAAGGTCAGTTTGGCCTGCATCACCGTCATCGGCACCGGGAACATCGGGTGGGTCATCTGGCTGGCCAGGACCGATTCGATGCCGCCCTGCTCGTTGAGATGGCCGGCGCGGATGTTGAACGAGCAGTCCTTCGAGAACGCCGGCGCGAAAAACGGAAAGCCGTTGATGTGGTCCCAATGGGTGTGGGTCAGCAGAATCTCGGCGTGGTCGAGGCCGCGGCGCAGGAAGTCGTGGCCGAGCGAGCGGATGCCGGTGCCGGCGTCGAGGATGATGCAGCGGTCGCCGGCCGTGACCTCGACGCAGCTCGTGTTGCCGCCGTAGACGACGTGGTTCGGCGACGGGCAGGCGATGCTTCCTCGAACACCCCAGAACTTGATCTTCACTCCCCTGCCCTCCGCTCCTGGCCGTACCAGCCGGTACGGGCACCCCGGCCCTCGCGCGACATTCTATCCCGACTTCCGTAGGAGAACAGAGTTTTCTGGTTAAACCACAAGCTTTGTCAGGCCGTTAGCGGTTCTACCTGGCTTCACTGTGCCAGATTTGTGCCGCGCCGTTAGCTTCTCCATCGCGGAGCCCACGTCGATGCCGGCTTCCGGACGTTTGCTCTCAGAACCGATGCCGTCGTCACGGACGGCAAGGCACCAATCATCGCCGGCGCGAAGGAGGATCACTGTGACTTGGCCGGTCCGCTCCTGGGGAAGTCTCGGGCTCCGGTGCTTGTCCATACCGATTCAGCGACCGCCTGCAGATAGTCGGCAAAATCGATCACCTCCTCCTTGCCGGTGCGATAGAAACCCGGCGGCGAGACCCACACCCTACCGATGACGGTACGCGTTCGGCGAAGGCCACGCCCGCGGTGTCTTGACCGGCGCCCCGAGATCAGGTTGACCCGCGACGGCGCCCTGTGCTCGTTTGAGCCGAAGTCACGGACGCACGGGGCACGGGGATGTCGCTGGAAGCGCGACTGCGCGAAAAGCTGCGGAAGATTGAGGCGTTGTTCGCCGGTGCCGGCACGGCGGGCGAGCGCCTGGCCGCCGAGGCGGCGCTGGACCGAGTGCGGGCCCGACTGGCCGAACTGCAGGCCAAGGATCGGTTGGTGGAGATGCAGTTCTCGATGCCGGACCAGTGGTCGCGACAGCTGTTCCTGGCCTTGAGCCGGCGCTACGGGCTGAAGCCCTATCGGTATCCACGCCAGCGACGGACGACGGTGATGCTGCGGGTGCCGCAGGGCTTCGTTGACCAGGTGCTGTGGCCGGAGTTCCAGGAGCTGAACCAAGCCCTGCGGCATTACCTCAACGAGGTGACGCTGCAGGTGATCCGCGACGAGGTCTACGCCGATGCCAGCGAGGCGGCGGAGGTGCCGCAGGCGCTGCCGGTCGGCTGAGACCAGGCGCTCCTCGGGCGAAAGCCCGGCGATGTCGCGCTCGATGAGCCGGGCTGAGCGCGCCGACCCAGTCGGCCAGGGTTGAGACGTCGAGCGCACGCCCTCGCGGGCGAAGCGCTCGCTTTGGCGGTGCAGCGGCAGATCCTGACCGAATTTGGCGAACATGATCTCGGCCAGCAGGTTGGGGCCGGCGCGGCCGCGCGATCGGATGGAACTGCGCCGGCGGTTGGCTGATCTTCTCGCAAGCCCGGCAGCTGAACTTCTCGCGCACGTGGTACCATCACCACAATGGGTGGCCACCTCCGTGCAGAACAACCACAGTAGATAACAGCCGCTCACAAACAGAACCAGATCGCGAAATCTCTCAGGATTCGCTGATCGACTGAATACCTCGTCTTTTACGCAAAAACAGGTATTTCTGCATTGTTGCAGGGGTAGGACTTTTTGCATATGCTCCCCCCGCTTCTCGGGGAGGATGAAGCTGGTGCGGTTTCTGACAAAGTTTCGATCACCCCGGAGGAAGCCTTGTCGGCTGGCGACGAATTTGCCGTCCAAATATGGTGCGGGTTGAGATCGATATGTTGCTGGAAGCGCAATCGAAAACGTTCAGTAAGGCTGTTGCAGCCGGGCTGTGCTATCCGCCGATAATGCCGCGACGAGCTTGGTTTCCATTCTGATCGCGGCGGACAAGGCGTCCATCAAACCGGCGAGTGTACTGCGGGTATCGGCTCCGTCGAAATGCGCCGAGAGCACCAATCCGATCTGGCGGCTGATGTCGAAGTGCAAAGATTCCAGCTCGTGCAAGACTGCCAGCCCAGCCGATCGGAAAAGCGCCTGTTCACGCTTCATGTGCCGGCGGCAATCCGATGCGAATGCCACGAGCCCGTGTGCGAAATCCCGATCATCATTGTGGCCTGACAGGATTTCGCTCAGAAGCTGCAGCTCGACGGCCAGCCGGAGGTGCTCTTCCTTGATCTGCAGCAGCCAGTCCATCCGGCGGCGTCCTGAGTTTGAACTGCTTCAACTTAGCAGGGGGATTTCGGATCACACGAGTCAGCTCCGGTATGACCAACCGATAACTTAAGTCGGAGAAGCCGCCTGGTGAGGCTGGTTGGCTTCCGTGTGACTTCCGGGTTCGGCAATCGCAGGCTAGCATCAACACAGGGCTCGCAACGTTCGGGGAACCCGCGCCCTCAAGCGGCGCGTGAGGGATGACGGACTATGACCGACGAACCGAAGGACGGCGGCCGACGGATTTACGAGCTTGTGATGGCAGGCCTGCCGCCGATCCCGCCGATCGACCAGCTCATGCACATCGAGTTCAACGTTTTACAACACCCAGAACGACGTCTACTGATCCGGGCCCAGCCCGCATCGGCGCCCACAGCTTCGGCCGCGGGCGCAACGCGCGATTCAAGGCAGTGGCGACGCTCCCGCGCCCGGCGACCCTGAAGCCGAATATTTTCTGACCATGGCTCCAGTAAGGCGCTTGATTTGTTGTAAACGATTGCTCTTCGACGCCTGCGCGATGTAGACTTTGCGAGTTCTGCAGGATTGCGGGCGAATGCATGAGCGATGCGGTGCGCGTAATTGACCCTTGTCAAGACTCGGGCCGCGCGAGCTTGGCAAGGCCGATGCCGTGAAACTCCGTCTCGAAAAGCTCGGTGGGCGTTTTGGCTGGTTGGAGATGGTGCTCGCCGGGGCGATCGCGGCATGGGACTTCGCGTTGCCGCTCGGAATCGCCGGCGGCCTGCCCTACATAGCCCTGGTCTTCCTGGCCCTGCTCCACGACAAGCCGCGCATGATGTACGTGCTTGCCGGCGTGGGGACGGCGCTCACCTTGGTGAAACTACCGGCCTTCTTCCCCGATATCCCGCCGATGGCGGCGGTCAATCGGCTGCTCACGGTCGCGGCGATCTGGGGAGTGGCGATCGGCCTGACCCTGTTCCGGGAGCGCCTCGCCCGCTCCGAGACGGTGCGCCTGGTCGAGCGCGAACGACAGGAGGCCGGACGCGCGCTGCTGCGCGAACGCGAGTTGCAGCTTGCTCATTTGCGCGCCCAACTGGCGCTGCTGTCCGGCATTGCCCATTACGTCAACAACATGATCAACGGCGCCATGGCCCAGGCCGACCTGATTGCGGAAGCGCTGCCGGACGCGTCGGCCGACCGGGACGCGGTCGATCGGCTTCTGCAGTTGCACTTGCGTGCCGCCGACATCATCAACCGGGTCCTCGCGACGATGGATGACCCGGTCGAAGGCGGCCCGGTCTGCGCCGGGGCGGAAGCCGCAGCGGCAGTGCGCCAGTTCGACCCGTCCGCAGCCGAGTGCGTCCTCGAGGTGTCCGGGCCGTGTCCGGTCCGTGCCTCTGCCGGTAGCGTGACGCGGCTGGTCGCCGCTCTCGTGCGCAACGCCGTCCAGAACGGCGGTCGGCGCATCCGTGTCACGGTCGGCTGTCGCGAGATCACGGCGCCGGCCCCCGACCCGCTCGACGGCGATCCACGGCCGCACCGCAGCATGGGTCGCCTCGGTCCAGGCGACTGGGTGCGAATCGCGGTCGAGGATGACGGCCACGGGATGACGGCGCCGGTGCTCGAGCAGTGCCCGGTGCCGTTCTTCACCACGTCGGAGGTGCGCCTCGGCCTCGGCCTGACCGAGGTGAGCAACGGTGCGGTCGGCCGCCTGGGGGGCGTGCTCGCCTTTGGTTCCGCCGTCGGACAGGGCAGCTTGTTCGTGGTTTGGCTGCCCTCGGCGGCAACAGCTTGCTCCCGGCCCCAGACGGATGCCGACGCGAGCCCGACGACGGCTGGCGCCTAGCCCGGCGCGATCATGACCGACAACAGGGACGCCGGTCATAGCTGGCCTCCGTACCACCGCGACGTTGAATGGGCGGCGCTGCGACCACCCGGTGAGCCGTGGGATGGCAGAGCGACTCCGGAAGAACACGGATCGCGCACCGTGGACCAGCATGCCGCGCATGTAGCCGTCGGCAGCTTTCGAGATGCCGACCAGCACCTCCTTGGCGCCGCTGGAGCGTTGTTGCGGCACTCATCCAAGCCATGCTGACAGGTACCCGCACCGATCGTGACCGGCGACACCTCCCCGGACCGGATGAATATGCTCCGGAACTCCGGCTTCCCGGTTCTTCACAAGCCGTTTGGGCCTTCGCTGTTGCGGCAAAGATCCTAAACGGCCGCTGTCACGGACCGGCGGGTGCGGGTACGCTGCTCTGATCCGGACGTTCAGGCCGACAGCCGCTCCAGTGCAAAAATCGTCGCGTCGTAGTCGCGTGCGGCCTGTTCGGTGGCCGCCATTAGATGGCGATGGCTTTCCTCCAGCCCCCGTTTGCCGTCCCCTGCCGCTTCGATCTCGCGAAGCTGACGGTACAGCGGCTCGATCACGGTGGTCAGCGCGGTGCGGTTCGGCGGCCGGCGGTTCGAGTGGTAGCCGACCACTTTGCCGTCGGCGTCGCGGCTCGGCGTGACGTGCGCGATGACCCAGTAGTGGTCGCCGTTCTTGGCCCGGTTCTTGACGTAGGCGAAGATCTCGCGGCCGCCCTGCAGCCGGTCCCACAGCAGCTTGAACACGGCCCGCGGCATGTCCGGATGGCGGATGACGCTGTGCGGCTGGCCGATGACCTCGTCCTCGGTATAGTCGGCGATCTGCAGAAAGATCTCGTTGGCGTAGGTGATGCGGCCCTTGAGGTCGGTCTTCGAGACGATGATCTGGTCGTCATCGAAAAACCGCTCGCGGCCGGTGACGTGAAGCTGTCGGTTCGCCATGTCGTGTCTCCTCAAGCCACCTTCTTTACCGCGTGCAGGAACCGCTCGACCTCGCCGCGCACCAGATCGGCCTGTCGCGACAGTTCCTCGGAGGCGCCCAGCACGTCGCGGGCCGCCGCCCCGGTTTCGCCGGCCGCGGTGGTGACCGCCGATATGTTGCCGGTAACCTCTGTCGTTCCGGCCGAAGCCTGTTCGGTGTTGCGGGCGATCTCCGCCGTCGCGGCGCCCTGCTGCTCGACTGCGGCGGCGACTGAAGCCGAGGATTCGGTCATCTCGGAAACTGCGCCGGCGATCTCCTTGACGGCGGCGACCGCTTGCTCGACGGCGATCTGGACCTGCAGCACCTGCCCGCCGATCTCTTCGGTGGCCTTGCCGGTCTGGTTCGCCAGGTGCTTGACCTCGTTCGCCACCACCGCGAAGCCCTTGCCCGCCTCGCCGGCCCGCGCCGCCTCGATCGTTGCGTTCAGGGCCAGCAGGTTGGTCTGCGAGGCGATGTCGGTGATGATCTTGACGATGTCGCCGATTCGGGCGGCGGCGTCGGACAGCCCGGTGACCATCGCGACCACCTCGTCGGCGCGCTGCTTCGCCGAGCGCGAGCGCGACGCCGATTCCGATACCCGCTGCGAGATCTCGCCGATCGATACCGAGAGTTCCTCGGCAGCGGCGGCGACGGTCTGCACGTTGGCCGCCGCCTGCTCGGCCGCCGCCGCGACTGCGGTGGCCCTGGCCGAGGTATTCGTGGCGGTGTTCTCCATCGACGACGACGAACTGTGCAGCCGAGTCGACGCCTCGGCCACCGTTTCGATCGCCGTCTTGACCTTGGTCTCGAACTCGGCGGCGACGGCGGCGAAGTCGGTCACTCGGTTCTCCATCGAATCCATCGCGGCGTTGACAGTGCGCGCCGCGTTGCGGAATGCTCCGGTCATGCCCTTCTCGAAGATGCGGCGGAAGTAGCGGTTCTGGCTGGTGAACTCCATCGTCGCCGTCGCCTCGCGGACAAAGGCGTCGCAGCGGTCGACCATGGCGTTGACGGCGCGATGCAGGTCGCGGGTCGTGCCGGCGGCGCCGGTCCTGACCAGCCGCGCCTCGAAGTCGCCGCCATCCACCCTGCGGCAGACGTTGACGGCAGCCAACACCTCGCGCTCGGCGCGACGCGTCTGCCACCATGTCCAGCCCATGGCGAGAGCGGCCGCAGTCGCCACGACTGCTACGCCCGACGAAGCCTGGCTCACCCCGATTAGAGCGGTTCCCAGAGCGGCTGCAAAGGCCACCCCCGCCCCGATTTTGGCTGCGGCAAAAGCTGAAATCGCCATCACGACCTCCCCAACCGTTCGAGGAGGAATGCTATCCCAATTAGCAGGGGATAATAACCATATTTATTCTAATTGTTAGGGCCGCTGAGGGGATGGTGATCGCTTCAGTACGGAAATTGGTCATCGGCGCTCTGGCAGCAACAGAGGCAGCTCGGCATGAAGCGCCACACATGGTCAGGATCGCGTTGGACGCCGGCCTGCCGGTCTTCCAGCCCCTCGCCCCGAGAACGTTACCGGAATAGCCTGTGCCAGATTTGTGCCGTGACTGTGCCCGACTGTGCCCGCAATGCCGTTTTGTTCACCCTGCCCGGCTCACCAGCATCCGAGAACTCTCAGAAAACTCATTTCGCGCCGCCAACCGCGACGGCGGCGCCGATTCCGACGCCCAGCGCCGCATCGGCGCGACCGCGGTTGACCGCGAGCTCGACCAGCCCGTTGGCGTTGGCGTACCAGAACAGCGTGCCCGGCGCCACGTCGGCATAGGTGCACGCCCGCGCCGCCCGGCGGCCGGCGACCTCGACCGTCGCGTCGGCCGCCATCGTCTCGGCGCGCAGCCCGGTCATCAAGTTGCCGAAGCGGTCGACATAGACGATCTCGGCGAGGTCGTCCGGCCAGTCCGACCGGCGTCGCGGCGCGACCGCGACGCCGCCCAGGAACGCCGGCGACCGGCCGGAGGCCAGGGCCGCCGCCGCCGGGGCGAAGACGTCGCGGCCGTGGAAGGTGGCGCTGACCCCGGGCCCGTCCTGCGGCAGAGCCCAGGCGCGCCAGCGGCCGGCGCGGCGCAGCAGCGGCTCGAACAGGCCGTTGTCGGGGCCGACGAACCAGCGCCCGTCGATGTCCAGCGCCAGCGCCGCCCGGCTGCCGCCGACGCCGGGGTCGACCACGCACACGAACGCCGAGCCGGTCGGAAACGCGCCGACATAGGCGGCGAGCAGGTAGGCGGCGGCCCTGGGATCGTGTACCGGCGCGTCGGCGAACAGATCGATCACCGGCACCGCCGGGGCGATTCCGTGCAGCACCGCCTTGACCTGCCCGACATACGGCCCCTCGAGTCCGAAGTCGGTGAACAGAATGATCATGTCTTTCCGCTCCCTTCGACTTGGCGCGGCCACAATGCCTGGGAGACGGCGCCAAGTGAAGCGGGAAGGACGGCCGCGGCTTGAGCCGCGCCCTGGTTACGGCTAGTCTGACGGCAGCGGCGCTCGCGCCGTCGAATCGATTCGTCACGGCAACCAGCGGCGTGATAGGGAATGACCGGACCTTCTCCCGATGCGCGCGCGCCCGCCCTGACACCACCCGGAAGACTGATGCTGACCCCGCTCGCCGCCACCACCGTGTATCTGCTCGCGGGCGGATTGTGGCTGTCGTCGCTCGGCGGCGGGCTCGACGGCGCGGCCTGGCCGCTGCTGCTGTTCTCGGGCGCTCTGGTCCACGCGCTGTTCCGACGCACCGCCGAGCGGAGCCCCGCCGAACGCGAGGCGGAGGTCGCGGCGACGCTCGACGACCTCGCCGGCCCCGTGCTGATCGCCGCCGGCGACGGCCGGCTGCTGCGCTGGAACCGGGCCGCCGAGGCGTTCTGCGGCTTCGACGAGGGCTGGCATGCGCGGCCGCTTGCCGAGGCGTTCGCCGCGGCCGACCGCGACGGCCTCGCCCGGGCCCTGGCCGAGGGCTCGCAGGGGTTCGCCGCCCGGCTGCAGGCCGAGGACGGCGCGACGCTGCCCTGTCGCTGGGCGGTCGGGCGCAACGCCGACGGCCAGACGGTGCTGCACGGCGTCGTCGCCGCGCCGGGCGACCGCGAGGCGGCACTGGCGGCGATGCTCGACGCGACCGCCGAACTGGCGGCGGTGGTGGTCGACGGCCGCATCGCCCTGATCAACCGCGCCGGCGCCATGATGCTCGGAGCCGGCGAGGTGGAGCAGGCGATCGGCATGCCATGGTGCGGGACCTGCGAGCCGGACAAGAGCGGCACCTGCCATCTGCCGCGCCTCGGCGGCGGCGGCACCGAGGTCCGCTGCAGCAGCGCGCCGATCATGTACGCCGGCCGCGGCGCCCTGCTGGTCCAGGCCCGCGACGTCACCGAGTTGTCGAGCGCGCAGCGGGCGCGAGTCGACGAGGCGTCGCGCAGCCGGCTGCTGCTCGACGCCATCCCCGAAGCCGTACTGACGCTCGACCGGCGCGGGGTCATCCAGTCCTGCAACGCGGCGACGCTCGCCATGTTCGGGGTCGAAAGCCATGAACTGGTCGGCAAGCCGCTCGATCAGCTTCTGCCCGCTTCGCAGCGCGAGAGCCACGCGCGTCTGGTCGGGACGTTCATGGCCTCTCCCGACGGCACGCCGCTGGTCCGCACCGTCAACGCCCGGCGCAAGGACGGCAAGGTGTTTCCGGCCCGGGTCAACGTGATCGACGTCCCGCAGGCGCGCGGGCGGATGGTCGCGGCGGTGGTCACCGACCTCAGCGAGCGTCAGCAGATCGAGTCGCGGCTGCTGGTGGCCGAAAAGGTGCTGGAGAGCACGGTCGAGGGCGTGATGGTCACCGACCCGCGCGGCATGATCCAGTGGGTCAACAACGCCTTCTGCACCATCTCGGGTTTCGAGCGCGACGAGGTGATCGGCGAGAACGCCAGCCTGCTCAAGTCGGGCTTCCAGGGCCTCGACTTCTACAAGACCATGTGGCAGCAGATCCGCTCCGACGGGCAGTGGCAGGGCGAAATCTGGAACCGCCGCAAGGACGGCGAGGCCTACCTCGAGTGGCTGACCATCAAGGCCGTCAGCGACGAGGCGGGCACGATCAAGCACTTCGTCGGCGTCTTCAGCGACATCAGCCGCCACAAGCGCGCCGAAGAGACGATCAAGCACCTGACCTATTACGACGGCGTCACCCGGCTGCCCAACCGGTACCTGTTCCGCGACCGCGTCGCGCAGGCGATCGAGCGGGCGCAGCGCGGCGGCCGCATGGTGGCCCTGGTGCTGGTCAGCCTGGACCGCTTCAAGCAGGTCAACGAGACGCTGGGGCATTCGACCGGCGACGCGCTGCTGCGCGAGGTCGCCCAGCGGCTGGCGCGCTCGGTCCGGGGGCAGGACACGGTGGCGCGGCTGCGCGGCGACAGCTTCTGCTGCGTGCTCACGGACCTCGCCCACGGCCAGGACGCGACGCCGGTGGTCAGCCGCGTCATCGACGCCTTCGGCACCGCCTTCAATCCGAACGGCCACGAACTGTTCGCGACCGCCAGCATCGGCATCAGCGCCTTCCCGGTCGACGGCGCCGACGTCGACGAGCTGGTGCAGAAGGCCGAGACGGCGATGAACCGCTCGAAGGACAAGGCCGAGAACACCTTCCAGTTCTATACGCCGGAGATGAACGCCAACAACCGCGAGCGGCTGCGCCTGGAAACCGACCTGCGCAAGGCGGTGACCAACGGCGACCTGGTGCTCTACTACCAGCCCAAGGTCGAGACGGTGAGCGGGCGCCTGGTCGGGTCGGAGGCGCTGGTGCGCTGGCAGCATGCGGAACTCGGCATGATTCCGCCGGGCAAGTTCATCCCCATCGCCGAGGAGACCGGACTGATCCTGCAGGTCGGTCATTGGGTGCTGCAGGCCGCCTGTCTGCAGATCAAGGCCTGGCAGCGCGACGGCCTGCCGCCCCAGCGCGTCGCGGTCAACCTGTCGGCCCACCAGTTCCGCCAGCCCGAGCTCGTCGAGACCGTGGTGCGGGTGCTGGACCAGACCGGCGTCGATCCGAACCTGATCGAGCTGGAGCTGACCGAAAGCGCGGTGATGCACAACGCCGACGTCGCGGTGCGCCGCATGCTCGACCTGCACGAGGCCGGCATCCGGCTGGCGATCGACGATTTCGGCACCGGCTATTCTTCGCTGTCGCACCTCAAGCGGTTCCCGCTCGACAAGCTCAAGATCGACCGCTCGTTCATCCAGGACATCGGCTCGAACGCCGCCGGCGAGGAGATCGTCAGCGCCATTCTCGCCATGGCCCACAGCCTCAATCTCTCGGTGGTCGCCGAGGGCGTCGAGACCGCGGCCCAGCTCGAGGTGCTGCGGCGGATGCGCTGCGACGAAATCCAGGGCTTCTACTTCAGCCCGCCGGTGCCGGCGCCGCGCTTCGCCGAGTTCGTCGCCCGCGGCGTCCTGAAGGGCGGCGACACCCGCGGCGCCTGAACGGGCTCAGCCGGGCCGGCCGTCGATGCGCGGCCGCAGGCAGATCGGCGCGTAGACGGCCACGTAGATCGCCCAGGCCAGCGTCCACAGTCCGCCCGTCACCGCCGGGATCAGGTCGCCGGCCGCCGACGAATGCACGATCGGACCGATGGCGCGGATGAAGGCGGCGAGCGCCAGCAGGCCGTAGGCCCAGGCGATGACCGTCGGCACGCGCAACGGCCGGCCGCTGTGGCCGAGCGCGGCCCGCGTCATCACCCCCATCACCATCAGCCCGACCGCCCCGACCGTCAGCGCGTGCAGGCCGGCCGACGGGGGCACGACCAGCGGCCACAGCACCGCGACGCCGCGCAGGGCCAGTCCGACGACCAGCCACGAATAGGCGACGTGCAGCACCCAGACGATCGGCGCGCCCATGGTCCTGGCGCCCTGCCAGCCGGCGAGGCGGATCGCGTGCAGCGCCGCGACCAGGATCAGCAGCATGGCGGTCGCCGGACTGGTCGGCGACACGACGTCGGCCAGGCCGGCCGCCGCGACGCCGGCCGGCGCCACCTTCTCGAGCCAGGGCCGGACGCGGATCTGGCCGTCGACGCCGTTCTGGCGCATCCAGTTGCCGGTGAAGGCCGGGACGATTCGTCCGCCGACGATGGCGATCAGGGTCAGCAGCACCCATATTCCGACCCTGACCCCGGTCGCCGCGGTGTCGCCGAGGCCCAGCGCCTCGCCGTGGACCATGGCGGCGCCGACCCAGAACGCCGCCAGCAGCGCCAGGAACGGCCGATTGCGCGGGCCGGCCGCCCATAGCGGCTTGCCGACCAGCGCCAGCAGCAGCGGAACGAAGGCGAGGTCGAGCGCCGCGACCAGCAGCGCCGGGATGTCCTGCGACAACCAGAAGGCGAGACGGCCGACGATCCAGACGAGGGTCAAGGCGACCAGCGGCGGCCCCGAGACCGGCCGCGTGCCGGTCCAGTTCGGCACCGCGGTCAGCAAGAATCCGGCGACCGCGGCGGCGGCGAAGCCGTAGACCATCTCGTGACCGTGCCAGACCACGGGGAAGAACGCCTGCGGCAGCGCGCCGGAGCCGAAATAGAACACCAGCCAGCCGGCCATCGCGGCGACGGCCTGGGCTCCGGCCAGCAGGAACATCGGCCGGAACCCGCTGGCGAAGGGCACGAAGCGGCGCTGGGCGCCGCCCGGCTGCGCGATCTCGATCGTCACCGAACACCTCCGGGGTTTGCGCCGTGATCATCGGCGGTGCCGGCGGCACGCTCCTTAACGGCGGTCAAGCGGGGCCGTCGTGGAATAATGTTTTGACCCCAAAGGTGGAATCAGGTGTATAGAGAACTTTCTTCAACAAGCTTGAATGCATGATGTCCCAGGCAGTCCTCCCCGCATTGTTCGTCTCGCACAACGCGCCCACTCTGATCGAAAGATCCGATGGAGCGGCGGCGTTCCTGCGCGGTCTGGGGCGGTCGCTGCCGCGTCCGCGCGCCATCGTCTGCGTGACCGCGCATTGGGAAACCGAGGTGCCGACGATCGGGGCCTGCGCGGCGCCGTCGACGATGCACGACTTCAGCGGATTCGCGCCGCATTTCTACGAACTGCGCTACCCGGCCCCCGGCGCCGTCGCCGTCGCCGCGGACATCGTCGCCGCCCTGCGCGCGGCCGGAATCGAGCACGCGGTCGATCACCAGCGCGGCCTCGACCACGCCACCTGGGTGCCGCTGATGCTGATGTACCCGGAGGCGTCGATTCCGGTGACGCAATTGTCGGTCCAGCCCGCGGCCGGGATCGGCCACCATCTGGCGGTCGGCCGCGCCTTGGCGCGCCTGCGCGCGAGCGGCGTGCTGATCCTCGGCAGCGGCGCCTCGGTGCACAATCTGGAGCACTACCCCCCGTCGCCCTCCGAGACGCCGGAATGGGCGTCGAGCTTCCAGGCATGGCTGGGCGACGCCGTCGCCCGCGGCGACACCATCGAGCTCGCCGAGTATCGCCGCACCCGCGCCGACGCCGAGATCGCCCATCCCCGCGACGAACACCTGATGCCGCTGTTCGTGGCCATGGGCGCCGGCGGCGGTGGCCGGGTGCTGTACGAAGGGCTGGAGGGCGGCCTCGGCCAGGCGGCCTATGCCTTCGACGGCGCCGATGCCGCGTCCGAGATGCCGCCGCGGCGCAGCCGCCTGCGGCGCGACGAGCGCGAGCGCCTGATCGTCGAGGAGGCGATCCGCTTCTTCGTCGAGAACGGCGTCGAGGGCCAGACCCGGGCGCTGGCCGAGCGCCTGGGCATCACCCAGCCCCTGCTCTACCGCTACTTCCCCGACAAGGAGGCGCTGGTCGAGCGGGTGTTCCAGGAGATCTTCGCCCGCCGCTGGCAGAGCGAGTGGCGCACGATCATCACCGACCGCGCGCGGCCGCTGCCCGAGCGCCTGGTCGATTTCGCGACCTCCTACGCCCTGGCCTTGAGCCAGGACGGCTGGTGGCGCCTGGTGCTGTCGTCCGGCCTCAAGGGCGGCTCGTTCGACGCCCGGGTGCTCGAGGCGATCCGTGACCAGATCGTCATGCCGCTGGCGACCGAACTGCAGCACGAGTTCGGGACCGGCAGCGCCGCCGACCCCGACCAGCGGCTGGTGGAGCTGGCCTGGGCGCTGCACGCCGGGCTGTCCTTCGCCGCGCAGCGGACATGGGTCCACAACATCGCCGCGCCGCGCGACGGTGCCGCATCGATGCTGGTCGAGGCGATGCTCAGCGGCGCCCGGGCGGTGATGAACGGAGCGCGCGCCGAGCAGGCGGCGGAATAGGCGGCCCGACCCCCGAGAGCAGAGGCGCGAGGCGAAGACCATGACCACCGCCGCTCCGCCGATCGCCCTGCCCTTCGCGGCGATGCTCACGCGCGTGTTCCTGCCTTTCGCGGCCGGTTATTTCCTGTCCTACCTGTTCCGCAGCGTCAACGCGGTGATCGGGCCGGACCTGACGGCCGCGCTGGGGCTGGACGCCGGCGCCATGGGCCTGCTGACCAGCGCCTATTTCCTGGCCTTCGCCTCGTTTCAGCTTCCGCTCGGGCTGCTGCTCGACCGCTTCGGCCCGCGCCGCGTCGAGGCGGCGCTGCTGCTGTTCGCCGCCGCCGGCGCCCTGGTGTTCGGCATGGCGGAGGGACTCGGCGGCCTGGTCGCCGGCCGGGCGCTGATCGGCTTCGGCGTGTCCGCTTGCCTGATGGCCTCGTTCAAGGCCAACGTGCTGTTCTTCCCGCGCGAGAAGCTGCCGCTGGTCAACGGCCTGATCCTGGCCTCGGGCGGGCTCGGCGCCCTCAGCGCCACGGCGCCGGTCGAGGCGGCGCTGGCGGTGACCGACTGGCGCGGCGTCTTCTTCGTCCTCGCCGCCCTGACGCTCGCCGCCGCCGTGGCGCTGTTCCGGCTGGTGCCCGAGCGGCCGACCGGCTTTCCGGCCGGCGGCCTGCGGGCCCAGTTCGCCGACACCGCGCAGATCTACCGCAGCAGCCTGTTCTGGCGCGTGGCGCCGCTGCCGATGGTGTCGCAGGCGACCTTCATGTCGGTGCAGGGGCTGTGGGCCGGGCCGTGGCTGCGCGACGTCGCCGGCCTCGACCGCATGGCGGCGGCCAGCCACCTGTTCGCCGCCGCCGCGGCGATGGTCGCCGGCTTCGTGCTGATGGGCGCCATCGCCGAGCGGCTCAGCCGGCTCGGCCTGAAGCCGCTGAGCGTGGCGGTGGCCGGGATGGTCCTGTTCATGCTCACACAGGCGCTGATCACCGCCGGTTGGACCGAGGCGACCTTGGCCACCTGGATGGCGTTCGGATTCTTCGGCACCGCCGGAACCGTGACCTACGCCGCGCTGTCGCAGAGCTTCCCGCCGCACCTGTCGGGGCGGGTGAACACGGCGCTGAACCTGTTGGTCTTCGTCGCCGCCTTCGCGACCCAATGGGGAATGGGCGCGGTCATCGACCTGTGGCCGAAGGCGGCCGACGGCTATCCGCCGGCGGCGTACCAGGCGGCGTTCGGCCTCATGCTGGCGCTGCAGCTCGCCGCCCTGGCGTGGTACGCCGCGCCGCGGCGGGTCAGCCGGACAGCGTGATCAGGCCGACGATCAGCAGCCAGATGACGCCGGCGATGACGATCACCCGGTTCTGGCGGCCGGGCGTCATGCCGATCGTATAGGGCACGGTGGGTTCCGACGGCACCTGCCGGGCAACGCCGACCGTCGGCTCGGCCGGGCCGCGGTGCTCGGGGCCGCGCGCCTGATCCTGGCGCTCCTCGGGGCGTCCCGGCATCGATTCGGGATGCGGCGGGTTGGTCATCACACCTCCTTCCGTGACGGCGGCGCAGAATCGGCTGAAGAACTCCTCGGCCGTCTTGGCGGCGACGCCCTGCACCAGCCGGTTGCCGACGCTGGCGAGCTTGCCGCCGACGTCGGCCTTGGCCACGTAGGTCAGGATGGTGGTGTCGGCGCCGTCCGCCTTCAAGCGCACGCGGGCCGAACCCTTGGCGAAGCCGGCCGGTCCGCCCTCGCCCTGGCCGCTGATCGTGTAGCCGTTCGGCGGGTCGATGTCGGACAGCGTGACGCGGCCGGTGAAGGTCGCCTTGATGGCGCCGATCTTGGTCTGCACCTTGGCGCGGAAGGCGTTCTCGTCGGTCTTTTCCATCTCCTGGCAGCCCGGCACCGAGACGCGCAGGATGTCGACGTCGTTCAGCGCCTGCCAAACGCGTCCCGGCGGCGCCGGGATGCGGTACTCTCCGGAAAGGTCCATGGATTCCGCCTATGATCGTCCGTTCGGGTCGGTCCCTAGACTTGGCAAAGGACGGCGCGGCGTCAATCCACCTTGGGTCGAGGTTCCGCGCGGGAAAACACGGTCAGGCCGGCTGCGGCACGGTGCGCCGGACCAGCACCATGTCGGCGACGTGCGGCAGCGCCAGCACCAGCATCATCGCCGACCAGACCAGCGCCGCGGGGTTCGAGACCATCGCCGACAGCACCATCGGCACCTGCTCGGCCAGCGTCGGATGCTGGGCGACGAAGTCGTCGCCGACGATCGCCAGGCCCTCGGCGGCCAGGTTGGCCGCCGCCAGCAGCCCCAGCGCCAGGGCGGCCAGGCTGCCGAGCCCGCTCGGCCGCGATCCGAACAGTTCCCAGCCGGCCAGCGCCGACAGCGTGTCGCGGCCGGCGGTCAGCCGCAGCAGCACCAGCCCGGCGACGCCGGCGACCGGCACGGCGAACTGCAGCAGCGGCAGATCGCGGTAGCGGCCGTCGAGCACGATGGCCGCGGTCAGCACCACGGCGGCGAGCGTGAACAGGTGATACAGCGTCGGCAGCCAGCGCCCGAACCCGGTGGTCGGTCGGGCGTCGAACGCCTGGACCGCGCGCTCGACGGCGGCGGCGGCGAACATGACCAGCAGGGTCGCCCAGGCCGCCGCCAGCGCCTTCGGCAGCAGCCCGAAATTGGCCTTGGCCCAGAAGCTGATCCCCGCCGCCTGGGCGGCGTAGCCGTACTGGACCAGCGCCACCGCCAGCACCTGCGCCAGGGCGGCGACCGGCACCGCCCACAGCCCGGTGAACCGCCCGGCGAAGGGCAGCAGCAGGCCGGCGGCGACGACGAGCGACAGGATGAAGCGCGCCGGCCAGTCGGGGTGCTCGACCACCGGGCCCAAGAGCGGGAACACCGGCTCGCGATCCGCCGACCACAAGCCCCATTTGGCGCCGACCGTGCCCTCGAGCGCCGCCTTCCAGGGCTGGTCGTAGGCCTCGACGACGTTGTACTCGAAGCCGTTGCGCTCGGCGACCTGGACCAGGATGCGGACGAACTTGGCGGCGTTGACGACGCCCGGCTCGGCCGGGCCGCGGCTGCGGCCCATGGTCGGCCAGCCGGCCTCGCCGATCAGGATCGGCTTGCCCGGGAAGGCTTCGGCGACGACGCGGTGGTAATGCTCGATATGCGGCCCGACGTCGTCGACATGGGCCGGCAGGTCCTCCCAATAGGGCAGGATGTGGATGGTGACGTAATCCAGCGCCCGGGCGACCTGCGGGTGCTTGAGCTGGAAGGCCCAGACGTCGGCGTACGAGACCGGCTGCTCGACCCGCGCCTTGACCTCCTCGATGTAGGCCAGCAGCTTTTCGGGCGGCAGATCGCCGCGCAGCAGCACCTCGTTGCCGACGATGACCCGCTCGATCACGTCGGGGAAGGCGTTGGCCAGGGCGACCAGCGAGTCGATCTCCTCGCGGTTGATCTGCCGGCCCTCGGCCGCCATGGCGCCGTGCTCGGCCCCCAGCCAGGCGCCCATCGTCACCTTGAGGCCGTATTTGCGCGCCATCCGCGGCACCGCCTCCATGCCCTCGCGGCTGGTGTAGGTGCGCACCGCCCGGACCCGGCCCTGCAGGCGGGCCAGGTCCTCCTCGATCTGCTGCGGCGTCGGATAGATCTTGAGCAGCGGACTCTGGCCGTCGCGAAACGGCGCGAACGAGACGCTGCGCAGCTGGCCGCCGGGCACGTCGGGACCGGCGTCGACCGGACGGTTGGAGTAGGCCCACCACAGGAAGTTCGCCGCCGCGACGAGCGCGAACGCCGCCGCCAGACGAAGGAGCGAAGAGGAGGACATGCCGCGGTTTTCCCAGGAATGACGGCGGCCGGCGCACGCCGCCGGACCCGCCCGCGACTCATACGGCGACGCGGGCGCCGGCGTCAATGGAATGCTGGGAGGCAGCGTGCGCCGACTATCCTTCCAGCGACTCCCACATCTCCTGGTCGCGCTCGGCGGTCCAGATGCGCGGGTCCTTGACGCCGCCGGCCTCGTCGTAGGCGCGGCTGACGTCGAACGGCAGGCAGTGGTCGAAGATCACCCAGTGGCCGAAGCGCGGCTTCAGCGCGGCGTAGGTCTCGCGGTAGCAGGTCTTGAGGTCCCAGCCCTTGGCGCGGGCTTCCTTGACGCTGCCGTACATCGCGGTCAGGAAGGCCTGGGTCTCGTCGATCGCCTCGCGGCACTGCTCCGGCGTCCGCAGCGCCTCGCCGCGGCCCGGCACCAGCTTGGCCGGGTCCAGCGCCCGCACCGCGTCGAGCGTCTTCGGCCAGTCCTCGAGATAGGCGTCGCCGGTATAGGGCGTGGCGCCGTACTCGACCAGGTCGCCCGAGAACAGCACCCGTTCGTCCGGCAGCCAGACCACCGAGTCGCCCTTGGAATGGCCGCGGCCGAGATGCGCGATCCGCACCTCGCGCTTGCCCATCTGGATCGTGACCCGGTCGTCGAAGACGATGTTCGGCCAGGTCAGGCCGGGGATCGATTCGGCGTTGCGGAACAGCCGCGGGAAACGGCCGACCTCGGATTTCCAGTCGTGCTCGCCGCGCTCCTGGATCAGTTCCAGCGTGCCGCGGCTGGCGATCGTCACCGGCGCGCCGTAGGCCGAGGCGCCGAGCACGCGGACCGCGTGGTAGTGGGTCATGACGACGTACTTGACCGGCTTGTCGGTGACCTCGCGGATGTGCCGGAGCACGTCCTGGGCCATCACCGGCGTCGCCTGGGTGTCGATCACCATCACGCCGTCGTCGCCGACGATCACGCCGGTGTTGGGGTCGCCCTCGGCGGTGTAGGCGTAGGCGCCGGGCGCCAACTCGGTGAAGGAGACGTTCTTCTGGTCGAGATCGCCCTGCGAGGCGAATTTCTTTTGCGACATCGTTCTTCCCTGCCTGGTGCACGGTGCGAGTGAACACCAATTTGGGAAGCCGGTCGCCTGACCGGAAGGGGTAATGAAAAAGGCCCGCCGGATCGGCGGGCCGTTGCCTTGCGCGGGATGCTCGCCTAGTTCAGGAACTTGGCGACGGTCTGCAGGAAGTTGGCGACCGAGATCGGCTTGGCGATGTAGCCTTCGCAGCCGCCCTCGCGAATCTTCTCCTCGTCGCCCTTCATCGCGAAGGCGGTCACGGCGATCACCGGGATCGCCTTCAGGTCGTCGTCCTCCTTGAGCATCTTGGTGATCTCGAGGCCCGAGACCTCGGGCAACTGGATGTCCATCAGGATCAGGTCGGGGCGATGCTCGCGCGCCATCTTCAGCGCCTCACGGCCGTCCTTCGTCTGCAGCGTCTCGTAACCGTGAGCCTGCAACAGATCATTGAAGAGCTTCATGTTCAAATCGTTGTCTTCAACGATCAGGATCGTTTTCGCCATGGAATTATCCCGCGCGGTTGTCGTGCTGGCCGCAGAAGCCATCGGCGGCGCCCCCTCGGCCGCCATAATCCCCAATTCGCAGTCGCAAGTCAAACCGCGGCTTTGAGCCTGTGGTCAACGGCGCAGGGCCGCGGCGGCGAGCAGCAGCCAGCCCAGCATCAGCGCCAATCCGCCGGCCGGAGTGACCGGACCGGCGTCCCATCCGGCGAAGGCCATGCCGTAGAGCGAACCGCTGAACGCCGCGACTCCGGCGACGAAGGCCGCGCCTGCCGCGTGCACCAGCCAGGACGCGGCGCGCGCCGCCAGCAGCGCCACCGCCAGCAGCGCCAGGGCGTGGTACATCTGGTAGCGCGCGGCCTTCTCGACCCAGACCGCGGCCTGCGGATCGGCGGCGAGCGCATGCGCCGCCGCGGCGCCGAGGGCGACCGCGACGAAGCCGTTGGCCGCCGCCAGGAACAGCCAGACCCGCATCGCCTGGGGGTCAGTCCTCGATGACGTCGCTGGCCGCGACCACCGAGACGCCCGAGGCGTCCTCGTTCTCGATCAGAACGACGTCGCCGTCGACGCGGCCCTCGTCGTCGGGCAGGGTGTTGAAGTAGTGCCAGATGAAGGCCACCGAGATGGTCTGGTCGATCTGGTCGTCCTCGTCGAGTTCCTCGTCGTCGACCTCGGCAAGGTCACGCATGATCTCCAGCGACTCGTCGAGCATCTCCTCGACGTCGAGATCCTCCTCGGCCAGGAGGTTCTGGATGATGTTCTCGTACTCCTGGTCCTCCAGCTCGAATTTCCACTGGTTGTCGCCGGACTGGAAGTAGACGCATTTCATATGGGGAAGCCCTTTCTCTGGGAGGTCACTTCTGAGTCATTGTCCACACGCCGTCCCAGTCTTCGCCGGGGGGTGACTCGGTATAAAGGCGGCACCGGTCGAGATAGAGCCGCGACGGACCGTCGCCCGGATGGGCGTCCAGGGCCGAGACGAAGGCCCGCATCGCGCCGCGCCAGTCGCGGCGCCGGTACCTGGCGACGCCGTCCTCGAACAGCGCGACCGCGCGCTCGAGCTCGGGGAAGCTGTCGGCGTCGTGATGGTCCAGCGCCTCGAACACCGCCACCGGGGCCTGCTTGCCCTTGACCCGAATCAGGTCGATCTCGCGGAACCGTCCGCCCGCGCGAAGCCGCCTATGGGTGAACTGGGACAGCAGCACGTGGGTTCCGTAGTATTTGTTGGCGCCTTCCAGGCGCGACGCCAAGTTCACCGAATCGCCGATGACGGTGTAGTCCATTCGCTTCGGCGAGCCGATGTTGCCGGCCACCACCTCGCCCGTCGACAGGCCGATGCCGATGTCGATCGCCGCCTCGCCGCGCGCCGCGCGCTGGGCGTTGAGCCGGCGCAGCACGCGCATCATGTCGTTGGCCACCGCCAGCGCGTTGTCGGCGTCGTCCGGCCCCTGCAGCGGCGCGCCGAACAGCGCCATGATCGCGTCGCCGATGTACTTGTCGAGGATGCCGCCATGGGCGAAGATCACCTCGACCATCTCGGTGAAGTAGCCGTTGAGCATCGACACCGTCTCGCGGGCGCCGATCGCCTCGGAGATGGTGGTGAATTTGCGGATGTCCGAGAACAGCACCGTCACCTCCTGGGCGGTGCCGCCCAGCAGATCGTCGCCGCCTTCCAGCAGCTTGTCCATTATCTCCTTGGTCATGTAGCGCGCCATGGTGCTTTTGACGCGCTTCTCGCGGCTGATGTCCTCGATCACCAGCATGTAGCCGATGTTGTTGTCGTTGATGTCGATCAGCGGCACGGTCGTCAGGTTGACCGACGAGACCCGCCCGTCGACGCCGCGCATGTCGGTGTCCATGGCGATGTCGGTGGCGCCGCTGGCCGCGACCTTGGCGACCGAGGCCGCGACCCAGGCGTTGTGCTGGCCGAACAGCTCGGACAGCGTGCGGTGCAGGCAGGAATCGTCCAGCCCGAGCAGGCTGCGCGCCGCGGTGTTGACCTTCTCGATGCGGCCGTCGGCGTCCAGGGTGATGACGCCGTTCGAGAGCGACTTCAGGATGCTCTCGTTGTAGTTCTTCATGTTGAGGACGTCGTCGAACAGCCGCGCGTTCTCCAGCGCGATCGCCGCCTGGGCCGTGAAGGCGCGCAGCCGCCGCTCGTCGGTGGCGCCGAAATGGCCGGCGCGCTTGTTCAGCACCTGCATGACCCCGACGCTCTGGCCGGCCTTGTTGAACATCGGCATGCACAGGATGTTGCGCGTCCGATACCCGGTCTTGCGGTCGACGTCCTTGTTGAAGCGCGGATCGGCATAGGCGTCGGGGATGTGCAGCGGCCGCCCCGACGAGAAGCAGGCGCCGGCGATCCCCGCCGCGGCGGGAAACCGGATCTCCTTGATCTCGGCGCCCTGGGCGATGCGCGACCACAGCTCGTCGGTGCGCCGGTCGTAGATGAACAGGCTCGAGCGTTCGGCGCCGAGCATGTCGGTGGTCACCGCGATGATCTTGGCCAGCAACGTGTCGAGCTGCAGTTCCGACGAGATGGCGCTGGTGACCTCGAGAAGCTGCAGCTCCTCGTGCCGGGCGCGCTCGACGCGCTCGAAAAGCTGCGCGTTCTCCAGCGCCGCCGCCGCCTGGGTGGTCAGGATCTGCAGCAGCGACAGGTCGTCGGCGTCGAAGTCGCCGGCCAGCTTGTTCAGCACCTGGGCGACGCCGATGATCTCGCCGCGCTTGTTGCGCAGCGGCGTGCAGAGGATGTTGCGCGTGCGGTAGCCGGTCTTGCGATCGACCTCGGGATTGAAACGCGGGTCGGCATAGGCGTCGGGGATGATCAGCCCCTCGCCGCTCTCGAACACCAGGCCGGCGATGCCGGCGCCGGCGGGAAAGCGGATCTCGCCGACCTTGTCGCCCTGGGCGACGCGCGAGAACAGGGTGTCCGTCTCGCGGTCGTAGAGGAACAGCGACGAACGGTCCGCGCCCATCGCCTCGGTGACGATGGTCATCAGCCGCGGCAGCACGACGTCGAGCGACAGCGATTCCGACATGCGCGTCGAGATTTCGAACAGCGCCGACATCCGCCGCAGCAGCTCGGTGATCCGCAGCAGCATCTGCTGCTGGTCCGACGTGGTCAGGACCTCGAGAATGCGGTCGACGTCGGCCTGCCGCAGATGGCGCTCCATCACCTCGGTCAGGATATCGATGTCGTCGACCGCGCTGGTGTTCACGGATGCCTCTCGTCGTTGCGGCGACGATTGGCGATTCGGGGCCAAAAAGCAAGACCGCTGGTGATACCGATGGGACGCCCCCTGCGGTTTGCCTTTTCCGGCCGGTTCTGGCAATCTTTGGATGTGCTGGGGCGCTCCGACGAGGTCGCGTTCAACCACGACCTCCAGGACACCGGCATCATTCACGGGGCGCCTTGGCGGAATGGCCGCACATGACGGCCATCTCGACAAGGGAGAACGGCCATGAATCAGGCCTCGATTCGCATCCCCTACGTCATTCTCGTCGTGGTCAAGCCGCTGTGCCTGCTGATCGGCGCCGCGCTGATGTCGCAGGCCTGGCTGGTCGGCGGCTACCTCGCCATGCTGGCGGCCGTGGCCGTGGCGCTGCCGCTGGAGCGGCGGCATGCCGGCCAGTGGGTCGAGACCCATCTCGACTACACGATCCGCGCCGTGGGCGTGTCGACATCGATCGCCTTCATCACGCCGGTGATCGCGGCGCTGGCCCAGGGCGGGCTGCCGCTCGTGCTGGTGCTGGGCGGCGCCGCCGAGACCGCGATCCTGGTCGGCCTGGTGTCGGCCTGGCGCCGGCTCGAAGCCGGCGTCGCGGTGCCCGAGAGGTTGTTCTTCGCCTTCGGCGTCGAGAGCGCCCGCCACTGGCGCGAGCGCCGCGAGCACGAAGAGGCGCAGCGGCGGCGGCGGCGGGCGGCCAAGTCCGAGGAGACCGCGCACGGCGCCGGGCGCCTGCACCAGCAGCCGGGCCGGCCGCACGCGCTGGGCGCCTGACGCCGCCGCATCTGGACGGCGGCGGCGACGGCCCCCACCTCTGAGGCGAGGAGGACCACGCCATGGCCATCGCCACCTTCGCCGCCGGTTGCTTCTGGGGCGTCGAGGCCCGCTTCGCCCGCGTGCCCGGCGTCGCCGCCACCCGCGTCGGCTATACCGGCGGCCACACCGAGGCGCCGAGCTACGAGGCGGTCTGCACCGACCGCACCGGCCATGCCGAGGCGGTGCGGGTCGAATACGACCCGGACGCGCTGTCCTACGACGCCCTGCTCGAGGTGTTCTGGCAGGCCCACGACCCGACCCAGCGCAACCGCCAGGGCCCGGACGTCGGCTCGCAGTACCGCTCGGCGATCTTCGTCCACGACCAAGACCAGCGCGCCGCCGCCGAGGCGAGCCGCAAGCGCGCCGAGGAACGCCTCGGCCGCCCGGTCGCCACCGAGATCGTCGACGCCGGCCCGTTCTGGAACGCCGAGGACTATCACCAGCAATACCTGAAGAAGCGCGGGCGCGGATAAGGCGGCCCATAAACGGACAGAACCCCTTGGTTTCCCAAGGGGTTCTGATGGTGGGCGCGACAGGGATTGAACCTGTGACCCCTACGATGTCAACGTAGTGCTCTCCCGCTGAGCTACGCGCCCGTCATGCCGCGGTGCGGCGTGAGGGCGCCTTATTAGCCTCATCCGAGCGACATTGCAAGCCCTTCCGTGTACCGGCAAAATGGCAGGGCTGGTGCCGCCCCACGGAGGGATGACAGCCGGCGCGGATTCCACTAAACCAGTCGCGATGGACACCGTTCCGCTCCGCTCCGCCGATCTGCCGCAGGCGGTTGAAATCGTCGCCCCGGCAGCGCAGGCGCTGCCGCTGGTCTTCGCCTCGCCGCACAGCGGCCGCGAGTATCCGCAGTCGTTCGTCGAGCAGGCGGCGCTCGATCCGCAGACCCTGCGGCGGTCCGAGGACTCGTTCGTGGACGAGCTGTTCGCCGCCGTCACCGCGCAGGGCGCGCCCCTGCTGCGGGCCCTGTTCCCCCGCGCCTACATCGACCCCAACCGCGAACCCTGGGAGCTCGATCCCAGCATGTTCGCCGAGCCGCTGCCCGACTTCGTCAACGTGCGCTCGCCGCGGGTCGCGGCCGGGCTCGGGACCGTGCCGCGCGTGGTCGCCAGCGGCGCCGAGATTTACGGCCATCGGCTGCTTTTCGCCGAGGCCGAGCGGCGCGTCGAGCAGCTCTATCGCCCCTACCACGCCGCCCTGCAGCGGCTGATCGACGACACGCTGGCCCGGTTCGGCCACTGCGTCCTCGTCGACTGCCACTCGATGCCCTCGGTCGGCAGGCCGCTGGACAAGGACAACGGCCTGTCGCGGGTCGACTTCGTGCTCGGCGACTGCTTCGGGGCCGCCTGCGCGCCGGCGGTGATCCGCGCCGTCGAGGAGTCGCTGCGCGGCGACGGCTACCGGGTGGTGCGCAACGCGCCCTATGCCGGCGGCTTCACCACCCGGCACTACGGCCGCCCGCGCGAGGGCGTCCACGCGCTGCAGATCGAGACCAACCGCCGCCTGTACATGAACGAGTCCAACCACACCAAGACGGCCCGCTTTCCCCGCATCGCCGCCGATCTCGGCAAGCTGGCGGCGGTGCTGGCGGCGATTCCCGCCGCCGAGTTGCGCCCGCGATGACCGCCCGCACCGACGAACTGCCGGTCCATGTCCGCGACGCCCGCGCCGAGGACTTCCCGGCCATTCAGGCCATCTACGCCTATTACGTCACCCGCACCGCGGCCTCGTTCGAGGAGGAGGCGCCGTCGGTCGAGGAGATGCTGCGGCGCTGGCGCGAGAGCACCGCACGCGGCCTGCCCTATCTGGTCGCCGACGTCGACGGCGAGGTGCTGGGCTACGCCTATGCCGGGCCGTGGCGCACGCGCTCCGCCTATCGCTACACGATCGAGGATTCGATCTACGTCGCGCCGCTGACCGTGCGCCGCGGCATCGGCAGCGCCCTGCTCGGCACGCTGGTCAACCGCTGCGCCTTGCTGGGCTACCGGCAGATGATCGCGGTGATCGGCGATTCGGCCAACGTCTCGTCGATCGGCCTGCACCGCAGCCTCGGCTTCCGCCAGGAAGGCATCCTGCGCGGCGTCGGCCTGAAGTTCGGCCGCTGGGTGGACGTGGTGATCATGCACCGCCCGCTGGGGCCGGCCGAAGCGCCGCCGCCGGCCGACTGACCTCGCTGCGGCGCCGCAACGACAAAAAAAAGGTTCATCGCGGATTAGCGGGGAACGGGCGGACAACGGCACCTTCTG
>CAZJFH010000029.1:0-56174 GCA_964545205.1 uncultured Rhodospirillaceae bacterium
CCGAGCGCGCCGAGATCGAATCGCTGCTGCCGCCCGGCGCCGTGCATCAGGGCCTGGCGCTGCTGTGCGAGCAGTTGCCGGCGCTCGACGTCGCCGACGTCGAGGCGCTGGCCGCCGGGCGCGACTCGGCGGTGGTGGTGGTGCTGGACCAGGTCACCGATCCGCACAACGTCGGCGCGGTGCTGCGCTCGGCCGCCGCCTTCGGCGCCGTCGCCGTCGTCGTGCAGGAGCGTCACGCCCCCGACGAGACCGGGGCGCTGGCCAAGGCGGCGTCGGGGGCGCTGGAGCGCATGCCGGTGGTGCGGGCGACCAATCTCGCCCGCGCCCTCGACCGGCTCAAGCAGGCCGGCTTCTGGTGCGCCGGGCTGGCCGCCGACGCGCCGGCGACGCTGGCGGCGGCCGGTCTGGCCGGCAAGGTCGCGCTGGTGCTGGGCAGCGAGGGCGAGGGCCTGCGGCGGCTGGTGCGCGAGCATTGCGACGTGCTGGTCCGCCTGCCGATGACCGGCGCCGTCGAATCGCTCAACGTCTCCAACGCCGCCGCCGTCGCCCTCTACGAATTCGCCCGCGAGGCGTAGGGGCGCGTCGTCAGCCGTAGCGCGCCCGGATCTCCGGCAGCCAGTCGCGGATCTGCTCGAGGCGCCGGCCGCCAGACGGATGGGTCGACAGGAACTCCGGCGGCCGGCCCCGGCGGGCGGTGGCGGCCTGCATGCGCTGCCAGAAGCCGATCGCCGCCGCCGGGTCGTAGCCGGCCATGCGCATGATCGCCAGGCCCATGTAGTCGGCCTCGGATTCCTGGCTGCGCGCGGCGGGCAGGTTGACGCCGACGCTCGCCGCCGCGCCCATCAGCTGCGCGAGCTGGCCGCCGCCGCCCAAGGCCGAGGACAGCACGCCGATGCCGAGCTGGGTCAGCACCTGGCGGCTGACCCGCTCGCCGCTGTGGCGGCCGAGCACGTGGCCGATCTCGTGCGACAGCACGGTGGCCAGCCCGGCCTCGTCCTGCGCCACCGGCAGCATGCCGGTGTTGACGACGACGTAGCCGCCCGGCAGGGCGTAGGCATTGACCGCCGGATCCTCGACCACCAGGAACCGCCATTCGCGCGGATCCATGCCGGCCGCGGCGACCAGGCGGTTGCCGACCGCCTCGACGGGACCGGCGATGCGCGGATCGGTGACGACGCGTTCGCCGGCCAGCTCCTGGCGCAGGGCCCGCAGGCCCATCTGGCGCTCCTGCTGGGTGCCGACGAGCTGCACGCTCTCGCGCCCGGTGATGGGATTGGTCGAGCAGGCGGCCAGCAGCGCGGCGGCCGCGACGGCGATGACGGCATGTCGCATCGGCATGACTCTCCTCCAGGTCGTCCTCGACGAGATATGGGACCGCGCGCCCGCGCGCCAACGCGCCCGAAAGCGGCATCGCGCTTGCGGCCCCCTCGGGCGGGCATTAAGTTGACCGCGGTCGCCGGCTTAGCTCAGCTGGTAGAGCACCTGATTTGTAATCAGGGGGTCACGGGTTCGAACCCTGTAGCCGGCACCAACTGCACCGCAGGGCAGGGTTCAATCCCGCCTCCACGCGCCGGCTTCGCCCAGCTAACACCATCTCGGATCGCGCCTCGCCGATTGCACCTTTGCCCGGGGGCACCGGTTGGGCCAGCCTCGTGGCTCTCATCGAGAACCTGGAGGACGCGATGAAGAACGTATTGGCCGTAGCGGCAGCAGCTCTTCTGGCAACCGCGATGTCGGTTGGCACTTCGTTTGCTCGGCATCCCGGCCCACAGCCGGAGGAAGCTCTCTGCGAGCAACTCCCGGAATCGCCCCTCTGCGACTATTTCGACGAGGGCTGAGCAAGAAGGCCCGGCCCGTGCCGGGCCCTCATCGCCTGAAATCCTAGGTTCCACTTCTCCCGTACACGCGCGCGCTCCGCCCACGGGAACGCACCAGGCAGAGAACGCCCCATCGCGCAGCACGTCGCGGGCGCCCCGCATCTCGCCTTCGCCTAGGCCAAGGCCGGACTCGATCTACCGCAAGGGCCACGATACCGTCACGGCTTCGAAGCCTGTAGGATGGACCGACACCATGACCGAACGCGAACTGGTCGGCGTCGTCACCGCGGCGGCGCTGCTGTGCTACCTGCTGCCGGCGGCGGTGCGCCTGCCGGTGGCGGCGGTGGTGTGGCTGCGCCGGCTCGGCGTCGCGATCATCGCCGGCGGCATGCTGTTCGGACTGGCGCGGCTGGTCATGGGGTGATCTCCAGCCCCATCGGCGCCAGCATTTGTCCCTCTCCCGCCTGCGGGAGAGGGAGGGGCCCGCCGCTTGCGGCGGGAGGGTGAGGGCAGCGCCGAGACGTCGGAGCGCCCCGCCCCTCCCCGCCTCACTCCGCCAGCGCCAGCGCCGGCTTGCCGTCCCAGACCTCGGCGAGGCGGGCGTCGCGGCCGCAGTTCCAGCGGTAGAACTTGTAGCGGACGGGGTTCTTCTCGTAATAGTCCTGGTGGTAGTCCTCGGCTGGCCAGAACTCGGCCGCCGGCAGGATTTCGGTCGTCACCGGCCGGCCCAGCAGGTCCTCGACCGCCCGTTTGCTGCGCGCCGCGAGCTCGCGCTGCTCGGGCGTCGCGACGAACACCGCCGCCTTGTACTGCGGGCCGCGGTCGCAGAACTGGCCGCCGGCGTCGAGCGGGTCGACGTTGGGCCAGTACACTTCCAGCAGCTCGGCGTAGCTGACGCGGGCCGGATCGTAGGTCACGCGCACCGCCTCGTAATGGCCGGTGCCGCCCGACGAGACCTGCTCGTAGCTCGGCGCCGCCAGCTCGCCGCCGATATAGCCCGAGGTCGTGTCGACGACGCCGGGCAGCTTGTCGTAGGGCGGCTCCATGCACCAGAAGCAGCCGCCGGCGAAGACGGCCGTCGCGAGGCTTTCGGCAGCGGTTGCTTCGGGCTGCTGCGCCTGGGCGGCGGCGGCCGGGATCAGCAGCGCGACGGCGGCGAGGGTGGTGCGGAACGGGGACATCGGGGCTTCTCCTTGCCGGTTTCCCCCAATCTGGGGTGGGCGGGGGCGAAGCGGAAATCACGTCTGCGTGAGCCGGCCGCCGGCCTCGACGAAGGAGGTATCCCCGTTGCCGGCCTGGCTCTTCCCGATGCACTCACCCGAATGGAACGGCGGGGCGCTAAATTGGCATCGCTCGGATGGCCGCGCCGCCGGCGCCGCCGCCGACCAACCGCCAAGGGAGGCCAAAATGCCTCGTCTCGTCACGCTCCTGATCGCATTCATGCTGGCCCTGTCCGTCCCCGCCATCGCGGATCCCGGCGCCGAGCAGACCGTCGGCGAACCCCCGGTCGAGAGCCAGTGGGGCTGAGCCCGGGCCCGCGGCGCCCGCCTCAGACCAGGATGTCCAGCAAGCGCTCCTGCATCTCGTCGGTGGTCCGCAAGGCCACCGCCGCCGCCTCCACCTGACGCCGTTCGAGCTGCATCGCCACCGCGGTGGCGGCGTCCGGCCCGGCGGCGGCGGTGCGTTGCGCCAGTCGCACGAACCGCTCCTGCCCGGCGAGCATGGCGGCTGACAATCCTTGTATCGACATCGGCCCTTGTATCGACATCGGCATCTCCCGTCGCGCCATCATGGCATCCCCGTCCGACCTTGGCCAGTGATCGCCGTCACCGCCCCGCCCCGGTTGAGCCGCCGCGCCCCGCCGCTATAATCGCGTCCAAGACAAGGGGACGGCAATGATCGACGAGGACATGGCGCTGTCGGCGCTGGAGGATCTGTCGCGGCGCCTTCCGGACAGGCTCGCGGCGCTGCCCGGGGCCGTGTTCGTGCGGCCCAGCGAGGACCGGGTGATGGTGGTCGGGCCGACGCGGCCGCCGGCGCCGCTCGAGGCCTATGCGGAGGGCCGGCTGCCCGAGGGCACGCCGTGGTGGCTCAGCCTGACGAGCTGGGGACGGCTGGAGATGTGGGGCGACGTCGCCGCCGCCGGAGCCTGGCTGTCCGGCCATTGCCGGCGCAGCGGCCGCTGGTGACGGGACGCCGGCCGGGGCCGACGGCCCGCGGCCGGCGCCGAACCTGTTCAGTTCTTGCGCGTCAGCACGAAGCCGAACAGGCCGCCGGTGATGACCAGGATGGAAACGAGAAAGCCCAGCGCGATGTAGGCGTCGGTGTCGAGTTGCATCGTGCTCCCCCGGATGCGGTTTCGTCGTCCGCCGGCCCCCCGGCCGGCAATGACCACATTTCTATCATGGGCATTCCGACCCGGCAACCTGACCGGGCTGCGTCGGATGGCCGCAGGGGAAAGCGGACGCCGGCACGGACTCGCGCGGACATCGGGCGGCGCCCGCGAGGACGCCTACCTCTCCGGCCCACTGGCGACACATACGAACATTTGCCCGAGCAGTCTTTTGAACCGGCTCCGTCTCCCGATCGCTCCGTAACGCCGGGCCGGGACGGCGCGTATCATAAGGATCAGCGCAACGAACCCCAGGGAGGGCAAATGCCCACAGAAGTCCAGATCACCAATCGGAACACCCTGACCCCGCAGCGCATGATGGCTACGCTCCAGGACGTCGACACCGGCGATTCCGTGCTCGACTTCGTGATCGGCCCCGGCGAGGCGGTCATCATCCCGATGATGAAGACCATGAACGTGATCGTCTCGGTGGACCAGCCCGGCCCGGACGCCGCCTTCGCGGCCGACGGCCTCGAGACCCTGCGGCCGCGCGACGGCCGCGCGGCGAACTGACCTCGCACGCCGGTGGCGGGAACGGAGCGGTTCCCGCCTTCCCCCCCCCCGCTCAGCCGGTTCAGACGCGTTCGACGTCGACGTCGTGCGGCCTGCGGCCGTAATGGTCGTTGAGGTCCGGCCCCCGGAAGCAGACGTCATGCCAGCGCACATACGGAGGATGCTTGGCCAGCGACTGCGGCAGCGTGAGCATGTTGCCGTATTGCCGCCACATGCAGGCGTTCAGCTTCAGCCAGCCTTCCAGCGCGGCCATTTGGCATTGGGCCATCATCAGGAACGGGTTGTACATACGGCCCTCCCTTGGTCACTCGGTCTTCAGACTAGCATCCCGGACGCGCGACAAGAATCGCGCGATCCGGTTATCCGCCATGCGCATCGAGGGCACGCAGGATCTTCCGCAGCCCGTCGTAGTCCTCGTCGCTGGCCGGCACCAGGCCGGTGACCCCGGCGGTGATGCCGCCGAGCACCGCCAGCTTCTCGGGCGACGAATTCAGGTCCATCAGCGCCGAGCGCACCCGCTCGACGTCCTCCGCCGGCAGCTTGGCCGTGGCGACGAAGAACTGCTCGGAGATCGGCGGCGACAGCGCCAGCGCGCGCAAGGCCGGCGCGTGCTCGGCCAGCACCTCGTCCTTGACGGCGCCGGCGTCGAACTCGCCCAGCAGCACCGCGACGGCGACGTTCTTGTGGCTGCCCAGGAAGGCGTAGCCGGCCAGATCCTCGACCTCGACGCCGGCCTGCCGCAGCATGTAGCGCGGCACGAGATGGCTCATCGTCGAGCCGGCGTCGCCGAACGCGAAGCGCTTGCCGGCCAGCTCGGCGAGGCCGTTCACCGGGCTGTCGGCGCGCACCACGATGGCGCCCTGGAAGGTCGGCCGCCCCGCCACTTCGAGCCGGCCGAGAATGGCCTTCGGCCCGAAGCGCTCGACGACGCCGACATAGGGCGCGGGGCCGATATAGGCGAGTTCGATCTCGTCGCGGCCGACGCGGCCGATCAGGGTCTCGTAATCGGGGGCGACGCTGATCCGCACCGGCCGCCCGATCGCCTCGCCGAGCACCCGGGCCAGCGGCGCGAAGCGGGCGTTCAGCTCGGCGGCGGGCAGGTAGGGCAGGATGCCGAACGCCACCGGCTCGGCGGCGCCGGCCGTCCGCGCCCCGGCGAGCGCCAGCGCGACGACGGCGCCCAGCAGCGCCGCCAGGCGCAGTTTCGCGACGACCTGGAGCAAGCGTTTCATCTCTCCCCCCTCGCTTCGCCGCCGCCCATTGTGCCCGAGGCGGGCGGCCGGGGAAAGGGGACGGCAGGCCGTCGTTGAAGAGCCCGGCGGCGGAGGGTACAAACGTCGGACGATGGCGAGGGGGAACGGCCGATGCGCATGGGAGACATTCTGCTGGCCCGCGGACTGGTGTCGGCCGCAGGCATCGACCGCGCCGTCGCCCGCCAGCGCAGCGAGGGCGGACGCCTGGGCGACAACCTGATCGCGCTCGGCCTGCTGACCCCCGAGCAGCTCGACGCGGTGATCCACGACACCCCGACCTCGCCGCGGCGCCTGGCCGACGCCGGGCTGCCGGCCGGCATGCTCGAGGCGCTGGCGCTCAAGCTGCTGCTGCGCGACGGCGAAACCGGGCTCGCCGGGCTCGCCGCCGGCCTGTGTCTGCCGATGTCGTTGACCGAGGAACTGGCCGGCCGGCTGTCGGCGGAAAAGCTGGCGTTGCGCGACGGCGACAAGCTGTCGCTCAACGACACCGGACGCGCCGCCGCCGAGGAGGCGTTCGAGCGCAACGGCTATCTCGGCCCGGCGCCGGTGCCGCTGGCCGCCTACCAGGAGCAGGTGCTGCACCAGCGCATCAGCAACGAGGTGCTCGACGCCGCCGCGGTGCGCGCGGCGCTGGCCGGCATGGTCGTGCCCGACGCCTTCGTGCGCAAGATCGGCCCGGCGATCAACGGCGGCCGCGCCGTGCTGCTCTACGGCCCGGCCGGCAACGGCAAGACGGCGATCGCCGGCCGCCTCGCCCGCGCCTTCCGCCACATCGTCTACGTCCCGCACGCGGTCGAGATCGAGGGCCAGGTGATGACGGTGTTCGATCCCGCCCTGCACAAGCCGGCGGCCAGCCTGGGCGGCGGCGACGGCGGCGACGACTTCGACCGCCGCTGGGTCGCCTGCAGCCGCCCCTTCGTCGCGGTCGGCGGCGAGCTGGCGCTCGACATGCTCGACCTCGCCTGGGACGCCGCCGCCCGCGCCTACCGCGCGCCGCTGCACGTCAAGGCGCTGAACGGCACGCTGCTGGTCGACGATTTCGGCCGCCAGCAGGCGGCGCCCGACAAGCTGCTCAACCGCTGGATCATGCCGCTGGAGAGCCGGCTGGAGTTCCTGCGGCTGAACACCGGCCGCAGCTTCTACCTGCCGTTCGACGCGCTGATGATCTTCGCCACCAACCTGCAGCCCGACGAGCTGATGGACCAGGCGCATCTGCGCCGGATCCCCTACAAGATCGAGCTGCAGGCCCCCGACCGCGCCGCCTACCGCCGCATCTTCGACGAACTCGCCGCCGAGCACGGCCTGGCGATGAGCGACGAGGTGTTCGAGACCGTGGTCGGCGAGATCGAGGGCCACGGCCTCAACCTCGCCTATCACCAGCCGCGGGCGATCTGCGACCAGGTCGTCGCCGCCTGCCGCTACGAGGGCCTGCGGCCGCAGTTCACGCCCGAGCTGCTGTCCGACGCCCTGGCCAACCTGTACGTCGAGGCCTCGCGCGGGACCGCGTCATAAAGAACAACGCATTTCTGAAACTAGTTTACTTCCAGTATGGATATGTCCAATGAACCGTTCGGACGGATCAGGCACCGAGCCTGATGCTTCAACTCAAGCCCAAAGCTGTTCTTGGCGGTAAATTCCTGCACGACTGTCCTGTTTCCATTGTTGTGCACCTCTGTGGCGTATCCGAACACCCTGTGTATTTGTAGCGTCGAAGGATGAGAAACCTTCCTCTTGATTGCCTGCTCACACGCATCTCGAGACTTTGCCTCCGTATACGACTCCGGCACTCCGAGCTGTTGCCCCGCCGCAACGGCTTCAGGTGTAAACCACACATTGAACGGTGGGCCGCCGTTCTTGGCGTCACAAGTTACGTAATAAGCGCCCTTACGGGATCCGCTACGGTATCCGGTGATGATCTGCAAACAATTTTTCTCATCCCGCAGGACCTTTAAGGCACCCCGCTTCACTATTTCCTTTTCTTCAGAGTTGAAGCTGGCTTCGTCATCAACATCCCAAAGAAGACCCATCCTAATCTCATCTGAAGGCTGCCCTGCCACAAACTGCTTGTGAACCCAACCAGTCTCCCACTTAACCGGGCTACCATCGGCCTCTACAATACTTACCTCGATCCATTCGTCCGTTTCACAGTGTCCCTTTAGCACCATCGACGGCCAAAGGGTTCGGAATTCAGTAGATCCAAGAACCTCAGTGGCCCTTCTGTTGACCACAGAGCTGTATTCGCCCCCCGGACCCGTTCGAAAATCGACTTCTCGCCCCTTGACGTAGAATCGACCTTCAACAGGCCTTCCCGTCTGGCACGCCGCCACAGACGCAGGCGCGCCCCCCGATTCATTCCCAGTCCTGACCGGATCGTGCTTCGGTAGCGCAACACCCAATCCAACGAAAAAGATTACTGCGAATACCAGAGTGGCTGCCGCGACTAATCTCATGGTTGCTTCCCGCTTTTGGACAGGGAAATTCGCCTGCCCTGAGGGTACACGCCTTGGCTAGCAACATCAACCGATGGAGGTGCATCAAGCCAAGCCGTCAACCACGCAAGATCGCCTGAGCTCTTTTATCCAAAAGGCGCGCCCCACCCCCCAAGGGTGCGGAACCTGGGGTGGAGATCCGTGTTGGCGGGAGAGACACCGCCGACACGGGATCCGCCATGGCCAGCGCGCCCGCCAGCTACGCCTCGCCGTTCCTGATCATCCTGCTGCTTTGCGGCGCCGCCCTGCTCGCGGCGGCGCTGTGGCGCGGGCCCAGGCGGCCGGTCACCGTGCCGGCCGCCTGGGCGCCGTTCCGCTTCGGCTACGCGATCTACGCCCTGATCTTCCTGGCCTTCGACATGGAGATGATCTTCATGTACCCGTGGGCCGTGGTCTTCGCCGAGGTCGGCGTCGGCGCCTTCCTCGACATGCTGGTGTTCATCGCCCTGCTCGCGGCCGGGATCGCCTATGCCTGGGGCATGGGAGGCCTGAAATGGGAGTAGCGGCCGAGGCCCTCGCCGCCATCCTCGGCCTCGCCGCCGCGGCGGCGCTGACCGCCGGGCTGGAGCGGCTGCTGCTGGCCGGCGCCGCCGAGCCGGGGCCGGCGCGGCGCTTGCGCTTCGCCGGCCGCATGAGCCCGCCCAACGCCGACCGCTGGCTCTACCCGGCCGGCCCGGTCGTGGCGCTGACCGCCGTGACCCTGGGCTTCGTCGTGCTGCCGTTCGGGCCGGGCCTGATCGTCCAGGACCTCGAGATCGGGGTGTTCTGGTTCATCGTCGTCGTCGACGTCGCCGCGCTGGGAATCGCGCTGGCCGGCTGGGGCGCCAACACCGCCGACGCCGTCGAGTCCTGCTACCGCGCCGTCGCCCAGCTGGTCGCCTACGTGGTGCCGCTGGGCCTGGCGCTGGTCGGGGTGATCATGATGGCCGGGTCGATGCGCACCACCGCGATCGTCGAAGCGCAGTCCGGGATGTGGTTCGTGGCGCTGCAGCCGCTGGGCTTCGCGCTGTACCTGGTCACCGGCCTGATGCAGGCCTACCGCGCGCCGTTCCTGGAGCCCTTCGCCGCCGGCATCGGCCACGGCGTGCTCGGCGTCGCCGCCGGCTGGCAGGCCGTCGCCTGGCGGCTGGCGCTGTCGGGGCTGCTGTTCGTGGTCGCGGCGATGGGCGCGGTGCTGTTCCTCGGCGGCTGGCACGGGCCGTGGCTGCCGGGCTGGGCGTGGATGACGCTGAAGACCTTCGGCCTGGCGACGCTGATGGTGTGGGGCGGGCGCCGGTTCGGGCCGGTCTCGACGGCGGCGATGCTGGGCCTGGCGTGGAAGGTGCTGATCCCCGTCGGCCTGGTCAACGTGCTGGTGGTCGGCGCCCTCGTCCTGCTGGGGATCGGGCCGGCATGATCGAGATCGCGGTCTTCGCCGTCGCCAGCATCATCGCCGTCGCCGGCGCGCTGGGCATGGCGACGACGATGAGCATGTTCCGCAGCGGCATCTTCCTGATGGCCTCGTTCATCGGCGTCGCGGCGCTGTTCGTGCTGCTGGCCGCCGACCTGCTCGGGCTGCTGCAGGTGATGATGTATGTCGGCGGCATGCTGGTGATGATCCTGTTCATGGTGCTGTTCAGCCACGATCCCGGCGGCGCCATGATGGCCGAGATGGACGGCCTGGCGCCGCCCGAACGCTTCTTCAGCCTGGGCCTGAAGCAGCGCCTGCCGCACGGCGCCGGCGGCCGGCACGAGGATCAGCACGAGCACGAGCACCACGGCATGGACATGTCGATGGTCACCCCGGCGCGCCGCGCCGCCGCCTGGCTGGGCGCCGCCGCCGGCGCGGTGCTGGTCGGGCTGCTGATCGCGGCCCCCGACTGGCCGCAGGCGCCGGCGGCGCCCGACCCGGACTCGGCGCGCCAGGTCGGCATGCTCCTGATGGGCAAGTACATGCTGGCCTTCGAAGGCGCGGCGCTGCTGATCCTGACCGGCATCTTCGGCGCCGTGCTGCTGGCGCGCACGGCGCCGCGCCGTGGCCGCCGCGGCCGCGCCTTGCGCGCCGCCGAGAACGAGAACCCGGCCCCGGCGGCGCCCGACTCGCTGCCGCCGCTGGGCGAGAACCCGGAGGCGGCGGAATGATACCAGCCCACGCTCGACACCGCTCTGCGCCGTCATGCCCTGGCCTTCGCCTACGGCTGTCCGGTTTGAAGTCGTTGCGACGTTTGCGGCTCACATCACCGTCATGGCCGGGCGAAGTCCCGGCCATCCACGCGATGCGGCCGCACTCTCGCCGGGTGGGTTGCGCCAAGCGGCGCCACGTGGATGGCCGGGACAAGCCCGGCCATGACGCAATAGGACGGGTTGCCGCGGCGGTCGCACAATCAGGCACGTGCCGGGACGGTCCGTGTCGAAAGGCGGCGTGACATGACCGTGCCGCTGACCGCCTATCTGGTCGTCGCCGCGATCCTGTTCGCCATCGGCATCTACGCCGTGATCGCCCAGCGCAGCGCGGTGATGGTGCTGATGGGCATCGAGGTGCTGCTGAACGCGGTCGGCCTGAACGCGGTCGCGTTCTGGCGCTTCGTCGCGCCCGGCGACTACTCGGGCCAGATCTTCCTGATCGTCGTCGTGACCATCGGCGCCGTCGAGATGGCGGTCGGGCTGGCGATCATGATGCTGCTCTATCGCCGCCGCCGCACCGTCCAGGTCGACGACTACCAGGAGTTGCAGGGATGACGCTGCTGCTGGTGCCCGTGCTGCCCGTCCTCGCCGGCCTCGCCGCGCTGGCGCTGCCGCGTTTCGGCGCCTGGCTGCTGCCGCTGGCGCTGGCCGCCGATCTGGCGCTGCTGGCGATCCTGCCGGGGGCGGCGGTGGGCGTCGAGTGGCTGCGCGCCGGCCCGTTCGCCCTGCGCCTGGGGCTGGAAGCGACGCCGCTGCCCTGGGGCGCCGCGCTGGTCGTCTGCGCGGTGGCGCTGATGGTGAGCGTCCACGCCGTCGGCTACATGCGCGGCGCGCCCGGCGGGCGGCGGCTGACCGCCGGGCTGGGCGGCTTCGTCGCCGCCATGCTGGTGGTGGTGCTGGCCGCCGACATGATCACCCTGTTCGCCGGCTGGGAGCTGATGGGCGTCGCCTCGTTCGCGCTGATCGCCCATTCCTGGTCGTCGGCCGAGGCCAAGGCGGCGGCGGTGCGCGCTTTCGTCATGACGCGGGCCGGCGACGCCGGGCTGCTGCTGGCCTGGCTGATCCCGCTGACCCTGCTGGGCACGGTCGAGATCGACGCCGTCAACGCCGCCGGGCTGCCGCCGGCCGCCGCGACGGCGATGGCCGCGCTGCTGCTGTGGGGGGCGCTGGGCAAGAGCGCGCAGTTGCCGTTCAGCGCCTGGCTGCCCGAGGCGATGGTGGCGCCGACGCCGGTCTCGGCGCTGCTGCATTCGGCGACCATGGTCGCCGCCGGGTCCTATCTGCTGCTGCGCCTGTATCCGGCGCTGAGCGCGGTGCCGGTCGCGCTGGACATGGTGCTGCTGGCCGGCGCGGCAACCGCGCTGCTGGCGGCGCTGATCGCCACCGCGCAGACCAACATCAAGCGCATCGGCGCCTGGTCGACCGCCTCGCAGATCGGCGAGACGATGATGGCGACCGGCCTGGGCGGGCCGCTGGCCGCCGCCTTTCACCTGACCACCCACGCGGTGTTCAAGGCGACGCTGTTCCTGGCCTCGGGCGCCGTGCAGAAGGCGATGGGCGGCATCGAGATTCCGCGCCTGGGCGGCCTCGGCCGCCGGATGCCGTGGACGGCCGCCGCCTATTTCGCCGCCGCGCTGGGGGTCGCCGCGGTGCCGCCGCTGGCCGGATTCTGGAGCGCCGAGGCGATCATGGCCCACGCCGCCGCCCGCGGCCCGCTCGCCGCGACGGTCCTGGTGCTGCTGGCGGCGCTGGCCGGCATCTACATCGGCCGCGCCGCCGGCGCGACCTTCCTCGGCCCGCCGGCGCCCGGCCTGCGCCACGCCCGCGATCCGCGTCCGACGATGCTGTGGCCGATGCTGATCATGGCGGCCGCGGTCGCCGTCGCCGGCTGGCTGCTGCACGGGCGGCTGGCGCCGCTGCTGCCCTTCGCGGCGGCCGCGCCGGCGCCGTGGTTCTGGCGCCTCGCCGTCGCCGGCGCCGCGCTGGCCGGCTTCGGCCACGGGCTGTGGCGCGGCGCCCGCTTCGCCGCCGCGCCGGCCGCCGGACGCTTCCCCCGTGCGCTCGAAGGCGGCGTCGCCCTGGTGCCGGCGGCCGCCACGGCCGCGGCATGGCGGCTGGCGGCCTTCTGCGATGCCGTCGAACGCCGCCTCGACGGCGCGACGCGCGCCGCGGCGGCGCGGCTGATGCCCGGCGCCGCCCGCGGGACCGTCGCCGTCGAACGCCGCCTCGAGGGCGCGGCGCGGGCCCTGGCGACGCGGCTGATGCCGGGCGCCGCCCGCGAGACCGTCGCCGTCGAGCACCTGCTCGACGTGGCGGCGGCCCGGCTGGCCGGCGGCGGCGCCTGGCGGCTGGCCTTGCGCGCCGAACGCTCCGAGCGCCTGGGCTTCGGCCGCGGCGGCGACGGGCTGGCGCTGGGCATCGGCGTCGGCGGCACCGCGGCGGCGCGGCTGCAGAGCGGAAAGGTGTTCCTCTACACCCTGGCGCTGTTCGCCTGGACGCTGATCCTGGCCGCCGCCGCGGCCCTGACCTTCTGGACCTGAGGGAGCGATGCTGAGCCTGGTGATCTTCCTGCCCGTGCTGACCGGCCTGGTCGTGCTGACGATCCGCGACCCGCGCGCCGCCCGCCGGGTGGCGCTGGCCGGGGCGCTGGCGACGCTGGCCCTGGCGCTGTGGCTGTGGGCGGCGGCCAGCCCCGACGCCTTCGGCGTCTCGTGGCGCGAACGGGCGGCGTGGATCCCGGCGATCGGCGCCAGCTACCACATCGCCGCCGGCGGCGTGTCGCTGCCGCTGATCGCGCTGTCGTCGCTGCTGTGCGCCGTCGCCCTGGCCTACACCTCGCGCGACCTCGAGAAGGGCGCCAGCCACCCGTTCCTGCTGCTGCTGATCGCCACCGGGCTCAACGGCGTGTTCGCGGCCCAGGACCTGTTGCTGTTCTACCTGTTCTTCGAGGTGGCGCTGGTGCCGATGTACTTCATCGTCGGCGCCTGGGGCGGGCCCGAGCGGCGCTACGCGGCGATGAAGTTCTTCCTGTACACCCGCGCCGGCAGCCTGGCGATGCTGCTGGGATTCCTGGGGCTGTACCTGGCCGCCGAGCCGCGCACCTTCTCGCTGCCGGCGTTGATCCGCGCGCAGCCGCTGGCCGATTCGCCGGCCGCCGCGACGGCGGTGTTCTTCGCGCTGCTGATCGGCTTCGGCGTCAAGATCCCCCTGGTGCCGCTGCACAACTGGCTGCCCGACGCCCATGTCGAGGCGCCGACCGAGGGCAGCGTCGTGCTGGCCGGCGCCCAGCTCAAGCTCGGCGGCTACGGCCTGGTCGCGGTGATGCTGCCGCTGCTGCCCGACGCGGTGGCGCGCTGGAGCTGGCTGCTGATCGGGCTCGGCCTCGCCGGCATGGTCTGGGGCGCGCTGGCGGCGCTGGCCCAGGACGACATGAAGCGGCTGATCGCCTACACCTCGGTCAACCACATGGGCTACGTGGCGCTGGCGGTCGGCGTCGCCGCGGCGACCGGCGACCTCGCCGTGCGGCAACTGGCGCTGAACGGCGCCGCCGTGCAGATGGTCAGCCACGGCCTGCTGACCGGCGGCATGTTCCTGATGGTGGGAATGCTGCACCACCGCACCGGCACCCGCGACATCCGCGCCGTCGGCGGCCTGCTCGGCGAGATGCCCGGGTTCGCGGCGCTGTTCGCGCTGCTGGCCTTCGGCTCGCTGGGCCTGCCGGGGCTGTCGGGGTTCATCGCCGAATTCCAGGTGATCTCGGCGACGCTGTCGCTGAGCCTTGCCGCCGCGATCGTCGCGGCCGTGGCGCTGGTGATCGTCACCGGCCTGTATCTGCGCCTGGTCGCCGCCGTCCTGCTCGGCCCGGCCCGGGCGCCGGTGCCGGCGCTGGCGCCGCTGGCCGCCCGCGAGCTGTGGGCGGTGGGGCCGCTGGTCGCCGGCTCGCTGGCGATCGGCATCGCGCCGATGCTGCTGCTGGGCAGCATCGCCGCGGCGACAGAGATCCTGGCGCGGTTCTGAGGGGGGTGCGATGAGATCGTGCACCGATGTGAAGCCCTCCCCCTTGATGGGGGAGGGTTTGGGCGGGGGTGATGCTGCGGGTGGCGAGAGCCTGTCGAGGGGCTTTTCCAGGCGGAGGGATCACCCCCTCCCAACCCTCCCCCATCAAGGGGGAGGGCCGTTCGCGAGGGCCCGGCCATGAACTGCATGGATCTGTGGGCGGTGTGGCCGGAGATGTGGCTGGCGGGGCTGACGCTGGCGCTGGTGCCGGTCGCCGGCTGGGCGCGGGGGCGGTGGCGGGCGTTGCCGGGGATCGCGGTGCTGGCGGGACTGGTTGTCGCCGCGGCGCTGGTCGCGGCGACGCCGCGGGGTTCGGCGTTCTGCGGCACCTGGGCGATCGACGGGCTGGCCGTGGCCTTCAAGCTGATGGTGCTGGCCGGCGCCGTCCTGGCGCAGCTCGCGCTGATCTCGCACTTCCACGGCCGCGAGCAGGCGGCGCAGGCGCCGATCGCCTTGCTGCTGGCGACGATCGGCGGCATCGGCCTGGCCTCGGCCGACGATCTGGTGCTGGTGATCCTGTGCCTGCAGCTCGTCAGCTTCCCGAGCTATCTGCTGGTCGGGCTGGTGCACGACAGCGACCAGGCGCTGGAGGCGACGATCAAGTATTTCCTCTACGGCGCCGCGGCGCTGGCGGTGATGGCCTACGGCCTGACCTTCCTCTACGGCCTGACCGGCAGCTCGAGCCTGCCGGCGATCGGCGAGGCGCTGGCCGAGGCGAGCAGCCCGTGGCTGCTGGTCGCCTTGGGGCTGGTCTTCGCCGGCTACGCCTTCGAGGCGACGATCGTGCCCTTCCACGTCTGGGCGCCCGACGCCTACGAGGGCGCGACGGCGCCGGCCGCAGCCTTCATCGCCGTGGTGCCGAAGATCGCCGCCTTCGCCGGCCTGGCGCGCCTGTTGCTGTCCGCCTATCCCGGCGAGCTGGCCGACTGGCCGCTGCTGCTGGCGATCGTCGCCGCCGTCACGATGACGCTGGGCAACCTCGCCGCCCTGCGCCAGCACCGCATGCGCCGCCTGCTGGCCTATTCCTCGATCGCCCAGGCCGGCTACGTGCTGATGGCGCTGGCGGTGGCGGCCCGGGTGCCGGACGCGCTGCCGGCGGCGACGTTCTATCTGGCGGCCTATCTGCTGATGAACCTGGGCGCCTTCGTCGCGGTGGCCCAGGTCGAGCGCATGTTCGGCGACGACGCCTTCGCCCAGATGCGCGGGCTCGGCCGGCGCAGCCCGTGGACGGCGACCGGTTTGAGCCTGTGCCTGCTGTCGCTGGCCGGCATCCCGCCGCTGGCCGGCTTCGCCGCCAAGGTGCTGGTGCTGACGGCGGCGCTCGACGGCGGCTTCGCCTGGCTGGCGGTGGTGGCGGCGCTGAACATGGCGGTGGCGCTGTACTACTACGCCGTGGTGCTGGCCGAATGCTGGTTCCGCCCGCCCGAGACGCCGCAGCCGGCGGCGACCGGCTGGGGCTACGGCGCGGCGCTGTGGCTGGCGACGGCGGGGACGCTGGTCTTCGGGGTGCTGCCGGCGCCGCTGCTGGGATTCGCGGCGATGGCGGGCTTGTGACGCTGGTGGGGGCGGCGGGACTTGAACCCGCAAGGCCGAGGCCGCGCGATTTTAAGTCGCGTGCGTTTACCGGTTTCGCCACGCCCCCTTGCGGTGGACGAAGCTAGCGCGCGGCCGGGGGCGGGGCAAGCGGGGCGATCGGATGTCGTGCTCGACCACAGAGGCACGGAGAAATCGGGCACGGCCGGAGCGCGGCCCTCACCCTCCCCGCTGCGCGGGTCCCCTCCCTCTCCCGCGAGCGGGAGAGGGCATGCGGTCAGTTGTCGTCCTCGGCCAGGCTCATGACGCCGACGCCCATGCCGGCCGAGCCGAAGGTGACGAACAGGCCGAAGAACAGCAATCCGATGGCCAGCGCCGGATTGTCGGAGTTCAGCATCAGCGTGCGCAGGTTCGCCATGTCCAGCGCCAGGATCGTGCCGCCGAACACGAACCCGCCGGTCGCGCCGTAGACCAGATGCTTGCCGAGGAAGCCGAGGGCCTCCTTTTCGTTCCGTCGCAGTGCCATCGTTTCCTCGTCCCTCAGTTCGCGTCGCCTCCCTTCTCCTCCTCGGGCTCGGCGCCGAGTTCGCGCGCCAGCGCCGCGACCGCCCGCGCGGCGGCGTCCACCTTGGCCTCGTCCGTTCCCCGCACCACGATCGCGGCCCCCAGCCGCTGGTCGCGGATGAACGGATAGCTGCCGATCTCGACCGCGTCGTGCGCGGCCTGGATCGTCGCCAGGCCCTCGGCGAGCATGCCCTCGACGATGAATATGGTCATCGTGCGGGCGTGCATTTTAGCCCCGCCCCTCAGGGTATGCCGGATGGAGTCGAACATCGCCTGGGCGATGCGCGGCACGCCGGCCAGCACGAAGACGTTGTCGATGCGATAGCCCGGCGCGTTGCTGACCGGGTTGGCGATCAGCGTGGCGCCGCTCGGGATGTCGGCCATGCGCAGCCGCGCGGCGTTGAGATCGCCCGGCCGGTACTGGCGGTTCAGGCATTCCAGCGCCTCCGGATTGCGCTCCAGCGGCACGCCGAAGGCCTTGGCGACCGCGGCCGAGGTGATGTCGTCGTGGGTCGGGCCGATGCCGCCGGTCGTGAACACGTAGTCGTAGCGGCCGCGCAACGCGTTCAGCGCCGCGACGATGGCGTCCTCGTCGTCGGGCACCACGCGGGCCTCGCGCATCCGCACGCCGAGCGCGCCGAGCTCGGTCGCCAGGAACTGCAGATTGGCGTCGCGGGTGCGGCCCGAGAGCACTTCGTTGCCGATGATCAGCACGGCCGCCGTCACTTCCGATTTCTCCACCACGGACACTCTCCTTTCGAGCCTCGGCCGAAGGTATGGCCGAGGGGGCGGTTGGCTTCGCCGGCCACTCACCCTATCCTGCCCCCGTGACGCACGGAAGCGAGGACAGCACATGGGCCGATTCGGAACCGGACAGCCGATACGCCGTCTCGAGGATCAGCGGTTCCTGACCGGGACCGGCCGCTACACCGACGACATCGTCCTGCCGGGCGAGGCGCATGGCTTCGTGGTCCGCTCGCCGCACGCCCACGCCCGCATCGTCTCGATCGACACCCAGGCGGCGCGGCAGGCGCCGGGGGTGCTGGGCGTCTACACCGCCGCCGATCTCGCGCGCGCCGGCATCGGGCCGATCCCGGTCGGCTTCGTGCCCGAGAACCGCGACGGCTCGACCTCGACGCCGCCCGAGCACCACGCCCTGGCCGGCGAGCGCGCGGTGCATGTCGGCGACGCGGTGGCCTTCGTCGTCGCCGAGACCGCCGCGCTGGCCCGCGACGCCGGCGAGCTGGTGACGGTCGACTACGAGCCGCTCGACGCGGTCGTCGCCGCCGACCAGGCGATGGCCGACGGCGCGCCGCAATTGTGGCCCGGCCTGGCCGGCAACGTCTGCTTCGACTGGGAGAAGGGCGACGCGGCGGCGACCGAGGCGCTGTTCGCCGGGGCGGCGCGGGTGATCTCGCTGGACCTCGTCAACAACCGCATCGCCCCGACCTCGCTGGAGCCGCGCGCCGCCATCGGCTCGGTCGACGAGCGGGGCCGGCTGGTGCTGCACGCCGGCAGCCAGGGCTCGCACTCGCTGCGCACCGCGCTGTGCAAGGTGTTCGGCATCGAGCCCGACCGCATGCGGGTGATCTCGCCCGACGTCGGCGGCGGCTTCGGCATGAAGCTGTTCACCTTCCCCGAGCACGTGCTGGTGCTGTTCGCCGCCCGCGAGCTCGGCCGGCCGGTCAAGTGGGCCGGCGACCGCTCGGAGGCGTTCCTGTCCGACACCCACGGCCGCGACCACCTGACCCATGCCGAGCTGGCGCTCGACGCCGGGCACCGCATCCTGGCGATCCGCACCGACACGCGGGCCAATCTCGGCGGCTACGTCTCGCAATACGGCGCCTTCGTGCCGACGGCGGCCGGCACCGGCATGCTGCCCGGCGTCTACGGCATCCAGGCGATGCACGCCCGCGTGCGCGGCGTGCTGACCAACACCGCGCCCGTCGACGCCTATCGCGGCGCCGGCCGCCCCGAGGCCTGCTACGTCATCGAGCGCATCGTCGACAAGGCGGCGCGCGCGCTGGGACTCGCCCCCGATGAGTTCCGGCGCATCAACTTCATCCCGCCCGAGGCGATGCCGCACGCGACGCCCGGCGGCCACACCTACGATTCCGGCGAGTTCGCGACCAACATGGACGAGGCGATGCGCCGCGCCGACTGGGCCGGCTTCGCCGCGCGGCGCGCCGAGTCCGAGAAGGCGGGACGCTTGCGCGGCATCGGCATGTCGTACTACGTCGAGGCCTGCGGCGGCGGCGGGCCGGAGAGCTCGGAGGTGCAGCTGCTCGCCGACGGCACCGCGCGGGTGCTGATCGGCACCCAGTCGAGCGGCCAGGGCCACGAGACCGCCTACGCCCAGATGGTCGCCGCGACGCTGGGCCTGCCGCCCGAGAAGGTCCAGGTGATCCAGGGCGACACCGACGTCGTCAAGACCGGCAGCGGCACCGGCGGCTCGCGCTCGCTGCCCGTCGGCGGCGCCGCCACCGCCGAGGCCTCGGACAAGGTGGCGGCGCGGCTGAAGGCGATGGCGGCGAAGATGCTCGACGCCCGCGAGGACGAGCTCGACTTCGCCGACGAGGCGCTGCGGGTGGCCGGCACCAACAAGTTCGTCAGCCTGGCCGATCTCGCGCGCCAGGCCGGCGGCGTCGTCGAATCGTCGCGGTTCAAGCCGCGCGGCACCACCTATCCCAACGGCTGCCACGTCTGCGAGGTCGAGATCGATCCCGAGACCGGCAAGGTCGTGATCCAGCGCTACACCATCGTCGACGACGTCGGCGTGGTGATGAACCCGCTGCTGCTCGCCGGCCAGGTCCATGGCGGCACCGCCCAGGGCATCGGCCAGGCGCTGATGGAGGAGGTCGTCTACGACCGCGACTCCGGCCAGCTGCTGTCGGGCACGATGATGGACTACGGCTTCCCGCACGCCGACGACATGCCCGGCTTCGACTTCACCACCCGCGAGGTGCCCTGCCGGACCAATCCGCTCGGCGTCAAGGGCGCCGGCGAGGCGGGGGCTATCGGCGCGCCGCCGGCCGTGATAAACGCCGTCGTCGACGCGCTCGCGCCGCTGGGCATCGACCATGTCGACATGCCGGCGACGCCGTTGCGCGTCTGGGAGCTGATCCGAACCGCGCGAAAGTGAGACGCATGCACCTTCCTCCCCTGCCCGGCCTGATGGCCGCCGTGACCGCGCTGGCCCGCGACGCCGGCAACGTGATCATGGAGGTCTACGAGAGCGACTTCGCCGTGCGCAGCAAGGACGACGCCTCGCCGGTCACCGCCGCCGACGAGCGCGCCGAGCAGGTGATCGTCGAAGGCCTGCGCCGCCTGACCCCGCAGGTGCCGATCGTCGCCGAGGAACTGGCCGCCGCCGGCGAGGCGCCCGAGGTCGGCGAGCTGTTCTGGCTGGTCGATCCGCTCGACGGCACCAAGGAGTTCGTGCGCCGCAACGGCGAGTTCACGGTCAATATCGGCCTGATCCGCGACGGCGTGCCGATCCTCGGCGTCGTCCACGCCCCCGCGATCGGCAAGACCTTCGCCGCCGCCGGACCCGGCACCGCGACGCGCTGGCAGAACGGCGGCCCGCCCGAGGCGATCCGCTGCCGCCGGCCGCCCCGGGACGGCCTGACCGTGCTGACCAGCCGCTCGCACGGCGCCGGCGCCGAACTCGACGCCTGGCTGGCCGCGCACACGATCGCCGGCCGCGTCACCGCCGGCAGCTCGCTGAAATTCTGCGTCGTCGCCGCCGGCGAGGCCGACGCCTATCCGCGCTTCGGCCCGACCTGCGAATGGGACACCGCCGCCGCCCACGCCGTGCTGCTGGGCGCCGGCGGCAGCGTCGTCGAGACCGACGGCGCGCCGCTGAGCTACGGCAAGACCGGGTTCAGGAATCCGCACTTCATCGCGTGGGGACGGCGGTAGCTTCCCCTCTCAGGCGGCCCCTCTCCCGCAGGCGGGAAAGGGGCGAGCGCCGCATCAACTCTGGACCGAGCGCAGCAGCGAGAGAAGGTCCGGAATCTCGACCGATATCGTCTTCCAAAGGATGTCGCGGTCGATGTCGAAATAGGCATGCACGAGCCGATTGCGCATTGCCACGATCGCCGGCCACGGCACGTCCGGCGTTGCCGCCTTCGTTTCCGGGCTGACTTTCGATGCCGCTTCGCCGACGATCTCGATGGCGCGCACAAGCGCGAACAGAAGCATGTCGTCCTGGTCGAGATCGCCGCGCTTCCGGCCGGCCACGAACCGCTGGGCGGCTTCCGCGGCCTCGATCATGTGCCGGATGCGGACGGCATCCTCAGGCGGCATACTGGATCTCGGCCGAGCGCACCACCTCGTCGCGGAAATGGCGGCTGAGGTCGTTGGGGGTGCGCAGGTCGACCGGGCGGCCGCCGAGCATGGCGGACAGTTCCGCCTCGATGCCGGCCAGGCCGAGCAGCCCGGGTTCCCGCCCCGGCTCGAATTCCACCAGCAGGTCGACGTCGCTGTCGGGACGGTCCCGGCCTCGCGAGGTCGAGCCGAACAGCGACAGGCGCCGGATGTGATGGCGTCGGCAGAGCGCGGCGAGGGCCGGTTCGTCGGGAAACAGGGCTCGGGCCATGCTGCTTCTCCAGGTTGCGGCGGTCAGTATAAGGCGAAGGCGGGCCGCCCGCAAAACGCCGCGGCGGCTGCCCCCTCACCCCGGCCCTCTCCCCCGTGGGGGAGAGGGGGAATGAGAGGACGGCGCGCGGCCCTCACCCCGGCCCTCTCCCCCGTGGGGGAGAGGGGGAACGCGGGCGCTTACGCCGCTTCGGCCTTGACGCCGTTGATCAGCAGGCCGCCCTCGCCGGCCGAGACGTGGACCGTCTCGCCGTCGTTGACGCGGCCTTCCAGGATCATGCCGGCGAGCGGGTTCTGCAGCGCGCGCTGGATGGTGCGCTTCAGCGGCCGCGCGCCGTAGACCGGGTCGTAGCCGGCGTCGCCCAGCCACACCTTGGCCTGCTCGTCGAGCTCCAGCGTGATCTTCTTGGCCTCCAGCAGCTTGGCCAGGCGGCGGAGCTGGATGTCGACGATGCCGGTCATGTGCTCGCGGGTCAGCCGGTGGAACAGCAGGATCTCGTCGAGGCGGTTGAGGAATTCGGGCCGGAACGAGGCGCGCACCACCTCCATCACCGCGTCGCGGACCGAGCCGGAATCCTGGCCCTCGGGCACGCCGGCGAGGATGTCGGAGCCGAGATTCGAGGTCATGACGATGATGGTGTTGCGGAAATCGACGGTGCGGCCGTGGCCGTCGGTGAGGCGGCCGTCGTCGAGCACCTGCAGCAGCACGTTGAACACGTCCGGGTGCGCCTTCTCGATCTCGTCGAACAGGATCACCTGGTAGGGCCGCCGCCGCACCGCCTCGGTCAGCGCCCCGCCCTCGTCGTAGCCGACATAGCCGGGCGGCGCGCCGATCAGCCGGGCGACGGTGTGCTTTTCCATGTATTCCGACATGTCGATGCGGATCATCGCCGACTCGTCGTCGAACAGGAACTCGGCCAGCGCCTTGCACAGCTCGGTCTTGCCGACGCCGGTCGGGCCCAGGAACAGGAACGAGCCGATCGGCCGGTTGGGGTCCTGCAGGCCGGCGCGCGCCCGGCGCACCGCCTGCGAGACGGCGGTCACGGCCTCGGTCTGGCCGATGACGCGGCGGCCGAGGTTCTCCTCCATCTGCAGCAGCTTCGAGCGCTCGCCCTCGAGCATCTTGTCGACCGGGATGCCGGTCCAGCGCGAGACGACGCCGGCGATGTGCTCTTCGGTCACCGCCTCGTTGAGCATCTTGTGCTTGGCGTCGTCGGCCTCGGCGAGGCGGCGCTCAAGCTCGGGGATGGTGGCGTAGCGCAGCTCGGAGGCGCGCTGCAGGTCGCCCGAGCGCATGGCGATCTCGGCCTCGGTGCGGGCCTGGTCGAGGCGTTCCTTGAGCTTGGTCGCCTCGGCCAGCTCGTCCTTCTCGGCCCGCCAGCGGGCGGTGAACTCGGCCGATTCCTGCTCGAGCTCGGCGAGTTCGGATTCGAGCTTGTGCAGCCGCTCCTGCGAGGCCGGGTCGGTCTCCTTCTTCAGCGCCTCGCGCTCGATCTTGAGCTGGATGATGCGCCGGTCGAGCTCGTCGAGCTCCTCGGGCTTGGAATCGACCTCCATGCGCAGGCGGCTCGCCGCCTCGTCGACCAGGTCGATGGCCTTGTCGGGCAGGAAGCGGTCGGTGATGTAGCGGTTGGACAGCGTCGTCGCGGCGACCAGGGCGGTGTCGGTGATGCGCACGCCGTGGTGCAGCTCGTACTTCTCCTTGATGCCGCGCAGGATCGAGATCGTGTCCTCGACGGTGGGCTCGTCGACGAACACCGGCTGGAAGCGCCGCGCCAGGGCCGCGTCCTTCTCGACGTGCTTGCGGTACTCGTCGAGGGTGGTGGCGCCGACGCAGTGCAGCTCGCCGCGCGCCAGCGCCGGCTTGAGCAGGTTCGAGGCGTCCATCGCGCCCTCGGCCTTGCCGGCGCCGACCAGGGTGTGCATCTCGTCGATGAACAGCACGACCTGGCCCTCGGCGGCGGTGATCTCGTTGAGCACCGCCTTCAGCCGCTCCTCGAACTCGCCGCGATACTTGGCGCCGGCGATCAGGGCGCCCATGTCGAGCGCCATCAACTGCTTGTTCTTGAGCGATTCCGGCACGTCGCCGTTGACGATGCGCTGGGCCAGGCCCTCGACGATGGCGGTCTTGCCGACGCCGGGCTCGCCGATCAGCACCGGATTGTTCTTGGTGCGCCGGCTCAGCACCTGGATGGTGCGGCGAATCTCGTCGTCGCGGCCGATGACCGGGTCGATCTTGCCGTCGCGCGCCGCCGCGGTGAGGTCGCGGGCGTACTTCTTCAGCGCGTCGTACTGGTCCTCGGCCGTCGCCGAAGTGGCGGGGCGGCCCTTGCGAATCTCCTCGATCGCCTTGTTGAGGCCCTGCGGCTCGACGCCGGCGTCCTTCAGCGCCTTTGCGGCCGGCGTGCCGGCGGCCATGGTCAGCGCCAGCAGCAGCCGTTCGGCGGTGACGTAGGAATCGCCGGCCTTCTCGGCGATCTGCGTCGCCTGGTCGAGCACGCGGCCCAGCGAACTGTCCATGTAGACCTGGCCGGCGCCCGAGCCTTCGACCTTGGGCAGCTTGGCGAGCTCGGCGTCGACGTTCTTCAGCGCCCGCGCCGGATCGCCGCCGGCCGAGCGGATGAGATTGGCGGCCAGGCCCTCCTTGTCGTCGAGCAGGGCCTTGAGCAGATGCTCGGCGGTCAGCCGCTGGTGACCGTCGCGCATGGCGATGGTCTGGGCCGCCTGCAGGAAGCCGCGCGAGCGCTCGGTGAATTTCTCGATATCCATGACTGTCTGTCCCTTTCCATGAGGCGACAGGACGGTTCGGCCCCTCTCGGAGGCGGCCGGCCCGCCCGGCGTTCTACACCTGGGAGATATATAAAGACGGGCCAATGCGCCGCAAGCCAGGCCGCCCAAGCGGCCGATTGCGGCAGCCGGCGCGGCACCCCAATTTCGCGGCATGGAATGGCCACTCTCGCCACGGCGCACGCTCCACCGGATCCGCGCCAACATCTCGCGCATCCACGAATCGCCGGCGAAGTGGAACCGGCAGTACGACGCCGGCGCCTGGGACTACATGGAGGAGCTCGACCAGGCGCCGCGCTACGCGGTGGTCGTCGAATACATCGCGCGGCTGACGGAACGGGCGCGGGTGCTGGACGTCGGCTGCGGCACCGGCATCCTGCGCCGACGGCTGCCCGGCGAGGCGTTCTCGGCCTATCTCGGCATCGACATCTCGGACGCCGCGATCGCCGCCGCCACGGCGCTCGAGGACGAGCGCACCCGCTTCCGGGCGGTCGACCTGCGGGACTTCGACACCGCCGAGCGCTTCGACGCCATCGTGTTCAACGAGGTGCTGTACTACCTGACCGAGCCCGAGACGATGCTGCGCCGCGCCGCGGCGCGCTGGCTGGCGCCGGGCGGCATCGTGGTGATCTCGATGAACGCCACCGAGAACCGGGTGTTCGACTGGTCGGCGCTGGAGCGCGGATTCCGCCTGCTGCACGCCACGCGCACGACCAGCCTGAATTCGGGCAAGGCCTGGGTGGCGCGGGTGCTGCGGCCGGGCGGCGCGTAGGCGCGGCGCCGCCGGATTGGCGGCTACCGGTGCGCCGGACCCGGCTTCGCCAATTGCCCGCCCTGCGGCCCTTCTTGCGGAGCGCGCGTCTCCAGACGAACACTGCGGGTCTGGAGACCCGCGCTCCAAAGGAGCGGCTGCTCGCTCATCGGCCGTCGGCCGTCGACTGACCCGTAATCGGCGGAGCGCGCGTCTCCAGACGCGCAGTTCTTCGGTGGGCCGGGAAAACACTGCGGGTCTGGAGAGGCGCCAAGTCAACCCCCCTCTCCCGCCGGCGGGAGAGGGGCGGGGTGAGGGTGGCTTACGGCCGAAGGCCGGAAAAGAACGCTTTGTCAGGCGCCTACGGCGCCGACACCCTCACCCTCCCCACCGCTCCGCAGTGGGCCCCCTCCCTCTCCCGCAGGCGGGAGAGGGCCTAAGGGAGCGTCTAGACGTCAGTGCGGCTGGACGCCGAGCTTTTCCTGCAGGCGGCGGCGCTCGGCCGGCGGCGGCAGGGCGACGTCGCGGTACTCGTCGTGGATCCAGCCGGCGACGGCGCGCAGTTCGGCGTCGGTGATGCCGGGGAAGCTGTCGCCGATCGGCGGCATCAGGCCGAAGCGCCGGATCGCCATCGGCTCGATGCTCTTGGCCTCGGACGGCGCCTTGACCCAGTCGACCATCCAGGCGACGAAGGCGTCGCGGTCGTCGCCGACGGCGTCGCGGACATGGGCCGCGAGCATGTCCATCGGCGGCGCCGCCATCTCGCCCATGCGGGCCCGGTCGAGCCGGGCGAAGTGGCAGGTGGCGCAGGTGCGCGTGAACACCTCGGCGCCGTCGGGTTCGGTCGCGGCCGAGGCCGGCAGGGCCAGTCCCAGCAACGCGGCGGCGATCAGCGGCAGTCTCATCGGGCTCCTCCCTTGCGCTGCCCGGATGATGACCGCCGGCGGCCGTTGCCGCAACCCGTTGTCGCGGGATAAGCTGTGTCTCCGACGCGGGGAGAGGGCCGGCCATGGATATCGAAGTGATCGTCTTCGTTCTGGTTCTGGCGCTGAGCGCCGGGCTGGTCGTCATGTTCTACAACCGCTTCGTCGGGCTGAAGAACCGGGTCGCCAACGCCTGGAAGCAGATCGACGTCCAGCTCAAGCGCCGCCACGACCTGATCCCCAACCTGGTCGAGGTGGTCAAGGACTCGATGGGCTACGAGCAGGAGACGCTGCAGCAGGTCATCCAGGCCCGCAGCGCCGCCATGGGCGCCCAGGGCATGGGGGCGGTGATGGACGCCGAGCAGCGGCTGTCGGATGCGATGCTGAAGCTGTTCGCGGTGATGGAGGCCTATCCCGACCTGAAGGCCAACGCCCAGGCGGCGGCGCTGATGGAGGAGCTGACCTCGACCGAGAACCGCATCGCCTTCGCGCGCCAGCACTACAACGACAGCGTCGAGGCGCTGAACACCGCCGTCGAGAGCTTCCCCGGCAACCTCGTCGCCGGCGCCTTCGGCTTCCGGGTCGCCGAATACTTCGCGGTGGCGCCGGCCGAGACGGCGCCGGTCAAGGTGGACCTGCGCTGAGATGACCGCCGGCGCGGCGCCGCTGCTCAACACCGATTTCCAGGCCGCCCAGCGCGACAACGAGACGCGCACGGCGGTGCTGGCGGCGGCGATGATGACGCTGCTGTGGAGCTTCGGCTACGTGCTCGGCTGGGGGCTGGAAGGCTGGTGGCGCGAGGCCGAGCTGAGCGGCGGCCAGGGCGGCGTCGCCTGGATCCTGTTCCTGAGCGTCTGGGGCCTGTACGGCGCCGCGGCGGCGGTGGTGGCCGGCACCGTCGCGGTGATCGTGGCGCTGTGGCAGGCCGACGCGCTGATGCTGCGGCTGACCGACGGCCGCCTGCTGGAGCCCGGCGAGGAGCCGCGGTTGCGCAACGTCGTCGAGGAGATGGCGATCGCCGCCGGCGCGCCGATGCCGCGGCTGGCGATCATCGAAACGCCGGCGCTGAACGCCTTCGCCTACGGCACCGGCCCCGAACGCGCGGTGGTCGGGGTCACCCGCGGCCTGATCGACACCCTGTCGCGCGACGAGCTGCAGGGCGTGGTCGCCCACGAGATCGCCCACATCCTGAACGAGGACATCCGCCACGCCACCTTCGCCAGCGTCATCGCCGGCACCATCGCGCTGGTCGCCGAGCTGCTGGCGCGCGGCGCCAGCGGGCGGCGGACGAGCCATCGCTCGTCGTCGGACGGGCGCGGCAATGCCGGGCTGGCGGTGCTGGCGCTGATCGTCGTCGCCTTCGTGATCCTGGCGCCGATCGTCGCCAAGCTGCTGCAGATGGCGATGTCGCGCGAGCGCGAATACCTGGCCGACGCCACCAGCGTGCGGCTGACCCGCAACCCGCTCGGGCTGATCGGCGCGCTGGAGAAGCTGGACGCCGGACCGCCGCTGCCCGGCGCGTTGCCGGCGGCGCAGCACCTGTTCATCGTCAATCCCCGCCACCATGTCGCCGAACGGGCCGGCGCGCTGATGTCGACGCATCCGCCGACCAAGCAGCGCATCGCCCGGCTGCGCGATCTCGGCGGCTGAGCTCAGGCGCAGGGGTCGTCGGCGTCGGGACAGGCGGCGGCGGTCTCGGTCTGCACGACGCTGTGGCCGAGGCCGAAGCGCCGCAACAGCTCGGCCTTGATCGCCGCCAGGGCGGTCTCGGGATCGGCCTCGGCCGACAGGCGGGCGTGCAGCGTCACCAGGGTCTTGCCGCTGGTCAGCGACCAGGCGTGGATGTGGTGGACGTCCGCCACCCCGGGCAGCGCCTGCAGCGCCCGGCACACCGCCGCGGCGTCGAAGTCCTCGGGCGTGCCTTCGAGCAGGATGTGCGCCGCCGAGCGCATCAGCCGCCAGCCGTTGACCAGGATCAGCGCCGCCACGCCAAGCGACAGCAAAGGATCGATCGGCGTCCAGCCGGTGGTCATGATCACCACCGCCGCGATCACCGCCGCCGCCGAGCCGATCAGGTCGCCGAGCACGTGCAGCGAGGCGGCCTCGAGGTTGAGGTTCTCGGCCTCGCCGTGGTCGTGGCCGGCATGCAGGGTGCGCAGCACCAGCACGTTGACCGCCAGGCCGACGGCGGCGACCAGCAGCATCGGCAGGCCGAGCACCGGCGACGGCGCGCCGAGGCGCTCGACCGCCTCCCAGACGATCCAGGCCGCCAGCACCATGACCGCGGCGCCGTTGACCAGCGCCGCCAGGACCTCGAGCCGCTGGTAGCCGTAGGTGCGCTTGGGATCTGCGGCCATGCGCCCGAAGCGGAACCCCGCCCAGGCCAGCGCCAGGGCCATGGAGTCGGTCAGCATGTGCGCGGCGTCGGCGATCAGCGCCAGCGATCCCGAGACCCAGCCGCCCAAGGCCTCGACGACCATGAACGCGGCGGTCAGGACGAAGGCGCGCAGCGTCGTGGTCTCGTGCGGGTGGTCGTGGCGATGATGATGGTGGTGGTGGTGGTGCGCGCCCATGCCGAACAATTTGGCGCGCCGGACGGCGATTGTCAGCGCTCGCCGATGTGGTCCAGCAATGCGCGCACCGCATTGGCGACCTGGTCGTCGCCGGCGGCGATGGCCTCGAGGCGCAGGCGGACCGCCGGATGGCTCCGGGCGTTGGCGACCAGCGACCAGGCGGCGGCGCCGGCCATCAGCGCGCGCCGGAACGCCCGGCCCGATTCGGGATCGTCGCGCGCCGCCAGCTCGTCCATGCGGTCGGGCGGCAGCAGGGCGGGCAGGATCGCCGCCACCTTGGCGACGTAGTCGGTGTCGCCGGTGGCGAAGAACGACACCCAGCACAGGTCGAGGTGATGCGGCGACATCGCGACCAGCGCCTGTTTCGAGAACACCGGGAATCCGCGCAGGACCTCGAGCCGGTCGGGCGGAATCCTGCCGCCGGCGGCCAGACGCTCGACGGCGGCTTCGCGGCCGGCAACACCCGACATCCAGATCGCCGTCGCCGCCACCGCCACCGTCGGCGCCGGCGTCTCGGCCGGCGACACCGCCGCGACGAGCGCCGGCAGCAGTCCGGGATCGGCCTGCAGCAGATGCTGGTAGAACACCGCGATCAGATTGGCGCCCTCGGGCCGTTCCAGCGTCGCCGGATCGACCGTGGTCAGCCAGCCGAAGGCGGCGTGCGGGTCCGGCGAGACGTAGTAGGACATGACCCGCTCGCCGAGATGCCGGCCGTCGGCCGCGTCGGCGGCGGCGAGCCCCGGCCAGGACAGCCCCAGGACCAGGGCCAGGGCCGCGAGCAGGCGTTTCGGCACGGTCATCGCGACCGCGTCACCGGCGGTCGGCGCATCAAGCGTTGACAGCCTGGGGCTGACCGTCGTCGTTGCTGGGCGCGGTGGAGGCGCGGTCGCCCTCGCCGTCGGAGTCGTCGTCGCCCTCCGGCATCTGCTGGTCCTCGGCCGGCGTCGACATCGGCCGGCGCTGGCCGTTGGCGTTCGGGTTGTTGGCCGCGGCGTTGTTGATCACGCGGAAATAATGCTCGGCGTGCTGGTAGTAATTCTCGGCAGCGATCCGATCGCCCTGAGAGTGGGCGTCCCTGGCCATCGCCAGATACTTCTCCATCACCTGATGGGCGTTGCCGCGAACGCGCACCTCCGGACCGCTGCTGTCGAAGGTCTGATTACGCACGCTCATGTGCTTTTTGCCACCCATGTTGCGGCCGCCGCGCGACCGCTGCTTTCCATTCGAAGACCCTGGCTTCATGGTACCTTCAGTATAGAGTTATTGGTCAAAGTTCCCCGTTGCGCCGGATGACCGGCTTGCGGGCGCTGTACTGGCGACGGCGGGGGTCTTGACGGCGACGCGGAGAACAGAACGCATCGGTTCACTGTTCTCGGCGGCAATCGCTCTGCGGCCAAAGTAGTCGGTAACCGGAAGGTTTCCAACTCTTTTTTTCGGCCTAGGCCGTCCGCCTCGGGCGCCGTGCCCAGACGCATCGTTCGATGCCGGCGAGATCGTGTCGCACGCCGCCGAACGCCAGTCCCGAGGACAGCAATATGGCGGATACCGCCGGCGCCTGCCCGGCGCCCACCTCGAACACCGCGACCCCGCCCGGGGTCAGCAGCCGCGCCACTTGCGGCGCCAATGCGCGGTAGCAGTCGAGGCCGTCGCGACCGCCGCATAGCGCGGCCCGCGGCTCGAACCGCGATACTTCCGGCTGCAGGCCGGGAACCTCGTCATCGGGTATATAGGGCGGGTTGGAGACGATTGCATCGAAGCATCCGTCTAGTCCCGCGCCCCATTCGCCCTGCCGGATTTCCGCCCGTTCCGCCAGGCCGAGCCGGCGGGCGTTGTCCGCCGCGACGGCGCAGGCGCCGGGCGAGCGGTCGATGCCGAGACCGGTGGCCCGCGGCAGTTCCGACAGCAGCGCCAGCAGGATGCATCCCGTGCCGGTGCCGAGGTCGAGAAGCCGCCACGGCGCGTCGCGCTCGCCCAGCAGTTCCAGGGTCGTCTCGACCACCAGCTCGGTGTCCGGGCGCGGGTCGAGGGTATCGGCGGTGACGCGGAACGGCAGGCTCCAGAACTCGCGGCCGCCGAGGATGTGGGCCAGCGGTTCGCGCTCGCACCTGCGGGCGACCAGGGCCTCGTAGGCGCCGATCTCGTCGGCGGCCAGGGGCCGCTCGGGCCGCGAGAACAGGCTCATCGGCTCGACACCGAGCAGATGGGCAAGCAGGGCCCTGGCGTCAACCCGGGCGCCGTCGATTCCCGCCGCGCGCAGCCGCCGGGTCGCGTCCGCCAGCGCCTCGCCGACGGTGGTCACTCCATCTCCGCCAGACGCGCCGCCTGGTCGTGCGAGATCAGGGCGTCGATCAGCTCGTCCATCGCCTCGCCGGTCATCACCTTGTCGATCTTGTAGAGGGTCAGGTTGATGCGGTGGTCGCTGACCCGGCCTTGCGGGAAATTGTAGGTGCGGATGCGTTCGGAGCGGTCGCCCGAGCCGACCTGGCTCTTGCGGCTGGCGGCGCGTTCGGCCTCCTGGGCGGCGCGCTGGGCCTCGTAGATGCGCGCGCGCAGGATCTTCATCGCCTTGGCCTTGTTCTTGTGCTGCGACTTCTCGTCCTGGCAGGCGACGACGACGCCGGTCGGCAGATGGGTGATGCGCACCGCCGAATCGGTGGTGTTGACGTGCTGGCCGCCGGCGCCCTGGCTGCGGTAGACGTCGATGCGCAAATCCTTGTCGTCGATGTGGACGTCGACGTCCTCGGCCTCGGGCAGCACCGCCACCGTCGCCGCCGAGGTGTGGATGCGGCCGCCGGCCTCGGTCGCCGGCACGCGCTGCACGCGGTGGACGCCGGATTCGAACTTCAGCCGCGAGAACACGCCGCGGCCGGCGATGGTCGCCACCGCCTCCTTGAGGCCGCCGATCTCGGTCTCGTTGATCTCCAGGGTCTCGAAGCGCCAGCCGTGGGCCTGGGCGTAGCGTTCGTACATGCGGAACAGCTCGGCCGCGAACAGCGCCGCCTCCTCGCCGCCGGTGCCGGCGCGGACCTCGAGGATGGCGTTCTTCTCGTCGGCCTCGTCCTTGGGCAGCAGCAGGAGCTGGACCTTGCGTTCGAGCTCGGGCAGCCGCTCCTTGATGTCGTAATACTCCTCCTCGGCCAGCGCGCGCATGTCGGCGTCGGCGGAGGCGTCGTCCTTCATCGCCTGCGCCTCGGCGAGATCGGCGCGTGCCTTGCGCAACTCGGCGATGGCGGCGACGATCGGATCGAGGTCGGACAGCTCCTTCGACATCTTGCCGATCGAAGCCGAATCGAGGCGGCCCTCGGCCAGCAGGGCCGAGAGTTCGTCGTGGCGGTGGAGGACGCGGTCGAGGTTCTGATCGAGGTTCATCGTGGGCCAATCTTCTCCCTCTCCCCTTGGGGGAGAGGGCCGGGGTGAGGGGTGATGCTGGATCTGGGACGCCGCCGCGGAAGGGCCCTCACCCTCCCCGCCTCCGGCGGGTCCCCTCCCTCTCCCCCGGGGGGAGAGGGCAAAACACGGCTACCCGTCCCGCTCGAGGCGGAACAGGCGGCGGATGACGGCTTCGGTGGCGTCCCAGTCGGGGCGGCCGGCCTCGCCCATGCCGGCGATGTCCTTCATCACCTCGCTTGGGTCGTGCAGCAGCCGGTGGATCAGCAGGCGCGTCGCCTTGTCGGCGTCGCCGCCGGCCTCGCGCAGCACGTCCTCGCGCGTCGCCTCGAACCGGTTGCGCAGCGCGACGATGGCCGGCACCGCCGTGCGGGCGGCGCGGCCGCGGACGTAGTCCGACAGCTCGCCGTCGACGATCTGCCAGGCGGCGCGGGCCGCGGCCTCGCGGGTGGCGCGGCCTTCGAGGGCGACGCGTTCGAGGTCGGACAGGTCGTAGAGGAAGGCGCCCTCGATGCGGTTGACGGCCGGGTCGACGTCGCCGGGAATGCCGGCGTCGACCAGGAAGATCGGCTTGCGCCGGCGCTTCTTCAAGGCGGCGGTGACCGCCTCGGTCGACACGACCTGATGGCGGCCGCCGACCGCGGTCAGCACGATGTCGGCCTGGGCCAGCGCGTCGCCGACATCCTCGAACGCCACCAGTTCGGCGTCGAGGCTTCCCGCCACCGCCTCGGCGCGGCTGGCGCGCGGCGCGGTGACCATCAGCCGCTTGAGCCCGGCGGCGAGCAGCGCCTCGGCGACCAGCTCGCCCATGTCGCCGGCGCCGATCAGCAGCGCCTCGCAGCGGCCGATCTCGCCGTGCAGGTCGCGGGCGAACTGCACCGCCGCGGCGGCGATCGACACCGGCCGCTCGGCGATGTGGGTCTCGGTGCGCACCCGCTTGGCGACGCCGTAGGCGGTCTGCAGCAGCGCCTCCAGCTCGGGCCCGACCATGCCGGCCTCGCGGCTGAAGCGGTGCACCGCCTTGACCTGGCCGAGCACGTGCGGCTCGCCGATGATCAGGCTGTCCAGCGAGCAGGTGACCGCGAAGGCATGGCGCACGGCGTCGGCGCCGAAATGGCTGTAGAGCTGGGCGCCGAGCGCCTCGGTCGCGACATTGGCGCGGCGCGCCAGCACGCCGGTGACGATCTTCGCGGCGCGGCGGGGATCGGGATCGGCGGCCAGCACCTCGACGCGGTCGCAGGTCGACAGCGCCACCGCCTGGCCCAGCCCGGCCTCGCGCAGCTCGTCGAGGAAGGCCGGCACGCCGGCGTCGTCGACGAACAGCTGGTCGCGCAGGGCGAGCGAACTCGAACGGTGGTTGGCGCCGACGACGACGATCTGGGCGATGGAGAGCGGCGCCGCGTTCACGTCATGCCAAGCGCACCAGGCGCTCCTCCAGCTCGCCCAGCGGCACTTCCTGCTGCTCGCCGGAATCGAGGTCGCGCAGGGTGGCCGCGCCGCGCGCCGCCTCGTCCTGGCCGAGGATCACCGCGGCGCGGGCACCCGCCTTGTTGGCGCGGGCCATGCGCTTCTTCATGTTGCCGGAAAAGCCGAGCTCGACCGCGAAGCCGGCGCGGCGCAGCCGCTCGGCCAGCGCCATCGCCGCGAGATCGTCGCCCATCGGCACGACGGCGACCGGCCGCGCCGCGTCGGGCACGTCCCGCAGCAGCATCGCCAGCCGCTCGATGCCGGCGGCCCAGCCGATGCCGGCGGTCTGCGGCCCGCCCATCTGGGCGATCAGCCCGTCGTAGCGGCCGCCGGCCATCACCGTGCCCTGGGCGCCCAGCGCCGTGGTGGTGAACTCGAACGCGGTGTGGCTGTAGTAGTCGAGCCCGCGCACCAGCCGCGGATTGACGGCATAGGCGATGCCCATGCGCTCCAGCCCGGCCTTGACGGTGTCGAAGAAGGCGCGCGAGGCGTCGTTGAGGTAGTCGGTCAGCACCGGCGCGTCGGCGACGATGGCCTTGTCGCCCTCGTCCTTCGAATCGAGCACGCGCAGCGGATTGCGCTCCAGCCGGTTGCGGCTGTCCTCGGACAGCCGATCGAGACGGCCGCGCAGATAGCCGACCAGCGCCTCGCGGTAGGCGGCGCGGCTTTCGGCGTCGCCGAGCGAGTTGAGCTCCAGGGTGATGGTGCCGGCGAGGCCCAGCGCGTCGAGGATGTGGGCGCCGAGCGCGATGGTCTCGACGTCGGCCAGCGGCCCCTCGACGCCGAGCAGCTCGACGCCGATCTGATGGAACTGGCGCAGCCGGCCCTTCTGCGGCCGCTCGTAGCGGAACATCGGGCCGCGATAGAAGAACTTCAGCGGCAGGTTCTGGCTCAAGCCGCCGGAGATGAAGGCGCGGGCGACGCCGGCGGTGCCTTCGGGCCGCAGGGTGACGTCCTCGCCGCCGCGGTCGGTGAAGGTGTACATCTCCTTGGTGACGACGTCCGAGGTCTCGCCGAGGGTGCGCGAGAACACCTCGGTGAACTCGAAGATCGGCGTCGCGATCTCGCCGTAGCCGTAGCGCCGGGCGATGTCGAGCGCCACCGCCTCGACGTGGCGATGGCGGCGGGCGTCCTCGGGCAGAAGGTCGTGGGTGCCGCGAACGGGCTGCAGATTGGCCATTATTCCGCCGCCTCTTCGCTTTCGGCCGCCTTGATCTCGGCGGCCTTCCTCTCGACCAGTTCGACGATGTGCTCGATCATCGCCGGCGTGTCGACGCGGTGGTCGGGCGTGCCGGCGACGTAGACCATGTGGTTGTTGCCGCCGCCGCCGGTCAGGCCGATATCGGTCTCGCGCGCCTCGCCGGGGCCGTTGACGACGCAGCCGATGATCGACAGCGTGATCGGCGCGGTGACGTGGGCCAGGCGCTTCTCCAGCGCCTCGACCGTCTTGACGACGTCGAAGCCCTGGCGGGCGCAGGACGGGCACGAAACGATGCGCACGCCGCGCGTGCGCAGGCCCAGCGACTTCAGGATGTCGAAGCCGACGCGGATCTCCTCGACCGGATCGGCCGACAGCGAAACGCGAATGGTGTCGCCGATGCCGTTCCACAGCAGGTTGCCGATGCCGATCGCCGATTTCACGGTGCCCGACATCAGGCCGCCGGCCTCGGTGATGCCGAGGTGCAGGGGATAGTCGCAGGCCTCGGCCAGGCCCCGGTAGGCGGCGACGGCCAGGAACACGTCCGAGGCCTTGACGCTGATCTTGAAGTCGCGGAAGTCGTTGTCCTCGAGGATCTTGGCGTGCTCCATGGCGCTCTCGACCATGGCCTCGGGATTGGGCTCGCCGTACTTCTCGAGCAGGTGCTTCTCGAGGCTGCCGGCGTTGACGCCGATGCGCATCGAGCAGCCGTGGTCCTTGGCCGCCCTGACGACGTCGCGCACCCGCGCCGCCGAGCCGATGTTGCCGGGATTGATGCGCAGGCAGGCGGCCCCCGCCTCGGCGGCCTCGATGGCGCGCTTGTAGTGGAAATGGATGTCGGCCACGACCGGCACCGAGACGCCCTTGACGATCTCCTTCAGCGCCGCCGTCGATTCCTCGTCGGGACAGGAGACGCGCACGATGTCGGCGCCGGCCTCCTCCAGGCGGCGGATCTGGGCGATGGTCGCCGCGGCGTCCGAGGTCAGCGTGTTGGTCATCGACTGCACCGAGATCGGCGCGTCGCCGCCGACCGGCACCTTGCCGACGAAGATCTGACGACTCTTGCGGCGCAGAATCTGCTGATACGGGCGATGGCTCATGGCGATCTCGGGTGAAGCTGCCTGGGAGCGAGGGTTATAACGCGAAGCCGCGGAGGAAGGCAAAGGCGCCGGTGCCTAGGGATTGCCGGCCAGCAGCTTCTGCGGCTCGAGCGCGATGCCGCGCCGCACGGCCCCCACCGGGCCCAGCGACGGCGCCGCCTGGCCGTCGACCACCACCTCGAGTCCCCCCGCCGACCCGGTCATCAGCGTCAGCCCCGGCCGGTTCGGCACCCGGTAGGTGTCGCCCGGCCGCATCAGGCGGGTCAGCAGCAGGGTGTCGTTCTCGCGCACCTGGATCCAGGAATCGTCGACGGCGCGCAGCACGATGCGGGAATCGGCGTTGTTCTGGCCGTAGACGCGCGGCCCGTCGCCGTTGGCGCCCTCGGCCTCCGGTGGCGCCGGCGGCGGCGGCGGCGGCGTGGTCGCCGCGACCGAGGCCTCGGGCACGGGCTCGGTCGCCGGCGCGGCATCCAAGGTGACGACCGGCAGATCGGGCTCCGGCGTCTCCTCGGGGACGGCCGGCGGCGGCGGCGCGGCGGCGACCGCGTCGGCGGTCGGCTGCTCGGCGGCGGGCTGCTCGGCGGCTGGCTGCCCGGGGGATGGCTGCTCGGCGAGGCTCTGCCCGGCCGCCGCTTGCTCGGGGAGCGACCGTTCGGGCGCCGGCGCGGCGGCGGGCGGTTCGGCCTCGGCGAGCGCGGCCTCCGGAGCGGCATCGCTCGGGGCGGCGGCAGGCGCCTCGGCGACGGGCGCGGCCGGCCGCTCCGCCGGTTCCTCGACGACGGGCGCCGTCTCGCCGGAGTCGGCGACGACCGGCCGGGGCGGCTCCTCGCCGGTGATCAGGACGCGCAGCCGTTCCGGCAAGGCCGGGACCAGCTCGGCGATCGATTCCTCGCGGCTGCTCATGTAGTACCAGCCGCCATAGGCGGCGGCGGCCAGCACCAGACCCAGGAACAGGATGGCGCCGCCGGGAATTCGGCCTTCGGACACCGGCGACGGGAACACCAGCTCGGTGCGATTGTCGAGGCCGCCCGCCGCTTCCTCCTTGAAGCGCCGCAGAATCTCCTCGGAATCGAGTTCGAGATAGTCGGCGTAGGCCCGCATGAAGCCGCTGGCGTAGGTCGAGCCCGGCAATTCGTGGAACCGGCCGCTCTCCATCGCGACGAGATAGGCCTGGCGGATGCGGAGGTGCTCGGCGACGTCGGCGATGTGCTGCCCCAGAGCCATGCGTCGCGCGCGCAGGACCGCCCCGACGCCGCCGCCGGGCTCAGCCCCACTCTGCTCCAGATTCTCCGTCAACGGCCTCTCCCAGACGAATAGCTGCCTTTTGGCAAGGACTTACGGCCAATGTCTAATTAGCAGATGCAACGGGCGGCTGGCAATCCGGGATTGGCGCGACCGTCCCCAGGCGGTCATGCACCTGCGCCCGTCATGGCCGGGCTCGTCCCACGGCCGTCCGGTTTAAGGTCGGATCGGCGTATCCGGCCCTTGAAGTCGTCATGGCCGGGCGAAGTCCCGGCCATCCACGTGGCGCGGTCGCACTCCTGCCGGGAACCGGCCGCATGCGGAAAGACGTGGATGGCCGGGACAAGCCCGGCCATGACGCGATGAGTGCGCATCGGCGAAAACAGCACAACGTGATTCGTTAAGCCGGACAGCAGTGGGCTCGTCCCGGCCATGACGACTTCAAGGGCAGTGAAACGTTGATGCCCGGGGAGCCTCGCGAAAGCGGCGGGACGCCTACAGCGCGACGCCGTGGTCGAGGGCGAAGCCGCGCAGCTTGTCGCGCAGGCTGTGGTCCGGCGCTTCGAGCAGCCCGAACAGATACGGGCGCAGCACGCCGACGTCGAGGCTGCGCACCATGGCCTTGACCGGCCCGATCGCCGGCGCCGCCATCGACAGGCCGCGGACGCCGAGGCCGATCAGCGCCATCGCCTCCAGCGGCCGGCCGGCCATCTCGCCGCAGACGCTGAGCGCCACCTCGGCGCGGTCGCAGGCCTCGACGATCTGGCGGATGAAGGTCAGCATCGCCGGCGACAGGGTGTCGTAGCGGTCGCTGATCCGCGGGTTGCCGCGGTCGCTGGCGAACAGGAACTGCGCCAGATCGTTCGAACCGACCGAGATGAAGTCGACCCGGCCGAGCAGCGCCGGCAGCTGGAACGCCAGCGCCGGCACCTCGAGCATGGTGCCGACCAGCAGCCGGCTCGGCAGCTCGTGCCGTTGCGCGCGCTCGCGCTCCATCTCCATGTCGAGCAGTGCCCGGGCGCGGTCGAGTTCGGCGACCTCGGCGACCATCGGGAACATCAGCCGCAACTCGCGGCCCGCCGAGGCGCGCAACAGGGCGCGGAGCTGCTGGCGCAGCACCGCCGGGCAATCGAGCGTGATGCGGATCGAGCGCCAGCCGAGCGCCGGATTGTCCTCGTCGGAGGAGTTCCAGTAGGGCAGCACCTTGTCGCCGCCGACGTCGAGCGAACGGAACACCACCGGCTTGCCCGCCGCCTGATCGAGGATCTTGCGGTAGAGCAGCGTCTGCGCCTGCACGTCCGGCAGCTCGGGACGGGCCATGAACGGGATCTCGGTCCGGTACAGGCCGATGCCGTCGGCGCCCATCTCGTGCAGGTGCTGCAGGTCGACCAGCAGGCCGGCGTTGAGCAGCAGCCTCGCCTCGACGCCGTCGATGGTGCGCGCCGGGAGGTCGCGGAGCTGGGCGTAGGCCTGCAGCCGCTGCTCGCGGACCTTCATGCTGTTGTTGAAGGCGTCGACGATGTCGTCGGACGGGCGGATGAACACCTGGGCGTTGTCGCCGTCGACGATCACCGGATCGAACGGCTCGATCTTGGCCAGCAGGTCCTTGACCCGGCCGACCACCGGAATATCGAGCGCGCGGGCGACGATCGAGACGTGCAGCGTCGCCGAGCCTTCTTCCAGGATCAGGCCCTTGATGCGCTTGCGGTCGTAGTCGAGCAGCTCGGTGGGGCCCATCGAGCGGCAGACCAGGATGGTGTCCTCGGGCAACTGCGTCGCCGCCGCGGTGCCGGCCTGGCCGGACAGGTGCTGCAGCAGGCGGTTGGCGAGGTCCTCGAGGTCGTGCAGGCGCTCGCGGATGTAGGGATCCGAGACCTGGCTCATGCGCACGCGGGTGTCCTCGTGCACCTTCTGCACGGCGGCCTCCGCGGTCAGGCCGGAGCGGATCGCCTCGGTGATGCGGCTCATCCAGCCGGCATCGTCGGCGAACATGCGGTAGGTCTCGAAGATGTCGTGGTGCTCGCCGGAGTCGCCGAGGTCCGAGGCGGCGAACAGCTCGTCGAGCGTGCGGTGCAGATGCGCCACCGCCATGCGCACGCGGTCGAGCTCGAACTGCGGATCCTCGGCGACGAGCTGCTTGATGTGGATGCGCGGCTGGTGCAGCACGGCGACGCCGATGCCGATGCCGCCGTTCAGGCGCACGCCTTCGAGGCGCAGCGGCAACAGCGCGTTGCCGTCGACCGGGGCCAGCTCCTCGCGGCGGATCAGCTCGCCCGAGGCCACCAGCTCGGCCAGCACCATCGCCACCGTCTCGAGGGTCTCGATCTCCTCGTCGGTGTAGTGGCGCTTCGAGCGGTTCTGGACCACCAGCACGCCGATGACCCGGCCCGAGCGCAGGATCGGCACGCCGATGAAGGAATGGAAGATCTCTTCGCCGGTTTCCGGCCGGAAGGCGAAGTTGGGATGCGACTGGGCGTCCGAGAGCGCCAGCGGCCGGGCATGGGCGGCGATGTCGCCGACCAGGCCCTCGCCGACCCGCAGCCGGGTCTGGTGCACCGCCGACTTCTTCAGGCCTTCGGTGGCGAACAGCTCCAGCACCTCGCCGGCGCGCATGACGTAGCACGAGCAGACCTCGGCGACGATGTCGGCCGCGATCAGCTTGACCACCTTGTCGAGCCGTTCCTGGGCGGTGCCCCCGCCCGCCATCACGTCGCGCAGCTTCGAGAGCAGCCGCCGCGAGACGGTGGTGGCGGCGGGGCTGTGCATCAATCCTCCGCCCCGGCACGATCCCGGGCGGCCAGCGCCTGCGCGGCCTGCTCGACCAGCTCGGCCAGAATCTCGGCCGTCGGCTGCTCGCGCGTCACCATGCCGACGCTCTGGCCGGCCATCAGCGAGCCGTTCTCGACGTCGCCGTCGATGACCGCGCGGCGCAGGGCGCCGGCCCAGAAATGCTCGATCTCGAGCTGCGCCTGGTCCTTGTCGAGCTCGCCGCTGCGCCAGCGGCCGATGACCTCGTGCTGGTACGCGACGAAGCGCTTCGAGCCTTCGTTGACGATCGCCCGCACCGGGATCACCGGGAATTGCGGATCGACCTGCACCGTCGGCACCGCGTCGCGGGCCGAGGCCTTGATGAAGGCCTTCTTGAAATTGGGATGGGCGATGCACTCGGTGGCGCAGACCAGCCGGGTGCCGAGCTGGCAGCCGGCGGCGCCCATCTCGAGATAGGACAGCACCGCCTCGCCGCGGCCGATGCCGCCGGCGACGAAGACCGGCACGTCGGTGATCGCCGGCAGGATCTCCTGGGCCAGGATGCTGGTGGCGACGGGGCCGATATGGCCGCCGGCCTCGGAGCCCTCGACGACGAGGGCGTCGGCGCCCGAGCGCACCAGCTTCTTGGCCAGCACCAGCGCCGGGGCGAAGCACACCACCTTGGCGCCGAAATCCTTGGCGCGCTTGATCGCGGCCCCCGACGGCAGGCCGCCGGCCAGCACGACGTGGCCGACGCCGGCGCGGCCGCAGACGTCGATCAGCTCGTCGAGCTGCGGATGCATGGTGATCAGGTTGACGCCGAAGGGCTTCGCGGTCAGCGCCTTGGTGGCCTCGATCTCCGCCGCCAGCAGGTCGGGGGTCATCGAGCCGCAGGCGATCACGCCGAAGCCGCCGGCATTCGAGATGGCGGCGACGAGGTTGCGCTCGGAGACCCAGCTCATGGCGCCACCGAGGAGGGCGTATTCGGTGCCGAGGAACTCCCGGCCCCTACGCCAGAGGCGGTCGAGCTTGGCGCGCGCCGCGACGAGGCTGTCCACGTTCATGTCAGTCGGCATCCAGGCCATACGCGCTGTGAAGCGCCCGCAGCGCCAGTTCGATGTATTCCTCGGCGATCAGCACGCTGATCTTGATCTCGGAGGTCGAGATCACCTGGATGTTGATGCCCTTGTCGGCCAGGGCGCGGAACATCGTCTGGGCGACGCCCGCATGGCTGCGCATGCCGACGCCGACCACCGAGACCTTGACCACGTTCTTGTCGGCGACCAGCGCCTGGTAGCCGAGTCCGTCCTTGTGCTCGTTCAGCACCTTGACCGCGCGCTCGAGGTCGGCCTTGGTGACGGTGAAGGTCAGGTCGGTGCTCTTGCCGTCCTCGGAGACGTTCTGCACGATCATGTCGACGTTGATCGCCGCCTCGGTCAGCGGACCGAAGATCGCGGCGGCGACGCCGGGACGGTCGGCGACCTTGATCAGCGTGATCTTCGCTTCGTCGCGGCTGTAGGCGACGCCGCTCACCAGTTCCTTTTCCACGATCTCATCCTCATCGCAAACGAGTGTGCCGGGGGCCTCGACGAAGCTGGAGAGGACCTGCACCCGAACCCGGTGCTTCATGGCCATCTCGACCGAGCGGGTCTGCAGGACCTTGGCCCCGACCGACGCCAGCTCGAGCATTTCCTCGTAGGTGATCTTATCGAGCTTCCGCGCCTTGGCAACGATGCGCGGATCGGTGGTGTAGACGCCGTCGACATCGGTGTAGATGTCGCAGCGATCCGCCTGCAGCGCCGCAGCCAGAGCCACCGCCGAGGTGTCGGAGCCGCCACGACCCAGGGTGGTGATGCGGTTATCCGGGCCGATGCCCTGGAAACCGGCGACGACCGCGACCTGGCCCTGCTCCATGCGGGCGATCATGTCGGTGGTGTCGATCTGCTCGATGCGGGCCTTGCCGTGGACGCCGTTGGTCTTGACCGGCACCTGCCAGCCGGTCCACGACCGCGCCGCGACGCCCAGCTCCTGCAGCGCCATCGCCAGCAGCCCGATCGTCACCTGCTCGCCGGTCGAGACGACGGCGTCGTATTCGCGGGCGTCGTGCAGCGGCGAGATCTCGGTGCACCAGGCGACGAGCTGATTCGTCACGCCGGACATCGCCGAGACCACCACCGCGACCTGGTTGCCGCGATCGACCTCGGCCTTGACCCGGCGCGCGACATTCTTGATGCGATCCACGTCGCCGACCGACGTGCCGCCGAACTTCATGACGATGCGAGCCATCGTATCCCCACCCTAGACGCGCCAGCCCCACCGAGCATGTCCTCGGCCGGCATTGGAAACAATCTTGCTCCGCCGGCGCCCGGAAGGCGCGTATTCATACTCTGCCGGGGTGGCCGGTGCAAGTGCGGCCGGACGCCGGATCAGCGCGAAACGGAGGTGGCCCGGTAGATTTCCGCCAGCGGCAGCTCGACATCGAGGCCGTCGAGCCGGATGGCGGCGTCGAGCCCCGCCAGCACCGTCGGCTCCCACCCGGCGGCGCCGCGGCTGAACAGCTCGACCCGGGCCGCGTCCTGGGCGACGAGCAGGTAATGGCGCAGGCCGGGCAGTTCCTGGTAGGCGCGCCATTTCGGGTCGCGGTCGCGGTGCTCGGTGCTGGGCGACAGCACCTCGGCGACCAGCACCGCCTGGTCGAGCGTGCGCGCGGCGCCGTCGAAATCGCCGCAGGCGACGACGACGTCGGGGTAGAGCACGGCGGTGTCGGTGCGCAGCCTCATGCCCTGGGACAGCACGTCGCAGCCGCGATCGCGCAGGCGCAGCGACAGCTCGACCGCAAGGTTGAGCGCGATCCGGTTGTGGTCGAGCGTGCCGCCGACCATCGCGGTGAAGGCGCCGTCGACGTATTCGTAGCGGTCCTCCTGGGTGGCTTCCCAGGCCAGGAACTCGTCGATCGTCCAGCGCCGGACTGCGGGTTCGCCCATCGTCGCCTCCTTTGAGCATACAATGTAGTCGATTCGCCGCCCGGAACAAAGCGAGCCGAGGTATTGCCGGCCGAACGCGCCGCCGCCATACTCCGCCCGCACACGGAGGACGAGATGGCCAGCACCGCAAGCCCCGAGGAGATCGCCCGCTTCACCGCGATGGCCGAGGAGTGGTGGGACCCGGACGGCAAGTTCCGGCCCCTGCACCGCTTCAACCCGACGCGGCTGGAGTTCATCCGCGAGCGCCTGGTCGGCCATTTCGGCCGCGACCCGCAGGCGATCGCGCCGTTCGAGGGCCTGAGCCTGCTCGACGTCGGCTGCGGCGGCGGGCTGCTGTCGGAGCCGCTGGCGCGCATGGGCTTCGCGGTCACCGGCATCGACGCCGGCGAGAAGAACGTCGCCGTGGCGCGCATCCACGCCGAGCAGAGCGGCGCGCCGGTGACCTACGAGGTGGCGACGCCCGAGCGGCTGGCCGGCCGGCAGTTCGACGTGGTGATGATCATGGAGATCATCGAGCACGTCCCCGACGTGCAGCAGTTCCTGGCCGCCGTCTGCCCGCTGGTCAAGCCCGGCGGCGCGTTGCTGGCGGCGACGCTGAACCGCACCATGAAGGCCTACGCGCTGGGCATCGTCGGCGCCGAATACGTGCTGCGCTGGCTGCCGCCCGGCACCCACGACTGGAACAAGTTCGTCAAGCCGAGCGAGATGGCGGCCGGCCTGCGCCGCCACGGGATCGCGGTCACCGCCCAGAAGGGCATGACCTACGACCCGTTCCGCGACGCCTGGGCCCTGACCGACGACCTGTCGGTCAACTACATGGTGTTCGCCGTCAGGGACTAGCGGTTCCGCAACGCCTCGCCGAGCTGCTCGAAGATGGCGCCGGCGCCCTGGCGGACCGCCTCCTCGACCGATTGCGGCGGCTGGCGGCCGATGCGTTCGATGTCCGAGACCTCGATGGTCGTGCCCTGCATGCAGGTCGAGACCTCGGCGACGCGGCCGCGCAGCTGCACGACGTCGCCGGTCTGCAGGCCGCGGGTCCCGGCCAGGGTGTAGAGGGTGCCGTCCTCGGCGCGGACGGCGGGGCATTCGGTGCCCTCGCCGGTGACGACGCCGCGCAGCGACACGCGCTCGCGGGCCGGCTCGCGCTCCGGTTCCGCGGCGGCGACCGTGAAGGCCCGCGACTTGGCGAGAATCTCGCCGTCGGGCGCCGCGACCACGAAACGCACCGAGCCGCCGGCATCCGCGGGCACCACCGTCTCGGTGATCACCCGGCCGCTGGCGTCGGCGCGGCCGCCGCCGGCGCGGCTGTAGCCGCCGGCGTCGGTGCCGACGCCGAACAGCACCTTCTCGTGCGGACGGAATCCGGTGGCGACGATGGTCACCGTGCTGCCGGGCGTGCCCTGGCGCGGCGAAATGGTGACGTCGGGCTCGACCCGCGCCGCCTCGCCGGTCCGCTCGCCGCGCGCCGACGGCATGTCGACGCGCTGGCCGACCATCAGCCGCCAGGGCTGCAGCCCGGGATTGGCGTCGAGGATCGCCTGAACGGTGGTGTCGCAACGGTTGGCGATGGCGGCGACGGTGTCGCCGGGCGCGACCCGCACCGAGCGGCCGCACAGATCGCTGGCGGCATGGGCGGACGGGGCCGCGACGAAGGCGGCGGCCAGGACGGCGGCGCCCGCGATGAGGTTCGGGGACATGGGCTCCTCCGAAGGTGTTCGTTCTCCCTTCGATGAACACCGCGGGCCGAGCGGTGTTCTGGCAGCCCCAAAGAAAGAAGCCCCGGAGTTTCCTCCGGGGCTTCCAGGCTGGGCACAGCCGACGATCTTAGTAGATGTCGTGCTGAGTGTTGTACACGTTGAACTTGCCGGTCGGGGTGATCATCTTCGGATCCTTGATCACCGCCTTCAGCTTGCGGGTCTTGTCGTCGATGACGACGATCGCCGACGGGTCGGTCTTTCCGGCCCAGACCGAGAACCAGATCTCGTCACCGGCCTTGTTGTACTCGCCGTGGACGACGCGCTTGATCGCCTTGGTCTCGGGCAACTCGGCCATCTTCGCGACGTTGATGACCTCGGGACCCTTGTCCAGGTTGTTGATGTCGTACACGGTGACCGACTCGGCGGCCTCGCGCTCGGGCATCAGCGGAGCGTCGGCCCAGAGGTTCGACGAGTTCGGGTGCGACTTGACGAACAGCGAGCCCGAACCGTGGTTCTTCAGCTCCTGGACGACCTTCCAGGCGTTCTCCGGGTGCTTCTCCGGATCGGTGCCGATCAGGGTGATCACGTCGGCGCCGAGGTGCGAGGTCGCCCAGACGGGGCCGAACTTCGGATGGACGAAGTTGGCGCCGCGACCCGGGTGCGGCTTCGACTTGGTGTCGACGAGGGCGGCCAGCTTGCCTTCCTTGGTGTCGACGACCGCGACCTTGTTCGAGGCGTTGGCGGCGACCAGGAAGTAGCGCTTGGAGGCGTCCCAACCACCGTCGTGCAGGAACTTCGCCGACTCGATGGTGGTTTCCTTGAGGTTCTTGATGTCCGAGTAGTCGACCAGCTTGATCAGGCCGGTTTCCTTGATGTTGATGACCCACTCGGGCTTGATCTGCGACGAGACGATCGACGCCACGCGCGGCTCGGGATGGTACTCGCCGTCGACGGTGACGCCGCGGGTCGAGACGATCTTGAGCGGCTCGAGGGTCTGGCCGTCCATGATCACGTACTGCGGCGGCCAGTAGGAGCCGGCGACCGCGTACTTGTCCTCGTAGCCCTTGAACTTCGAGGTGTCGACCGAACGGGCGTCGAGGCCGGTCTTGATCGTCGCGACGACCGTCGGCTTCTCCATCCACAGGTCGATCATGTCGAGCTTGCCGTCGCGGCCGATGACGTAGACGTAGCGGCCGGAATAGGACAGGCGCGAGATGTGAACCGCGTAGCCGGTCTTGACGATGCCCCAGATCTTCTTGGTGTCGCCGTCGACCAGCGCGACTTCGCCGGTGTCACGCAGGGTGACCGAGAAGACGTTGTCGATGTTGACGTCGTTCATCTTCTTCGTCGGACGCTTGTCCGGCGGAACGATGACCTTCCACGACGCCTTCATGTCCGCCATGCCCCACTCCGGCGGAACCTCGGGGGTCAGCTGGATGTAGGTGGCGATGTTCTTGATCTCGTCCTTGGTCAGGATGTCATCGAAGTTCGGCATGCCGCCTTCGGTGCCATAGGCCAGGATCTTCTCCAGGCGGTTCTGACCCAGCTTCATCATCGGAGCCGGCTCGAGGTTCTTGCCGGTCGCGCCCTTGCGGAGCACGCCATGGCAGCCGGCGCAACGCTCGAAGTAGATCTTCGAGCTCGCCTTCATCGCCTCTTCGCTCAGGGTCGGCGCGTCGGCAGCGACGGCGGTACCCGCGAGCAAGGGCAGAGTCGCGAACGCAAGGGCTGTACGAAACCCCTTCAACATAACCCCCCTCCCTCAAATCAAATAGAAAACGGACGCTGAGACTGCCCCTGCCTTCGGAGGCGTCAGCGGGATGAGGATGCCCCGGCTGCGGATCGCCAACTTTGACGATCGTCAAGTTGGGCGCATGGGATGGCCGGATACCCACCCTTTTCCGCAGGATGCGCCGCGATGCCCGAGCGCCGCGCCAGGATGATCGCCGGCCGGCTTCGGACGGTTTCGAGCCCGGCCCGCCGCGCCGTCGCCGCGCGGCCGCCGCCATGCGTCCGGCTGCGGCCGAAAAGGCAGCACCAGCAAGCGCTTGAGCGCGACCTGGCGCGGATCGCGATAGGCCGGGACGCCGATCTCGACCGCCTCCTGGGGCACGTCGAGACGCAAGGTTCCGTGCAGGACGTCCCACACCGTCAGCCCGCTCGACCAGTTCGACGCCGTCTCCTCGGGAACGGTCGAATGGTGGATTCCATGCATGCGAGGTGTGACAATTAGCCGCACCAGGATGCGCTCGGCGGCGAGCGGCAGCCGCAGGTTGGAATGCTGGAACAGGATCGACAGCAACGTCGCCGTCTGCCAGACCGAGAGCGCCCGCGGCGAGGTGCCGATCAGCGCCACCTGCGCCGCCCGCCACGGCACCGACAGCGCCAGCTCGCCGGCATGGAAGCGCAGCGCCGTGCTGGCGGTCAGGTCGAGATCGGCGTGATGGACGACGTGGAAGCGCCACAGCAGCGGCACGCGATGGGTCAGGATGTGCCACAGGAACAGGGTGTAGTCCATCAGCGCCACGGCCAGCAGATCCTCGGCCCAGGGCGGCAGCCCGAGCCGCTTGACCAGCCCCCGGCGGCGGCGCTGCACGGTCTCGGCCAGCGGCTCGACGACCGGCTTCTCGACCAGGCTCAAGGTGACGGCGCTGAGCGCCAGGACGCCGAGATTGCGCCGGTCATGGCGTCCCGGCGCTTCGACGAAAGGGCGCAGCGGCCTCCGCCGTTCGAGCCACAGCAGGGTGCCGACCGCACCCAGCGCCAACGCGCCGGACAGCCAGCCCGGCAGTCGCCGCATCTGGCCGTCGCGGCGCGCGGGCGGTCGCGCCGCCATCTCGCCCAGCCGGCCCGACCGCGCCACGCCCCGCGACTCCACGTAGCCGCGCACCGTACGGCGATAGCCCTCGGCGGCGTAGTCGACGTTCAGCCGCCGGGCCAGCGCCAGCGCGGCCTCGCCGCTCAGGCCCTCGCGGAGGGCGTGCTCGACCACCGCGAAGGTGCCCGAGCGCTTGCCGCCGGTGCAATGGACGTAGACCGGCCGCGGCAGGCGCGCCATGGCGCCGTGGAAATCGTCGAGCATGTCGGGCGCGATGGCGCCGCTGGGCACCGGCAGGTTGACGTAGGCCATGCCGCGGCGTTTCACCGCGGCGGCCTCCTCGGCCACCGACAGGCCCTCGTGATCCTCGTCCGGCCGGCGCAGGTCGACGACGGCGCCGAAGCCGCCGCGCGCCAGCGCCGCGATCTCGTCGCGGTCCGGCTCGCCGAGCCCCACCGCCATGTCGCGGCCGAGCGGAAACGCCTCTCGCATGCTCACCTCCCGCTTTTGCCTCTGCAGGAGTGAATGCGCGGAGCGGCGGCCTGTTCCGAGCTACCTGCCCAGCGCCTTGTCGCGGATCGCCGACAGGGTGGTGCGGGTGCTGATCGCCTCGGGGTCGATGCGCAGCTCGAGCAGCGACACCTTGCCGGCGGCGGCGGCGCGCTCGAAGGCGGGGGCGAAGTCCTCGGTCTTCGCGACCACCTCGCCATGGGCGCCGAACGAGCGCGCGAAGGCGGCGAAATCGGGGTTGGCGAGGTCGGTCGCCAGCACCCGGCCGGGATATTCGCGCTCCTGATGCATGCGGATGGTGCCGTACATGCCGTTGTTGACCAGCAGGATGATCGGGTCCAGCCCGTGCAGCACCGCCGTCGCCAGTTCCTGGCCGGTCATCAGGAAGTCGCCGTCCCCGGTCCAGCACACGACCATGCGGCCCGGCTCGGCCGCCTTGGCCGCCAGCGCCGCCGGCACGCCGTAGCCCATCGAGCCGTTGGTCGGCGCCAGCTGGCTGCGGTAGCCGCGGTAGCTGTGGAAGCGCTGGGTCCAGCCGGAATAGTTGCCGGCGCCGTTGGTGATCACGGCGTCGTCCGGCAGGCGACCGCGCAGGAAGGTCATCACCGCGCCCATGTCGAGGGCGCCCGGACACGGTCCCGGCCGCTGGTTGGCCTCGAACTCGCGGCGCGCCGCCGCCAGCCAGTCGGCCCAGGGCGCCGGGTCGACCTGGACCAGGCGCCGCAGCGCCGCCGCCGCCGCCGTCGCGCCGGCGGTCACCGCCAGGGCCGGCCGGTAGACCCGGCCGAGCTCCTCGCCGGCCGGATGGATGTGGACCAGCGCCTGGTCGGGCACCGGCGGACGCACCAGGGTGTAGCCGTTGGTGGTCATCTCGCCGAGGCGGGCGCCGACCACCAGCAGCAGGTCGGCGTCGCGGACCCGCTGGGCGAGCTGCGGCGACACCGAGGTGCCGAGCTCGCCGACATAGACCGGGCTGGCGTTGTCGACGTAGTCCTGGCAGCGGAACGACGCCGCCACCGGCAGGCCGCAGGCCTCGGCGAAGGCGGCGAAGTCGCGCGCCGCCGCGGCCGACCAGCCGCCGCCGCCGACGATCGCCAGCGGCCGCCGGGCGCCGCCCAGCAGCGCGCGCAGGCGGGCCAGGTCATCCGGCGACGGCTCGGCCTGCGCGACCGGCTGGGCGGGAATGTCGGCGACGGCGGCGGTCTCGGCCAGCACGTCCTCGGGCACCACCAGCACCACCGGCCCCGGCCGGCCGCCGGCGGCGACAGCGAAGGCGCGCGCCACCGCCTCGGGCATGCGCGCGGCGGCATCGACCTCGAACACCGCCTTGGCCAGCGGCGCGTACATCAGCCGGTACTCGACCTCCTGGAACGCCTCGCGGCCGCGCATCGCCCGCTCGACCTGCCCGACCAGCAGCACCAGCGGCGTCGAGTCCTGGAACGCGGTGTGGATGCCGACCGAGGCGTTGCAGGCGCCCGGCCCGCGGGTGACGAAGCACACGCCGGGCCGTCCGGTCAGCTTGCCGTGCGCCTCGGCCATGTAGGCGGCGCCGCCTTCCTGGCGGCAGGTGATCAGCTTCAGCCGGTCGCGGCGGTCGTAGGCGGCGTCGAGGAACGGCAGATAGCTCTCGCCGGGAACGCAGAACACCACGTCGACGCCCTGCCCGATCAGGGCATCGGCCAGGATCGCTCCGCCGGAGCGGGAATGCGGCTGGGTCATGGTCCTCCTCGCGAACAGGGGGCGTCATGCTGCGACGCGGCGCGCGGCGGGTCAAGGGAACCGTCCCGCCGTCGCGGGTGTTTCGTCCTCATTCCATCGGCCCCATCGTCGGAGAGACCACCATGGTTCGAATCCTGCTGTTCGCCGCCCTCGTGGCCGCGCCCGCCGCCGCCGCCGCGCAGCAGCAACCGCCGCCGGTGCCGCCCCTCGTCCAGCAGGCGGAGCAGCCGCCCGCCGGCCAGCCGCCGACGGTCGAGCAGGCGCCGGACCAGATTCTGAGCATCGCTCGCGCGGAGCTGCGCCGCAGCGCCCTCGCGCTCAAGAAGGCCGGGGACATCGGCGGCGAGGCCGGGCGGCAGCAGGCCGCCGCGGCGCAGCAGGAGGCCGACGAGGCCCTGAAGCGGGTCGATCTGGCGCTGACGGAGCTTCAGGGCAACCCGGTCACCGACGAGGCGATGCAGGCGATCCGCAACGCGCTGATCGAACTGCAGAGCGCGCAGGAGGACGTGCGCACGCTGGAGGCCGAATCGCCGGACGCCGCCGTCCAGGCGCTGGAGGACCTGGAGCGGGCGACGTCGGAGGTCCAGGACAACATCCAGCTCGCCGAACAGCCGGATCGCTAGGCCCGCGCGACCCGGACGGCGAACATCGAGCCCCGCCCCGGTCGCGACCGCACCATCACCTCGTGGCCGAGCAGCCGGCCGAGCCCGAGCACGATGGCCAGGCCCAGGCCGACGCCCTCGTGATCGGCATCGAGGCGATTGTAGTCGTCGAAGACCAGATCGAGCTTGTCGGCGGGAATGCCGCGGCCGGTGTCCCAGACGCCGATCAGCAGGTCGCGGCCGCACGGCCGGCAGCCGATCAGGATGCCGCCGCGATCGGTGTAGCGGATGGCGTTGCTGACCAGGTTGCGCAGCATGCGCTCGAGCAGGACGGGGTCGCTGCGCACGGCCCAACCGCTGGTTCGCAGCCGCAGCTCGAGGCCCTTCGCCGCCGCCTGGGTGGCCGCCTCGACCTCGATGCGCTCCAGCACGTCGCCGATCGCGAATTCGCCGACGCGCGCGACCATGCCGCCGGATTCCAGGGTCGAGAAGTCCAGCAGGTTGTCGAGCAGGCGGTGGCTGCTGGTCATCGCCTCGCCCAGCTTGCGCACCAGCGCCATGCTGCCGTCGCGGGAATCGAGCCGCTGCAGCAGCACGTCGTAGAGCAGCCGCATCGCCTGGAACGGCTGGCGCAGGTCGTGGCTGGCGGTGGCGAGGAACCGGGTTTTGGCGCGGCTGGCGGTCTCGGCGAGCCGGCAGTCCTCGGCCAGGCGCCGTTCGGCGGCCAGCCGGCGGTCGAGCTCGTATTCGAGCTGCCGGCAGCGGCTGCGCAACGCGGTGTTCTCGGCGACCAGATGGCCAAGCATCCGGCGCAGCTTCTCGGTTCGGTGGTCGGCGGCGATGCCCACGGGCGCCTCCGTTCGGGTGCGGCGCCATTCTCCGCGAAGTCGCGTCCGGTTTTAAATATGCGTCCTCTATTGCTGGAGGCGTTACAGGGGAGGCAGACCAAAGCAATAGTCGGCGCGGGCTTGGCAACCTCCGCGGGTCGGGTATAAGGGCGGGATGAACGACTCGCAGATCGGAATCGCCGTCGCCGCCGCCGCCATCGTGGCCGTCGCCGTCGCCCTGCACCGCCAGGGCGCCCTGGGCCGGAGCGGGATGGCCGCCGCCGTCGCCGCGGCCGTCGCGCTGGCCGGATTCCTGATCGCCACGCTCTGAGCCCGTCGCTCAGGCGGTGCGGACGCCGTCGAGGAACACCTGCACGTTGGCCCGGAGCTGCTCCGACTGCGAGGCCAGCCCGCCGGAGGCCGTCAGCAGCCGGCCCGATGCCGCTCCGGTGGTGGCCGAGGCCTCGCGGACGACGGCCATGCTCCGGGTCACCTCCATTGTTCCGGAGGCCGCCTGCTGCACGTTTCGTGCGATCTCCTGGGTCGCGGCGCCTTGCTCCTCGACCGCCGCGGCGATGCCGTTGGAAATCTGGCTGATCCGGGAGATGACGTCCGAGATCGCCACGATCACCCTGCTCACCTCCTGGGTCGTCGCCTGGATGCCGTTGATCTGCTGAGCGATCTCGCCCGTCGCCTTCGCGGTCTGGTTCGCCAGCGCCTTGACCTCGTTCGCGACCACCGCGAATCCCTTGCCGGCCTCGCCCGCGCGCGCCGCCTCGATGGTCGCGTTCAAGGCCAGGAGGTTGGTCTGCGAGGCGATGTCGTTGATCAGCCCGACGATGTCGCCGACCTTCTGCGAGTCGGTCGCCAGCCCCTGCACGACTTCCTGGGCCGCCGTGGCCTCGCTCACGGCATCGTTGCTGATGCCGGCGGCCTCCTGGACCTGACGCGAGATCTCGGTGATCGACGCGGTCAGTTCCTCCGCGGCCGTGGCGACGGTCTGCACGTTGGCCGAGGCCTGCTCGGCGGCGGCGGCGGCGACCGTGGACTGCTCGCTGCCGGTCTCGGCGGTCGACGACAGGCTTTCGGCGGTCTCATGGAGTTCGGAGCAAGCCCCGGACAGGCCTTCGACCATCGATCGCATCTGCGCGTCGAAATCCGAGATCAGGCGCTCGACGGTGTGCCGGCGGCGTTCCTTCTCCTCCTCGGCCAGCCGCTGCTCCTCGGCGATCCGATCCGCCTGAATGCGGTTTTCCCGGAACACCTCGACGGCGCGCGACATCTGTCCGACTTCGTCCTTCCACGCGATGCCCTCGATCGACACCGAGGTGTCGCCGCCGGCCAGCCGGCCCATGCATGCCGTGAGGCCGGCCAGCGGCCTGACGATGCTCCGGACGATCGCCATCGACAGCACCAGCGAGGCGCCCACCAGGATCAGGACCAGGGCGGAGGTCCACAGCAGCCGCCCTTCGGCGTCCCGGGCGAGGGCGTCGGCCGCGTCGCGCAGCAGTGCCGCGGCGGCGTCCTCCGCTTCCTTCAGCCGCTCGATGCGCGCGGTCGCCACCTCGAACCAGGCCGCGGCATCCATCCCGGCGCCCGCCCCTTGCCGGCCGCTGTCGACGGCCGCCTTGCGGTAGCGCTCGATCTCGTCGGCGCTGACGGCAAGTCCCGCCGCAAGGCGATCGCGCACGGCGGCGGGTGCGGTTTCGCCGACGCGGCGGAAGTACACGTCCTGTTCGGCGGCCTGGGCGAGAAGCTGGCGCATCCTTGCGGTGTCGAACCGATCCGCCGCGAAGCCGGCGCTGGCGATCGCCCGTTCACGCCCCGCCCGCTCCTTGCCGTGCAGAAGGTCCAGATACGCGTTCGCCAGCACCGAGATGCGGGCGTTGCTGCTGCTGTTCGCGATCGCGTTGACGATGCCGAGCAGACGATCGATCGCGGCCGTGTAGGTGCTCGCGGCATCGCCCGCCCCCAGGCGCAGCGCGTCGACGCCGCGGCGCGTCTCCGCCAGGGCGTCGAGCGCGGCTTGCGCCGGACCGATCTTGTCGCGCAGCCCGCCGATGTTCCCGCCCGCCGCCGCGAAGGCCGCCGACGCCGCGTCCGTGCGCCCCCTCTGATCGCGGAGCCTGGCGCCGTAGGAGGTTCCGCCGGAGCCGATGAACAGAGCCGTGCTGCCGCGCTCGATCTGGAGTTGATGCACGAGATCGCTGATCACGGTCGCATACGATGCGAGCGATCTGATCGCCGAGGCCTCTTCGCGCTGGCTCCAGGCCTCGTGCATGGTGGCCGCCGACAGCCAAAGCAGGCCCAGCGTGGGAAAGGCGATGGCGATCAATATTCTGCGGCTGATCGCGATATTGGCCATGATCGGCATGATCGTCGATGTCCTCTCCCAAGAATTCCGGCGCGATCCGATGATCGGCAGACCGCCGGGCGGCGGCTTCGCCAGCTTTATTTCACAATTATTTGGTGCGGAGCTTATGCGGCGCGACACATTGTCGCAGCAAGAACATATTCCTCAATTGATACTCAATTCAGAAATTGTGCATCGCCGCGGACTGGGAGCGCCCTCGCCGGGCAGCGTGTCGCAAAATAAGTGCAGGCCTTTTACGGCGAACATTAGCGAGGATTTTCGACGAAATTTACCGGGATTGCCCCACGAAGGTTTGATGATGGCGCGGCGATGTTGCGAAATACATCACCATAAGCTACGGTTGCGGCGAAATGTCGCAGCCCTGGCCGAGGTGTGGTGGCGTCAAGGCCGGGCTCGGCAGCAACTCGAGCAGCCGCGGGCGGACGTCGATGAGGAAACAGCGGGTCGCTTCGCAGTATTCCCGGAGCTCGGCGCGATGCGCATCGCCGGGCCTCGCACGATGTTGACCGGCGCCGTCGTGCTCCGCGCCATGGCGAGGCTGCCGCTGGCGCTGTTGCTGATCTTCGCCGTCTACATCGGCGTGGAGAACTGGGGAGCGCTGCGGGAGAGCATCGCGGGGCGCGAGGCGGTCCGGACCTTCACCTTCGCCGGAAAGCTGATCCACGCCATGCAGCGCGAGCGCGGCCGCACCGCGCAGCAGCTCGCCCACATGGCGCCGCAGCCCTCGTCCGAATTGATCGCCGCCCGGAACGACACCGACGCGTTGCTCGGCCGGTTTCCCGACATCACCGCCGCGTCCACGCGCGATTCCGACGAATTTCTCGCCGGACTGGCGGACCTTCGCCAGGCGGTCGACGCCCGCAGCATCACCGAGGCCGACGCCATCACCCGCTACTCCGACCTGATCGGGGTGGTGTTCCGGCTGTCCGCGCCGACGCGCTCGGCCGGCGAGGCCGATCGCTGGATCATGTCGCTGTCGATCCTGCGGCAGCTCAAGGAGGCGCTGGGACAGGAGCGCGCCGTCGGCGCCTGGGCGTTCGAGAGCGGCGGACTGGTGGAGCGGCAGCGCAGCGTCTGGTCGGGACTGCACGAAAGCCAGCGCTTTTTGCGCCGCGCCCTCGACGCGTTCGCGCCGCACGAGATCCAGATGGGCGTGGCCGCCGCGCTTCCGGCCCATCGCGCGGCGGAGATCGAGCGCATGCGCGCCCAGGTGGAGCAGCCGCGCTCGCTCGGCATGCCGCCGACCATGACCAGCGAGACGTGGATCCGCCTGCTCACCCGGGTGATCGACGATCTCGATCGGGCCGACGCGACGTTCACGCTGCGGCTCGAACGCGAGGCCGACGCGGCGGCGTTGCGTTCGGGGCTGATCCTGGCGGCGGTGATCCTGGCCGCCGCCTCGGCCTTGGCGCTGATCGTGCGGTATCGTCTGCGCGTCAGTCGCGCCGAGGGACTGCTGGAACAGGCCCTCGACAACATCGACGAGGGCTTCGCGTTGTGGGACCACCGTGACCGGCTCACGATCTGGAACCGCCGTTTCGTCGAACTTTGCAGCGTGGCGGCCGGGCCGCGCCGAGACCTGATCACCAGCGAGATCCGGCCCGGCACGGAGTTCCTCAACCTGATGACGGTGATTGCCGATTCCGCCGGCATCCAGGACACCGAGCGGTGGCTCGAGCGGCGGGCCGAGACGCATCGCGAGGCGGGCGGCCGCGACGAAGTCGAATTCGGAGCCGGCAACTGGCTGCGCGTCACCGAGCGGCGGCTGCCATGTTGCGGCACGGTCGGCGTCTACGTCGACGTCTCGGACCTTTACGCGCTGACCGCCGAGCTGCGCGCGACCGACACCAGGCTGCAGAAACTGCACCGCGCCGTCGAGCAGAGCCCGGTTTCCGTCGTCATCACCGATCCGAACACGGTCATCGAGTACGTCAATCCGGCGTTTTCGAAGACGACCGGCTACCGGCCGGAGGAAGCGATCGGGCAGACTCCGCGGATCCTGAAATCCGGTCAGGTGCCGGCGTCGACCTATCAGGAGATGTGGCGGACGCTGCGCGCCGGACGGAACTGGTCCGGCGAACTCGTCAACCTCGACAAGTTCGGCAACGCGTTCGTCGAGGAGGCGGTCATATCGCCGGTCACCGGCGACGACGGCGCCGTCGTCAATTTCGTGGCCATAAAGCTGGACGTGACGAAACTCCGCAATCTCCAGCAGGCGGCCGAGGAGGCCAGCCACGCCAAGAGCCGTTTCATCGCGAACATGTCGCACGAGCTGCGGACGCCGCTGAACGCGATCGTCGGATTTTCCGACATCATGTGCAATCAGGTGTTCGGCCCGCTGGGAAACCCGAAATACTCGGAATACGCCAGGGACATCAACGCCGCCGGCGCGCACCTTCTCGGACTGATCAACGACATCCTCGACATCTCGCGCATCGAGGCCGGACGCATGGAACTGTTTCCGGAGACCGTCGACCTCGTCGAGGTGATCGAATCGGCGTTGCGCCTCGTGTCCGGCCGCGCGAAACAGGGCGGCGTGGCGATCTCGTTCCAGCAGTGCGGGCCTGTTTGGGCCACGGTCGACAAGCTGCGGATCAAGCAGGCGGCCCTCAACGTGATCGGCAACGCGGTGAAGTTCTCGCACGCCGGCGACTGCGTGACGGTCAGGCTGCGTCGCGAGACGGAGGAAATCTGGATCGAGGTCCTCGACACCGGCATCGGCATGACCCCGCAGGAGCTCGCGACGGCGCTCCAGCCGTTCCGCCAGGTGAGCGACGACCTGGGCCGGCGCTTCGAGGGCGTCGGGCTCGGCCTGCCCCTGACCAAGACCCTGGTCGAGATGCACGGGGGCAGGTTCGAGATCATCAGCGAAAAGGGCATCGGCACTCTGGTGCGGCTGGCGCTGCCGGCGCCCGCCCGCGTCGCGGACCGCGAACCGGCGGAGATGTGCACGCCCGCCGGATAGGCGAGCCCCCCGCGGCCGGCGAAACGGCCGCGCCGGGCGCGCGCGCTGGCGCGGCCCGGCGCGGGACGTCGCCGCGCGCCCTCAGAAGAAGGCGTTGAGGCCGGTCTGCGCCCGGCCCAGGAT